>NZ_FQLF01000001.1:0-600000 GCF_900120175.1 Oceanicoccus sp. KOV_DT_Chl
GTGTGGTGGGTAGTTTGACTGGGGCGGTCTCCTCCCAAAGAGTAACGGAGGAGTACGAAGGTGCGCTAATCACGGTCGGAAATCGTGAGGTTATAATGGTACAAGCGCGCTTGACTGCGAGACTGACAAGTCGAGCAGGTACGAAAGTAGGTCATAGTGATCCGGTGGTTCTGTATGGAAGGGCCATCGCTCAACGGATAAAAGGTACTCCGGGGATAACAGGCTGATACCGCCCAAGAGTTCACATCGACGGCGGTGTTTGGCACCTCGATGTCGGCTCATCACATCCTGGGGCTGAAGCCGGTCCCAAGGGTATGGCTGTTCGCCATTTAAAGTGGTACGCGAGCTGGGTTTAGAACGTCGTGAGACAGTTCGGTCCCTATCTGCCGTGGGCGTTGGAGAATTGAGGAAAGCTGCTTCTAGTACGAGAGGACCGAAGTGGACGAACCTCTGGTGTTCCGGTTGTATCGCCAGATGCATTGCCGGGTAGCTACGTTCGGACAGGATAACCGCTGAAAGCATCTAAGCGGGAAGCCCCATCCAAGATTAATTCTCCCTAACTCCTTGAGAGTTCTAAAGGGCCGTAGAAGACTACTACGTTGATAGGCTGGGTGTGTAAGCGTTGTGAGGCGTTGAGCTAACCAGTACTAATTGCCCGTGAGGCTTGACCATATAATGAAATGGTTTTATGACTAGTTCATTGTATGTAAAGCTAAGAAACATTGATGAGACATAACCTTCGGGTTAAACGGATCATACGAAGCAACACAAGAAATTACAGTCTCTTGTTAAAGAGAGCTAATTAGCTTATTTACCACCTTATTTGGATTGAATGTGCAGCGCAACGCGCGCGTAAGACAGACCATTCAGCCAAGCCAGTTTGCCTGGCGACCATAGAGACATGGAACCACCTGACCCCATCCCGAACTCAGTAGTGAAATGTGTCCTCGCCGATGGTAGTGTGGGGTTTCCCCATGTGAGAGTAGGTCATCGCCAGGCTTTAATTAGGAACGCCAGTATCGGAAGGTACTGGCGTTTTTTTATGGGTGTGATTTAGGTGGGTTGGCATCTAATAGCAAATTGCAATGCTTAGGAAGATCGTTATCGCGAATAACATGGAAAGATAGCAGCTACGTTCAAGCTTTTGTAGATAGACCTGCGTAGTATCAGCGCTGTGTCAGGGATTGACACAGCCAGGAGGGTTACCCAGGAGGGGATTGCAAGGGAATGCGATTGAGCACGGATGCTTAATCCTCCTGGCTTCTTTTTTTATACTTCTTTTTTATTTAATGTGATTGATTGCTGTGTGCGTCCTTTATCGGGTAACGATCCCGCAGAGGTGCTTGCAGGTGATTCCTCTATTGCCAGAACTGCGCTTTTTAGTGTGCCAATGCGGTGAGGGGCTTAGTGGTATCACGCCGTGCGGACGGTAAGTGGGTTGGAGCGTATTGCAGGTAGTTTATTGAAGACCGGTTGGTCGCTTTTTACCTACCACCGTTTACAGTACGCTTATGAATAATTTCCTATCTCATTGGTATGGTCTGATTTTGTTTAGCTGGTTAAATAAAATCAGGTAGCTTCGACAGGACACTAGGTTACAATATTGCAGTCACTAATTGCTAATATATATTTATTCCATTGTTTGGTTTCAGATGTCATTTAATATTTATGGTTTATAGTGGTTTGATGCTTCTCTTGTAGTAAAATACGAGTTCACAATAATTATTATTCGTTAATTAAATTACTGTTTTTATACTATGAGAAGATATCTCGACCTTATTTTTTTACGTGCCTTGGCGGAGATAAAATCTGGAACAAAACAATCTCATCTTGGAGCGCTTTGGTGGTTTTTAGATCCCCTTCTATATTTGTCAGTTTTTTATGTTGTTTTTGGGGTGGTACTCCATAGAGGCGGTGACGGTTTTGTGACGTACCTTATTATTGGTTTAGTCTTTTGGAGATGGTTTGAATCATCCATACACCAGTGTTCAAGTGTACTTATTAATTACAAGGGTGTAATAGATCAGGTCTACCTACCAAAAATAATATTACCTTTTATTCCATTCTTTTCTAATGTGATACGTTTCCTGATCATTTTATCAGTTTTACTCATTCTTCTTATTTTGTTCAATACCCCTAGCTATTCTACATGGCACTGGTTGCCGGTTTTATTACTTGGTCAGGCTTTAATGATTCTTTCCATCGGTGTTCTGCTATCAGCGCTGCTGCCATTTTTTCCTGATTTAAGGTCATTTATTGGTTACGGTTTAAGTTTGCTTTTTTTTATGTCTGCTATTTTTTACCGCATCGATGATTTGTCTGAAAAGAAGCAGTTTTTCTTTATGTTTAACCCAATGGTGTTTTATATTGAGTCCCAGAGGGGGGTTTTGATAGAGGGAACCAAGCCAGCCTTAATGTTTTTATTCGCCTATATAGTTATGTCATTGATTGTGCTTTGTATCGGGCTATTATTACTTCATCGTTACGATAGACGTTATCCTAAAATTATGGGTTGATTTGATTGCTATGAATTCTGCACATCCAATTATTTATTCAGCAGCGAATGTCGGTGTCTGTTACAGAAGTCTGTCAGGAAAGCTCAATTCGAAAAGTGAGTGGGTGCTAAGAGGTCTGGATCTTGAAATCTATCAGGGCGAAAGCCTTGCAATTGTAGGTCGAAATGGTGCCGGTAAAAGTACTTTGATGCGATTAATTGCTGGCATTATAGAGGAAGATGAAGGGATCATAAAAAAGACAGGCTCAGCAAAGGCTGCTTTGCTGTCTCTGCAAGCCGGATTTATTTCTGATCTATCAGGGTTGGATAACATATACCTCAGTGCAGTGTTACTCGGCTTGTCAAAATCCCAGGTTGATAGCAAGTTGCAAGCAATTATTGACTATGCAGACCTGGGTTCGCATATACACAAATCAATAAGTACCTATTCCTCAGGAATGAGGGCGCGTTTGGGTTTTTCTATCGCTTTATATTCTGAGCCGGAAGTGGTGCTTGTGGATGAAGTGTTGGGTGTTGGTGATGAGGAGTTCAAAGAGAAGTCAACGCGAGCAATTCATGAGATGGTTAAATCAGATCAAACAGTTGTTTTTGTGTCGCACGCTCCTGCCATAGTGAAAGAGCTTTGTGATCGGGCAGTATGGTTGGAGAATGGGCGCGTGGTATACGAATCTACGCCGGAGAATGTATTAAAGCGATACAGCCAGTTTAATTCTATTTGTAGTATGATTGCTAAGGATAATGGCTGGACGGAGTCCGAGGCTCGTTTACACGAGAATAATAAGAACCCAATGGAAACTATAGCTAGATTTCATAATACCAGAAGTAAGTAGCCCAATAATCGTGCGGGAATAATTTGTGAAACAATTATTAATCGTTTGTGGTATGCATAGAAGTGGGACATCACTTATTTCAAGGTCATTGTCGAAGACGGGCCTGAGTTTTGGTTCAACCTATATAGCGGATCAACCGTTTATTAATCGTGATGGGTTCTATGAAGATAAGCGAGTTGTTGCAATAAATGAGAAGATTTTAGGGAGAAATAAACATAGTTGGTGGTCGATAGAACCGTTTTTTGATCATAATTCTGATGTAAGTATCGCTGACATCCGTGAATTATTAAAGACCATTGATGAGCCTTATTATGCAATTAAGGATCCCAGACTTTGTCTTACTATTGATCTGTGGCTAAAAGCTGCAGCTCTAGAGTTAATCACAACAAAAATCGTATGGGTTGAACGTTGCGTTGAATCTATAGCTTTATCACTATATAGAAGAGATTTGTTACCACCAATCATAAGTCATGAACTGTTAGCTGTTTACCGGGATAGTTTTTTTGTTGCAGCGGACGCTCATGATGGTTATTTAGGTACGATTCATTATCCCCCGCATGAACAAGAATTAGACAGCAGTCATGATTTGGAGAAGTGGCTTACTTCACTCGGCATGACGTCATTTAAAGACGCGTATATAGCCAGTTATGACGGGGCTGAAAATAGAAATTCTGCGAGTCCTGGGGTTTTTGGAATTAAGGAAAAGCAACAGATACTTAATCGTTGGAAAGATACGCATGAATTGATTGCAGAATTAGAAGACGATCTTAAGGCAAGTAGGAAAGTGTGGATTCGAAAGCGAGTAAAGCACATTGTTGATAAAGATCAGGAATGGTTTGAAAACTTAGAGAAAAGAAATCTTGAGCTGGAACAGGCTTTAGGATCTAGAATTATTCAATTGGAATCTAGTAATAGCCAGCTAGGCGCTAGAATAAATGAATTAGAAAATGACTTGGCATCAGTGCGAGAAGAAAATAATCTATACAAGTTGCGTGATTTAAAATTCCCATGGGTTCTTTATTTATTCTTAAAAAGAAAAATTGACCGTATTTTCTTAAGGGGGAATTCTGACTGAGTTTATCGAGATTTCGATAAAAGTCCGGCGGATCGTTTTTAAAGGTAGAAGAAATAAACTTGACGTATTATTGAGTTAATCTGGCTTGATTGCAGCAATTATTCCATACCCCAGAATCTGTTCAGCCCAAAATTTTTCAAGTACATCACAGGACTCGACGAATTGATTCCATCCTTCTTCCCCTATTAGTTTTATTACTTTGTCTTTATGAATATAGGCATTTTCGCGCCAACAACTAAAGGTAGGCTGTGTCTGGAAAGAAATATTCTCAGAGTGTAAAACAGACATTTTATTGCAAGCAAACTGATCATTGTAGAACTCCATCGTTGCCATGCGGGCTCTGCCAAAGGCGTCGCGTAACAAAAGAAACTCGTCACGATATTGGATGACGGTTTCAAGTGCTAACGTCTGATGTAGGATAATATCGCAAAGCACCAGACGCCCCCCGGGTTTTAATACTCTGCAAGCCTCTTTAATCAAGCTTTGCTTGTCTGGTATAAGGTGAGATGACTCCATGATCCAAACGCAGTCGAAGCTCTGTTCGGTAAAGCACATCAATGCGCCGTCGCCCATAATAAACTCTACCTGCCCGGTGAGCGTTCGGGACAGTGCTCTATCTCTGGCTTGCTCGACACAAATCTTGCTGGGAGATATGCCAATTACGCTGGCTGCATAGTCCTGTGCCATCATGCAGGCTGGATTACCTGTTCCGCAGCCGACATCTAAAACTCGATGCCCTGCTTGAAGCTGCGCTAATTCAGTCATCTTATTACTTAGACTTTCTGTTGCACTTGTCAATGTGTCTCCATCAGGCCCGAAATAGCCATAATGCAGGTTTTCACCAAGCAGAAATCCCCAAGCCCGTGTTACGCGATTATAGTGCGCTGTTGGGTCATTAAGCGCTAGGTCATTCAGGTGTTGATGATCATTGCTAAGTTTCAATTTTGGTCCCTGTATTGCTCATTGGTAGAGCCTCTTAGCAAGAAATACCACCATCTACGACCAAGACTTGGCCGGTTATGAATTTTGCAGCTGGGCTGGCAATAAAGCCAACCAATTCGGCTACATCTTCGGGGTCGCCCAATCGTCCTAAAGGTGTACGGTTTACAATTTGGCGTGTTTGTTTCTGGTTGAGTTCATCGGTCATTTCAGTCGTCAAATAGCCAGGGGCAACTGAGTTAACGGTGATGTTTCTTGGGCCTAGCTCCCTAGCCAACGAACGGGTAAAACCATCGAGTGCAGCTTTGGTTGCGCTATATACGGATAGCCCTCGGTAGCCTGTTAGGCCCACAATCGATGAAATATTAATTATCCGACCACTGCTAAGTGATAGCATCGGGCGACAAATCATTTTTGTCAATTGAAAAGTACCCTTCAGGTTGAGGTCGATGATTTCGTCCATGTCCTTATCAGAGAATAGCGGCAGTAAGCTGGTCTTGCTGATGCCGGCATTGTTTACAAGCACATTAATATCACCTAGTTTTTCCTGAACTGTTTTTACAAAGTTGGAACAGGCCGCTGTATCTGTCAGGCTTAGAGTATCAAAATAAAAATTTTCAGGGTGGGAAGACTGCCATTTTTTTACCTGGGCGGTGGTGTTGCGGCTAAACGTAGCAACGTAATCTCCCTGATCCAGAAAATACTGGACTAGTGAGGCTCCTAAACCTCTACTGCCGCCACTTATAATAACAATGTTTTTTTTCAAGATCGGCGCCTAATTCTTACGTGAAAGCTTATAGTTATTGATATCCAGTGAATCTACCATTTGCACGAGCTTTGGTCGACTATGTCTGGGGAGGATTGTGCAGGCCTCAAATATAGCATCTTCAACCTGATCTGAATTAACTTCTTTTTCCAGTACAACATTAACCGCAACAATTTGCCCCATAATGGGGTTGTCACGCCCATAGACATGAGCAAGATGAACCCCTGGCACTTGACTAATAATATCCTCGACTTCTAGCGGGTGTACCTTAACTCCCCCGACGTTAATGGATTCAGTTTTTCGGCCCAAAAATAGAATTCTATTGTTTTCTATTCGCACCAGGTCTCCGGTTTCTCGCCAGCCTTGGTCGTCTATATCTTGCTTGCTTGCGGAAGCCTTATCAACATATCCCCTCATGCCATGTTTCGCCTTAACATATAGCTCGCCATCTTTAATTTTGAATTGAACATCATGATCATCGCAACGATCCAGTACCGCCAAGGGTAAGCCAGGTTTACGATCAGTCACCGAAACGCATGACCCTAGTTCTGTAGCCGCATATATTTGGGAAATACTTGCATCAGGAAATAGCGCCGTTAAGTGGCTTAAAATCGATGAAGTTACGGCTTCACTGCCAAGGGTTATATGTTGGAGAGACAATTTCAATGTTGGTTGAGAATGCATTTGCGCAATGGCAAAGCGCCAGAAGGTCGGTGTGGCACTGATATGTGTGGCCGAATACAGTTGGGCAGCCTTCAACATTCCAGTGACACTATTGGATTCTGCCAGTACCAGAGAGCAGCGATTAACAAGAGCATATATAAACATTTGAATGCCGGCAAAATGATTCAGGTGATAAGTCAGTAACCAGTTTTGACTGGCCCCCTGCACAGAGCGCTTGACCTGTGCGGCAATATCAGACCAACGGTAACGGACGCATTTAGGCGTTCCAGTCGTTCCTGATGTCATAATGAGTAAGTCAGCATCTATACCCGTTATCAGGTTTTTTTTATCTGCATACAGCAACGCCTGTTTTTCCAGTTGATCCATTTGAAGTATTTTACAAGGGACTGTTAATTCAAGCTCTCTATCAGTGACTATAAGGTCAACATCTAATTCGTTGGCAAGTAGTTTTATTTGCTCGGGCGAATAATCACGGTTAAAGATACAGATTGAAGTGCCGGATATGGCAGCCGCCGCCATTAAGGAAAGTAAGCGGGGAGAGTCAGGCATGTAGCAGGCGAGTACGACTACTTTTTGTTCAGTAAGTGCGGCTGCAAGAAGGGTGCTTTGATCAAGAAATCGCTGGTAAGTCCAGCTCCCTGAAGGTGCATGTAAGAGCGGTTGCTCAGCAGCCGAGTCGATAGCTTCATGTAATAACTGCTTAATCACGACTTATCAGGCATCGTAGAACGAAATAATATCCGCTACAGTTTGCGGTAAAACACCACTAGTATATGGGTCTTTCCCATAGTTTTTTTCTAGCTGCGCCGAAAGCTCAGCTACACAAAGAGAGTCAAGACCAATACCGTCGTCATAAAGGGGTGACTCAGCCGATACAACGATTTCTGGAAGACCTTGGTGCTTTAGTATCACCGTAATAATTTCGATTATTTTGTTTTCAGTGCTCATTTAGTAACCATGCCTAGATTCATAATCCTAACAGCCAGCACACCAGGAATAGCAATAGAGTGCGGGCGATGGGGTGAAAAAACCGGTCAGATTATACCATAACCAACGGCCAGGAAATATTCTGCTCTGCGCACGGATCAGCTTAACAAAAACCGGGCGAATATTAATTTCTCAGTGACGATATAATACAAGCCCCGGTTTTCGTTATACATTTAGCGATACTAATTACTTGTGGGGGCCTTTATCTGCCGTATTAATTGAGCTGTGTTTTCTTCATGTTCCTTAAGGAAGTCAATATTGATTTTTTCAACTTGGTCTAGATAAGTAGCTAAGTTGGTCTTGTTGAGCTTGATGCCATGGCTTGGAGAAATATCGTTTGAAAGTGTTTCATTGAGCATAATCTTACCGAAATGGGGGTTAAAGTGAACACCGCCCTGAAACCAGCTCTTAGTCGAATCTATGTTGTTCCATAGAGGTTCATTTACGATATCGTAAGCGGCATTAAAACCCCATATGCTATAAGTATCTCGCTGATATTGCCTGGCTAGGCGATTGTTTTCTGCAATTAGACGATCGTGCCAATATCGCCATTCATCCATTAAATTAAGATGTTTATAAACTTCGAGATACATAATATGCACAGGCATTAATATAAAGTGCGTATTGATCTTATTAGCATGACAAAACTCGAGTAACTCTACGAAATAGGAAAAGTCCATTGCTTGCTCAGGGCCATAAGGGGTCTGCAACTCAATCTGGTGTTTTGCAGTAAACTTAAAACCAGCAATTCCGGAAAAAATATGTTTGGAGCCTGAATACCAATTTCCACTGGGAAAGTATGTATTGTGTGTCGTTCTCTTATCTAAAATGGCTGACAGGGAATTTATTAAAGTCGTTGTTGATAGTAAGGTTCGATAGTGTACTTTGAAGCGACTCCACCCAGTCACAATGGATGAAATCTCACCCTCTCTATTAGTAAGCGCGGCATCATCAAATCCGCGTCTAAGTTTGGGGGCTGATGGCAGAAAGGCACTAAAATCCAGACCAATAACCAGACTCATGAGAGGTTGTGTGGCATGGCTATGTTGTACTAATCTCAATAGCTCATAATTGGTGATACCAGGAATAGATAAATTGTAGGATGTGTATGTTTCCCATGATGGGTGTTGGGGCGCGATTCTTCCCGCAGTTGAAGAACCTATTACAATAGCGTTGGGCTGAAGTTGATAAACCTTCAGTGGTTTAATCGTTCGCATGTGATGAAATTGATTAATGCGACTTAATGAGAACTTGGTTGCAGGCCGATAAAGCCCATAGGGGTCAACTCGATAATTAATCGAAGCGATGACTATGACCAAAATAAAAGTAAAAAAAGTAGAAAAATAGAGGTAGTTTTTATAGTTCACTAGGAGAACTCTAGAATTGAAAATAAATAAATTCAGAGACTTCCGTAAGCCCCAGGAATGAAATAGCCAATAATATTGCAGTCATACTAGCCCAGCGTATATTGCTATGCCAGATAACGCCGAATGCAGGCTCCCTGACGATTCTTTGTTCAAGTATAGCTACATCATAGGGCTTAAACAATTGATAGGTATTAGGAAGGAACCAGCATATAGAAAGCGCAAGCAGAAGCGCAGACAAGACCAGAGGTACTAATGATATAGCTGGGTTAAATGTCTTGGCTAATAATATAAGGTTACTGTTATTAAGTGACGTCTGGTAAATCATTGAGAAGCCTTGGCCGGGAAATTCATCAGGCTTTTAAAAAGATAGGTTGCACTTTCAAGTGATTCCGCCCTAAAGAAAACTAGTGTTAAGGAAATTAGTACGAAAGTAAAAGCCTGGCAGCTATATTTATAAATGCGATTGTTAATTAGTCCAAGTGGGCCAGAGATTTTTATGCGCCATATCTGATGTAGAACCACATAGAGACCATGACAGCTACCGTATATAACAAATGTCCAGCCGGCTCCATGCCAGACGCCGCCCAAAAACATCGTCGCAAAGAGGTTGAATTTTTGTCGGCGTGGGCTACAGACAAAGCCACCCAGTGGAGTATAAATATAATCCCTAAGAAACCTTGCTAGGGTTGCGTGCCACATGCGCCAGAAATCAGCAATATTCTGTGCCCGATAGGGAGAAAAAAAGTTTACTGGTAAGCGAACCCCAAACAAAAATGCAAGACCTATTGCCATATCACTGTAACCGGAAAAATCGAAATACAGTTGAAAAGAGTAACTAAAAATCCCAGCCAAGGCATCTAGCGTATTTATATCCGCACCGTCTGCTGCTGCCGAATAAGCCGGGCTTGCCCATTGGGCAAAGCTATCAGCCAAAATCACTTTCTTAAAAAGGCCTATGGATATAATGGAGCAGCCTATGGCCAAGTTTAAAATCACTTCCTTCTTAAGGTGTAGTGTCTGAAACTGCGGTAGCATCTGTTTATGGTGGACTATGGGGCCCGCAATTAATTGTGGGAAGAAGGTTACAAAAAGACAGTATTCCAAAAAGCTATGTGGTTCTGTCAGTCCTTTGTAAGTATCAACCAAATAGGCAATTTGTTGAAAGGTGAAAAAAGAAATTGCTAGAGGAAGAATGATTTTTTGCAGATGAAAGTCATCAGTAAGCAGGTAATTAATATTATCAACAAAAAAATTGGCGTATTTAAAGTAACCTAGTAAGCAGAGGTTGAATAAGAGACCTAGAACTAAGAATAAGCGATGATGATTTTTGGCCCTTTGCGAAACAATTAGTAGGCTAAATGCATAATTAGCGCCAATTGAAAGCAGTATCAAGAGCAGATAACTAGGGTTCCACCAGGCATAAAAAAATAATGAGGCGGCTGTTAGCCAAACGATTTGAGAAATAATTTTTCCCTTAAAGTGGAGGATCTGAAAAACGACGTAGACCATAGGTAGGAATAAAAATATGAATTCCAGCGAATTAAATAACATAGAGCTATTCCGGGTTGTTATTCTTTTTCATTAAGGTCGAATTATATACGGATAATAAATGCTCACTTAAGTTTTAGTTCTTCGATAATTTTACACGCCTGATCAGATTTTATACTGCCATTAGATATACTGTTTAACAGAATATTAAGTGAGTTATTATCTGGATCAATAATACCTTGTCTGCTTATGATACTTTCTGGCGGCTCTGGGTCCTGTTTATAAATAAAGTTATCAATGATTTCGTTATATTCGTAGTTAAGTGTTTGGTTTTCGCAGCTAGTATTAATGATTAGTAGTAATCCTGTTGGTGAAGTATCGACAGCTATCATTGCAAGGTCGGGGCGGTAATGTTTTAGGCAGGGTATTAATTTCCAGACATCCCCCGTCCAAACTTGAGAGTCTCGTTTTCTAAGAGCTTGTCTGGGGTGGCAGGGGAATATGTCATCGATAATAATTAATGTGCTTTCATGGCTGTATAGTTCACAATTAATAAAATCTCTTAGTGCATATTCAAAAAGATGCATCCCGTCAATAAATATTAGGTCTCTGTTGTTCTTAAGAATGTTGGGAGCAATGTTTTCAAAAAAGTCATCACTGGTATTTGGGTAGATGATTGTGTTTTCAAGAGTGACTTTTATATCAGGAGTAGGGTCAATGCCAATAGATGGGCATTTCGCTTGAGCGAGGGAGCGACCATGCCTTATACCGATTTCAAGGTAGTTCTGAGGTGATATTTTCTTGTGGATATGGTCAAAGAAAGATAGGTAAGGTATTTTTCCTCTGGTCTTTTCTTCTTCTTCCGAGGCTGGTGATATTGGTCCGCTCAAGTGAGTCGGTATGTCTAGTAATGAATGGCGTAATTCTAATTCGGGTTTTCCATCCCAGCCATTTTTGTTAGTGGTTTTCCTTATAATTGAGTAAACTTCATTATCTTTTCCTCTTTTTTCAAACCAGTGGTCAACTATTCTAGAGTGGTTTAGTTTTGATAGATTGCTAATCTCGCTGGGTGTGGGAGAGGTATTATTGTTTTTGTGATTTCCAGTGACAAGAAAAAAATATCCGTCATCATTTAAAGCGGACAATAGTTGTACAAAGATTTTATTAAGCGATATGTTCTTATCAGTAAGATTGACGAAGATAATGATGTCATATGTGGTTTTGGTGTTTATGATAAGCTCGTCACTTGGCGGTAAAATATTAACTGATTCATATGTGCAGAAGTCCTTATTGAAAACTGAAGAAATATGACTTGGCCCTGTGTCATAGATTATCTCAAAAATTTTCAAGGTATTTTTTATCTGATAGGCATCATCTCCAATAAATTTTGAGAAAGCCTTACCAATATTTTCTTTTATTGTGATATTCATCTTAAGTACTCAGTTATTATCCGCATAGCCGGTGAATAATTTTTTTAATAAAGCTGCGATCAGTTTTATTTTTTATTGTCCACTCCAGGTTGCGTATCTTACGTGCGTGGTCGGCGGCATCGTTTAGTATGTTGTAGGTATAATTAACAAGATTGTTATAATCTTCTATAGAAATGCTATTTGCTAAGTCTTCCTGCCATTGATTTAAGGTGGATAGCAAAGCTGTTTTGTTTTCTCTGTAGTTCTTTAATTGGGGTAGATGTTCATCATTGATAGATATAGATTTATGATTGATCAAGCCTGGCGTGATTACGCTATAGGGGTCAGCGTTGTTATGTTCAACCTGTAGTTTTTCTAATGATTGCTTAATTATCTGAGGGTTTCTGACAACCTCATCAAAGAAGATAGTTGTATTATTTTTATCAATAATAGAATTAATTGCTTCGAGATAATACCGTATCCACAGTAATTTTCCTTGAATTAATGGCATACCATCACGTCGATGCAGTGAGGCACAGACTTGTTCTGGGTCGCGTATCAAAGTGATAGTCTGAACATTGATGTTCAAATTTTGAGCGGCAATTAGCCACAGCGGTAAAAGGCGGCACACCCGAGGGTCTTTAATGCACAGTGTATCGGTGTGTTGAAACTCCTGATTGAGATAGTTGCCTATGTAATCAAGGGCTCTTTTTGCCGGTACAGAGTTTGTATCCAAAGTAAGTGGGGTAGTATTGCCCCAGTGGCTATTAAGCTGCTTCAGAAAACAATCTTGTTGCCTGGCCAAATCAAGGTCTTCAAAATACCCTTTTTGGTTATCTTCACCAATAGCCGATTTGGCATTCTTGGCTAGAGGTATACCTAGGTGGTTGATAATGTTGGCGCACATTGATGTGCCTGACCTGTGCATGCCAATTAATAGTATGAGGGTTCTTTGGATCTGCTGTGGCATTTGTTCTATATCATTGTATGATTGAAAAGCTATTGATAGAGGTTAAACAGGTGTTAGTTTGGGTTATAATTTACCACAGATTAGATACTTAATGCTTAAATTTACTACTCAATTTTGTTAGCGTCTGGAAATCTTATGTTTGAGGAAAATAATGGCTAATAATTCTACTGTGGATATTTCAAGTGCTGAGCAATTGACCTTCCTGCAGTCACTGTTCTTGTCGCTGGCATCTATTTTACCACTGCGCCTACGGTATTATTTCCTGTCGATTTGTTCCTTTTGCCATTCAACTCAGCAGTGGCTTGAAACGGTTGAGTTGATGGCGTCTCGTTTTCCCTCAATAGCATCAGAAAGCTTAAATATAGATCTGAGATTGCTGCATTTTAAGCGAAGGCCTGAGTTTGCAAAAAATAACTTTGTTGAAACTAGCGAAAAATCAATATTTCCCAAAGGTAGTATTCCAAGAATATCGTATGTCAATTTATCCGAGTCAATATTGGACGATGCGATGCGAAATCATGGCGCATTAATTGTTGAAAATGCAATATCATCTGATAAAGCTGAAGAATTGAAGGCTGAGATCGAGACAGTCAGATCAGAGCATCAAAAGCGTTTGATTGATATTGCAGGCTATACTTGCGGTCGTCACTACAGGCCGCTACCGGCTGAGAATAAAAACAATTCATATTTTATTAATAGTTCTATCTATCTTGCTGAGGCGCCACTTATATTTAATGCTTTTTATAATATTCTGAATACTACTAAGTTGCGTAGTCTTATTGTAAATTATCTTGGTAATCATGCGGCGATGTCGGTGGAAAAATCTGTTCTGAGAAAGATGGAGCCGGATAATAGTGATAAATGGCAGTGGGCATGGCATCAGGATGGCGCTTTTCTTGGTGATAACATTCATTCATTAAATATGTGGTTGGCACTGACTGATTGCGGTGCCGAGGCTCCAAGCCTGGATGTGCTTACTGAGCGTTATAGGGCTATATTACCTACCGGGTCCGGCAAGGCTTTATACGATTGGTCGCTTTGCCCTGATTTGATTGAAGATGAAATCCAAAAACATGGTTTTGAGCATACTGATTTTAAACAGGGGGACCTTATTTTCTTTGACCACTATAATGTTCATAGAACAGGAATGATCAAGAATATGACCAAAACGCGTTATGCAATTGAAAGCTGGTTTTTTAGTGAATATGGCTTTCCTGAAACCAAGACCGGGTTAAAACTTTAAGGAACTACCGCTACAGTGTCAGACTATAAATATAAGCTATCGATAATAGTCGCATGTTACAACATGCAGAGAGAGTTACCTCGAACTATTGAAACGTTGATGCCACGTTACCAACGAGGTATTGAAAAAGAAGAATATGAAGTAATTGTTATAGACAATGGTTCTGAGGAGCCCCTGATAATTGAGCGGGAAGCCTATTCACAGTCAAATCTTCAGATTATTAGTGTTGAAAATCCAAAAGTTTCCCCTGTTAGTGCTATCAATGAAGCAGTCAAGCAGTCTCGGGGGAGAACATTGCGATATTAATAGATGGCGCCAGGATGGTGACACCGGGCCTATTGTCACAGGCATTAACAATTCTAAATTCCTCGCCATATAACGTTGTTTCTGCATTGTCATACCACTTGGGGCCTGGAGTTCAGCACATTACAGTTTCACAAGGTTATTGTCAGGACGTTGAAGATAATCTGCTGGCAAGCATTGATTGGCGTAATAATGGGTATGAGTTGTTCACCATTTCAGAAATGGCGGCGAGTTCTGGTGCAGGTATGTTTGAGCCAGTGAGTGAGTCAAACTCTATCTTTGTATCAAAAAAGTTCTGGTTTGAAATTGGTGGTTTTGAGGAAGCCTTTGTTTCGCCGGGCGCGGGTTTGGCAAATCTGGATTTATATAAGCGTATTTGTGAACATGAATTATCTGAGGTATACACGCTTATGGGGGAGGGTAGTTTTCATCAAATTCATGGCGGTGTATCTACCAATACACCGGGTGGACGTTTTGCTGAATTTGAAGAAGAGTATATTCGTATTAGGGGTGAGCGATTTATTAAACCGTCTTCGCCTGCAATTGTATATGGTAAGCCTCATTTTCATGCACTCAGATTTATAGAGCAGTCGGTATTACAATCGCAAAATATACGTTCTAATAAAGCAAAAAACCGCATAGAAGTTTCTCTGCATACGGATGAACATCAAGATGCCTCTGCGATACTAGTGGTTGGGCTGTTGGCGATGTCTGATCAGGAGTTCTCTTCTTTATATTGTCAGGGTTATGGTGATTCGCTATCTCGATTTATCCAGGATTTAAACAAGCAGTTATTATCTACGTTTGAGATGTCGGCCTTTTATAATGCTTCACTAAACCACACCTGGCTTAAGAAAATTGCCAAAAATTACGATGCTAGTAAATTGAAGCAACAATTATCGAGTCTTGCGCTAGCATCTATTGAGTGTCTTTATGATCCATTAATGAATAGGTGTCTGCCATTTTGGTTGGAGCCGATAAATGATAGATGTAAAACCATATCGCCTTTGTTCGTTATTTCTGACCCCGAAAACTTTGTCTTAAGACAGGCTGACAAGCTTGGCTTAAGTAGTGATCAGGCTTTGTCGTTTTGGTTTTATTCTTATATGGATGCAGAAAGAGCATCCAGATCATTAGATAGAGTTTGTATTGCTGAACAGGCATTGTTACTAGTACGGTCTGCAGAAGGGTCACATTTTTTCGATAAGTTCTTCTCAAGTGATTTTAAAAACGAAGTACTGGTCCCTGAGGTTAAAGGAGTTGGTAATAAGCTGGATATTTATAGAGAGTTTTTTACCCTGCTAATGGATTTGACGGTGTCGGATGATGAGGCGAAGCACAAAGAAATTGATGAATTTTACCTCAGGTATCTTGATTTTGAATGTTTATCAGATACTTCTGTAAGTATATTAGAGGGTATTATTAATCATAAAAATGCTGTTATAGATGATCAGCATTTAAGGCTGGAAGAATTGTTGGTGAGGGTGGACCGTCTTGAAAATTGGTCTGCTCGCTATAAGAATGCCTTTGCCCGTCCTTATCTAGGCGTGGTAAAAGGCGCATGGCGGGTGTTAAAAAGAAAGCTTGCTAAGGTTTGATAACGTCATTCATTGCTGCAAGGTTTGGCATGTGGCCTATATATTGAATATTCACTTTTGGTCTTGAATAAGCCTTTTTATAAATAGAATAATATTCACTTTGATAGCTTGATAATTTTATTGTTCTTTCAGATCCATTGCTGTTGGTTGTATCACCGCCGTGAACTTGGTGGAATGTGCCCTCACCAATAATGCCCACGATAGTTGTTTTGCTGCCCTCAACCATTCTCTTATATAAGTCAAGGTTTACCAGTCCGCCCCCGGCAATTTGAATGATTCGTTGACTGCGCCATATTGGTAAAAGTCATATCGGTTAATAAATAGACAGTTGCACTCGAATTTTTCCATAAACCAGCTTTGATTGCTTTCGCCGATAATTTCGCCGATCTCAAATAGTTTGTAGCCGTCAGTAGGCCAGTTAATCTGTTCAAATAGCAGGTCTTCAGCCTGCTGATTGTAGCCGTTTTTTGTCGTTATACTTTGTTGTCCCGGACCAAGAAAAAGTAATGAGGTGTGATAATGGGCTTTTTGTATATCCGGGTGGCCAAATCTGCATAATGCAATACTCCCGGAGTAAGTATGTGAGCACCATCTATCATCATGCATAGATATTCGCCACTGGCTTGTTGGGCGCCTAGATTCATTGCTTTTGCCGGAGACTTACTGGCATTGCTAATTCTAAGGAGCTTGAATTCTGGTCCGAATGAATGAACTAAATCTGGATCTAAAGGTTGATCTGACCCGTTATCTACAACAATTACCTCATAGCTGAGATCTCGTATGCCCCACTGGTAGCTTCTGCTCAGTGATTGTAAGGTGCGCTTGATTTCCCGCTCCATGTTGTAGCATATAACGATGAAACTGAATTTGGGCGCGGTTTCAAAAATCGAGAAAAAAATGAATTCATTGATTAAGCCGAAAGAAGTTTTAGTATTTGAATATACGGGTTGATGGAGCTTTAACAAAGATAATACGGGTATGAATTTCTTGATAATCCTTTAGAATTAACGTCAATTATATATCTACTAGAGTTTCATATGAAGTTAGCAGTGATAATGCCTGTCTATGGGGATTTTAGCTTAACATCGGCTTGTCTTGACAGTGTTATTCAATCAAAGGTTATGAATGCAACTGATTTCCGGTTGCTAGTGATTTATGACTGTTCTGGGGACAAGGACATTGAACAGTATCTGGATAATTTGGAGGCGGCTGGCTTAATAGAGCTACACAAAAATCTATCTAATCTTGGGTTTGTTAAGACGGTCAATCGCGGTTTTTCCTACACCGAGGATGCCGATTGCATTATTTTAAATAGTGATACTCTGGTTAATGGTGATTGGATCGATCGTCTTGTGAGTGTTGCCGATAGTGATCCGGCAATTGGGACTATTACGCCGTACACTAATAATGGTGAGATATGTTCTTTTCCTGAAATCTGTAAGGATAATGTGCTCCCGGAATTCACAACCTTTGCTGAGATTGATAGAGCTTTTTCCAGGAATTACGATGAAGCTATTATTGACCTGCCGACAGGAGTGGGTTTTTGTATGTATGTCAGCCGCCAAGCTTTAAAGGCGGCTGGTAATTTTGATGAGGGCGCTTTTGGAAAGGGTTATGGAGAAGAAAACGACCTTTGTCAGCGCTTTGCCAAGCTTGGCTACAGAAATGTTTTAGCGCCTAACATCTTTGTTTATCACTCGGGTGGAGCTAGCTTTGGAGAAAAAAAGCAGCAACTTATTAATAATGCGATGACAGTTATTAATAATAGGTATCCAGATTATGCCGCATTAGTATCTGTGTTTATTGAAAACGATTTACCGCAATATACACGTTTTAAGACTATGGCTCGCCTGATGGCAGAATCGGATAAGCCATCCATCCTGATGATTTGTCATGGCTTGGGAGGAGGGACTGGGCGTTATGTCGATGAGTTATGCGATTTTTTTCATGGGGCCGCTAATTTTTTCCGTTTAACTCCTTCCCAAAACAAACGTGTGAGCCTGTCCTTCCCAGCATGGTGTGGCCTGGATCCGCTATCTTTTAGTATCGAAGAAAACTACGATAATTTTATTGACTTATTACAGTCACTTTCTTTAAATCTCATACATATTAATCATATAAAAGGTTATGAATTTCTGGTGTCACGCCTGATTAAAGATATGGCATTACGGTATATCTTTACTCTGCACGACTATTATCTGGTGTCGGGAAATCCAGTACTTACCGGTGGTAATGGTATTCACGACTCTCAGATAGCTTTGGATCCACAATTAAGGCACAAGGATTTTGACCGGCATATTAGATTCTGTAGTTATCAGGATTGGCTGTCCCTTGGTGAGATATTGATTGAGGGGGCGCATACAGTCATTGCTCCTTGTCGTAGCATCGTTGATATTTTTCAGGGTATTTATCCCAATGCCAGCTACTTGGTAACGCCTCACTTGGATACCCAACAATTATCCGTATACCCGGATGTGTATGTAAGGCCAACTAGCAGTGAGGCTTTAAAGAAAGTTGTGGTATTAGGGGCTTTAAGTCAGGAAAAAGGTGCGGATATACTTGAGCAGGTCGCAGACCTTGCAAGAGAAAATGGACTCAATATTGAATTCCATCTGGTAGGTTATGGATACCGCCGGCTTAGTTCAAATGTGATTGTTACTGGCCCATATGCTGAAGAGGATTTGCCAGCGCTCTTGGACAAGATCAACCCCGACCTGATTTGGTTTCCCTCGCGCTGGGCTGAAACCTATAGTTACACATTGAGCGCTGCATTTCTCGCTGCATGCCCAGTGATGGTCCCAGAGTTTGGTGCGCAATATGTTCGCTCTTCCGGACGCCCACAAACAACTGTTTTTACTTCCTACGAGGCAAAGGATTTACTGGATACAATTCAGACTAGCCTGTCATCACTTGATCAGCATCAGGGAAAAACGATTCACTGGCAGCAGGATATGTGCGACGGTTTCAGTTACCTTGAAGACTATTTGTGGCTGGCAGAACCCAATGCTGAAAGGGGGAGGATCAGTGATGAATTGGCTGTCGCTTGTTTGGATAATTATAGGCCACCTGAGCTGACCGAGAATTTCAAAAAGAAACTTTTACGGTTGTTGGTCATGATAAGAATGAGCCGAATGGGTGCGACAGTATCACGATTAGTTCCATTGTCGTTACAGAAAAAGATTAAGCGTATGTTATTTCGAGGCAGTGTTCATGAGTTATAGGGATGGGGCGTGGATTCAGAGATTAGCTGAAAAAAAACAGTGTCTCCCGAGGTGTTGCTCGACAGGGGAATAGTAATGAGGTTCTAACAAGTATTATGATCGCTCGCTTTAATTTGGCATTTTCTATCACTGTGTTCTTGTTGGGCTTGGTATCACTGCTGGTAAGTCTTACGGTATGGTATCGATACCACGTACAAATCCCAATAAAAGATACTCTTGATTTACTAACCTTGGTTACATCGGCGATGGAGAAGGGTTGGTCGGGCGTTAGCCTGGAAGAGTGGCTGGCACCCCACTCGGGTGCACACAGAATTTTTATTACTCGCTTGCTGATGGTCTTTGATTACGCCCACCTAGGCGGGAAAAACATTTTAATATACCTGAGTCTCTGGTCGAGTATAGCGGTGTTGTTGCTGGCCTATATAGCGGCCGCTCGGACTACTCTCTCAAGGGTGCAAGGGGCCTATTTTTTTATCGCAGGCCTCGCATTAATATATATTTGCAGTCCGACTCAATACTGGAACATTGTTAATCCTATCAATGCTAGTTGGTATGTTGCCTTTGCAGCCAGCGCTGCGAGCGTCTTGATACTTACAGCCTGTGGAAAAGACCTGAGTGTCAGGATGGCATTTCTGGCATGTTGTCTATCTGCTGTTGCAGCTTTGTCTAATTTTTCCGGTTTGCTTTGCTGCCTGATGATACCCGTTATAGTCATATACCATCGTTCCCGAAATTGTGCTTGGGTAGTCGTTTTTTGTGTGGTTTTGTGTTCCTTTATATGCAAGGTATTGAGTCCGGTAGTGCAAAAATAGCCCGGTTGCAGGCAAATTCCCCCGGTTTTTTTAATTCCTGGTTTACGAGGCTGAGTGGTGTTGTTTCCAATACCGGATTGCATCTCGGAGCCCCTTTGTCAGTCAAGTACGCAGCACTGGCCTCAGTAGCTGTACTGATTTCGGTCGTCTTTATAGCCTATAACTGGATCAGGCTGTGGCTTGATTGGTATAAGAAAAAAGACCTGGCCTCAAAGGCGCTCGAGTTTTATTTGGTTATGGCGACTATTTGTCTTGGGGTTTCTGCTGCTATTTGGCTTGGTCGGGCGGTATATGTTGATCCCACTGCGGAGAGATACCAAACAATTACTATGCTTTACTGGTTAAGCGTCTCTTGCCTGATGTTATGCCAGATCTACTCAATGTCTAATAAAAAAAATGCCCTCATAGCTTTGATTTCTGTGGCCTTGATTCCATTGGTTTTGCTGTCGGGGGCGAATATGTTTTCTTTATCTGGTGTTACTAACGTTAGTGAAAGTGCTGGCAGGATCCAAATATTAGGAAGCATGGGACTAGCTCGATTGAAGGGAGATAATGCTGTGCTGCCAATGAATAAAAAGGATTATTTTTCTCAGCATTTTGATTTTCTTCTGGAGCATAGTTTTACGCCTATTGGCGGCAGTGCACCCCATCCACAGAGGGGGGCGAGCAGTGATGACCGGTGCCCCAAACTGAAGGTAACTACAGCGTCGACTCACTGGTCGGATATCCAGAAAGTTTCCCTCTCGCTGGAGAGAAATTCTGCTATTTTTCTGAGAAGAATGGACATGATTGGTGTAAATGAACAGCGGGGGGCTTATATTTTTTAACACCCCGGCAGTACCGGTGGCAGTCAGTTATTCAGGGTTCCCGAAAGTGGGATGGTTTTTATCGTGGTAATATAGAAAGTTCAATGCCGGTAGAGCTGGTAATTAATCCTGTTTTTGGGCGCAGTTATCGCTGTAGGTTGAGTGTAGAAAACTTACAGAGTTAGATCCTTCTGCCTCATATTTGATTTCAAGGGCGAGGGTTATTTATACAGGCCTAGTGTTATAAAATTCAAAATATGAGGTCTGTTTAAATAGTATTTTGTTCGCTAATGTCAACGTTAGTTGTTAGGTTTTTGGTATGAAGCTTTCATTTTTCTCGGTGGGAAATAAGTAATCTATAGGGGATTTATTTGTATAAATATAATGAAGAATTCTATAACTATATCGGTGGGGGCGCAGTAGATTCTGCCAAGATAATTGTACCGCTTGTATTAAAAGTGTTATTACGCCAAGTAGACTCAGTGCTGGATGTGGGGTGTGGTGCTGGCGCATGGTTGTCGGTATGGAAAGAGCACGGTAGTCGCATAACGGGTATCGATGGTGAGTACGTAAACAGGGATATGTTAATGATAGCGCCAGATACTTTTGTGGGGCGGGATTTAAGGTTTGAGTTTTTGCTCCCGCAGCATTATGATTTAGTCCAATGTTTAGAGGTAGCGGAGCACCTTCCCGGTTCTTCTGCTCCACAATTGGTGGCTAGTCTTTGCCGACATAGTGATATTGTAGTTTTTTCTGCTGCACCGCCTGGCCAAGGTGGAGAGAATCATATTAATGAGCAGGATTATTCATATTGGAGGGATCTTTTTGATAAGAATAATTTTCAGATGTATGACTGTCTTCGCCCCATCTGATCAATAATCGTATGGTTATGCCATGGTACCGGTACAATATTTTTGTTTATATTAACAGAAAATGTGTTCCTGAAACTCATCAGTTATTAATGGATTTTGCTATTGCCCATGATGAATCTCCCAAAGATGTATCGCCTACACTATACCAGATTAGAAAGCTTATTATTCGTGGCATTCCTGTCAAGTTACAAACTATGTTAGCTATCATGAAAAAGAATTTTAATAACTTCTTCGGCATATAGCCTGTATTTTCTAATTAATATCCAGAATTGAGATTACAAGAGTAGAGTTATGTCGCTATCGCCCCTCCTAAGATTAGCTTGGTTATACCTTGTTATAACGAAGAAGAAATTCTTCCAATTATTTCGGTTAAATTAAAAGCCAAGCTGTCACTATTAATAGAGCAAGGCTTGATCCATGAGGCATCTAAAGTTTACTTTATCGATGATGGTAGCATTGATGATACTTGGTTAACGATTTCTTCTCTTGTCGAAGAGGGGGGGCCTTTTGTAGGGGTAAGGTTAACCAGAAACTTTGGTCACCAGTATGCGCTCTATGCTGGCCTGATGCAGGCTGATGGCGATGCCCTGATTTCGTTAGATGCAGATTTACAGGATGATATAGATGTTATTGAGGAGATGATTCAGCTTTATCTTGAAGGTAATGAAATTGTGTATGGAGTGCGTGAGAATCGGGAAAGCGACAGCCTCTTTAAGAAATGGACTGCTATTTCGCACTATCGAATTTCGGCTTTGTTAGGTGTAAATACAGTCCAGGATCACGCTGACTATCGTTTGCTAAGCCGGCGAGCAGTTAAAATGTTAGGTCAATATCGTGAGACCAATATTTATTTAAGAGGTGTGATTCCTTTATTAGGGCTGAAATCTTCCAAAGTCTATTATACCCGGCATGCACGAGTTGCTGGAGAATCGAAATACAATCTTAAAAGCATGTTTAGCTTGTCAGTTAAAGGTGTGACGTCTTTTTCAATTATGCCCTTACGAATTATCACCTTACTGGGGTTTCTGGTTTTTATAATTTCTCTCATCATGGGCGGATGGGCACTAACTGCCGCAATAGGAGGTGATACTGCAATAGCAGGGTGGGCCTCTACAGTAATTCCAATCTATTTATTTGGTGGTATTCAGCTGTTAGCGCTTGGTGTGGCTGGGGAGTATATTGGTAAAACCTATATAGAGGTTAAAAATCGCCCGCTTTATTTAATTGACGAAATATGCCGTAACGACATACAGGTCGAGCAGAAGTCAGATAATTGAAAGAGCCATATGCAGGTAGTCGATTGTAATAGAGAGCTAAATGAAAACAGAATTTTCAAATGATCAATATGATTTTGCTTACCCGGATGGCATTGAAAATCATTGGTGGAGCATGGCTAGAAGTAAGATTATTTCGAAAGTTATTTCTAAGCATTTATCTCCCGGCGCTCTAATTCTTGAAGTTGGTGCTGGCAAGGGTGTTACGGTCAAGCAGTTAAGAAGTTACGATATTTTTTGTGATGGTGTGGAGTTAGCTGAGGTGACTCCTTTAAAGGGCGTTGAGGATGTTATGGTGACAGGCCTCAGCGCTGAAGAATTGTCTCAATCCGAGCGAGAAAAATACGAGGTGATTTTATTACTTGATGTAATAGAACATTTGCCAGATCCTCATGCTTTTATAAAAGCATTAAGGCTGTCCTTCCCCAATGTTTCCACTGTATTGATTACTGTTCCGGCCGGTCCAAAAATATGGTCTAATTATGATCAATTTTATGGGCATTACCGACGTTATAATTTGAGTATGCTGGCCCACTTGGTAGAGTCTCTAGGCGCAATATCATTGGTAAAAAGTTATTTTTTTCACCTGCCTTATCTTCCAGCACGAGTCCTCTCTATTTTTAAGGTTAGCAGAAGCGTTCGAATTAATGCTCCGCATGGGTTGTTGGTATTTTTAAATAAAATTATTGCTAAATTGATGTTTTTTGATTTTATTTGCATGCCTGCTTGTGTGGCGGGTACTAGCGCGATAGTTTGTTTTAAATTTAACAAATTATAACTCTGTGATTTTATCTATCTTGCCTTTCGGGCGCCAAATACTTAAATTATATCTTCCGCCGCCAGGCCTTTTGATTAGCGAAATAGTTAATATATCAGTTTTTTCATAGTATTTTTTTAAGTAGCTGGTGCCATCTATAGCGGGGTCTAGATGCGATGGTGGCGCTGGTATTTTCGTCGAGCGATCTAGTATTATCAGATCAAATTCTTGATCCTCTATGTTTTTATAAATTCGGCTTATATGTGATTGCCATATAGTGTTTAGAATGGTGTCTTTTTCAGTTCTTTTAAATATTTCTGGTTTGAAACTGGCGTACATAAAGTAGTTTGTATGGCCATTTTGATATATTGGTTTGTCAGTATTGAGTATTTGGGTGAGAATAATGGGGGGGCCATATATTTTTTTATTCTCTGACATAATTGCTTCTAACTTCCTCCAGCTTTCAGTGTCAACGGTGAAATCTTTTGGAAGAACCTCATAGCTTTTGTACAGGGAGAAAACTATAAGGGGTAAGGATATCCATTTGAATTTATCGCTATTCGATATTGTTTTGAAAGATGCTATTAGAAAGAAGGGTGACATTATCTGGAAAAGATATGTCATGTTATTTGCAGGGTTCTTGCCTAATATTAAAACTATTATTGATATAGAGCAGGCTAAGCAAAATAATATATAGTTTGGCTTTCTGGAAAGTAGTGGGGCGTTTATATTTTTAAAATTAAATAGTTGATATTTCTTTTCGTATTTATCTTTACGATATTCATTTGTTGTTGTTTTTTCAGTAGATAGTTTGTATATAACTAAAAAAGTAGTCAAGAGTAGCAGTGCTAAGTAATATTCAAAAAATAATGACATCTGCTTTAGCATGGCTTGATTTGACGAGATTGTGCTTATAACTATTTTAACCGAAAAAAATGTGTTATCTAAAAAGTATGGAGAGGTTTTGTGAATCACAATAAGGCTAGTTATTATAGACAGCAGTGATAGTATTCCAAAAGCAAGAGCTTTTTTCTTGGATACTGCAATAAATAAATATAGGCTCAGGTACCCTAAACTGGCGATAAAATATTGTTTACTATAGAAGGCCAGTATGCCGAGAATCAGTGCTATCACTAAACTTCGATTAGAAAAATTGAACTGCCAGGGAATGAAAATGCTGGCTAGAAAGAAAAACAATCCAGTGCTATTTGGGCTTGCAATTGGGGTGGAATAAAAAAGCAGTGCAGCATAATAGAGTATGGCTGAAGCCAGACTATTAGATGCGGACCTGCTTTCCTTGTATGTTGCAAAGTAGCAAAGTACACATGATCCCAGGATGAAAATAGCAACTACACTTCGATGTAGTTCTAAGTTATTGCCGAACACAAACGTCAAGGGGGCTACGATTATGTTGTACAGAACGGGGTATACGCTCGCTCTTGAAGGCTGGTTCTTTAATGTATAAGGGTTTTCGCCCGACGCTATCGTTGCTGTAACTGTTGGTTGAGCCGCTTCATTATAGTCAAGTGGAATGCTTGCTGAAATCATTTGGAAGTGATTGTAGAGTAAAGCGCAGAGCACTAGTAAAATGGCTACAAAATAAGCTGTTAGCCGTATTCTTTCGTTGGTCGGCAAGCTCATAGGGTGACTTTGTTTCCTCAGCATGCCGGGGTTTCCCTTAGGGGCGGAAGGTTCAACTTATTATCTCGATACGCATAGCGAATTATAACAACTAAGGGTAATTACAAAAACAGTTTTCAGCGTCGTAGTTAAGTAGTGCATGATTTGGTCTATAGTCTGTCCGCAGAGAGCGCTTCAGCACTGTACTCCCGTGCAAAAATCAACCCCATGGTTAAGCGCGCTATAATTAATCCAATTGAGAGAGTAAAGCTGGCGGCTAACAACGTCTCTTTGTCGGCGTATCCGCTGAAAAGTGTCACGAATACGAGTTGGCCTGTCCCTAGTCCTGCTGCGGCGATGGGTAACGCAGTGACGAATAACAAAACAGAAACATAGACTGCCATTGTGATCCACGGTAGTTGGATGTCGAAGCCTTCCAAAATTGACCAAGTGAGCAGAATGTAACTGAATACAAAACCCATGCGCATGGTGACAAGCCATACTAGATACTTGATGGGTAATGTCCGAGCAGCGCTAAAAACATTCAGATGTCGAACCCGGTCAAATATGCCCATTGCTAGTGGCGCACGCAATACAACGAAGCCTGCGATGATTCCTAGACCGACCATTAGTACTATGCTGACCTGAACACCGATAGCGTTGCCGCCAGTAAGCATGATACTTATACTTACAAGTATAATGAGGCTGCTCAAATCGAAAAGTCCGATGATAAATACAGCTCCTGCTGCATCTGCAAGGGGTAAACCGGCGCGGCGGTGCAATAAGAAGCTGAGCGCACCAGCGCCAATGGCGTAATTAATAAGTCCTAGTAGATAAGACGCTGCTTTTATTTTTGTTGCCATTGCGAGGGTGATTACAGCTTTTTTTGACTGCGAAACTACACTGACAAGGCATAGGCCCTCAATCAGTAGGCTGACTCCCAGAAATATCAGCAAAGCGGGAATAAATAACAATATCTGGTCAACAGTAATTCTTGAGTAAACCGCCGCTATGTCTATACCTGAAAGTGTGTAAGAAAGAAGTGCCGCGCTAACCGTGAAAGGAAGAATCCAATTTAGCAATTTGCGTATCTGGTTACTTTGCAGCCACTGTCTAGCTGAGCTCATCTCTGTAGCAGGTTGTCGTGGATTGTTCATGCTCCGCGTATCTTATTCGCTAAGACCCTGCAGTAGTTTTCCTCAATGGAGACCTGATTATTTTTTACGGTACGCGTGCCATATTCATCTTGCCAAAGCCTGCAATTAACTTCGGGTAAATATTGGTAACTTATCCAGGGCCAAAGATGATGTTCCGCGTGGTAATGAAAGTTGATTTTAGAAAGAAATAAACGCTCAAGCCATGTTGCGTGAACTGAGCGTAACATCGGTCCGGGCGTATTTAGAAAGTAGGGGGTGGCAGTGTTGGCAGCCGAAGTATTGTCAGCTCGGGGTGGTTGATGTTCGGCAAGAGAGCGCAATTTTCCAAGGAGGAAGCTCAAGGTTAATAGTGGCCATAGCCATAGGATGAAATAGTAGGTAGGAATGCCTGCGTGCAGCGGGTCCACTGTTAGGAAAACCAGAAAAATAATCCCGTGTACCGCAATTATTGCTCTTTGGTCGTGGCGTAAGTTAGCTTTAAATTGTTTGGATTTTTCGCCGTTACCTTCTTGTTTTCCGTGTCGCATTGCCTCCACCGCTTGGAGAATATAGTCGAGTCCGGATAGACTTCGCAGTATCTCGATTAAAAACCGCCAGCCACGTACGTCGCGTCGATAGAAGGTTTTTGTATCATTTTGCTGAGACACTAAGCGGTGATGGATAAAGTGGCGTTGTCGATACACATTGAATGGAAGTAGCGCTGGCGCTGCAAAAAGATAGGTGCCAATACGGTCGTTGATCCGGTGGTCTTGAGGCCATATTAGTCGGTGTGCTGCTTCGTGGCTGATCATCGACAAACCGTGCTGTGCGCCTGCAATAATCATTACGCAAATTAGCCAGCTCCAGACTGAGGGATAAATGATAAATACTGAGCAGGCTAGAATTGCTTGAATCCAGGACAGCGATAGATCAAATACCAGTCGCAGCGTTTTGGGCCTGCGGTAGCGTTGTTTCTCCTCAGGAGTGAACTGAGTGTCCCCATCCTCGGTATTAGTTGAGCTCAAATTGGTGCTTGTCATTTGCGGGCGATGAATATCATGCAGTCGCCGCGACGAACGAGAAAGTCAAAAATACTTAGTGGTGCGGTGATGGCCACAAGTAACGTCCATAGTCGAGTATGCCCGCCGTCTATTGTTAGTGGTAAGCCAAGCTTTCCCAGAAGGAGGTTTTGCAAAGATAGCGCTGGAAATAAGTTTAGATCTTCTACAATTTCCACATCGCGAAAGCCGCTATCATGTAAGAGTGCATCGAGGGATTGCTTTGTAAATAGATGCAGGTGGCGTGGAAAGTGATAGCCGCCCCAGTAACGACCAAAAAGACGGTTGCCCAGACTGCCCAGTTTTGGAGTGCGTCCGTAAAATACGCCACCGTCAGCCAGCAATGTTAACGCTTTTTTCAGCATGGCCTGTGGGTCGATAACATGCTCGATCAGATGGTTCATTGTAAGGATATCAACAGTGCCTGCTCGTTCTGTTGGGTTGTATTCTTCAAAAGTCCCATCAGAAATATCAAATCCGGCGTCACATGCGGCGCGGGCCATGTCTTTGTTCATCTCTACACCAGAGAACTCAAAGCCTCCGATTGACCCAATTGCGCGAAAATGACGGCAGTCTCCGGCACCTACATCGAAGAGGCGTATTGGGCGTCTTGAGGTGAGCTTGAGTAGTCGCTTGGCCTCTGCTCGACAGCGTCTGTCATAAAGGGTTTGCCAGAAATGTCCCATCTCCTGATCGTAAGCATAATAGTTTTCTGGGTACATGTGCTGGAGTTGAGCCAGAGTTGGGCGTGGCCACACAAACTCAGAGCCGCAACTAGTGCAGCTACAAAGACTAAATTGTGCTGCAATATCGACGTCGTACTCGTAATCCTGCGGCTGAACCGCCAGATTGTGACTGCTACTTGTGCAGCATACGGGGCAATGTATTTGCGCTAGGGTATCTTGGGTCATAGTCAATTCGTTGTGGTTTTATTTATCGCTTTAAGCGCAGGGCTTGGTTCCCTTTACGCACCAGCTATATCCATGACGATGATGTATTTCGAGATTACAAAATCCAGATTTTTCTAAAATTTCTAGTGCTTCATGTTTTTTGTGGTACTTGGCATGCGAGGGGTTTAGTTGGTCGTATATCACAAGCCGTCTCTTTTTGGGCGTCATTGGCCACCAAATTGTTTCTATATATTTTTTCAGTGGTAGTGGTAGTAAAGTTGTCGCGAGTCTGTAAATGCAGAGGGTGGCGTAGAGCACTTCAATAACAACAGTTAGCATGAAATGGGGTAGTTTGGTGGTCAGCTTACGTAAAGGTTGAATAAAGTTCAGGTAGAGTTCGTTGCCTTCATAACTGTAAAGCCACAGGAAAATATCACCTCCTGGTTTTAGGTTGTCATAGGCTGTTTTAAGCGTTGTGCCGGGGTCAACAATAAACTGTATGACGCCGATAGAAAATACATAATCTAAAGGGGATGCTGCTTGCCAATCATCACCGCGGGCGTTGATACATGTCACCTGATCACCTTTAGGCATTTCGGCTATATTGGCTTTCATTTTCTGGTATGCGCCTGTTGCGGGTTCTATTGCATAGACGTGTGATGCACCAGCATCTAAAAGCATACCGACGATACGGCCAGTGCCGCTGCCAATATCGGCGATGTTTTTATCTTTTAAATCCTCACAAGAAAGTAGCGGCGAAATCATGTCTTTAAAGAGATCTAAAGATGCGTACCAGCCATCGTTGTCACTGTAGCGTGTCCATTGTTCGTCAAAATCCTGAATGGTTTTGTCATCGAGAGTTGTCATAAATTATTATTTTCCAGCTATAGCGCCGTCACTAAATGGTTGGGTAGTTATCGGCTAGGCTCGAAAGCACGCTGATTATTAGCGGCTATTTTACATCTACCTCAATTAGTTACAATAAAATATTCAGTTTAAAAATACAGTAATTCAGTGTTTTTCGGTGACAAAGCAAGAGTCCTGGTTACAAAACGGGCGTTCATCTGAGATGTCTTTGGCTATTGCTATCACTGGTAGGGTCAGGGGAGTATATTTTCCCTCATCTATTATTGTTTGTAGATCCATTAGCACTTTTTTTGGGTTGCTTCCCTGTGGATATGATAAGTATCTTGCGTCTCCCGTTTCCTGCCAAATCTGCATTCCGTTCTCTTTCCTGTGGTAAACCTCTTTGATAATGGGGGTTCTTATTTCATAGGTATAAATACAGAGTAAAAATGTTAATAGGAGCAAAGTTGCACTGATTTTCAATGCTTGTTCAGATAGAACTTTCAATGTCAGTATGATCATGCAAATCCAGTAATTGAAAGCTATAAAACGGTAGCGATCAGCATATACAATTAAGTAATCGTGCCCCCCCCATGACCTTGTCAGCGCGATCACTGCAAGGCTGGCCAAGAGGAATAGAGAGAAGGCTAACAAAACGTGCTGTTTCCAGGCACCTAAAATGGCCACAGTCAAAAGTATGATTACCCCGCAAATGCCTATTGTGCCAGCAAGTAAGTGGTTCCCATAGGCGAATGGAGATCCGACTAATTTGAAAAACGCCCAAATATAATTATGTTGGTTGGAGAGAGTGCCGTTCAGTGTTATGACAGCTTCTAACCTTTTTGTGGGCATGCCACTATAAAATACAACGAGAATTAATAGTCCGGCGGCCAGCCAAATAATATTTTTCCTATCGAGTAAGGATGTTTTTCTATCCAGAATGTTTGTCAATAGCAAGGCTAACCCAGCAAAAAAAACTAATTGTCCAGAAGCCAGTGTGAATGTGGAAAAAGCGGCAAAAATAATTGCTAAGGGAAGCCCCCACCAGTATTTGCAATTTAAAAATATTAGTGAAAGAAAGCTAAAGGTGATGACACTATAGTTGGAAATAACAGTTATTGGCCAAAGTGCTGCTCTAGTGCAAGCTATTTGGAATAACAATGAGCAAATAATGGCAAGAGTAACCAGACGCTCTGGGGTGAATCTGATTTCTCGGTAATAACAAACGATCAGAGCAAGGATGTTAATATTTCCAATCATCGTTAGAGTGTAAAAATTAATTTCTCCTGTTATTGCGTAGATTGTCGCGTAAAGTATTCTGTTAGTGACGATTCTGTGGTCGTTATAGGGTGATAAAAATTGGTTGATTTTTTCAACAAGAGTACTGTCGCTAGAAAATTGAAGAATAAAAGGGATGGCGTCCTGATAGTCATCACCCATAGGTATGTTTTGTGCGTACGTTATTATAATAAAGCAATAGCTAGCCGCGGCTATAAAAATTATTGAATAGGCAAGAATTCTTATGAGTGGCGTTAGTTTTTTTATATTAACGTTTTTCATTATTTAGTAGGTGATTATTAGAATATTTTTTGGTTGGTCGTGAACAGGTTTGGTTATATAATTTTTTGAGTGACTTGACTTCTTATATGGCAAGATATTTCTTTGAAAACGTTATATAGGTAGCCGATAAAGTATAGCCGCAGGTAGAAATTTTATTATGAGCATAATGAGTCGCCAGTAGGACGGCACATAGCAGTTACTTTTTCCTATTAATATAGCCTTGTATATCGCTGGGGCGATTTTCTCGGGCGTTGACCACAGTAAACCCTTTTGAAAGTCTCTGGTCATGGGGGTGTCGATCATTCCGGGTTTAATATTGACTATGCGTATATTTGTTCCTGAAAATCGTCCCTGTAAGCCTTGTAGTAATGTGTTCAGGGCACTTTTGCTGGCGCCATAAATGTAATTGGTCTTGCGCCCCCGGTCACCTGCGACCGATGAAATGACTGCCAGAGTGCCGCTGCCCTGAGCTTCTAGTCGCTGGCAGCTTTCCAGTACTATGGCGGCACAACTTGTGAAGTTGGCATTAATGGATTCGATAGCCTTGTTGATATCTTTTTCCAGCAGCTCGTTGTCGGGGAGGGTACCGTGTGCGACCAGTATGAGATCCAGACTCCCCATTTTATTACTAGCGCTATCTACACAGGACTGAATTGAGTCAACATGATTGAAATCAAAGCTGCTGGTACCACTGATAGTGGCGCCTCTTGTTTTCAAGTCTTGCGTTATTGCTGCTAGTCGCGACTCATCTCTTGCTGCTAGAAAAAAATGACATGTTTGCTCAGAGAGTATTTTTAGTACGGCGTGGCATATCGCTGAAGTGGCCCCAAATACTAGAATGTTATTAAACTTTTTCAAGGATTTACTCGTCTCCAAAAAGAGGATGAAAATTGTGGGTCAATGTGCGGTGTGAAATCTTTGGTTCCAGGATAGCTATTTTTGAACATCTGGGCAGACATACGTGCATCTTTGGCGGCATAGACCGCTCCCTTAGAGGCCAGAACAATGCTATCCAGTTTATTAAGAAAGTCCAGTGTTTGCTCTCCCTGATTAGGGAAATCAACTGCTAGCGTGAAGCCAGGGCGGGTGAAAGGCAGCATGCCGGGAGAAGTGATGTTCCCAAATTCTTTGAGCACCGCTAAAAATGAACCGGCTTTGCTTGAGCTGATTAAGGCCTGAAGTTTTCCAATAGTTTCAATATCGGGAACTACGCATTGGTATTGGTAAAAGCCCTTGCGGCCATAGATTCGGTTCCAGTGTTTTACCCCGTCAAGAGGAAAGAAAAAAGATCTGTAATGGCATTTCTTTAGACCTTGTTGCCTGCTGTGTAGGCGAAAATAGCATTCGTTAAAACAACGCAGACTAAGTTTATTAATCAGTGACACAGGCGGTGTTAACGGAGCCTGCAGCCATTCGCTTGGGCTTTTTGTAATTCACCGTCATTGGCATGTCGGCCACGGCTGTAAATACCTCGGCCTCCGCCTTGGGAGAGGCAGTCTATCCAGGCAACAGTGTATTCCCAGTCTGACGATTGTTGGTTGATGTTTTGAAATTCGGTGAGGGAGTGGAAAGGGATTTCTTCGAATTCCATACGGTTTGAATTAACAGGCATTAAGTTAATCTCTGCCCATATAATCATGCCTGTCAGGCCGAGGCCACCGATGGTCGCTGAAAATAAATCGGGGTGTTGCTGGCGAGAGCAGATAAGGCGCTCACCTGAAGATCGAAGCAGCTCAAACCGTTCCACATGAGCGCCGAAACTGCCTTTTAGCTGATGATTCTTTCCGTGAATATCATTAGCGATAGCGCCGCCAATAGTGACAAACCGCGTCCCGGGGATGACTGGTAAAAACCAGCCTGCAGGAATCAGTAGTTCAAGTATTTCCCCGAGTTGAACGCCCGCCTCCACGATAAGGCGTCCTTCCTGACGATTGAACTCCATCATTCGATTCAGCTGAGCGCTCTCTAGTAACGCGCCGTCCTTGTTCAGGCAAACATCGCCGTAGCTACGCCCATTGCCAAACGGGGTCATTGGTAATTTCCCTGAGGCGGGTAAATTTTCAAAGCGCCAATCGTCGATGTGGACCTGACTGGGTTTGCAGGAAGGGATTTTATTCCAGCTTTGGTAGCTTTTTGTCATGGTGAGATTAATACCCTTTCGGGGGAATTTTCAGGGCTATGCAATGTTACCTGGCAAACCATATTACCAGTAAAATAATCGCTGCCATCAGGTAGCTTTTTGTGTCTCTGATGGCAAATAACACAGGGTCCTGATCCAGTGAGCCGCGTCTTGCCAGTAGCCAGATCCGGCTAATCCAGTACATAAGAATAGGGCATAACAGCCAGATTAGCTCAGGGTGGGTATAGAGGCGAACAATAGCTGTACTGTTTATATAAAGTGCCAATACCAGTATAGCCATATAGCCGCTGGTGATACCCAGGGATGAAAGGGTTTCTGCGTCACTGTAAACGTAGCCTCTGCGCTGTATGTTTTGTGCCTGGCTCGGTTGCAGACTATAGAGCTCGGCGTATCGTTTAGCGACGGCTAGGCTCATGAATAGAAACATTGAAAAGGCCATCAGCCAGAAGGACGGGAATGTGCCCATTATTGTCGCGCCAGCTACAATTCTTAGGGTGTAGAGGCCGGCAAGGACGATCACATCGATAATGGCGATTTTCTTAAGCAGGAAGGAATAGGCCAGAGTCACCAGGTAATAGGCACACAAGGCGAGAGTAAACATTAGGGGTAGAATGGCTGTTAGTGCTAATGCTGACACTAATAATATAGGCGCCAGGCAAAAGCCCCAAGTGATAGAAAGCTTGCCGGAGGCAAAGGGGCGGTCTTTTTTCGTGTCATGCTGACGATCCGCTTGTAGGTCACATAAGTCGTTAGTCAGGTAGACACTTGAAGCGCACAGACAAAATGCAATAAATGCCAAGGTGGTCTGGAGTAACAGTTGACCCTCTCCCAGTTGATGTGCCATCGCCAGATTAACGAAGATCAGCAGGTTTTTTGGCCACTGGTAAACCCGTGTTGCCCGAAATAGTTGGGGTAGTAGGCTGGGTTGCTTGCCAATTTCCAGTACAACGTTGGCGACTTTGTCCGCATTTTTTCTAACCTGAGTATTGCCATTGACGACAATGGCTTCCTGGCAGTGAGGCCAGATATTTAAATCTATTGAGGCATTTCCCGCATAGGAGAAATTCTTCACTCCAAAGCGTCGAGTCATTTCGGCTAACTTATTTTTGCCTGACATATTGGTGTCAGTGTTGCTGGCGATGATGTCATCAAAGATATTCAAATGGGCAGCAATCTGAGCTGCGGGCTTGCTGTGGGAAGCCGTGGCAAGTATCAGGCTGCGCCCCTGTTGTTTTTGGTTATGAAGGTAATCCAGTAACTCTTCGTTATAAGGCAGTTGTGCCGGGTTGATATGTGCATTTTCAGCGATTTTATGTTTAAACCGGGCTTTGCCCTGGCTGAGCCATAACGGGAAGAGTAACAGCAGGTAGGGTTTACGAATAATAATGTTAAGAATGCTTTCCAGCAAAACATCTGAGCGTATCAGTGTGCCATCCAGATCGACACAGAGCGGTGTTTGCTGTGCTTGGGTCATGTTTATGCTATGCCTGTGTTTTTGAATTACGGGTTGCAACGATCAGAAACTGCTTCCCTAGGATTTTCCAGACCAGCGGAATTTTAAGGTATAGCTTAACCAGGAATAAATTAGGATGATTGCCATCTGACATAGTATAGGGGAGAAATTTAGCGTGTTTCTGTTGAATACTAAAACCCTTAAGCTCTAACAGCTCTGCTAATGAGTGCTCCGATATTGGAACATGGTGGTCCCAAAAATCCCAGTATTCACCGGGTAAATACTTGATGTTTGGGCCCAGACAGATGATTTTTCCACCGGGCTTAAGGCAGCGTTGTGCCTGCTCAATAGTGGTTTCTACAGCAACCTTATCGGGTAAGTGCTCGAGGAAATTACTGGTAAAGATTACATCCAGAGAGTGGTCATCGACCGGCCAGCTATCAGCACAGCTTTGGTTAATAAAACTCACCTCATTGCCCAGTTTTTTCCTGCGTCGGGGTTCAGGTCGATGGCATATTTTTTCGCTGCTTCGATATTGCTAATAAACTCACCCCAGCCACAACCAAGATCCAGTACTACGGAGTTTGCAGGTATGTAGTGCTGAAAAAACTGCTTACATAATACTGACCAAAGTGCCTTTCGATACTCTTCAGCTTTAGAGAAACGGTTGCGGTATTGTGCTTTAAGGTCTTCGCCTTGTTGTTCTAGGTCTGGCATAGTAAATACTGTGTCTGGGTTATTGGTTCTATTATTTAGAGGCGAAAGTAAAATATTTATGTCCCAAAAAACTGGTAAACACCGGGAAAACAACGCCAATAAAATGAGCTATTGCTTCTCCCGACTCTTGTCCCATTAGCGATATTAACACAAGGTCAGCGAGGACTACGCTAATCAACCAGGTCTGGGCCAGCGCTACAAGGTTGACGAGAATGTAATAGCCGGCTTCCTTGCCGCGAGAATGATCTCCGGCCTCGAAAACTATGTAGCGGGCTAAGAGGTAGCCGCTGACCAGGCCGGTGAAAAAAGCGAATATGACAGCGATTTTAAATTCTACAAACTGGCTATAAAAGAAGCGGCTTCCGAAGTTGATCATAGCTGCCAGCCCGCCAGCTAGAAGGAACTTGAGGAACTGTTTGTTCATAAATTGGGCGGAAAGTGATTTCACAGTTATTGTCCCGACATGGAGGCTAACTGATTACCTAACTTAATGCTTTCGGATATAGAACGGTCTTCCGGGTAATAATATGACGTATCGGCAATATACAGTCCTTCAATCCCGGGGTTGATGGGTGGCAGTTGCTCGAGAAAGTTTGGTGGGCAGATTGGTTGGGCATAACGGTAGCGGCCTGCTTTGATGGTGAGGATATCATCATCACTTAAGTTCGGGTTAATTTGCTTTAGGTATGTCCTGACTTTGCCGGTAAAGACTTCATCGGCCTCCAGGTATTTCGGGTGGTCGCCTGGCAGGTAGAAGGGGACGTAGACAATATGGTCTTTCAGGGGCGCAGGCGGGTGTATTCAACAACTCCCGGGATATCCATAGTTTCGTCACTTACATTCAGCCAAAAATACTTACTGAGTGGTTTTTTCAGTTTGGCCAGTACACAGACAACCGCGATATTTTCAACCGAGCGGTAGCGTTCAAGGGTGGTTTCTGGCAAATCTTCCAGCATGTCAGGCACGTAAGGTAGCGGTACTGTCGATACAACCCGGTCAAAACTTTCGTATCCTTGTTCAGTGTTGATACCGGTAATTTTGCCATTATTGATGGTGATTTTCTTAACGGGAGTTGAGAGTCTGATGTCTCCGGAGAGATCTTCAATGGCGTCCTTGATCCGATAGAGAAATGTGTCAGATCCGCCATCCAGATAGCCCAGACTTTCCTGAAGTAGATGTCGGCGCGAGCTCCCTACCCGTTTCAGCCTTGACCAGATCCAGGCCGCTGAAAGGTTATCGGTATACTGATGAAATTTTAATTCGAAAAGTGGTTTCCAGAGTACATCATAGGCCTCTTGGCCGACCCAATTCTTGAGCCAGGATACTGCATCAACACCATCGAGCTTTTTCCAGTTTGACCGCTTGGTTGAGGTAAAGGCCATCAGTCCGTAGCGAACTTTGGATAATAGAGATAGGTCTGGAAACCTGAGTAGGGCAAAGGGATCGCCCCAATCGCGAGTCGCCTTTTTCCAGTAGTACCCCATGTAGGTGTCCTGCCAGCGCAGGCTTTCTTCAATGCCCAGGTCTCTCAGTAAATCGAATAGCGGGTAGTCGGAGCGGCAAAGAAAGTGATAGAAACGCTCAATTTTAACCCCGTCAAAATCAAATGAAGCAGACATGCCGCCGATGATGCTGTCGGCTTCAAAAAGCGTGACCTGGTGCCCCATTTTGAGTAAACGGTAACTGACTGTCAGGCCCATGGGGCCTGCGCCTACAACTGCAATTTTTGCCATAAAACAGGACTCGTTAAAATTTCAGCACTACCTTGCTGTAAACAGGGTCGGTAAGTGTAATATCGATCGCATCGGCGAACGGGTTGCCTTAACGTCAAAAATTGATTCCCAGTCGACCAGATCAAAAATATCATCTGCCACCAAAGCTTTCAGTTGCGCAGGGGTAAAGGGGGGGATTTATCAAAGATGCCGTAGATCCGTAATAGTATGTCAAATAAACGATAGGGTATTGGTAGTAGGATTGTGCGGCTTTTAATGGTTTTCTTTATCGTTTTAATAATATCGATATAAGTCAGTTTTTCGCGGCCGGTGATATCGTAAGTTTTGTTGCTAATTCTTTTTTCCATAGAGGAAACAATAATGTCACAAAAATCACCGACAAATAGAGGTTGCCTCAGGTATTTGCCATCCCCTGGAATCGGAAATACTGGAGTTTTTTTCATAAACCTAGAGAGCCAGCCAAAGTGTTTTCTATCAAACCAGCCGAACATTAGCGTCGGTCTGAGGATGCAGTATTCAATACCACTATCGAGAACGATATTTTCTTGTTCTGTTTTGGAGCGAGTATAAAAATCATCAGCCACTGAGTTTATAACTGAAGAGCTGACATGAACCAGATGGCAGCTTTCGGGGTTGATAGCTGCCAATACATTTTCTGTGGCCAGAATATTATTACGTTGAAAAGGCTCATACTCTTTAGCTCCGATTTGTGCCTGTAGCATAATGACCTGAGAAGCGCTTTTAACTTTCTGCTGCCAAACTCCGGGCTCAGCAAGATCTACCTCAAAGCAGCGAATAGCAGGGTGCATTTTCTGCAAAATGGCCAGGTTGAATTGGTTTTTATCAAAGACGGTTAGATTGTTATAGCCCCGTTCGAGTAGTTTTGCGCATAGATTTTGGCCGACTAATCCTGCGCCGCCCGTTAAGGTGATAGCTCTGTTTTTATCTGTCATTAGTAGATTTAATCGGATCGCTATTGAATAAATTTATTGGCAAGAGTCTAGCAAATAAGGGGGGCACTTCACATAGCTAAATCATATTTTTGGTCTGCCGGACGCATTCAGGATTAGCAGGCCAGAATAAATTCATAGTTGTGAGGTTGGGATATAAACCGGAAGCTGTTTGTATTCCAGTTGATATTGTGTTCCAGACACGCAGAAACTAATATTTTTAGTATCCGGTTTTACAACCATGGTTGAATCTATCTTTAATATACTATATTCAGGTTTTTGTATTGTTATTGAGGTTGTCAGAGTATTACAATTTCCTGATGAAATTAAACGGGTGGGCAAGTTGTTTTCTGGGATAGCCTTTATTGGGTCATATAGTTTAATTTCTCGTGCTTGACGCAGCAGTCTGTGTGGATTTTCTGCAAATAGAACAAAGAGCCTTTTGGGGTCTTCATGCTCTAGCCAATAGATAAGGTTCTGTTGAATTGGCTTGAGCATTTTTTCAACATGAGGTCTTCCCCAGTGCCATGAATATAGGTTGAAAGTTATGGCGAAGAAAAAAATTGCAATAATTAATGGGTTGCTTAAGGCGGGATTGCCCTTTCTATTTACGTGATTTATAAAGGTACTGAGAAGAAAAGCGCCAAGAACAAGAGAGTAAAAGCTATAACGATTTTGAAAATCAATGTCCATAAACGTTAAAACAAAGCGCATATAAGCCGTCAAGGCGATTGTGCCCAGTAAAAATAGACAAAATAGCATGGGCACAGGTTGTTGTTTGAATTCTCGCTTAAGCAGAAAGCCAGCAAAAATAACTATAATTAACCCTATTAAGGGTTGTATTTTTTCAATCCCAAAGCTGAACCCTGATCCAGTTAATGAAAGAAACCATATGATGAATTTAACTGGTTCAGATTGAACTAATTGTAGTTGGTTTTCTCGGCCGTCGGTATAGAAAATGGTCGTAATAACTTCGGATGAGTGATAATCCCTAAAAAATAAAAACGATGTGCCGATTGAAAAAATCAACCATATAGCTAATTGCCGATTGGGGCCATTTCTTAGATAGATTAATATTGCTCCAAGAGGCAGGATTAGCATGCCATTTCCTAAAGAATAGCAGCACAATAAGCCACTCAGCATTGCAAGAATAAAAGGTACAGGTCGAGTGCGTGTTAGTAGTATCAGTGTAATGAGTGCAAAGCTGGTTACAGCGAAGTAAGAGATTGCAGTGATCACCCAAAAACTTGCACCCCAATAGGCCAAGTTTAGTATTAGTAGTGCTCCGGTAAGCATAGCTATTGGGTGCTTAAATATTGCGCCGTGTAGCAGCACAAGAACAATGAGAAAAAAATTAGCAATTAACAAAATATGTTGATAATTCAACTCACCAAAAAAAGAGTAATACAGTGTATAGATAGATCGGTTGATAACCGTTCTATGTTCATGGTGTTGCTCAAAAAAAAGTGCCAGTCGCTGCGAGAAGTCTGTCGCGTTCAGGTATTCCACCATAAACCTTAGGGAGTCACTGTAGTCATCATGTCTGGGGATATTGTTGGAGTGAAGATGGATTTGATATAAATAAAATAAGGCTAATAAAAATAGAATACCTAAGCTGAAAAACCTAAAAATAGGAAAATAATCAGTAGTAGTAGATTCTAGAGTGGTGATTTTCAGCAATTTAATTTCCTGTTTCATTACTTTTATACATTGCCCCAGATTTTTCTGAATCGGGCTTGGTTTAAATCTAGACTGCGTCTATCTTAACCAAGAGATCACTGGATTTCTGTATTATGCAAATATTACTGTAGATTTTATCCAGAACAGCCTATTCGGCAATAGTCTAATATCGTAGCTCTATATTTTGAATTAGAACCACTGATGATATTGTTGGGTCCATATCAATTCTAAATGGACCAATAAAGTCCTTTTCAGGGAATTTGATATATATTGAGTTACTACCTTTCGCGATCGAGTAATGTATCTGTTGAGATTCATGAAATTTTTTCATGTGCCCTGTTTGATAGTAAAAACTGATCGATTGTTCTTGGTTGCTCTTTAGTTTTATATGCAAGATCGGTTCAGATATTGCACTTTCTGATGCGGCATTAATAGTAATATAAGGGTCTTTGTTTTTAATTGAAATAACTTCAAGACCATTTTTTCCAGCATGCAGGTCCTTAAGTCCATGTGAGTTGATGACTGAGCGCTCCAAATCGTAGGGATGCTTATTTTTTCTGTTTGAAAATGAGTTTTCGAGCACTTTTTGTAGTGTTTTTGTTTTCATCTTTCTAAATATAAAATCTTCTGTCCTCTCAATTTCAAAAAGTGAAACATTGAATTCGGCAGGGAGGACCTTTTTCTCAGGCAATGAAAATGCAAAAAAACCGTCCTGTTCACGAACCTTGCCTGACTTAAAAACTGCTTGGATTTTACCATCTAGTACAGCAGCTATTATTTTGTCGTTTGCAGGGGTATTTCCATCATAAATAGTTCCGAAATGTGAGATTTCTTCAGGGTTCAGTGATCCGTCAAATGCAGCATTCAGATTGCTGGCAGTGCTTGTTGTTTTTTCATTGACCTTGGCATCGATTAAAGCATTGTAGATTGGATTCTCAGTATAATTAACAGCAATCGTATGTGTGGGGCTCTCCTCCGAAAACAGTTGTCTCTTTCTATCTCGCGATTTCTGGAATAAAGTATCGATGTCAGTGAAGTATTTATTGTACCCGGGTATCATTTCGACCGATGGCGTTTGAAAGTCTCCATTAATTTCACTTAAGTCACGCCCGATAGATTTCCAGGGGCTGTCAATTCCAGTTACTTTAAGAATGGTAGAGGAAATATCTAAAGTCGTCACAAAAGATGGCTTAACTTTCCCTGTATTCTGATTAGGGTATTTTATCAATAGTGGCACTGAAATAATGTTTGGCCATGAGCCTTTGTTGTTAGGTGCCCTTCTGCTAGGCCCAATTTTATTATAAGACACCCCATGGTCTGCAGTAACTATTATCAAACTTCTATCAAATATTTCTTTTTTCTTCAGCAGTTTGATGAAGTCATGCAGCAAGCTGTCGGCGTATGCCGACTGCTGTATGTAATTGTGATATACAACATTTAAGTGTGCCAGCTTTGCATTTTTAACAAAAGGATCATGATCGAGCAATGTGGAAAGTATAGGTTTGCTATTGCGAATGGAGCGGCCTAGAGATGTTGTAGTGTAGTGTGCGTGTGGGATTTCAAAGTGTAAAAAATTAAACTGACTGCTTACGCCGGCAGTATCTACACGTTTCATCCAGTCAATGAATTGCTTCTCGTGCGGATTTGTATGTGGCTTGGTTGATAGTTTGTTTTTATCTTTAAAAAATATGCCAAACCCTTTCCATGTTTGAGGGATAACCCCGATTTTTTCTTCAATCCAATCTTGGTGGCTTATGATATGTATGTACAAGGTTGAAAGGTCGGAGGCCAATAACCTTTTATTTGTATATCTATTGGATATGAAGTCGGCAGGTAAAATGCTACTTAATGCGTCAATAGATCCTTTTGATTGAAATAACTCAATTAAGTTAGCCTTCGGTGCGAGTCCCTTTTCTTGGATTCGCAAGTTTCCTGAGGCGATACTGGGAACGCTAATAGCCGTTCTCGGGTGTACAGTAAGCGCATTAGGGAAATAATCTGACGCCATAGCTAATTCTGCAAACCCGGGGTATCTGATCTCATCCAGTAGGCCTTTCGAGTTTTGGAGTGTTAAGCCGCTGAGCTCATCAAAAATCAATAAAAAAACAGGGGTTTCATTCATTTTCTCTATTATAGAAGATGATGATTTTTCTGGCTGCTTAAATAAACTGGAGGCAGGAGAAGCAAATATGAAGTGTAAAATAACTAGCGGTATTATAAATGATAAGTATGAGATGTTTTTTAATAGTTTCTTTCTTAAGATAATGACAACGGCTGAAGCTGTTAGTACTAAAGACAATAATAACAATATGTAAGGTTCGTATTTGGATGAGAAATAGCCATAACCTAATTTGTTTAAGGTATAAAAGATAAACAAACCAAGAAAAATGAATGAGTTTATAAAGTCAAATGATGTTGCAATTCCCGCGCGTTTGCTCGCCCAGCGGAGTACGCTTAAAGTAAGAGGTGGGATAATAAAAATTGCTAGCAATATTCCAATAATAGAGTTACTTGACAAGCTGTGGGCAGTAAAAAAATTAAACTGGTCACCAAGCACACCTAGTAAAGGAATAAGAATAGCCAGATTTGTCAAAAAAAATAGGTAACCGTACTCTTCAAAAACATGGACAATGAATGTTTTTTTGAATTCTATCTTGGCTTTTCTTGGCTTTAATTTATCAGTTATAGCAGGTGTAAAATTTGAAACTAAAGAGAACAGGTTGCTTGTTGTCCAGTAAATAAGTAGTGCAAGAGGAGACGCGTACAGTACAACAAGAAATATCAATGATATAAGTAAGCCTTGTATAAAGTTTTTTCGACTAAACGTCGGTGCCGTGATTAATGCGATAACATTTACCAGTGTCATCACAAATGGCATCAAGTGAGCACGACCGAATAAAAGGGTGTCAGGCTTCCCCAAATCACCTATATACGGCACCATACTCCCTGCCAACTGGGGAAAATCAGAGAGCATGAAGTAGGCCGCAATAAAGAAAGGCAGTTGCACGCCCAAGCCGGCAAGAGAGCGTATAGTAAAGACGGGGTGGTAACCGTATCTTGTGTATAGTCTTTGAATGGCTTCGTGTCGCTGTGCTGCTTTATATTTTAGTTTTATTGCTGCGATTTGCGGTGCCAAAACTGACTCTATTTCAACTTGATTGGTAACTGCTCGGCTTGCATATTTTTCTAACGGTTTAGTTGCAAGGCGCACCGCAATGGCGAGTAACACAATACCCAACAAATAAGAGTTTGTTATACTGCTTAAGATAATAAAAATAGTTTCTAGAACAGATTCAATCGGTGCAAGTGTATACTGGTACATATATAAAATATAATCCTTGTATCAGATCGAAGTAGTCTGATTTGGCTGCTTACGAATATCACCTATCTCATTCCGCAAGACGTCCATTTGGTGCTTGAGGGGTTGCTCAGTGGCTGTCATTGATAGCAGATCGGTCTGCTGCTTTAGGTACGCAGCAATAGCAACGGATGAGCTGCCATTATTAGCAACATATTTATTTCTCAGTCCCTCCATGCTTTCTGGTGTGAATTGCTTTATTGTTTCTTCTGCAATTTGGTTAATTAAATGAATTTTATCTGAATTAACGACCACGCCAATTTTTTCAGCCATTGTGTCGGCCCATGTTTCTGTCATGTAGTCGCTTTCATAGATTTGGCGGCTTTGCCGCGAGATCGGCAACGTGATGACAGGTTTTTGGTATAAAAAAGCAAAATCAAAGCGAATAGATGATGCATCCGATATAAGAATGTCTGCCTGAGACATGGCCTGAGTTCCAAAAACATTGTCATCCCAGGTCACATTGCTTAGGTTTTTGGTGTCAGCGATCCATCTGTCAATAGCTTCAGGCTCAAATATATAAGAATGAGGGTGTAAGCGGACAATTACGCGATATTTTGCCTCGGCGAGGGTTTTGACAAAGTTTGTTCCATACTCTGAAAAGCATCCTTTCGCTCCCCATGAAGGAGCAACAAGAACCGTTATGTATGGCTGCTCTTTTATTTCGGCCGGCATTGCATATTCATATTTTTGACGTTCCAGATCATCAAGGTAGGGCAGCCCTGCAACAACCAGTTCCTTTTTTTTCAGATTTCTGGCACTTTCTACTAGTCTTATTGAACGCTCTTCGTGTGGACCTACTATTAAAACAGAGTCATAAAAATCAAGGCTTCCTTTGTGATAGCAAGAAAGGTCGACCATTGAATGAAATACATGCACCAGATTTATGACACCTGAAGGACGTTGCACCGGATAACCTGCTGAACCTATGTTCGGTGTGGTACTCAGCATGACAGGGGATTTAATGTTAGCTATTTTTGCAAAACCTAAGCGCCCCTTGGGCAGCCGTCTGGAATGCATGAACGTGTTGTCAATCTCAAGCCCCGGATCGTATACATCAAGGGTGATATAGCGAAAATGTATTTTTTGCGAAATAAGTTCTTCAATAATAGGCCGAAAAGTTGTCCAGTAGGTTTTGCCTTCACTAAAAATTACCGGCATGCATTGCTCATCGCTGCCACACTTTTCATGCTTGGATCCATCTGATGAGCGGGTAAGTAGCTTATAAAAAACAGACTTTATAAAAAAAATTATTGAGCCAAAAATTGCAATAAAAAATGAGGCGATGGCATTCCCTGACGCGGGATCCAGATAAGCATAGGCGGTTTCAGAATTCATCAAGACGATTAATAAGAGTAGCACTGCAAATTTGTTATTCATGTCTATCCAAACAAAAAATTAATAGAAGGGTGTGTGGTCATTTCTATTAGCTACAACTCTAATCATAAATGGGTTTTCTTCTTTTCAGGTTATTGAGAGCCAGCCCCTGACCCTTTATGAGAAGCAAAACTTATCACCACTTTTCATTGATTTATAAGTTTTTTGATGCGTTATGTGGCCAGATTCATCAGCTATTTACTGTAGAAGCTGCGATAATCATACCTTTATGCTCGTGAAGCACCAAAACATAACTAAATCAAAAGGTTAGAGTAGCAGCAATTATCTATTATTAGCAATTTACTTGGTTGTCATGAGGGCTTTGGGTCTTTTCGATACCGCTAAGGGTATTAGCCTCGGCTAATTAGCTGCCAGAATCGAAAGCGCTGTCGCGAACGGGGCTATCAACCTAACCCCTTGGCGTAGTGAGTGTCTTGATAAAGGTTTTGGTGTGGGGCCAGCTGAAGCAGAAATCGACATCGTTTATTGTTCATAGCTTGTAGTTGCGCCATTAATGTAAGTTGTAATGACTAAAGTTTGTCGTGTGCCCGGTGCGGGAGTTGCATATAGTAGTTTAAGTTGGCCGTTACCCGCTTGGCTCCATGAGGCTATTTTAGAATATTTGGAGCCAGGTTCAATTTAACAACGTTTGTAAATTGGCCGTTGGGCTGTTCTATAGCTAAAATGGCTCGCCTTTTGTCTTGAGGCCGAGCAGTATCAACAAAAACTTCAATTTACATATCGGTGAGTTGTCAAGATAGACAGATTTATCTTGTCAGTTTTGTTAATATACTGGTCGTTTATATCAGTCACTAGGTTTTTAATATGAGTGGTCCTTTACAGATGGCGCAGGCCATAGGTGATTATTTAATAACTAAGCGTATGAAGCATATGATTGTGCATGTAACTAATGCGTGTAACTTTCGTTGCGATCATTGTTTTGTCGATTTTGAAGGTAAAAAACGAGACTTAAAGCTTGCCGATTATCAACAGCTTGCTGCAGATAGCGAATCCTTGATGTGGCTCGATATAGCCGGTGGAGAGCCTTTCTTGCGTAAAGATCTTGCCGATATTGTTTGTGCGTTCGATGCCAAAATCGTTCATATACCAACGAATGGATCTTTGATACCTCAAATGATTTCTACTTTAAGGGAAATAAAAGAACGCTCCGATTGCGAAATTATCATTGGCTTGAGTTTGGATGGTTTACAGGATTCTCATGACAGGATTCGCAAGGTGCCAGGTAGTTATGAGCAGGTTTGGGAGGCTTATGAGGCTTTAAGGGAGATCAGTGGAGTTTCCGTTAAGGTTTGTACGGTTATTAATAATGAAAACCTGAATGAAATTTTACCCTTGATGGAGGAGGTTCAAAGCAGGGGAGCGGATTTCCATTCAGTTATTCTTCTTAGGGGAGAAACGCTGGACCCCAATGTTCGTCTGCCCACCTTGGTAGAATTAAGAAGTCTTGAGTCGAAAATGTTTGAGGTGCTTAGCCGTTACGATTATGGCCGATCATCCCTTTCGGCCCATATTCTTAGAAATTTCCATCGTAATCTATGGGATATATCGCTGAAAACATTGGAGCAGCGTACACAGGTTATACCCTGTTTAGCTGGGCAAACTCAGCTGGTGGTTAACGGTGATGGCACTGTGTCTTCATGTGAAATGCTGCCTGCTGTGGGTAATATTAAGGATAATCGTTTGCCGGATATTATTTCCAGTGATGCCTATCAAGAGCAAGTCAATATGATAAAAAATAAGGGATGTCATTGCACACACAATTGCGCAATGCTTGATAGTATATTTTTTAATCCGGCTAATTTACCTTCACTATTATTTAGCCGTGCCTGAAAACTTTTTTATGACTCGACATTGTGTATTGGTTCCTTTCTACGGCCGTGTTTCCCAAGTCGAAAACTGTGTGAGAAAATTGCTGAGTGAGGGGTTGCCTGATACATATATTGTTCTTATCAATGATGGTACGCCTTCTTCAGAGCTTGGTACTACTCTTGATGAGTTGTTGGAAAATGAATCGCTGGTTATGTTACATCATACTGGGAATATGGGCGTAGCTGCAGCTCGGAATACAGGTGTTGAGTGGGCAAGAGCGCATCAATGCGAAATAGTTATCATGATTGATAGTGACTGTATCCCTTCAGAAAGTTTTATTAAGCAGCATTTGGGATTACATGCTCGCTATGCCGACGTAGCTTGCTTTGGTGGCGGCATTTTGGGTGTGGGTTCCACCTTGTGGGCAAGGCTGGATAATCTTATGTCTTGGGTTCATTCTGTACCCTACGGTGAGATTCGAAAGGTGTCAGCTCTTTACCACTTACCTACTACTAATTTTAGTATCAAGCTTTCGAGTGTTGACCCTACATTGCCTATGTTTGAGTCAAGGTTGAAGACCGGAGAGGACGCGTTATTGATTCGTCAATTGAGGCGGTCAGGGGCGTCGGTTATGTTTTCACCTGATCCTATTATTTATCATCTTGATCGTAGTGGCTTGGTTGATGTGTTGAAGCATCATTATGAGTGGGGGCATCATCAGTATTTTATTCAGCTTGGTGGTGACTTTTCAGAAATCACGATGAAACCCTGGTATCGAGTGCTGTTTCTATTGGCGTTTCTGCCTTTTTTGCCGGTCTTTGCAATGTTGGGTGCGGTACTAAATATAGCCCCTTGGTTGAAACATAAGCCTGTTTATCTGGCCTACTTTCCTTTGGTTTATATGGTATGGATGTGCAAGTCTGTTGCAGTAGGTGAGGCAGCGTTACGACCGCATCGTTGTCTTAGGCTTTAGCTTGATTTAGAGCTGGTTGCTGACAGAATTTTAAAGCTCTGTTCTCCTGAAATTATCATTTCCGATATTAGGGGCGATTTATACAATGCCCATAAGATACTGATCCTTATTCTATAGTGATGTACGCCAGGGCGTAGGGTAAATGTTAAGTGGGTTTTATCCTCAAATGTAAGTTGAATGTTTTGTTCAATTTCTGAGGATACTTGCAAATTAAGAAAGCAGGGAAGGGTTGGGCAGTTTATGCCACTGTCATTATATATTCGATATTCAGTCGAGGTGATATTTTCTTGAGACACATTTATTTGGGTTGATTCGGTTGTGTCGGTGGTACCGCCAAGAGCCCATATTGCAGGGATATGACGAAAATCTATAAGCTGTTTTAAATAATTATTGGTGAGCCGTTCGAGATCGATGCCTTCTTTATATTGACTGAACTTTTCTACACGGTCATAGCACGCTTGTTGGTCTCCTACTAGGGACCAGATATCAATGTTATTGATACGAGCGCAGGGTGCGAAATGCTTATAGATGTATTCAGCTATAGAAAATGATCTCAATGCATTGTCTATCCCATCGAGGTGATCCATCTTTGTGTTTTGTCTAAACAAGACATATGGCAGCCTCCCTGCCTGTCGTAATTGTTCCAGCTCTTTTATAGTATGAAGCTGTAATTTATTTGTACTCTGGTAAACCGTTTCCAGAATATAATTAGGAGCTTGTACATCACTCAATGCGTAAAGTAATGGCGCGTTGCTGAAGTCATAGAATGTTTGTTCAGGGTTGAGGTTTAGATTCATGAACTGAACGAAATCGTCGTACTTTGTAACCTGATTATCCAGCCGCTGCTGTTCTGGTTTGGTATGTATTTTGTGAGTAAAGTCTACCGATGGAAACTCCCAGCGAGTTTGATGATGCTCAAGTGCGGCGATGAGCATATTCTCTGTTTTAGGGATCGCGATATTAGTCAATGCAATATAAAGTGCTATGACTGGAGCTAAGAATTTTGCATTGAGTCTGCAGCGAAGCCAAATGATGAGGAGAGCCACCAGACCGGTAATTAAATATAGATAATTATTAAATAGACCTTCAATGAGTGAGTGCCGATGCAGCGAACGTGTAGACATCATCAGTGTGCAGCTAGAAAGATAGATACTTAATAAAAATAAGTATAAATGGTTATTGTTGACACTTTTTAATAATAGGCAGCGCACTAAATAAGCTAAAAACACGCAGGTAATACCAGGTAGGATAACGAGCTGCATTAACGATCTATAGTCTATCGCTTTATAAAAATTCACATAAGAGACTATGGGTATTTGTTTCGAAAGATATTCAGCCATTATATCTAGTTTGGGTGCTAAATCCGTATTGCTGGTAATGATCGCGAGCACCGCAGCGGCCAGAAGGCTGAATATCCAGAAAGTCCTGTTGTTTTTGAGCGATCTTAATTTTTCTTTTTCTTGCCAGCGCTCTGCTAAGAAAATCACCAGATTCGAGGTTACAACTACCAGCCCAAAATCCATTCTCCATAATATTATGGCGGCGGTCAGAAGCCACTGCCAGGCCCACCAGCTGCTTTTTACGTCTTTATGTTGATAATTAATGATGTGGATGGCGGGCAAAAGTAACGGAGCGTAATAGGGGGTAATAAATGAAAGCTGGGAAGAAGCCATATCAGAAAAAATGCATGCCCAGGTGCAATTAATTTAGCCATAAATGTGAACATCAAGGCTGCGTATATTCCTCTCATCAACCAGCCATTAAAATAGCCGTCTCCCCAAATCAGCGACTCAAGTAATTCCCCCTCATTCAGCCACCAGTAAATACCATGTGGAAGAGCGTCAAATAACCCGTGAACGGGCATGTAGTCAATAAATGGCCATTGGTTGTGACTACTCAATTGCTGCAAGGGTAATATTTTTTCTCCTAAATGAAACAAATCGAGGAACTGATAGCTGATCGTCTGCCGATATTCCGGCAAGATATAGGTTGTTATAAGGACGCTCATTCCCAGAAAGTAGATCGATGGGGCGGTGGGGCGACTTTTTAATCCATAGATAGAAATTAATAACAAGGAGAGTAAACCGAAAATACTAGCGGTTGATACTTCAGGAAAATCATGCCTGCTCAAGCTATAGCATACTTCCAGGCTGGCTATGTATATTAGTGGGCATAGTACTGCCCAGCGTGTTATTAAGGACCACAGGCTAGGAAAATAATCAGGAGCATCTTGCTTGGCTATAGTTTTATTGATGGCTAATAATCCGGCTGTGAAGCCTAGCCATAGCAAAATCATTGAATAGCCCGTTGCCGTTGTAAAAAGCAAAGATATCTGTGTAGTAAGTTGCCAGGCAGGAAGAACCGTCTGGAAGTAACTGGCAAGTGGCTTTATGTTGCTTTTTCGTATTTGAAAGCAGTAAATCCAGATCAATGCCAGTAGGCTTGCAAGTAGTAGGTTATCCAGAAATAACGGGTTTTCTTGATAGGCAGAGATAAGAATTAGATTGCCCACAGCGCAGGCGGATATAGTCCATAACAATGAAGGTGCGCCTGTTCTGATTGATGGCTTTTCAACTAAAGGAATAAATAGAAGACAAAAACAACTGAGTGAGACTCCGGCAATAATCGCCAGAATATACAGGTTGTTTCTATATATGGGGTTTACATTTTCTGCAATGCTAATGCCGATAATCTGGTTATTCAGGAGCTCAGGTGTTGGTGTTTGTTTTAGGCATAGGATCAGCGATGCTAAAGTAATAGCGAAAAAAATAAATTGCCATGCTAGTATTGCTTTTTTTTTGGCTTGGCTTTCAAGGGCTGTATGCATACATTTATTTTTTGGGTCAAATGATACGTGTCTAAGGTTATGAATTATTATAAAGATAAGTCAAATATCGGCTCAACATTCATGGGGCAATTCTAACATGTCTTTTTGGTTCACACCTTATCTAAAGGTTGCCAGACTGGACCATTGGTTTAAGAATGTTTTTATGTTGCCTGGTGCCGGGCTGGCGATAATCCTATCTACAGAAGACTATTATTCTCACTTACTGCCAACCTTGCTAGGTTTTTTTGCCCTTTGTTTGTTAGCTTCTGCAAATTATACGATTAATGAGTGGCTAGATGCTGAGTTTGATCGCTATCATCCGGTAAAGAAAAATCGTCCTGCTGTTACAGGTGACGTTGGTCGTTGGGGTATTACCACCCAATATGTGATTTTAATTTCAGCAGGCCTAATTATAGGTAGTCGGGTATCAACCGAGTTTTTCATTATAGCGTTAGTGTTTGTGATTATGGGCGTTGTCTATAATGTTAAGCCGATACGTTCAAAAGATCGGGCTTATGTCGATGTGTTGACGGAGTCGATGAATAACCCGCTTCGGTTTCTGATGGGTTGGTCGGCAGTTATAGCGGGAACTTTGCCGCCCTCGAGTATCCTTCTTGCCTACTGGATGGGAGGAGCGTTTCTGATGGCGGTCAAGAGGTATGCTGAATTTCGTTTTATAGATGACTTAAATGTCGCCGCAAGTTATAGACGCTCGTTTGCATCCTATAGTGCAGAAAAGCTACTTTTGTCATGTTTTTTTTACGCTATCAATGCCAGTTTTTTTCTAGCAATATTCCTTATTAAGTACCGTATTGAGTTTCTGCTCTCTTTTCCATTTTTTGCGATATTGTTTACATGGTATCTTGCCTTGGGTATGAAGTCTGATTCGCCAGCTCAAAACCCGGAGAAATTGTTGGCAGAGCGACCTTTTGTCGGTTTTGTCGTTTTGTTGGTTATGATTATTATTTTACTTTACTTGGTTGATATCCCGGAGCTGGACTTGCTTTTATCGAGATTAACTTACTCCTGAAATTATAGTTAACTTATTTAATGTTGCAGTTTTGGTGCATATTTAATGGCATTGTGAGATGTTTTAAGGGTCTAAAGTAAAATATTAGTTTGCTGGGGTTCTTTTCTGGTCTGAGCAAGGTCTGGGCTAGCTATTGCAGTAAGTGAAGCTGTACGGTAAATTTCTTCAAAAGTTGTGGTGTCTGTTGTTAGCATAACTACATATTATAGGTCTGATATTGCTCTTTTTCTCGATGCTCTAAAGCTAATTAACTAAGGTTGTGTATGAGGTTAACCGTTTCTGTAGTAACGTTTCGATCGGATCCGCTACTCTTTGTTGGGACCTTACACTCCCTTACTGACGCGGTTGCCTATGCCAAAAAAGTTTATTCTGAGCTGATTTGCGAAGTACATATTGTCGAAAATGAAAGCCGTGAGCGTCGAAATTTTAAGCAAGTTAAGCAATTTGTAGAAACCTATGGCTGGGAAGAGTTTGATGACGTTTTTCTTGAAGTCGCGAGTGCCAATAATGGTTACGGTGCTGGTCATAATCAAGTAATAAAGAATGCGTGTTCTGATTATCATTTAGTATTAAATCCAGATGTTTCTTTGGCGCCTGATTCGATTTCTGTGGGGTTAGCTTATATGGCTGCTCATCAACAGGTGGCATTAATTAGCCCGGGAACTGTGGATGCGAATGGTGACCCTTTATATCTTTGTAAGCGTTTTCCTCGGGTCTTTGATTTATTTTTGAGAGGCTTTGCGCCATTATCGGTTAAGGACGTTTTTCGCCAAAGATTAGGCCGATACGAAATGCGTGAATTACAACACATCCAGGACCCTGTGCCGGATGTTCCGATAGTTAGTGGTTGTTGTATGCTTTTTCGCTCTTGGCAATTACAGGAGGTTGATGGGTTTGATGATACTTTTTTTCTCTACTTTGAGGATTTCGATTTATCCCTTCGTATTGCCAAAGTTGGCGGCATTGTGTATCTGCCAGCAATGAAAATGACGCATTATGGAGGTTATGCGGCAAGAAAGGGCTTAAAACATTTAATGATGTTTGGTGTGTCGGCAGTTAAATTTTATAATCGTTATGGCTGGAAATTTTTTTGAGTATTAATTAGGGCTTCGAGTAAGAAACCCTATGAGCTCCATTTAATCCTTAAATTCACCAACAATATGTGAGATGGATTCCTTCGCATCACCAAACAACATCCGCGTGTTATCACCAAAAAACAGCGGGTTGTCCACACCAGAAAAGCCTGATCCCATCGATCGTTTCAAAACAAATACCGTGCGCGCTTCGTTGACGTTGATGACTGGCATGCCGTAAAGCGGGCTGCCTTGGTCTTCATTGGCGGCGGGATTCACCACATCATTAGCGCCGATCACAATCGCCACATCCATATTACCCATTTGTGGATTGATATGGTCCATCTCAACCAATTGGTCATAGGGGACATTGGCTTCAGCTAGCAGTACATTCATGTGGCCGGGCATGCGGCCAGCTACCGGGTGAATGGCAAATTGAACTTCACAGCCGTTGGCTTCCAGGTGATCTGATAGCTCTCTTACCACGTGCTGTGCTTGTGCCACTGCCATCCCGTAGCCGGGTACAATGACGACATTTTGTGCTGCTTCGAGAATGAGATAGGCATCGTCAGCGCTGATCGGTTTCACTTCGCCTTCGACTTTGGCGGAAGAGACTTTGGCAGCACCAAAGCCACTGAATAACACATTATTAAGTGAGCGGTTCATCGCCTTACACATGATGTTAGTCAGAATAAGCCCACTGGCACCCACTAGTGAGCCAGATACGATCAATAAGTTGTTACTGAGCACAAAGCCTGCAGCACAAGCGGCCAAGCCGGAGTAAGAATTCAATAGGGCGATTACCACCGGCATATCGGCACCACCGATGGGTATTGTGATCATAATGCCGAAGACTAATGACAGGCCAATAACAGCTAATAACCATGGGCTGTCGACACCGGGTTGTAGGCAGAACATGACTGCAGATACCAGGATGGCGATGACTATTAAGCCGTTAACAATTTGTTGGCCGCTAAATTGAATCGCTTTGCTGGGCATTTTTTCGCTGAGTTTACCCCAGGCAATCAAGCTGCCGGTGAGCGTAACGCCGCCGATCAGGATCGATAAAATAATAGTAATGTTGGTAAAGGTGCTATTAGCTGCGGCGAATACTGCAACTAAACCTACTAATAAACTGGAGGCACCACCAAAACCATTAAACAAGGCAACCAGTTCAGGCATGCCGGTCATTTCCACCCGTCTGGCTGCGGTTGCACCGATCAGCGCGCCAATGATTAACCCGGTGACAATGTTTTCCCATGGCAGTTTTATTTCATTGATGAGGGTAACGACGATAGCGACTAACATCCCTAATGCAGAAAGTAGGTTACCTTTGCGCGCTGTCGCCGGAGAACTCAGCATTTTCAAGCCGAATACAAACATCACCGCCGCAGCGATATAGGCTAAGTTGATAATTAAATTGATATTGGTTGCTGTCATGACAATTCCTTAGCCTTTCTTCTTAAACATGGCGAGCATACGGTCAGTGACCATATATCCACCCACCACATTGATAGTTGCTAATGCGACAGCAGCGGTACCCAGCCATAACGCTAGCTGATCACTACCACTATGAGCTGCTGTTAGGGCGCCGACCACGGTGATACCGGAAATAGCGTTGGAGCCTGACATCAAAGGTGTGTGCAAGGTGGCAGGTACTTTAGCGATCAGTTCAAACCCCAAAAAGATTGAGAGCATTAAAATAAATGATAGATAAATAGCGTCCATGGTTAGGCCCTCGATTTTTTAATCATGTCATTGACCAGTTCACCGCCGTGTGTAATGACACAGCCCTTGATAATTTCGTCATCCATATTCAGGTCAAATTGTTGGGTGTCTTTATTCCAATATTCCAGCACTAAATTATGCAGGTTGGCGGAGTACATTTGGCTGGCATTGCTGGCAACGCGGCCGGGCATATTGGCCAACCCGATCACTTTAACGCCGTTGATTTCAATTTCTTCGCCGGCTACCGAGCCCTCCACGTTACCGCCAGATTCAACGGCTAAATCCACCACCACACTGCCGGGCTTCATCGCGGCCAGCATGTCTTTGGTCACCACTATGGGGGCCGGACGACCAAATAATTGTGCCGTAGTAATAACGATATCCGATTGAGCGCAGATTTTTTTCTGGCCCTCCAGCTGTAACTGAACTTGCTCTGGCGTTAACGCGTTAGCATAGCCGCCAGCGGTTTGGCCGGTATCGCCCAAATCAATTTCTACAAATTTACCGCCCAGCGATTCAACCTGTTCCTTTACTACCGGACGGGTGTCAAAGGCATCGACTCGCGCACCCAGACGTTTGGCGGTGGCAATAGCTTGCAGCCCTGCGACGCCAGCGCCAATAATAAACACGCGAGAAGGGGATATGGTGCCCGCGGGGGTCATCATCATGGGTAAAATCTTATCCAAACGCTCGGCGGCTAAAACCACCATGGCATACCCCGCAAGGCTTGCTTGCGAACTTAGTGCATCCATTTTTTGTGCGCGGGTGGTGCGTGGAATCATCTCCATGCTAATAGAAGTCACTTCCGCTGCGGCGAAGGCATCGACCAAGGCATGCTCGTTAAACGGGTCCAGAAATGAAATATGGATGGAGCCTTTTTTTAACTGGCTCACTTCGGCAAGTTCCGGTTTGCGTAAACGCAAAATAATATCGGCATCGGCTAATAGAGCCGCGCGGTCACTGACGATAGTGGCGCCCGCTTTTTCGTAGGCACTGTCATCAATCCGTACCGCTTTCCCCATGCCGGCTTCGATCTGTACTTGCGCGCCTTGATCGGTAAAGCGTTTGACTGAATCCGGGATAACAGGGACTCGGGTTTCTCCGGCAGCAAGCTCCCGTGGGATTCCAATAATCATAAAATGTCCTTGTTTGGTTGCGGCTATTTAACGGCCTTCTCTTATTAATATACAAGCATTGATCAAATGCTATACAGCTGGCCAGAATAAAATGGCCGTTAACTCTACTGATGCCCTTGTTATTCACCAAGCCTATTTGATGAATAGCTGCTATAACATCGATGAATAGCGCATAAGATCTGTCCGAAAAGTCAGTGCCGCTGTAAGCAGTTGTAGCCGCAACAACAGTTGACAGCCACACCATCGAGCAAGAGCTTGTAGTGGTGAAATAATACGATAAGCTTGGGAAGCAGGGGAATGCAAAACCGGCCAGATGCTGAGTTATCTTTGACCCGCATATGACTAGCAAGTAGTGGTAATTCTCGCTACTGATTGGCGTCATGGCAGACTGGCGCTTAACTCGCTGTAAAAAAAATCCGTATCTGACTAAGTTTTACTGGCGTTTTGGTTTATCCTTCACGCACGAAATTAAGCTAGCGGCCACTGACCTACCACTGAAGATTGAGACCAGCGAATGAGCAGCAAAGACAACCTCATCATTTTTGATACTACGCTTAGAGACGGCGAGCAAAGCCCCGGCGCCTCGATGACCCGTGATGAAAAAGTGCGGATTGCAAAATTACTAGAGAAAATGCGTGTTGATGTCATTGAAGCAGGCTTTGCTATTGCCAGCCCTGGCGATTTTGACGCAGTAAAGGCGGTGGCTGAAAGTGTAAAAGACAGCATTATTTGTAGCCTGGCCCGAGCGGTGCCCGCAGATATAGAGCGGGCAGCAGAAGCATTAAAGCCGGCTAATGCCGGGCGTATCCATACTTTTATAGCTACTTCGCCAATTCATATGCAATACAAATTACAGATGCAGCCCGATCAGGTATTAGAGCGTGCTGTAGCGATGGTGAAATTGGCTCGTAATCTGCGCGATGATGTTGAGTTCTCTTTGGAAGATGGTAGCCGCAGTGAATTTGATTTTCAGTGTCGAGTGATTGAGGCGGTCATCAATGCTGGCGCTACTACTATCAATATTCCGGATACTGTTGGTTATGGTGCGCCCGATGAATACGGACTGATGTTCAGACGGGTGATTGAGAATGTCCCAAACGCGGATAAAGCGGTTTTTTCTACCCATTGCCACAATGATTTAGGGTTGGCGGTGGCTAACTCGCTATCGGCAGTCATGAATGGTGCGCGGCAGGTAGAATGTACGATTAATGGATTAGGTGAACGGGCAGGCAATGCTTCATTGGAAGAAATTGTAATGGCGGTGAAGACCCGTGCGGATGTATTTCCCGTCACCACAAATATAGATCCGGTACATATTGTGCCCACGTCGCGTCTAGTATCTTCGATCACCGGTTTCCCGGTACAGCCTAACAAGGCGATTGTGGGGGCCAATGCCTTTGCTCACGAATCCGGAATTCATCAGGATGGCGTGCTTAAGCACCGCGAAACTTATGAAATCATGAGCGCCGAATCAGTAGGTTGGAAAACCAATAAACTGGTATTGGGTAAACACTCCGGTCGCGCTGCGGTTAAAGCGCGTTTTGAGGAGCTGGGGATAACCTTTGAGTCACAGGAAGACCTGAATAAAGCCTTTATTAGTTTTAAAGATTTGGCCGATAAAAAGCATGAAATATTCGACGAGGATTTACAAGCGTTGGTCAGTGGTGTCACTGCACCTGATATTGCCATTAAGTATGAATTTTTTAATCTGGAGGCAACTTCTAAATCCGGCGTAAAACCCAAGGCGTCAATGACCTTGAAGGTTGATGGTATTGAACATCAAACCGAAGCAGAAGGTGACGGTCTGGTCGATGCATCCTTTAAAGCCATTGAAAAGATTGCTAACAGTGATACTGAGTTGCAGTTGTATCTGGTTAGTGCTGTTACCCAGGGAACAGATTCATTAGGTGAAGTGACTGTGCGCTTGGAAAAAGACGGCGTTATTGTTAATGGTTCCGGGACTGATACTGATGTGATTGTCGCTTCTGTCAAAGCCTATCTGGATGCCTTGAATTTAATGGCGGCGGGTACTTTAAAAGCCCATCCACAAAAAGAAGGTGTATAAATCATAATGAATGAAAGCCAGCGTTTGGCCTATATGGATGCAATGGGGGTGGATTGTTATGTCCCGCGCATACAGCTGCTTGGCGCTTTGGCTTCTACGCTATGTGTCATGCCGATTGTTGAGTTTGTGCCGGCGAGTGAGGTTGACGGCAGCGCCCCTGCTGGTATTGCGCAGCCCGATAGTACGGCTGCGGCTAAAGTGGCTAAAGCTAGCGGTGCAGCTGCGACCCATGCTTTGTTTGAAGATGATGGCAAAAAAAATCAACGTCAGGCAATAGCTAGCCAACAATCGGTAGCGGAAGTAACTGATGAGTTAGTGAGTCAAACCGGTAGTTCCAAAGAATTACCCAAGTTTATATTATCGATTGTACGCGCCAATAACGTGTTACTGATCGATGAGGGTTTACCGGGGCATGTTAACCCGCAGGAATACTTACAGTTGCTGCACAATTTATTATTTGCCTTGGGTGCAGGTAAACAGACGTTAACGATAGATGCGTTTGTCTGGCCAATTAATAAAAACAGTCAATTCGATCAAAGTGAAACAGCAGCCAGACAAACGTTGCAGGCATTTCTTGCCAAGCAAGTCGAACAGGCCAATATACCTACCGTAATTCTAATGGGGCAAACGGCTGCGCATTATATTAGCGAGCAGCCTCTGGCGATGGCTGAATTAATTCAGCACCCGCAATTAGCGGCGCAAATGATTCGTTGTGATAGTGGCTTCCCTTTATTGGCAGAGCCACTACTCAAAAAACAGCTCTGGCAACAGTTACAGCCTCTCTATCTGACCTTACAATCTACTAACGCTGCGAGTAAGGCGCATTAATGAATTTGCGGCGCATGCTCCCGCGGGATTTAGAGCAAGTTGCGGCAGTAGAAACCGCGGCCGCTGCATTTCCCTGGCCGCAATCGCAATTCGCCAGTAGTTTAGTCGATGGTCATATCTGCACGGTATTGCAAATAGACGACGTGGTATTGGGTTTTACTGTGTTCTCAAAGGTGTTGGATGAATCGACGCTATTAAATATTGCAGTGCACCCGGATTTTCAGGGGCATGGTTATGGTAGGCAATTACTGCAGCAAGGCTTAACCCAGCTAGTTGATGGTGGAATAAAGCAGTGTTTTTTGGAGGTCCGTGTTTCTAACAACGGTGCAAAGGCGCTGTATCAATCACTGGGGTTTGATGTTGTGGGTGAGCGTAAACAATATTATCCGGCCCACAATGGGCGTGAAGATGCTTTGGTAATGAGCTGCCAGTTATTCGCTCAGCCACAAGTAAATGAGTCACAGCAATAATTATCGAGAGCAATACTATGCGTGCAGTTGAAACCCAGTGGTGGGTACTGGAATTACCCGACGAGTGGCAGGCCGAGCAAGATGAAGAAACCATCATCATCACAGACGAAGATGCTGTGGGTGAAATTGCCATTACCACCTTGCAGAAAGATGATGGCATTGTTGATGATAGCGAACTGAAAGAATATGCAGAAGACATAGAGTTGGATTACGGCCCTGGTATTGCTGTTGAAGTTAGTGATTTGGAAGGGGTTTACTATTGTTACCAGCAAGAAGGTGAGGCCATTCGCGAATGGTATTTACGTTATGAAGATTTGCTGGTGTTGATAACTTATGTTTGTGATGTTTCCAATGCCGGCATGGATGATGGCGCAGTCGATGAAATTTTATCGACGTTGTTTATTAAGGACGGGGATGAGGAGATAGTGGAGGAGGAGTGAGTTCTTGATAAGGCATGAGATCTGTATTACGTGGCTGTCTCGTTATGGTAGCTTTTACAGTGTTCGATCTGCTTGCTTGGAATACTTTAACTGAATAAAAATAAAAGTACCGATGTACCTAACCGCTGCCTCTCGATGTTAGAGGGGCGGATCACAGTTTAATATATTGTCGACAATTGATTTCAGGGGCAGATTGTCCCTGTGCCTGAAGATGAGTGGCTCCGGAATATAATTTCTCATCAAAGCAGTGGGCATGGTTTCCTTTGAGTAATACCTATGACACTCCGACAAATACTTCGCAAGCCTTTTGCTAACGCCGCTAGTAAATTATGGAAAAATACTGAGCAATGGCTGAGCACCGTAAAGCGGTAGTTTTTAATAGAGGGCAGATCACGGGCTTATCTGTTGGCTTGTCGGGATCAGGGGGTTGCCCTAGAGCTCAGTATTAAATGTGGTGTGGTGGATTTGTAGTTAGGATTAAATATGACAAGGAGTGTTATCAATTAATAGAGAAGGATTTTTTTCACATAAAAGGGGCAGGTTGATACTCCTTTACAGCTTCCAGGCAAGGAACGAAAAACTCATCCAGCAGCAAGCTTTAAGTTAGCAGATAAGCGTAAACCAAGGAAACAGCTATACGTTTTACTTCGAGGATTGTTGCCGCTACAGTATTGCCCCATAGTCACTCCCATAGCTGGGGACCATAGCAATCGTTTCAGGGCGTTTTATGGAAACACCACCGGAGCTTCAGCTTCGCAAACAACCCAAGCAACAACGCAGTCGCGAATTAGTCGATAAAGTGCTGGATGCAGCCATGGCTATAGCGGAAGAATCGGGACTGGCCAAGTTCAATACCAATGCAGTGGCGGAACGGGCCGGGGTAGAAATCTCATCCATCTATCAATACTTTCCCAATAAAGAATCCATTCTTTTTTTAACCACCAAGCGTTGGCTGGAGGCGATCCGCAGTGCCTGTGATGAGCTGGAGCAGGAGCCTTATCTATCATTGGCTTGGCGTGAATTTTTTGCCCAATACGGTGACAGGATTTCCAATGTCCCGGGGTTTAAGAGTGGCTTTGCCTCAATGCAATCGCTCTGGGTACTTTATCCCGAATACCAGAGCCTGTCAGATACCCATCGGCAGTATCTGGTGGAATTCGTCGTTCGCCACTGTCAACGTCTTGGTGCCACTGTCGACGAGCCTAGCTTGCGCGCCAGAGCAACCTACTTATACATCGCCTCCACCAGCGTTATTCAATCGGCGCTGACTGTTGAACACCACCAAGCGGATAAACTACTGGCGCTCGATTTTGAAACCTGGTTGGCCATGCTTGAACAGATAATGCCTGATTGAGCTTTATAACCCTCGCTAACACCCTAAACATGACCATTTCCTAAACAGGCTTGCCCTCAGCTTTTTGACCCGTGTATACTAAATGTTAGTTATTACTAATATTTTGCGGCAACACTCATCTTCTATGGGTTACCCCATTTTTTAATTAATAGGCCTGCTCTATGACTAGCTCTTCCACCTCCTCCGATACTGGTGAATCGGTCTCCGACCCGCGTATTTGTATCGTCGGCGCTGGTATGTCAGGGATCCTGATGGCTATCAAGTTACTGGAACAGGGTATTGATAATTTTGTGGTCTTTGAAAAATCCAGCTCAGTATCGGGCACCTGGCGGCAAAATCGCTACCCCGGCGTTGCCTGCGATGTAGCATCTTTTACTTACTGTTATAGCTTTGAACCCAACCCTGACTGGAGCCATCGTTTTTCTCCGGGCCCGGAGATTCGCGCTTATTTTGAACGGGTGGTGGACAAGTATGGCGTGCGTCCCTTCATTCGTTTCAATACTGAAGTGACTGAGGCTTGCTTTGTTGATGAACAATGGCGCGTTACCAGCAGTGATGGTCAGCAGCAATTTTTTGATATTTATGTCGCCGCCACCGGCCCACTCAATAATCTGCATTACCCCAATATAAAAGGCTTAAAAGATTTTGCCGGCACTTGCTGCCATACCGCGGACTGGGATGATAATTTCGATTACACCGGCAAGCGAGTCGGCATTATTGGCACTGGTTCTTCCTCGGTACAATCGATTGACCCGCTCTCCGCCAAGGCTGAACACTTAACGATTTTTCAACGCACGCCGCAGTGGGTAATGGCAACGGATAATCCCGAGTACTCCGCGCTGGCGATAAAATTAAAACATCGCTTACCCGTACTGGGAAAACTAACCCGTTGGTTTTACGCCTGGATCGGTGAGCAATTTGGCCTCGCTGCACTCAAGGATGGATTTCGAAGGAAGTTGGTATTCAAGGCCTGCTATCAAGCGCTTAATGCTGTCAGAGATCCCGAACTGCGGAAAAAACTGACACCGGATTATCTGCCCATGTGTCGGCGTATGATTATGTCAGGCACTTTCCATGAGGCCGTGCAACGCACAAATGTTCTGGTGGAAACCACGAGTATTGATCGCATTACCCCGAGGGCATTCGGATGGTCGATGGTAGCGAACACCAACTGGATTTACTTATTCTAGCGACCGGTTTTTTCTTTAACGTACAAAACGTTAAAAAAGTTACCGGTGTTAACGGCCAATCACTGGCGGACTACTGGCAAACAGGGATTAAAAACTATCGTTCGATTACAGTGCCCGGCTTTCCTAATTATTTTATGTTGATAGGTCCCAGCAGTCCGGTCACTAATTTATCCTTGATTGAAATTGCCGAGATTGGCGTCGATTACGTGATGCAATGTGTGCAAAAAATTCGCCGTAAAGAAGTAACCACGATTGTCCCCAAAAATTGTGTCACCGACGCCTATACTGAAAAGTTACGTAATGCCTTTGGCGAAACTATCTGGACCTCCGGTTGTTCCAGTTGGTATCTTGATGATGAGGGTATTCCCGCCACGTGGCCCTGGCCACCCTCGGAATATCGTCGGCAATTAAGTGTGCCCGAGCTTGGCGATTATGATGTCATCTGTCCTTGAGGGTTTCATCAGGCGCATACTGACATAAGTTTAGTGACACCAGCATAAAGTAAAAAAACGACTGAGGTTTAGCCATGATTAAAGCGATGAAATTGATAACCGTTTTCATATTACTGCTAGTGTTAGTGGGCATCGTACTTTCTCTGGGTAAACAAGCGCCCGCTTTAGACCCATTATCCGATAGTGCCCTGCGCTTAAAACCCGGACCTTATAGCGTTAATTATTACGATGAAACAATTATTGATCGCAGTCGCAGCACCCAAGCCAATGGTGACTTCGCCGGAACCGACAGTCGCACGCTGGTCAGCACCCTCTGGTATCCCGACCGAAAAGTTGAGGGCGGTTTTCCACTAATTGTTTACAGCCATGGTTTTTCCTCTAATCGAAGTGATGGTGAATATCTAGCGCAACATCTGACCAGCAAAGGTTATGTGGTGGTTGCCGCTGACTTTCCTTTAACCAATGCCTCGGCGCCCGGCGGCCCTCTGGTTAAAGATGTCGTTAATCAGCCCGCCGATGTCAGCTTCCTGATTGATACTTTACTGCAGCATAACTTTAACCCTGAACACGCCTTGGCCGACATGATCGACCCTGAACGCATTGGCCTGATGGGGCTTTCGCTGGGCGGCATGACCACCACGCTGGCCGCCTATCATCCGACCATGGCCGACAGCCGAGTCGATGCTGCATTATCCCTTGCCGGGCCGACCGATCAATTTACCGCAGCCTTTTTCCAACAACGGACACCGGCTTTTCTGATGCTGGCAGGTACTGCGGATGCGTTAGTTCCATACTCGAGCAATGCACTGCCCGTGCTGCAAAAGATTCCCAACGCCCAATTGCTAACGATTGCTGAAGGATCCCATATGGGCTTTTCTGGCAGCGCCAGCTTATTGCGCTGGATAAACCACCCGGACTCTATTGGTTGTTATGTGGTGATGAGCAATTTGGACGATGCCGACAGCGAAGCACCCTGGTTTGATTTATTGGGCACGCCTGAGCAGGGCATCAATTATCAATCCACCAATGAACTATGTCAGCAAAACCCACTGCCCAAGGCCATCAATCCCTTGCGACAACAACAGATTAGTCGCTTAGTGGTGAGCAGCTTTTTTGACAGCCAGTTTTCACCCAGCCCTGAAAATAAAACGGCTGCAGACACTTTTTTGCAGCAGACTCTGCCACAAGAGTTTGCTGAGCTAAGCTACTCACGGGCTAAAGCCATAATCCCTTGAACTTGAGGGGGGCAGAGTCATTTTATGGAAAACAAAAATGGATCCGCCCCCGCACTGTGCCGCGACCAGATTGTTTCTAGCTGAGCTTATATCAATGCCTCAACTTGGCACCTTTGAGAACCTACGCCTTGATTAACTTCGGGCTTTTTATGTTTGAAGCTGAATCTATAGCTGCCGAAAACAGCTAAGAAAAATCGTTAGATTGAAGAGTGTCTGTTGCGGAAGGTATGGCTGCAGGTCTTGAAGATTGTTTTACATGTAAGGTAATCGTCGGTATTGACCCTTAACAGCCTGAGGGCTGTTAAGGCCCTGCGGGCTTCGCCTTCGGCTCGGTCCAAACGCTATGCGCGTTTGTGACCCATTACAGGCCCGAGTAATTACGTGCGCATTCCAGCTGGCAGGAAATTGGATAGGGTCGATCTTATCGCGGCACGATGTGGGGTCGGACCAATAATTTTACGTAGTGTGTAAAATTTTGCTCTGACCCCCGCTAGAAACCGTTGGCACGATGTTGTTTCGAAGTATCTGCCAGAATGGCAAGTTGATAAATCGGAGTGACCTGAAAAAGGTTTATTTAGGGAAATCGTGCCAACGTCTCTAATTGGCACGGAACTGCCGAGGTGCGACGTTGGTATGGTTTTATTCTTTAAACCCAAACAACTTCTTGTTAATAATTTCCTCGGCAATACCTTTAGGTATGGATTGCTCCCAATCACCACGTCCCTTTGCCAGTTCTTCCATAACTTCGTTCGGCAGGATGTGCAGGTTTTCTTCCTTGTAATGCTCAATAGGAATTAATGATTTATTCAGTGTGAGGTATTTCAGTAAGTGAATATTTTTTACAGGGACTTGTGCATTTTCCAGGGTGATAAGCTCGCCATTTATTTTCGCAGGGTAGACCATAGCGTGAGTGTCATCTGAAAATAATTTACCAATAGCTGCTAATATGCCACCTTCCAACCCTTCGTAGTAATCATCATTAAATAGCTGGTTTAAATCAAAGGTGCTGAGTGCCACCGCAATGTGGTTGTCGGTATAGCGTCGCATCCAGGAGCGTAGGCGGAAGAAGCGAAAATAATCCGAGATAAGCACGTTAAACCCTAACTGGATTAATAGATCCACGCGAGCTAGCAGCTCTTCGTCGCTGGTGTCGGCATCGGTACCTAGCCTGGACATGGAAATTTCAACAACGTTAATAATACCGCGGTCACTCAAACCTTCCATCTTACTGAACTGTTCCAGTGCGGCATTGTTCATGTCCATATGTACATTCGTTGGCGGTTTAAAGGATCCGCGCATGACCAGTACATCTTTTTTGCGCAGTGCGCTTGCTGGGACGATGGAGTTGCCGGTGTTATCAAACATCACCGCACGACAGCACCAGCTGCGTACCAAATGTAAATTAATCAGGCGGTTATTGATGCTGGCAAAGTAGGGGCCGCTAAAGTGAATGAGGTCTATTTCCAGCCGAGTGGAGTCGATGTTGTCGGTGAGGCTATCGATAATCCATTTTGGTTCATCACGGTAATGGAACGCGCCATAGAGTAGATTAACACCGAGAATACCCAGTGCTTCGGACTGGCTTTGGTTGTCTTCATCCAGCATGCGGACGTGTAAAACGATTTCATCGGGCGGAAAATTAGGGATAAGGTTTAATTTGATCCCTATCCAGCCGTGGCATTCATTTTTTTGTTTGAAGCTTTTTGCTGTAACGGTGGCCGCGTAACTAAAGAACTGGGTATTGGCTGGACGTGATTCGCCAAGGCGTTCAACCAATAAATCGTATTCCCGCGTTAGCATTTGTTCAAGGCGTTCACGGCTTACGTAAGCACCAGCCTTGCCATAAATTACATCACTGATTTGCATGTCGTAGGCTGACATGGTCTTGGCAATAGTGCCGGCTGCTGCACCAGCAGAAAAAAACTGGCGGGCCACTTCCTGCCCGGCGCCAATTTCTACAAAGGTGCCGTATTTTCTTTCGTCTAAATTTATCTCTAAGGCTTTTTGGCGAGTAGAGACCTGTTCGTTGCGTAAAGTGTGTGGTGTTGAATAGTGTTGCTTACTCATTAATCAATCCGTAAACGCTGGTGATTGTTAATTTGGTAGTGAATATACCATTAATACATCACCTGGATTTTGCGGGTATAAAAAAGAATGCCCTCCCGCAGAGATAGCGATGTATTGCTTGCCATTGTATTCATAACTCATCGGGACTGCCATGCCTGCGGTGGGTAAAGTTGCCTGCCAGAGCTGTTTTCCGCTCTCAATATCAAAGGCGCGGAATTTTTCATCCATGGTTGCGGCAATAAATACCAAACCCGAAGCCGTGATCATCGGGCCGCCTGCGTTGGGGTGCCAAATTTCAAAAACGGTAAATTGAAGACAAAATCTTTCAGCGGGATTTCTGCCGGAGCCAGTTTTTCCAAAGTCCCTAACGGTACATCCCATGCTATGGTGCCCTTGCTAAGGTCAATCGCCACTAAGCTGCCCCACGGCGGTGCGGTACAGGGCATACCCCAGGGTGAAAGTAATGGCCGTTGTTCGATGGCGTACGGGTGCCTTTAATTTTCCCTGGTGGTCCACCGGCAATACCCGGTGGTGTGCCCCATATTTCGCCAGCGGCTTTGCGCGCTTTCATTTCGGCTTTTAATTTATCCTGCCGTACCAGACGTAGGAAATAAGGGACCCGATTGACGTTGGTAATCAGTAATTGCCGCTGCGGATCATAAGCGCCGCCCCCCCAGTTTGGGCCGCCACCGGTTTGTGGGTACATGACGGTGCCCTGTTCGCTAATAGGGGTGAAGATTTTCCCATAGCGAGACTGTTCGATTAACTCACGGCATTGTTGCTTATCCCAAAAAGTCAGACCCCAGGCATCATCGGGGGTGATTGATTGTGGGACTAAAGGTGGGGGTGCCAGCGGAAACGGTTGGGTGGGAGACAATACTTCACCGGCAACGCCATCAGTGGGGACCGGGCGTTCTTCAACACCAAAGACAGGCTTGCCGGTTTCCCGGTGCAGCACGTATAACATGCCGGTTTTGACCAGCTGGGCGACTACGGGGATGGTTTCACCATCCTTGTCGATATCTAACAGCATTGGTTGTGCAGGGTTATCAAAATTCCACACATCGTGATGCACGGTTTGAAATGACCACACCAGTTCGCCGGTTGAAGCTTTTAATGCCACTACCGAGTTGGCGTGGCGATTATCCCCTGGGCGCTGGCCGGCAAAAAAATCCGGTGAAGCTGAGGAGGTAGGAATAAAGACCAGGTCTCGCTCTGTATCGATACTAAAAAATGACCAGGCATTACCGCCGCCGGTTTTTTTCAGTGCCTGCGGATCCCAGCTGTCGTGATAAAGGTCATCAGGTTGACGCGGGATAGGATCAAACTCCCATTTGAGTGCACCGGTATGCACATCAAAAGCGCGGATAGCACCGTTGGGTGCATCTACTCTTTTTGATTTGGAGTTGGTCGTAGAGCCAATAATAATCGTATTGGATAACACCACAGGCGGGGTGTAGGTTTGTACTTTATGAAATTGACCGGCGGGTTTAGCGGCTTTGATCAACGGTTCGACATCGACTAAACCTTGTTCACCGAAATTCTCACAAGGCTTGCCATCTAATGCATCGAGTGAGAGTAGGCGGCGATCATTGGTGTTGCTAATAATACGGTGTTTACACTGCGTTCCACTGGCTGCTGCGGTATCTTCCCAGTACGCTACACCACGGCATTTAAATTGGCTGCCGGGCTTCATCTTTCGCAATTGCGTGCGGTAACTCCAGCGCTCTGCGCCGGTAGCAGGGTCTAGCGCGACAATTTTATTGAACGCTGAACAGAGTATTAAGTGGTCGCCAGCTGCGGCAGGAAGTTTTAGTGGCGTGGCGTGGTGGCCGGAAAAAAATAACTGCATTTTGGGGCGGTTATCCAATTCGTCCAAACTGTATTGCCAAGCGACAGTCAATTCATCAATATTGTCTTTAGTAATTTGTTGCAGCGGTGAATATCGACTGCCGCCTTCGTCACCACCCCAGTGTGGCCAATCCTGCGCATGTCCAAGTAAACTTAAACCGCTAATGGCAGTGATAAGACAGTAATAAAACGGTTTGAATAGTGTCATAATAGTGCGCATTTTTAATTATCGATTGTTTGTTGTTGAGCGTATAACTGGCATTTTACTGGAAACCTAATGAATATCATCCACTACCCGAGTAAAGATTGTTTTAGCTGTGTTATCGATAACGAGGAAGCGGTACTGGAATATCAACTGCTAGACAATAATAAAATTAATTTTAGCCGTACCTATGTACCCAATGCTGCCAGAGGCAAAGGCGTGGCGGAAAAGTTAGTTCGTCACGGTTTGGCTTGGGCTAAAGAACAGCAATATGCAATACAGGCCAGTTGCTGGTATGTTGAGAAATTCCTGCGCTAATAATGTCTAAGCAAAAGAAACCACGCTATTTTGAACGCCCTGATGAGGATGAAGCGCCGCTAGGTTTTTGGGCGACTTTGTTGATTGTGTTATCAACCCATCTTGGTGTGCGGCCAAAAGCAAAGCGAGAAGAAGATTTTCGTCGTGCTAACGGTTTGCATGTGTTTGTTGCTGGTGTGATTTATTTTGTGGTTTTATTGATTATGATGGTAATTCTGGTAAATGTGGTGAGCCACTAAATAAGTCACTCACCGGTATTAATATGTTAGTCCTAAAAAGCTCGTGGCATATCCATATTGAGTCGAGTCAGCCCGCCGTTAATACCTAGTATTTCTCCTGTTACATAACTGGCGGCGGGTGAGGCTAAATAAAGCGCCCCCAGAGCAATATCTTCTACTTCTCCAAGTCGTCCCATGGGAGTGAGATCATTCATGGTTTGTTCGATATCATCATTGAGTACAGTATTTAATGCTTCGGTTTTGGTCGAGCCGACACCAATGCCATTGACCCGGACCTTGGGAGCAAAGTCCTGAGCCAGTTCACGCGTTAAAAAAGACAGTGCAGATTTGGCGGTACCGTAGGCGGCAAAGCAGGGCGACGGGTGTTGACCGGCAACGGAAGAAATATTGATCACACAGCCCGAGCCAGCAGAACTCACCATTAACGGCACACAGATACGAGTCATCTCAAAGGCAGTGGTGACGTTAAATTTGAATGCATTATCGAGGTCGCGGGCGCTGGTTTGTAAGGCGGGTTTGGGGGAAAGCCACCGGCATTATTAACCAATATATCAATACGGCCAAACTCAGCCATGGCTTGATCGGCTAAGTGCTGCAATTGCTCATCAACCATCACGTCGGTAGGGACGATTAAAGTGCGGCGGCCAAAAGCTTCAACGGCGGCAGCAGTGGTTTGCAGTTGTTCCAGTGTGCGTGCGGCAAGGACAATATCCGCACCCGCTTCAGCAAATGCTTTGGCGATAGCTGCGCCTATGCCACGACCGGCACCGGTAATAATGGCGACTTGGCCGTCTAAACGAAAACGATCAAAAATACTCATAAGGTTTCTCTTGTTATTGTCATCAAGGTTATTTGGGCTCTAGCTGTTCTTTATACCGTGTCTGCGGCGGCGCAGGAAGTTGCGGTTCGTTAATGCTTGATGAGGGCGGAGCGGGCGGGTTTGGCATTCGCAGTTAAATTCCTTATAATTCGCGCGGTTTTAACACGCGCCGGATTTACGTTCCGGTCAGCTGAGGAAAGAAAATGACGACTACTGTACCCACAGGCGCCGACGCTGCGCTTGCTAAAAAATCATCCCCAGACACCATTGTGGTGTGCGCGTTGTACAAATTTGTTGCTTTAGACCGATTTGAAGTGCTGCGCGAACCGCTATTAAATACCATGAAGTCACTGTCAGTGAAGGGCACTTTGTTGCTGGCCAGTGAAGGTATTAATGGCACGGTTGCCGGTTCTCGTGAGGCCATTGATCAATTACTGGACTGGTTGCGTCAGCAGCCGGAGCTGGTCGATATCGATAGCAAGGAATCCTATACCACCAAGCCACCATTCCTGCGCACCAAGGTTAAATTGAAAAAAGAAATCGTCACTATGGGGGTGGAAGGGATTGACCCCAAGCGCGTGGTAGGCACCTATGTCGATCCCAAAGACTGGAATGCGCTGATCAGTGATCCTGACGTGGTGCTGGTTGATACCCGCAATGATTATGAAGTGCAGGTCGGCACGTTTAAAAATGCGATCAACCCGGTGACGGAAAGCTTTCGCGAATTTCCGCAGTACGTAAAAGACCATCTGGACCCAGCTAAAAATAAAAAAGTGGCAATGTTTTGTACCGGTGGTATTCGCTGTGAAAAATCTACTGCCTATTTGAAAGAACAAGGTTTTGACGAAGTCTATCATTTGAAAGGTGGCATTTTAAAATATCTGGAAGACGTTCCCGCCGAGGAAACACTGTGGCAAGGCGAATGTTTTGTATTCGACGATCGAGTAACGGTAAATCATCAATTGGAAAAAGGCGATTATGATCAGTGCCATGCCTGTCGATTACCTATTACCGAGCAAGATAAAGCGCATCAGCATTACCAAAAAGGCGTGAGTTGCCCTGCGTGTTATGACAAAACCAGCCCGGAGCAACGCCAGCGCTTTTTAGAGAGGGAAAAACAAATGCAGCTGGCCAAAGCCCGTGGCGAACAGCATATGGGTTCGGATGTGGTTGAGCAGTTAGAGTTGAAGCGGCAACGCAAAGCGCAACGCTTAGAGCAGCAGCGTCAGCAGCAATAATATATCGGGAGAGTCTGAAGGAATAGTAGAGTCAGATAGGCAGGTAAATTTGCCTAATCCGCTATTAATGATTAGATTACGGACTGATTATTAATAGCTGGCTCATCAAAATTGGCGGGTAGCTTTGGAGAGTGTAGTGCTACTGTTTGCCAATGATAAAAATACCATTCGATTTATCCTGTTATTACTTTCCCTTTTAACCGTGGCTAACTCGACTGCAAGTGCGGAAAAAAATCCCTTGTGGGAGTTGGGCATAGGTGCTGCCGGTTTATATCATCCGCATTACTTGGGTGCTGAACAACAACAAGGCTATTTGTTCCCGCTTCCTTACTTTACCTATCGAGGTGAAATAATCCGCGCCGACCGCAGCGGTATCAGAGGGTTTCTTTATAACAGTGAAAAGTGGAATTTACGCCTGAGTTTTAGTGGTTCATTGCCCGTTAATAGCGAAGACAATGATGCCCGTGAAAATATGGATGACCTCGACTTGATGCTGGAAGTGGGGCCGACGCTGCAATATACGATTAGCTCGGATGCCGAGCAAATATGGCGTTTCGATTTACCCTTGCGCGCCGGTTTTTTATTGGGCGATAAGCCGTTTTATCATCAGGGTTGGACCTTTAATCCACGCTTGTATTATAGCGTCGATAACGGCCCCTGGACGGTAAGCGCTACCGCCGGCCCGATGTTTAGTGATCATCGTTATCACGGTTATATTTATGATGTGGGACTGCAAGACGTGACGGCTAATCGCGGGTATTATGAATCCCGCTCCGGTTACACTGGCAGCCGTTTTTCACTGCGGCTAAAGCGTCATTATGATCGCTATGTGTTCGGGGCCGGGGTAAGTTATTACAATTTGGACGGCGCCGAAAATGAAGATAGCCCGCTGTTACTACAAGATGATTATGTGGCGGTGAGCTTTACTTTTGCCTGGATATTCAAAAAATCGGCTGCCATGGTGGACAATTAAACGTATCGCGCAGACGCCACGTTTAATTTTTGTTGCGGTAATGCCGAATAAAAACGTCTGTGCCCATAGCTTTGATTTGCTGGGCAATTATCCACTCCATGGAGGCTAACAGTGGCGCATATTTCGTTGAATTTCGCTCCAAAAAACCCAGTGTTTGTGCAATCGCTTCGACCGTAGCAATCGCTTGGGCATCCGGCTGTTTTCTAATTTGATAGCGTGAACGGCTAGTAGGGGTCAGTTGTACTTTAGGCAAGGCTGCAAGCTGCGGGTTTTCAAATAACATACGGCGGCTTTTACGCCAGCTGGCATCAATAAAGAGTAAGGGGCGAATGGTAGTGTTATCGATGGAAGCCAGTGGCGTACTGTCTTCTCCAGGGTAGATCAATAGCGGTTGCTGTTGCATGATGTGCTTTAGTTGTCGCTGATCTTGGTCATTATCGCTATTAAGTAATTGGCAATGTAGCAGGCTGAGTTCAGCAATACGCGCAGTGCCAATCGCGTGCCGGCTTTCGCTGGGATGTTGCACAATCGTGACCGGCCACTGGTTGTTAATCGTGGTCAGGGTGTGGCAATAACACACTGTGAGTGGACGTAGGCAATTATCGCACTGGGGTCTGGGCATGTGGGCTGGTATTAGATTCGGGGCTACGGTGCAATTGAATTTGAAAAAGACTGGGCCAATTTTTACCGGTGACCCATAAGCGTTTAGTGCTGGCGTCATAGGCTATGCCATTCAACACATTGGTGTTGTTAGTGCGTTTTTGGCGTGGTAGTAATTGGTGTAATCGTACTTTCGCGACGACTTCGCCTGACTCTGGATCAATCATCACGATCCAGTTACTTTGCCAGACATTGGCATAAATTAAGCCTTCAACCCATTCCAGCTCATTCAGCTTGTGCAGCGGTTTTCCTGCCAGCGTAACGGCTAACGTTTTTTCAACCGCAAAGGTATTTGGATTAATAAACTGCAGCAGATTGCTGCCATTGCTGACGATAAGGTGCTGCTGATTATGGGTGAGGCCCCAGCCTTCACCATTGATGGTGAAGGTCGCCACTGGTGTCAGGTCTTCCACTCGATAGATAAACCCCTGTTGTGACTGCCAGCTGAGTTGATACAGTTTGTCGCCAATAATGGTAATACCCTCGCCAAAAATATGGGGGGCATTGGCGTGTAGGGTAATTGCGTGAGCGTCGTTCAGGCTGCGACTAAAAACTTTTGACTGCCCGCGTATACCGCTGCCTTCATAGAGTAGCCCCTTATGGAAAACCAGGCCTTGGGTAAAAACAGCGGGGTCGTGGGGGTGTTCGCTAATAACCGTATAATGATAATCAATAATGGCTGCCTGGCTGGCAGCAGCAAATGAAATAATAGTGCTGCACAAAAGGAATAGTATCAGCTTACGGTAACGCCATGATAGAAACGTTAGGGAATGCTGTTGAACGTTGTAAACTGACAAATGTTATTCGTATTCCTGTTGGCTGTCATTTACAAACTGGATGGCTTTAGTCACCGCCTGATTTACTTTTTCCAGCATTTCCTGACGCTCATTAGGCGATAAATAAAATGCCATATCGACATCATGGCGGATGTAGCGTGGCGGTAAATGGTTAAGCGCGACACAGGCAATATCAGCAATGTATTCGTTATTACCAAACTGTTCGGGCAGTTGCTGTTGTAACGCCTCGAATACCATGCCCTCGTAATAGTTATGGATACTATCGAGCTCGGTAGGAAGTAATAAGGGACTTTCATGTGATAGCAGCATGATTTTCTCCAGATAAAGCGATTGAACTTGGCTGTTTACCAGTCGTTTCGTTGTGGATATCGACTTTTATAACTTATTGCGAATCAAATCGCGAATAATAAATCGTCCGGGGTTGAGGCCGGTCATTAATTGCCGCGGCAAGGCCGGCACTTCAGCGCAAATAATCCGTGCTAATACTTCACTGCATAGCGGGGTGGATGTCAGCCCCCGTGAACCATGGGCAATATTGAGGTAGAGGTTGGGAAAATAGCCGCCCTTGTGATCGATTTTATTATTGGCGTTTTTGCGCAGCGCGGCAAAGTCTTCAATAAATCGGGCTCGATCGGGGACGGCACCTACCAGCGGCAAGTAATCGGGGCTGGTGCAGCGCAAGGCTGCCCGACCGCCCAGTTGTTCCAGTGAGCCGTTAGTGCCTAGTACCAATGACGGCAGCGCAGTTTTTAGACTGCCCAGATTGCGCTGGTGATCCACGCTGCGAAGTTCGGTATTGCTATCGCCAATATCGAAAGTGGCGCCCACACTGTGTGTGCCATTGATGGCGGGGTGACATAGCCTTCGTGGCAAAGTACGGTATTTAACGGTGATAGCTGGGGTGAGGCCAGCTGCGTAATTTGTCCCCGTATCGTTTTTACCGGTAACTCGCGGGTTTGGCTAAAGCTAAGCGCATCATGACTATTGGCAATAATCACTGCATCGCAATTAGCGATACTGTTGGCTTGTGCATCATGCAGTGACCAGCCCTCGGGTTGTTGGTCGAGGCTGATAACGTCGGTATTGTAAATAACCTGTATCGATGCGTGTTGCACCAGCGATTGGCACAGTGCTGGTGGCGATAACCAACCCGCTTGCGGAAAAAACCAGGCCGGGTGGGCGAGATCAATTCCCGCTATCGCTGAAGCGGCTTTGGCATCTAAAAATTGTACAAGTTCGGGGTTTGGTCAAAGGCCTGACTGAGCTGAGTCATTAATTTCAGCTCGGCAGCGCTGTTGGCAAGTTGCATGACACCACAAAAATCCAGCTGTTGAGAATTAATATGATGGCGCTGTTGCCATTGTTGATAAAAGCGTAAAGCGTATAAATAACTACTCAAATAAAATTCATTCAGTGTTGAACGCTGCGGTGATAGTTTGGTGTAAAGCATGCCTTGTGGATTGCCGGATGCGCCTTGCGCCAGCGCGGGTTGTCGCTCGATTAGCGTCACCTGCCAGCCACGTTTTGCCATTGCGTAGGCGCTACTGCTGCCTGCTAGTCCGCCGCCAATAATTGTAATGTGCTGAGCGGATGTTTTTGGATGTTTCGATAAATACCAAGGTGCTTGATTACTTTTGCGGTTATCGCTGCTTGTCGGTGCTTGCCGTGGCAGTTGAGGGTCAAAGCGGCCGGTAAGCATTTCCCTTTTGGTGCCAAATCCCGGTGCTTTTTGAATGTGGAAGCCTTGTTGGCCAAGCCCGTGACGAACGGCACTGGACGCGGTAAAAGTCGCTAAGCTGGTGCTTTCGCCACTTAAATCCGCAATGATGGCATACAGCGTGTCATTCCACAGTTGTGGATTGCGTGTGGGGGTGAAACCATCTAAAAACCAGGCATCAATGTGGTAAGGGTGATGGTCTCGATAGTCATTTAACTCCGAGCAGCGCAATTGCTCCAGGCCTGCAATAGCATCGTCGAAGATTAACAGTAGGCTGACATTGCTATCGGGAAAATCGATCAGGTGTTGGCCGGCGGTCAGGGTCGGGTAGTGGTCAATTAATTGTTCTGCAAACGGTTTTAGTTCATCCCAGACGGCTAACACACGGATTAAATCGCTTTTTTTAAGCGGGTATTTTTCTACCGAGACAAACTGCAATCGCGCATGTAGAGGAGCGGTGCGTTGCCAGAGTTGCCATGCGGCTAAAAAATTCAGGCCACTACCAAAGCCGGTTTCGGCAATGGTAAAGGTTTGCTCTGGCGTTAGTTGTTGCCAGCGTTGTTCGAGCTGATTGTGCTGTAAAAAAACATAGCGGGTTTCATCCAGACCTTGCAGCTTGGAAAAATAGATATCGTTGAAGTGTTTGGCTTGCGGTATATCATCATCCAACCATTCAATTTCAGCTGTTTGTAATTGATAGCTGGGCGGCGTGCTGGAGGTGTTTGGCATGGTAGCAGTATTGCGGCAACAAGGTAGCTAACCTTAGCATAAGCGTTAGCTACTGTTGTAGGGTAATCAGCATTCAGTCAGTTTTATAAGGCCAGGCCCGCGGGATAATAAATCAAGCGTGGTTTGGCTGGATCAGAGCTATCGAAAATAACCACATAATATTTTTCAGTTTTAGCTTTAACTTCTTCTCGCCAGCGATTAAAACCGACGATAAATAGTGTGTCTCCACCCATAATGCTTGCTGAGCCGCGATATATATTGTGACCGGCAGGACGCAGCGTATTGGCAACTGCTGGACCGGTAGTACCATCGGCGGCGAGCGCTTTAACATTAAGAATCTTGTTATAACTGGACGTCTTTTGCGGGTCCGGTGTGGCTAGCAATTCGGTGATGCGAATCTCTTCAGCTTGAACTTCTTCCGCTGTGCTTAAAAATACAATGCCTGAGCCAGATTGGGTGCTGTCTTCAATGGTTGAGGTTGCCGTGGCAGCTGGTTTCTCAGTAGCGGTGGTAACTGCGTTGTTGCCGGGAGCGCTGACGGCATCGGGTACTGTGGCAGTGGCTACTGGGGCTGGTGTGTTGCTAGCTGCTGCGCTAGCTGCGGCCGCTTTGGCTGCGGCTGCTTTTTTCTCTGCTGCTAATCTGGCTTGTTCAGCAGCGGCCTCTTCCTTTGCCTGTTGCTCCGAGAGCTGTGCTTTTAAACGCGCAATTTCCGCTGCTGCAGCCTCTGCTTTGAGACGTTGTTCCTCGGCGAGACGTTGCTGTTTAAGCGTTTGTTGTTGCTTTGCGACTTTTTCAATCGTTGCGTTTTGTTGGGTTATTTGCTTGGATAATTTGTCTATGTCAGCGGTGGTGGTTGTTAATTGTGCGTTGAGGGATTCAGCTTCTTGCTGTAATTCAAATAATTGACTGTTGGCCTTTTTATATTTGCGCTCTGCCAGTGCAAACTTGAATTCGCTATTTTTCAGCACTGCCTGATTATCATCAGTAGGCTCTGCATTATATTGGGCTTGGGCCTGGTCCAACTCTGCTTGAGCTTCATCCAAACCATCCTGTTCAGGTGCATCTTGATTGGCTAGTGGTGCTAGCGCTGCTTTATTAGCAGCAATGGCAGTTTGTAATTGTGCTTGTTGGGTTTGTAGTTGCTGCAATTGCTGTTGAAATGCGGTCAGTTTTTGTTGTTCGGATTGCAGGCTCTGCCCCAGTGTTAAAGAACTACTGATGATGATAAGCAACAATAGGGATAATCGCGTGAGTAACGTGTGAATATTCGAATGTGGCATAAACCGATAGTTTCCTGTAACGGCGAGTGTTTGTGTAATGGGTGTGATATTTTGTATAAAAAATAAACAGCCTGGCAGTTGTAGTATTACTAGCCTGACGGTCAGCTCTTATCTGCATTGTTATAGCTGCTTGCTAAAACCCAACAGGATTATAGACCATTGTGCATGATTATGAGCTTTAATATCTCGGTGCTGTGCGTTGCTTCAAACTGTGGCAGAGCTTGTCACTACGGCCAATGTTATCCATTAAGTGTCTATGGGGACCACCAAGGGGTAGCTAGCCGCCTTGGTGGTGAATTTTCAGCCAATGGTGATGGCAGGTAGTACCGGTTTTGGCAAGACCAGTTTTTCGGTGGGGGCCATCACTTCGGCGCTGCCTTTAGCTACCGTTTTCCCGTGTTGGTTGATAGCGGTGGTATTGAGAGTGACAAATTTTTTGGCATCATTCTTGGCGGTCACTTCCAGTTCGACAGTGACGGTGTCGCCAATTTTAACCGGGGCACGAAATGACAGGCTCTGTCCTAGATAAATGGTACCTGGTCCCGGCAGTTCCAGGGCCAGTGCCGCAGAAATAACTGATCCGGTCCAGGCTCCGTGGCCAATTCGCTCCTGAAACATCGTGCTGGCGGCAAATTCAGCGTCCAAATGCACGGGATTTACATCACCTGATACCGCAGCAAACATGACCAGATCGTCTTCAGACAGGGTTTTGCTGTAGCTGGCAGTTTGGCCGATGGTGATTTCGTCGTAGGTTACATTTTGTAGCGTGCTCACATTAGGTCCTTAATTTATTGAGATTAAAGCGGCATTGTAGACGATTCTATTCTGGCGCTCTAATCCATAGTTGCTTAATCAATAGCGATGCCCATTACAGCGGAACTGATCTTTTGACGATTGCTACTGAGTTAGATACTCTGCGCTGTCGGCAACTCGGGGTCAGATGCAAACGACGATTATCCAACAGGCGTTAGTTAAACAGGGTATAGATCCTGAGGCGGACTTGCGTGCTGGCACGCATTTAGTGCAGCTGTTTCAACAGGCGGTTGAGCAGTTTGGCCCCAGTCCCGCAGTGACTAGCTTAGGGCATACACTGAGTTACCAGCAGTTGGGTGAACTGGCACAGCGTTTTGCTGCCTATTTACAATTGCACACCGATCTGCAGCCCGGCGATCGCATCGCCATTCAATTGCCTAACTTAATTCAGTATCCGGTGGTGTTGTACGGTGCCTTGATGGCTGGTTTGGTGGTGGTGAATACCAACCCGCTTTACTCAGGACGAGAGCTGGAACACCAGCTCAATGATTCTGGCGCCAAGGCTATCGTGGTATTGGCGAATGTAGCTAACACTTTGCAGCAAGTAGTGGCCAATACCCGCATTAACTATGTGGTGGTTACCGAACTGGCCGATCTTCACCCCTGGCTGCAGCGCTACGGTATTAATCTGGGGGCAAAATATTTAAAAGGGATGGTGCCGTCGTTATCTTTACCCAATAGTATGAAATTACGCACGGCGTTGAATATGGCAGATGCCAGCCGCTATCAGCCCATGCCCATCAATTCAGAACAGGTTGCGATGCTGCAATATACCGGTGGCACTACCGGGGTGGCCAAAGGCGCGATGCTGAGTCATCGCAATCTGGTGAGTAATGTCTTCCAATCTATGGCGATGTTCAGCTCCTATGGGTTTGAGTCACAACAGGAGACCATGGTGGCGCCACTGCCGCTGTACCATATTTATTCATTTACCACTGGCATGTTGATGCTGGTGTCGGGGAATCATAGTGTATTGATTCCTGATCCGCGCAACACCAAAGCCTTAATAGAAGCGATGCGTCGGTATCCGATGACAACATTTTGCGGCATCAATACGTTATTTGTTTCGCTATGCAATAACCCGGCAATGCAGTCCGTTGATTTTTCACGGTTAAAAATGACGCTTTCTGGCGGGATGGCATTGACGGCTGATGCGGCCCAGCAGTGGCAGCGAGTGACCGGCATTGAAGTCTATCAAGGCTATGGTCTAACTGAAACTTCACCCGTTGTGACGGTGAACCCGGGCAAAGGCAATCAAATCGACAGTATTGGTTTGGCGGTACCGCATACCCAGATTAAGTTAGTCGATGATAGTGGTAATGAGGTAGCTCAGGGTGAGCGTGGTGAATTATGTGTTAAAGGCCCGCAGGTTATGGAAGGCTATTGGCAGCGGCCGGAGGCTACAGCAGAAGTAATGGATAGTGACGGATTTTTTGCCACCGGAGATATTGCTATTCTGAAAGCTGATGGCTACTTGAAAATTGTCGACCGCAAGAAAGATATGATTGTGGTGTCGGGCTTTAATGTCTACCCCAATGAGTTGGAAGACGTGATGAGCGAGCACCCGCAAGTGGTGGAATGTGCTGCGGTGGGTGTGGCGGATGAAAAATCCGGCGAAGCGGTAAAAATGTTTGTAGTCGTTAGCGAACCCGTGGCAGTCGAAGATTTACAGCAGTTTTGTAAAGAGCGCATGACCGGCTATAAAGTACCGCGCCATTTTGAGTTTCGCGATGAGTTACCCAAATCGGCTGTCGGTAAAATTTTGCGGCGAGAATTAAGGTGAGCGCCGCCGGCGAGCCTGGTGTTGAGTCCCAATAATTAATCCCTTTATGTTTTTATCCGGTTTATAATTCGCCCTTTTTATCGAGACTTATTGTTGTAGCCTGTGGACCAGTCCCTTCATTCCCTCCGTGATCAAATCAAACATTGCATGTTGTTTGACCGTCATCCTTTGCAGCGCAAGTTGCACGCATTGGCAAAACGTTTGGCGGACAAACAAGCCAGTGAACAGCAGCTGCAGGATCTTCAGACCCGGTTGGCACAATCAATAGCCTTGGTTGAGCAGCGGCGCGATAAATTACCTACTATTGAATTTCCCCCCTTACCCATTGCCGATAAGCGTGATGAGATCGCAGCGGCGATTGCTGCTCATCAGGTTGTCGTCATCGCCGGTGAAACCGGTTCAGGAAAAACCACGCAACTGCCAAAAATTTGTTTGGAATTAGGGCGCGGCGTCAGCGGCTTTATCGGCCATACCCAGCCTAGACGCCTGGCGGCCAGAACCGTTGCTCAACGCATTGCTGATGAGCTAAAAACTCCCTTGGGTGAGGGCGTGGGTTATCAGGTGCGGTTTACTGATCATGTCTCCGATACCACCCATATAAAATTAATGACCGATGGTATTTTGTTGGCGGAAATTCAGCGCGATCGCTATCTGAACCGCTACGATACAATCATTATTGATGAAGCTCATGAGCGCAGTCTGAATATTGATTTTTTGCTCGGTTATCTCAAGCAACTCCTGTCTAAACGTCCCGATTTAAAATTAATTATTACCTCTGCCACCATCGATCTGGAACGTTTCTCTACGCATTTTGACGACGCGCCGATTATTGAGGTTTCTGGTCGAACCTATCCAGTAGATACCTGGTATCGCCCTATGGATGAACTGGCCGAGGACGCCAGTCTTACCCACAGTATTCAACTGGCGATTGAAGAGTTGATGCAACATGAATCGACCGCAGGGCAAAATCGTCAGGGCGATGTGCTGGTATTTCTCAGTGGCGAAGCGGATATTCGCGAAGTCGCATTGCATCTAAGAAAGCTGCAAAAAGAAACCCGTGCCTGGCAACACTGCGAAGTGTTGCCACTATACGCCCGTCTGTCTAATGCCGAACAAAATAAAGTGTTTCAGACTGAGCAACGCCGTGGCCGCAGAATAGTTTTGGCGACCAATGTAGCAGAAACCTCCTTAACCGTGCCCGGTATTCGCTATGTGGTTGATCCCGGCTACGCGCGTATTAGTCGCTATAGTTACCGTACTAAAGTACAGCGCTTGCCGATTGAGCCGATCTCGCAGGCCAGTGCCAATCAGCGTAAAGGTCGTTGCGGTCGGGTGGCAGAAGGGATTTGTGTGCGGCTTTATGACGAAGATGATTTTAATTTACGTCCGGAATTTACTGATCCGGAAATAAAACGCACCAATCTAGCCGCAGTTATTTTGCAAATGCTGGGGATGCGCATAGGTGAAGTGGAGCAGTTTCCTTTTGTTGATCCACCTGACCGGCGGATGATAGGCGACGGCTTTAAATTGCTGGAAGAATTGGGGGCGGTTGATAAAAAGCGTGGACTGAGTGCAGTGGGTAAAATTTTAACCCGCTTTCAAGTGGATCCACGTTTGGCGCGAATGATGATCGCTGCCAATCAACACAATTGTTTGCAGGAAATATTAATCATAGTCAGTGCGCTCAGTATTCAGGACCCGCGCGAGCGGCCAGCGGATAAACAGCAAGCATCCGATGAAAAACACCGCCGTTTTTGGCATAAGGATTCGGATTTTTTAACGCTGGTTAATCTTTGGCAGTACTATGAAGAGCAGCGTCAGGAACTGACTCAAAACCAACTGCGTAAACTGTGCAAAAAAGAATTTCTGTCGTTTATGCGCATGCGCGAGTGGCGGGATATACATCACCAGTTGCGTTTGGTATGTAAAGAACTGCAATACAAGCAGAATAAAGAGCCGGCCAGTTTCGAGGCAGTACATCGGGCTTTATTGGCGGGCTTGCTGAGTCACATCGCCAATCTGGATGAAAACCGTGAATATCTGGGTGCTCGTAACCGGCGGCTAAAAATATTTCCTGCATCGGCTATTTTCAAAAAATCACCGAAATGGATAATGGCCGCAGAAATTACCGAGACCTCGCAGGTCTATGCACGCTGCTGTGCAATGATTGATCCTGATTGGCTGCTGGGTATTAACGATAAGCTACTAAAGCGTCACTATAGCGAACCGCATTGGGAGCAAAAAAACGGCCGGGTAATGGCCTTTGAAAATACCAGTCTGTATGGATTGACGATTCGCGATCGGCACCGGGTGCACTACGGCCCGATTGATAGCGGTTTATCCCGCGAGATTTTGATTCGCGGTGCCTTGGTAGAAGGGAGAGTCAGTAAAACCAGCAATACCATCAAAGCCCCCTTTTTTATACATAACCAAAAGTTGGTGAAAGACGTAGAGGCACTGGAAGCGAAATCGCGGCGCCGTGACATATTGGTTGACGATCAGCAGTTATTTCAATTTTATGAGGAGCGTTTGGGACAGGATCTCATTACCCTCAAGCATTTTGAAAGTTGGCGCAAAGGCATTGAACGCGAGCAACCTAAACTGTTATTTATCGACAGGCAGCGTTTGATGCGTCACGACGCGGGTGATGTAAATGAGCAACAATTCCCTTCACGTCTGCCCGTTGGTGATTTGGTTTTTGCGTTAAGTTATCACTTTGAACCGGGGCATCGGGCAGATGGTGTCACTGTGACTATTCCCATTGGTTTGTTAAATCGGGTGCCGCGTCACCGCTTTGAGTGGCTGGTCCCTGGCATGCTGCGGGATAAGTGTATCGCGCTGGTCAAATTACTACCCAAGCAATTGCGTAAACAAGTGGTACCGGTACCGGAGTTTGTCGATAAATGTTTAGCGCAGATTAAAGCCGATGATGTGCCCTTGCTGGAAGTATTAACCCGACAGTTAAAACAGTTGGCAGCGGTGGTTATTCCTATGGAGAGCTGGCAGCCGGAACTGCTGGATGATTTTTATCGGATGAATTATCGGGTGGTGGATGCTAACGGCAAGCAGCTGGGACAGGGGCGCGACCTGGAAAAGTTACTGGCTAATTTTCAAGGGCAGGTGGTTGAGACGTTGCAGGAGCAAACCCAGCAGCGTTTTCATACCGATAATATTAAACAATGGGACTTTGGCGATTTACCGAATCAATATCAGTTTAAGCAAGCGGGGGTAACGGTGATCAGTTATCCGGCACTGGTTGATTGCAAAGACAGTGTCGCTATCGAGTTAAAAGATTACCCTGAACAGGCGCAGCACGAAAGTGAGAGAGGTTTGGTGCGGCTATTTATGTTGCAGTTGCCGCAGCAATTGAAATATTTGCGCAAGGATTTACTGCGTGGGAATACCTTGAATTTGCAATTTGTCGGCATTGGGCAGCAACGCGAAGAATGGTTGGATGATTTGTTGAGAGCAGTATTTCATCGGGTGTTTATTGCGGATCAAACGTTACCACGAAATGATCAGGAATTTCAGCAACGGCTCAATCAAGGAAAGTCGAAATTAGTCGAAGAGGCGACAGCGGCTGCTGCCTTGTTAACAGATATTGTCGATCGCTATAACGGCATACGTCAGCAATTAAAAAAATCCAATGAATTAGCCTGGGCATTTGCAGTTGCCGATATTCAGCAGCAACTAGCTATGCTATTTGCCAAAGGCTTTGTCGCCGATACCCCCTGGCACTGGCTACAACAGTATCCGCGTTATTTAACAGCGATCAGCCAGCGCCTGGAAAAATTGCGGGGACATTTTGCCAGAGATAAGCAGTTGCTGCTGGGATTGACGGCGTTCAGTGAGCCACTTTATAAAGAGTGGCAGAATAATCATCAAGCAGCCATGCGCAGTGAATTATTACTACAGTTTCGCTGGAACCTCGAAGAGTATCGGGTGTCACTATTTGCCCAGCAGTTGGGTACCTTACACCCGGTTTCTGAAAAGCGATTAAAAGAGCAGTGGAAGCTGGTGAAGCAATCGCTATTGGATATTCGCAGTTAGAATGTTGTGCTCGTTAATCATACAAAGCCTGCTAAAATAAACCTTATGTCGAACCCCGAACCCTTACAATACGAACACATTACCGTTTCGCTGCCGTCAGCGGATCAGGCCAGTATTACCCGTTTTTTTCGCGATAAGAAAACCCTGGGGGCGCCGGTGTTTATGTTGCACTCTACCCTGCAAGACGGCACTACTTTTTTTAGTGATGATGGTAATGGTCTGGCCTGTTATTTAGCACGTCAAGGGTATGATGTGTTCGTTGCGGATTTACGCGGCAAGGGACGCAGTTGGCCGCTGGTCGGTGCGACTTCAGACTATGGTTATCACCACGCAATTACCGAAGATATTCCGGCGTTAATTGAAAAAGTTGTCAGCAAGCGCGGAAAAACCCCGCAAATATGGATTGGTCATGGCTGGGGCAGTGTGTTGATGTGCAGTTTTTACGCCCGCTATGGTGATCGTCATGCGCCGGTTGCACGGATGGCGCATTTTGCCGCCAGAAGACAGTTGACGAACAGTAACTCTAGTAAAAGACTACTAATGAATTTTATGTGGCGCAAGTTAGGCCGGCTCTTGCTAGCACTAAATGGCTACTTACCCGCGCGGTTTTTACGTATGGGGGTCACTAATGAATCCCGTGCTAATTATCAAGAATATCTACAATGGTCTGATAGCGCGGACTGGCTTGATGCCAGTGATGGTTTTAGTTACGGCGAAGCCATCAAGCAACAACAGCTCCCCCCCAGCTTTTATTTTGCCGCCAAGGGTGACCGCGCTTATGGTGACCCCAACGATGTGCGCCAATTTATTCAGGAATTAGGGCCGCATGACGGTCGTTTTATGGTGCTCAGCCGGGCGGGTGGCAATTTACGTGACTACAACCATTTGGATATGCTGCGCCATAAGGACTGTGAGCAAGATCATTTTCCGCTGCTGCTCGACTGGTTGCAGCAAGCCTGACGTAGAAAATTGGTACGTTTTCCCTGTTTATAACGCTTTGGTGAACTACTGGTGAATAGACCGGTCATAGCAAGCACAACATTTGTGCTGTTTCGCTTGGAATTCAGTCGATGTTGGCTAAACTGAAGCGGTAAAGGCTAGATCGCCTCAGGTAACATGGTTGTACAGTAGTGAATTTTACTAATTTTCTATATTTTTTAGGGCAACGGGAGAACGAAACATGTCAAAGTCTAACAAAACTCAATTAGCAGCAGCGCTAGGAGCTGCTTTTCTGGCAACAGCCGTTGCTCCAATCGCATCGGCGGAAGTTAATCCATTCGCCGCGACGCAGCTGAATTCAGGCTACGATCTCGCTAACTACGGCGCCCATGAGGGCAAATGCGGTGAAGGCAAGTGTGGTGGCGACAAGGCTAAAAAAGAAGGCAAGTGTGGTGAAGGCAAATGCGGCGGCGATAAGGCGGATAAAGAAGGCAAATGCGGCGGCGATAAAGCGGATAAAGAAGGTAAATGTGGCGAAGGTAAGTGTGGTGGTGATAAAGCCGGTAAAGAGGGCTCTTGTGGTGGTACTCACTAATATTGCTACTTGAATAATGGGCGTGCAGCGGTGACATTACTGGTCATCATCCGGCTTAGTGTGGCCGCTCACGTTTTCCTTTCGCAGTTTCTGCGATAAGCCCATGAACTAACTCATGGAAGCTTTATGACTCAATATTCTTCAGACTTACCTGTAATGACGGCAGGCCTTGGCTTGCGGCGCTCACTCATGGATTCATTGATTGATTTGCCGGCAGGTAGTTTGGATTTTATGGAAGTTGCGCCGGAAAACTGGATCAACCTCGGCGGCCGCTTACAGAAAAAATTTCGTCAATTCTCAGAACAATATCCCATCTATTTACACGGTTTGTCATTGAACATTGGTGGTATCGCGCCTTTGGATCAGGATTTATTGTTATCAATCAAAGCGTTTATGGCAGAGCACGGCTGCCCTATCTATACCGAGCATCTTACCTATTGCGGTGATGATGGACACCTTTACGACTTGATGCCAATACCCTTCACCGAAGAGGCGGTTAAGCATGTGGTAGCGAGGGTCAAACAGGTACAGGATGTGTTAGGCCAGCGTATTGCCTTAGAGAACGCCTCTTACTATTGTGCGCCTGACCAACAAATGTCCGAAAGTGAATTTATCAATGCCGTTATCACGGAAGCAGATTGTGACCTGTTATTAGATGTGAATAATATTTACGTTAATAGTATTAACCATCGCTATGACGCCTATCAATTTCTAGAATCCTTACCTTTGCAGCGGGCGCGTTATATTCATATCGCTGGTCACTATGATGAAGCCGAGGACTTGCGGGTGGATACCCATGGTGCCGACGTTATTGATCCGGTATGGGCAATTCTGGCGTCAGCCTACCAGCACTGCGGCCCATTGCCGACGTTGCTGGAACGGGATTTTAATTTTCCGCCGATGGTCGATTTGCTGGCGGAAGTCGAAATGATTCGCGGGTTGCAGCTGCAGGCGGCTGGTGTGTTGTCTGAAAGTCAGCAGTCAGTAGCCAAGGTCGGTGCCTGATGCCAGCCAGTCAGCTTGAGCAGGTTCAACGTCAACTGGCGTCTCATATTCGCAACCCGGAACAGGTGGCTGGTCCCGATGGGTTAGAGCAGCGACGATTAAAAATCTACCGGGAGCTGTTCTATAAAAACATTGAAAATTTTATTAGTAATGGCTTTCCTGTGCTGCGCAGCTTATACGCAGATGAGCAATGGCATGTATTGGTGAGGGGGTTTATGGTGAGCCATCATTGCCACAGCCCTTATTTTTTGGAGATTAGCCAGGAGTTCTTGCTCTATTTACAGCAGCAGTATCAGCTAAAACCCAGCGACCCGACTTATATGCTGGAGTTAGCCCACTATGAATGGGTGGAATTGGCACTGGATGTTGCCAGCGAAGATCTTGATGAGTTGGTGTATGCAGCTGATGGGGACCTCTTGGCTGGTTTGCCAATGGTATCGCCATTGGCCTGGTCGTTAGCCTATCAGTATCCGGTCCATAAAATTGGTGTTAATTTTCAACCGCAGCAAGCCGGTGAGCAAGCGACGTATCTCATTGTTTATCGGAACCGGGATGATGGCGTGGGATTTATGGAAGCCAATTCGGTGACCGCCCGTTTACTGGAGTTATTAGCTGAGCCCGAGGCCAGGTCTGGGCGGCAAGTCCTGGAGCAAATAGCTGCTGAAATGCAGCACCCTAACCCTGATATAGTCATTGACGGTGGTCTGCAAATCCTGCAGCAACTGCATTCGTTGGATATTATTCTGGGGACGCATTAAATTCACTGCTTGTGACGCTGGAATCTGTTGCCAGTTTCGATTAATGTGCGCAATAATTTTTGACGATAATAAAATACCGACTGTTGAATTCGTGGCCGCAATGTTTGCTGTCAAAGAGTCCGGTGTTGTACATGCTCAGGGATGGGTAAGGGGAGACAATTGGGGTATTTTCGTATTCATTGCTTACGCCGTTCAGGTGTGCATCTGACAGTGTGGCTATGCCTGGGTTTTTCGGCGTTGGTGTGGTCTGCTGATGACAGTGATTTTGAGGTCAGAGACAGCTCCAATTACGCAGAGAATAAGCCGTTCTGGGTGGCATGGAATGACTATGTGACTGAGCTAATCCGTCGAGAGTTGGAAGTACCGGATCCTTGGGAGCCCATGAACCGCAAAATATTTGCCTTCAATGAGTGGGGTGATCGCGTTTTGCTTACTCCTGCAGCTAAAACCTATCGGTGGCTTACGCCAGACTTTGTTGAGCAGGGTATCGGCAATATGTTTGCCAATCTGCTTGAGGTAACCACCATCGTTAACGATATATTACAGTTAAAGTTTGGTCAGGCTGCCGCTGATAGCGGACGTTTTGTTATTAACTCAACCGTTGGTTTATTAGGTTTTTTTGATGTTGCGGCGCCGTTGGGTTTAGAGCGTCATGAAGAAGATTTTGGCCAAACCATGGGTTTCTGGGGGGTGGGCACGGGGCCATATTTAATGGTTCCCATTTTTGGCCCCTATACCCTGCGCGACGGGATAGGCAGTTTTCCTGATAATTATACGGATTACTTACTTAACCTTGAGCATATCCCCTCACGTAATATGTTTTGGGTATTTCGTAATGTCCATGATCGTTCCGAACTTTTTACGGCCGAGGAGTTGATCACAGGAGACCGCTACACCTTTATTCGCGATGCGTATTTACAGCGGCGTGTCTATTTGGTGAACGATGGTGTAATAGAAGATGATTTTGGTGATGAGGATGAATGGGGTGAACAGGACTGGGCTGAATGACCGCAGCCTCGACCCAATCCCAATCTGGTTAGTGGTTGACTAATTTTTGATCGTTTTAATGGATAGTCCCAGAGTATAGTTGTCAGACTCTTCAGGGTCGCCATCCACTCGTGTTACTTCAACAATGGCGTTAAAAGGCATATGGGTTTCGCCTTGCTGTGCAATGATTATTTCCAGTTCATCGCCAAGGTTAAACGCTTGCTCGCATTCCGCCAGTAGCCCGGCACCACTGAGGTCCCTGCATGTGGCTTGGTATTCATTACCCGCATGCAGAATAGTCATAGCAGAACTGACCTTCATACGAATAAAGTCGCGCTTTTCTTGATAACTTCTATCGGCCGTCGACATAACATCCCCCCGCAAAGCATTATTCTTTCCTTTTTATAGTACGACAAGTTTAGCCCGTCAATCCAGAGCGCGGATAGATTCAACTTTTACCCTTTAAATGACTAGTTTCGCTCTTGCACCGGTGCAGTCATAGGAGTAGTGTTCTGCGCCACGATATTGGGTCTAAGGCGCTTGGGCCTGCTGAAATGGGGTGGAAATTGTCACCTCGCACGTTAATCAATGGATAGCTTAATGGAGAGCAATAATCAGTCCTTTTTGTTGATTGATAGCGATGATAATCATCGTGTCAATCTGCAGTCTTATTTAGCAGAGGCAGGTTTTCAGGTTTATCAAGCGAAAAATGGCGAACAGGGTTTGGCGCTACTTGAATTGCACGAGCCTGATGTAGTGATATGCGACCTAAGCACCCCGAGTATTGATAGCGCTAGTTTGCTTAAAGTCACTCAGGCAGCGGCGACTGATATTCAGGTGATAGTGATGTCATCGGATGGCGGTATGAATGAAGTTGTCGCAGCTTTACGTTTCGGTGCCAGCGATTATTTACTTAAACCGGTCGATCAGGAAATGCTCGGCTATGCAGTGGGTCGTTGTCTGGCACAAGTGCAGCTACGTTTGGAAAACGCGCGTTACAGTGAAGAGTTGGAGCAGCTTAACAGGGACCTGCAACGCAATTTGAAGGTGTTGGAGCAGGATCAGTTAGCGGGTAGGGAAGTGCAATTAAAAATGCTACCCCGACCTACCCAAATTGGTGAATATCATTTTACCCACCGGATTGTGCCATCGTCCTATTTGAGCGGTGACTTTGTTGATTATTTTACTGTTGGAGATCAGCATGCCGTATTTTTTATTGCGGATGTTTCAGGGCATGGGGCGTCTTCAGCCTTTGTGACGGTATTGCTGAAAAATATGTTTGCTCGCAAACGCAGTGATTTTACGCATCGCAGTGACAATACCATTTTATCGCCACTGGGTATGTTGGATGTCGCCAATCGCAATTTGTTAAATACTGAAATAGGTAAGCATGCCACGCTCTGCGTCGGCGTGATTGATTTAAGCAGTCATACCTTGAACTACAGTGTTGCAGGGCATTTACCGCTACCGATTCTGGAACATAACGGCCAGGCGGAATATTTGCCGGGAGAAGGAATGCCTGTAGGGCTTTTTACTACGGCGCAGTACACGGAAAATACGTTATTACTACCAGAGAATTTTGTTTTGACCTTATTTACCGATGGTATATTGGAGGTCGTGCCAGCTAAGGGTGTGCTGGCGCAGGAGCAGTTTTTATTAAGCCGACTACAGTCGCGGCTTGAGAGCGTAGATAGCGTTATCGCCGCGCTGGAATTGGAGACCGTTAAATCTGCTCCGGATGATATTGCAGTGCTAATGATTAGTCGCCGTGGTATTGATTAAATTAAATAGATGAATTTAAGCTTAGTTGTAAGCTTTTTCTAAAGCAGTCGAAAAGGTAGTAAGCCAGATGCAGGCCGGTAAAATTCTTGTTGCCCAACACGATGGTACTTTCGTCATTAAAATGATGGGTGATGTGCGCCTGACGTTGTGTACCAGCATTGATGAGTATTTTAATCAAATGTTTAGCTACCCGGATTTCGTTGGTGTGCTATTTGATTTGTCAGATGCTGAAGGTATTGATAGTACTTCTCTGGGGCTAATGGCAAAACTCGCGATACAGGCGCAAAATAAATATCAGCTCGTCCCTATTATTATTTCACCTAACCCGAATATCACTCGCTTACTCGATAGTATGGGATTCAATAAAGTATTCGATATTCACCAGCAGATGGATCAGGAATGTGCTGGCGACTTGGGTGAATTGCCCGTAGTGTCTGCCGACGAAGATTGCGTGCGCAGTAAAATTATTGAGGCGCATCGCGTGTTGATGAATTTGAATGAAAATAATCGTGAGACTTTCTCTGCACTGGTTTCAACCTTGGAAGCGGTTCACTAATTGGGATGAAAACTTTAAAAAAACAATCAGCGGTGCTAACGAATGTGGCGGGAGATGCAAAATATATCGGCTCATTTAAACGGCCAAATGTCGGGAGTAACTACGGCAACCGCTCGCATTTCAAGAGATTTTCGCACTACTTTGTCCATCGCTAACCCCGCGTTTTCAAGCCACCCTTCCATAGTTTTTACATCACCCTGGCACTGATTGAAATCGTGCAATAAGGTTTCCATATCGACCACTGCCTGACGTAAAGGGGCGGTTGTATCAGAAGGTAGCACAGCAGGTTCGAAGGTTATCAGTTTATCAATTTCGTTTTCATTACCTCGCTTAACAGATTCAATAAGGGAATTTAATCTTAAGTAGTACTGCTCAGCCACATCTTCACCCGGTAAAATAACTGCGCCGTGAGGTGTGCCCAACGTATCAAACACATAAGCTGAAGACGCATCCAAATCAGAGTTAAAATACCAACGCTGTTCAGCATCATGAAGAAAAGCCCATATATCATTCGCGCTGATACTTTCATCGCGTTCAAGGAAGTCTTCTGTGGGCAGCGAATAACACAGCTGATGTTTTTTCTTATTTAGTGTACGCCGATCCATAAACGTAAGTGGTCGGGTAATCTGCTGCAATGGGAGCCATACATTGACTAAAAAAATGGGCGATATTTTATTAGCACCATCCGGTGACTGGTGTCGAAATATCCAGGGGCTGCACCATGCATCATTTGCTTTAAAGGCGTTCCACGCACATCCTGATCAGCATGGACTGTCAAAGCGCCGTCATGACCATTCATCTCGGACATAGCGATATCCGGGTCAACCTTCATGCCATTGGGGCCAGCTTTACGCATGATAAAACCTTCAGCCGCAATAAATAATAACCGCAACCGCTTACCGCTGGAGAGCTTAAATGAGCGACCTTTTAGCTGCTTACGAATAATTGACGCTTCAACTCGTGAAATCTTCCCTGCTAGTCGGACATTTTCCAGAGTGTTTTGTAATAACGCATTTGAGGGTAATTCGATATGATCAAAGCCCATCGTTTCTAAATTTAATTTACTTTCTGAAGGTGCAGACCAATCTCGTAGCCGGCAGGGCTTTAGTTCAAATGCTTCTTGTTGATCTGCATCAATAGGGTGGGCAGTAGCGCGCAACATGCCTTTACGCTGCAAATCATCAACCACGTCAGCAGGTTTCGCAAAGGCAACTTGTGCTTCAATTTCTTTGACCATGGTATCGATCCCAAATTAAGAGATTTAGGTAGCCTGTTTTTATTATTATTGACAGGAGAGGAGGGCAACTTACTCTATCCAGCTATCTCTTAGGAAGCGGATTCAATGCCCTTTTTCCCCTAATCTACTACATGCACTACACTTTGAGGTCAGACGCTAGAGAGGTTAGAGTCAGGTCTGCTTGGGGTTAATAACGACTAGCTCCCCATCACTGCCAATTTCGCTTTAATAAATTCGCTGTGAGGCAGGTAAATAAGATCAGCAACTTTGCGAATCAAGTGATCTTCGTATTTGCTGATTTCCCCATCCGCGATTGCGACTTGCCATAACATTTTCACTAATTCAAAGCGTTGCTCGGGAGAATAGTTGTCCTTAATTAGAGTGGTGAATTGAAATAATGAAGTGGCTTGTTCATTTTCTTCTTCGGCTAACGCGATGACCTCTTGCAACTGCTGGCTGTCTAGTTGGAAGCATTTTTTGAGTGCTGACTCAATAGCTTGATGCTCTAATGCATCACGCTGATAGTCGGCCTTGCTTAATTCAATTAATAAGGCCGCCGCTGCCAGTTGCAGTTGTTCGGTTTCGTTACTGCTTTCTTCAATCGTTAGTTGTTGTGAAAAAAAGAGTTTAATTTTATCTAGCACATTGTTTCCTTAATTAATCTTTTAGTAATTCTTCAAGTTTAATTTGGTCGATAGTGAAGTTGCGAATGCCTTCAGCTAATTTTTCCGTGGCCATAGCATCTTCATTCATTGCCCAGCGAAACCCTGCTTCGCTGTTATCCGGTTTGGCAATTACCTCACCGTTATGTTCAGCGCTAAGCTTGCGCTCAAGTGGGGAGTTGTCATTGCTGAGCTGTTCAAGTAATTGTGGGCTGATAGTTAAGCGATCACAACCCGCTAGTTGTTCAATTTCACCGGTATTGCGAAAGCTGGCGCCCATTACCACGGTCTTATAGCCGTGTTGTTTGTAAAAGTTATAAATTTGGGTGACAGAGATAACGCCGGGGTCTTCGTGTGCTTCGTACTCGGTTTTATCGCTATTGGCTTTATACCAATCCAGTATTCTGCCAACAAAGGGGGATATTAAAAATACGCCGGCATCGGCACAGGCCGCAGCTTGGGCAAAGCCAAACAGCAGGGTTAAATTACAATTGATAGCTTCTTTTTCAAGAATCTCAGCGGCTTTTATGCCTTCCCAAGTAGCGGCAATTTTTATCAGAACCCGTTCACGGCCTATGCCCGCATCAGCATACAATTGAATCAGACGACGTGCTTTTTCGACTGTAGCGTGGGTATCAAATGACAAGCGCGAATCGACTTCTGTGGAAATGCGGCCTGGGATTATTTTTAAAATCTCGCAGCCAATCGCTACGGCAAGCTTGTCGCTGCAATTTGCCAGCTGCTGGGTAGAGTCACCGCCTTGTTGTGCTGCCCATGCCTTTGCCTCTATCACCAGTGCTGCATATTGCGGTAGTTGCGCAGCTTTTAATAATAGCGACGGATTGGTAGTGGCATCCATGGGTTTAAATTTTTCAATGGCTTCTATATCGCCAGTATCGGCAACGACATCGGTGAATGTTTTTAATTGATCAAGTTTGCTAGTCATATAGAGTCTTCTTAAGTCAGTAACAATGTTTAAATTCTATAATTATTTTATGGCGATTGTGTGGCTTTCTGGTTTTGGTATTCATCACTGCGTTGCCGCGCTTCGTTCATTAAAGTGAGGGCCTGCTCAATGACTTCTATCCCCGCACCTTTAATATGCGCTTGCTGGCTAATGTGACGACGAAATATCTTGGCGCCAGCTACACCCTGAAATAACCCTAGTACATGTCTGCTTATATGATTAAGCGGAACGCCAAGGGTTAATTGTTCCTCGATATAGGGAATAAAGTCCAGTAACACTTGTTCTCTGCTCTTGGTAATACTACCGTCAGCAAAGATTTTGTTGTCTGCTTCCGCCAGAATATAGGGATCATGGTAGGCGGCTCGGCCAAGCATCACGCCATCGATTTGTTTGAGGTGATCAACACTTTGTTCAAGGTCGGTGATGCCGCCATTGATGATAACCTCCAGTTGCGGAAAGTCCTGTTTCAACTGGTAGACCATATCGTAATTCAGCGGTGGTATTTCCCGATTTTGTTTTGGGCTTAAACCTTGCAGCCAGGCTTTGCGGGCGTGAACAATAAAAGTGCTGCAACCACTATCCATAATTGGGCGAATAAAATCGACCATTTCCCCATAGCTTTCCATGTCGTCAATGCCGATGCGGTGTTTAACGGTGACCGGTAATGAGCAGCTATCTTGCATGGCCTTGATACAGTCTGCCACTAGTTGTGGGTGCGCCATCAAACAGGCGCCAAACATCCCGCTCTGTACCCGATCAGAGGGGCAGCCGCAGTTCAGGTTAACTTCATCAAAATGCCAGTCTTCAGCAATTTTTGCGCATTTGGCTAAATCCTGGGGATTGCTGCCACCAAGTTGTAACGCAATAGGGTGTTCGCCTTGATCAAATGTCAGGAAGCGGTCAGGGCCTGCATGCAGAATAGCGCCAGTGGTAACCATCTCTGTATAGAGCAGCGACTGCCGGGTTAGCTGTCGCCAAAACATCCGGCAATGGCGGTCAGACCAGTCCATCATCGGTGCGACACTTAATCGTCTATTCATGATAGCAAGTACTTCTATCTTGTCTGAGTGGGAAGTTAATGTTTTGCATGCTTGAGCAACAATCTCCAAATTAAAGTGTTTGCTTGTGAGGCGTGAAAGTATGGCTGCATAATTTTAAGGAGATAAGTGTTTGAGAGTTCGCGCAGGTATTTTGGGTTTAACACGCAATAAGTTTATGCGCAGCATTGTTCATCTGTAATCGCCTAACCAGGCATATTGTATCTGAATCAGTGATGGGGATGAAAATTCTTTGAATCTTGATTATGGGTTGACGATTTGATTGGAGCGAAGGATGTAAGGCGGCCTATTATCAAGTCTGGTTAGATACAGGGTATTTTGTAGCAAAACTTTCATAATTGAGCGTTACAGTGCAGTTGTTGATTAACCAATAGGATTAAGGAGTAACTATGAATAACGTGTTAAGCAATAAGGCCAAAGTAGATAGTTATTATCGGCAAGCTGAAAGGCTGGAGATTGAGCGTCAGGTGCAGTCATTTTTAGAAAACGGCGGCCAGATAGAGCAACTACCAAAGCCTGTGACCACAGTCGCTCCAAAGAGCAAGGCGTGGCCTACCAGCTTTGGTAGTTTTGAAGCCTAGAAATTTCGATATCAGTCTAGTGGTAAAAACGCACTAGTTATTCGCGTGTAGTTCTTCGTTCAGTTCTACCGCTGATTTGTTAGTGAGACATTCAACCGCCCCGTTGGTTGAGTTGCGGCGAAATAGCAGGTCAGATTTGCCAGCCAGGTCACGGGCTTTGGTCTGTGCAGCTTCTTTGCCTTGGTCATCTATCATGATTACCTTAGTGCCGGCTGTAATATACAAGCCAGACTCTACGGTGCAACGATCACCTAATGGAATACCTATACCGGCATTAGCACCAAGCAAACATTCTTTGCCTACTGAAATAACAATATTGCCGCCGCCCGATAAGGTGCCCATAGTAGAGCTGCCGCCACCGAGATCGGAGCCCGCACCGACAAAAACCCCTGCAGAAATACGGCCCTCAATCATACCTGGGCCATCAGTGCCGGCATTAAAATTGACGAAACCCTCGTGCATAATGGTGGTGCCTTCGCCAATGTAGGCGCCAAGACGCACACGGGCCGTGTGGGCAATACGCACACCAGCAGGGACTACATAGTTGGTCATTTTGGGAAACTTATCGACACAATCTACACTGATTAATTCGCCCTTCAATCGAGCTTCCAATTGCGCTTGTGGCAATTCATTTAAGTCGATAGCGCCTTTGTTGGTCCAGGCCACGTTAGGCAGGGCACCAAATAATCCATTCAGATTAATGGCATGGGGCTTCACTAGGCGGTGTGAAAGCAACTGCAGCTTGAGATAGCCTTCTGGCACTGAGGTAGGATTGTCATCAATGGCTAATACTGCAGCGACTAATGGTTGGCTGCTGCTTTTAAAGCTATTTATTATAGCGGCCTGCTCCGGTTCGCCGGCTTTTTCTAACGCGGAGGCTAAGCTGCCAAGTTGGCCCTTTTCGAGGTTGATCGCTTGATTGCCACCGTTGTAACCAAGGCAGTCAGTTATTGCTTGTACTAGCGCTGGAGAAGGGTTGAGCACCGGTGTTGGGAAGAATACTTCCAACCATTCACTCTTGCTATTTTGAGTGCCTACACCCAGCCCGATGCTAAAAAATTGTTCGCTCATAGTATTGCCTATCGATTGTCGTTAAGTAGAAATTAAAATTTTTCCTGGTAGTCGGCCGCTTTAAAGCCGACTGAAAACTGACCATTAAGTGCTAGCAGTGGTCGCTTGACCAACGTGGGGTTTTCCAGGATTGCGGTGGCTGCGGTGGCTGCATCCATCGCTTCGCGTTTTGCTGGTGTTAACTCTTTCCAGCTGGTGCTGCGTTTGTTGACGACGGTTTCCCAGCCAAGTTGCTTAATCCATTGCTCGACTTCGGCACGTCCAATACCGTCTTGCCGGAAATCATGAAAATGATAGGCGATCTGGTGTTGATCCAACCATTGGCGGGCTTTTTTTACCGTGTCGCAGTTTTTGATGCCGTAAAGCGTGGTAGCCGTTGTCACTGTAGATACCTATTGATACTGGTTGTTGGTCGTTATCCTGAGGGCCGCTAGGATAGCAGATTGCGTAAGCAATGTTGACTGCTAGGGTTTTTTTACAATTTTGGGTTTGGTTCTGTTGGGGTAGCAGCTAGTGCAAATTTCACAAACAGTGCCATCGCAGCCGCGAGCACTACAGTACTCCCGTCCATAATAAATAATTTGTAAATGCAGGGCGTTCCATTTTTCTTTAGGGAATAGTCGCTTTAAATCTTTTTCTGTTTGGGTAACATTTTTGCCATTGGTTAAACCCCAGCGCTGAGCCAGACGGTGAATGTGGGTATCAACGGGAAATGCAGGTACGCCAAAGGCCTGGGACATCACCACGCTGGCTGTTTTGTGGCCAACCCCGGGAAGCTCTTCAAGTGCAGCCATATCGGCAGGTACTTTCCCTTGGTATTTTTCCACCAGGATCTCGGATAGGCGCTTTATTGCTTTGGATTTTTGCGGTGATAAGCCGCAGGGCCGAATAATTTCCCGGATTTTTTCAACTGTTTGTCTGGCCATATCAAATGGATTGTCAGCTAGCCTAAATAATGCCGGTGTAATTTGATTGACTCTTTCGTCAGTACATTGCGCAGACAAAAGTACGGCTACCAATAGGGTGTAGGTATCACTGTGATCCAATGGAATTGGTTGGGTCGGGTAGAGTTGCTGTAATTTTTGCTGGATAAACTCAACGCGTTGGTGTTTAAGCATAGGTTTTATTTATTCAGTGTGGCAGTGAATTGCTTGATTCGTTCGGCACCGGCGATGCATTCTTCTAATGATGCAACTAACGCCATGCGTACCCGGTTTGCTCCAGGATTATTGCCATCAACTTCACGGCCAATATAACTGCCGGGTAAGACGGTCATATGTTGCTGGGCAAAAAGTTGCTGGGCAAAGTCAGTATCGCCGATGGGTGTTTTTGCCCACAAATAAAAGCCGGCGTCAGGCTTTGAAACTTCAAGGCTGCCTTCCAGTATATTCAAGACCGCATCAAATTTAGCCCGGTATTGATCGCGGTTAGCTTTCACGTGTAGCTCATCTCCCCATGCGGCGATACTCGCGAACTGATGTTGTATCGGCATGGCGCAGCCGTGATAAGTACGATAAAGCAAAAAGGGTTTTAAGATGTCGCCATCACCGGCGACAAATCCGGAGCGTAAGCCTGGCAGATTGGAGCGTTTGGATAGGCTGTGAAATACCACGCAGCGACGATAATCATCCCGGCCCATTTCCGCGCAGGCTTGTAATAAGCCTATAGGTGGACGTTGCTCATCAAAATACAACTCTGAGTAACACTCATCACTGGCAATAATAAAGTCAAACTTGTCGGCCAGGCCGATGAGTTTTTGTAAAGCCTGACTGTCAATAACCGCGCCGGTGGGGTTGCCGGGAGAGCATAAAAACAATAACTGGCAGCGCTGCCAGGTTTCGTCACTGACTTTATCAAAATCAGGGATGAAGTTATTGGTTTCAAGACAGGGTAAAAAGTGAGGTTCTGCACCAGCCAAAAAGGCGGCCCCTTCGTAGATTTGGTAAAAAGGGTTGGGGCTAACCAGTAGCGGGTTTTTGCTGCGGTCGATAACTGCTTGGGCAAAAGCAAAAATAGCTTCTCGGGTGCCGTTCACTGGAATGACATTGCGGCTCGGGTTAATTGATTTTGATTTAAGTTGAAAGCGTGTCGTTAACCAATCGGCAATTGCCTCGCTAAGTTCAGGGATGCCCTTGGTCGTCGGGTAGTTGGCCAGTTTGTCGATGTTGTCGATTAACGTTTGTTTTACAAAATCGGGTGATTGGTGTTTGGGTTCGCCGATGGATAACGCAATATGCGATAAATTTTCTGGCGCAGACACAGCAGCCTTTAGAACGGCCAATTTTTCAAACGGATAAGGTTGTAAACGTTGTAAGTCTGGGTTCATGGTCGGGTTCTTATTTATAATCAGGCGGCGGCTTGCTCGTCGAGTTCTTTGCATATGGCTTGTTGTATGGCTTCGCAAAGATCAGGGTCTTCAATGGGTTGCTGTTTATTGTTGGTAATAAAAAAAACGTCTTCAACACGCTCGCCCAGTGTTGCAATCTTTGCATTTTGCAGCTGTATATCAAAATCAAAAAATATTTTACCAATTCGTGCCAATAGGCCAGGGCGGTCAGGGGTTCGCACTTCTAATATGCTATGTCCGCGAACGCTATCGGTAGTTAACGTGGTGCGAGTAGGGATAGAAAATAAACGCATCTGTCTTGGTGTGCGACGCTGCATAAAATCCAGATATGAATCGGTATTCTTTAAATGCTCTGTTAACGATGTACGAATATGGGCAATACGTTTCGGGTCATCGCCGATAGAGTGGCCGTTTTCATCGAGTACAAAAAACGTATCCAAAGTAAAACCATTGCCCGTTTTGTAAATACGGGCATCCTGAATATTTAAATCCAGCTGTTCCAGACCGGATGCCATCAATGCGAATAAAGTATCCTGGTGCCGGGTGTGCACAAAAATTTGAGTGGCGCCTTCAAAATCCAAATCGCTACTCTCTTTTAACAGTATTAATGGCTCATTAGGATTGGTGTGCCGACTGACGGCTTCAGTATGCCAGATGATATCTTCGACTTTTTCTCGTAAGAAATAATCTTCATTGGTGTTGGCCCAGAGCTTTAGGATTTCGCTTTCGGTGTAGCCCAGACTTTCCATTTGATCGATGACATCTGCCTGGGTCTCGCTGATCCATTCATCCTTGTCAAAGGGGTTACATAAACCGCGACGTAAAGCGCGCTTGGTCTCTGCATAGAGTTGGCGTAGCAAGGAAGCGCGCCAGCTGTTCCATAGGTTGGGGTTGGTAGCATTGATATCAGCTACAGTAAGGGCGTACAGATAGTCCAGATGATCCTGATCGCCGACCTGTGTGGCAAATAGATTAATGATATCCGGATCAGAAATGTCTTGACGCTGCGCAACAGCTGACATCAATAAGTGATTTTGCACCAACCAGCACACCAGATTGGTATCGCGATTACCAATTTCATGGCGCTGACAAAATTCACGGGCATCTACCACACCTAGAGTAGAGTGATCACCGCCACGGCCTTTGGCGATGTCATGATAGAGACCGGCAATAAATAATAATTCCGGCTTGGGTAGGCGCTTAACAATGCGGCTGGCTACCGGAAATTTTTCTTCTGATTCTGCATAGTGGAAACGGCGTATATTTTTAACCACTTCCATCGTATGTGCGTCCACGGAATAAATGTGGAAGAGGTCGTGTTGCATCTGACCAATGATTTTGCCGAATTCAGGTAGATATTTTCCAAGTACCCCAAAGCGCAGCATGCGGCGTAGCTGCAGTGCAACTTTTGCGGGTGAGCGTAAAATCTCCATAAAGTAGCGGGCATTGCGTGGATCGTTACGGAACTTGTCGTTAATTAAATAGCGGTTTTCGCGTATAAGCCGAATGGTTGATGCCCGTGCACCATCAATATGTTCGTTTTGCGCCATAAGAACAAACACTTCCAGCAATGCTGACGGCGTTCTTTTGAATACTTTGTTATTGGTTACTTCAATGTGGCCGTTTTTAACTCTGAAGCGTGTGTTGATTTCGTAGACGTTTTCAACTTCACAGGCGCGTAAAATGGTTTCATCAAAGTGCTGCATTAAGACATCGTTAAGTTCACCTAACGATAGTGCCCAGCGGTAGTAGTATTGCATAAATTGCTCTACTGCCATTTTTGCGTTGTCGTCTTCATAGCCAAACATTTTTGCTATGGTGCGCTGATGATCAAATAATAGACGGTCTTCTTCGCGACCGGCAATCATATGCAGGGCATAACGCACACGCCACATAAAATCCAAGCCGCGATTAAGAATGTCTACTTCTTCTTCGCGCAAGAAGCCTTGTGCTACCAAATCTTCAATATTGCTGGCACCGAAATGCCGCTTTACAATCCACCCAATCATTTGGATGTCACGTAATCCTCCCGGGGAATTTTTTATATTGGCTTCGAGCTTGTATTCACTGTTACCGTGTTTTCTGTGGCGCTTGATTTGTTCATCCCATTTGGCACGGAAAAAACTTTGGCTGGGCCAGATGGTTTCCGGGCCTACACCGCGCATCATTTTGCGGTGAATATCAGCGTTGCCTAATAGTGCGCGGGACTCCATCAAGTTGGTAACTATGGTGATGTCTTTTTTGGCTTCTGCCTGACACTCTTCGATGGTGCGTACGCTGTGGCCGATATCCAGATTTATATCCCATAGCAGAGTAATAAACTCACTGATACTTTGCTGGTTTTTTTCAATGGCGGCTTCGTCGTTGAACAATAATAATAAATCAATATCGGAGTGTGGATGCAGTTCTCCACGTCCATAGCCACCTACGGCGATGAGGCAAATAGTGTTATCGAGTTGCCAGTCGAATAATCCCCAGCAGGCTTGTAATAACTGGTCGATAAATGTAGCGCGCGCCCAAACCAGATGGCGGATATACGTGCCTTGTTGGAACTGCTGGTGCAGGAAGTCAGTTGTTCGTTCGATATTTTTTTTCAGCAGCGGGATGCGCGACTGTGAGCTTGTTAAAGCTTGAACAAATAAATCCGGGTCAAAGACCGTCGCAGGAATAGAAAAGGGCTGCTCACTCATGCTGTCGCTGGATAACCTCTGGTTGATGCGATGAAGCTATGACTTCAACGTGCTGAATTGTAGTGCTTCTTTTTTAACTGGAGTAGATGTAGTTGCAGTAAAGAGTGTTTCTTAGCCGCGGTAAAATGGCTCGTCTGGACGCGCGGTAAAGATTTCAACACCGTCTTTGGTCACCAGCATGGTATGTTCCCACTGGGCAGACAGTCGTTTATCTTTGGTGGTGACTGTCCAGCCATCTTTAACGTCTAACTTAACGTGACGTTTACCGGCGTTAAGCATGGGTTCAATAGTGAAGGTCATACCTTCTTTTAGTACCATGCCTGCACCTTTTTTGCCGTAGTGCAGTACTTGGGGTTCTTCGTGAAAGATTTCGCCAATGCCGTGGCCGCAGTACTCGCGTACTACTGAGTAGTAGTTGGCCTCGGCATGTTGTTGGATAACATGGCCAATATCGCCCAAAGTTGCGCCCGGACGGACAATCTCGATCGCTTTATACAAACATTCCTGAGTAATCTTCACCAATCGTTCTGCATGCTGAAGTGGTTTGCCAATATGGAACATTTTGCTGGTGTCGCCATGGACCCCATCTTTGATCACTGTTATATCGATATTGATGATGTCGCCATTTTTCAATATTTTGCGATCTGAGGGGATGCCGTGGCACACCACTTCATTGACTGATGTGCAGATCGATTTTGGAAAGCCGTGGTAGTTCAGTGGCGCAGGAATAGCCTGCTGCGTATTGACTATATAGTCGTGGCATATTTGGTCCAGCTCGTCAGTCGAGGTGCCGGCCTGCACATGGGGGCCGATCATTTCCAATACGTCGGCAGCCAAGCGGCCCGCAATACGCATTTTCTCAATTTGGGCGGCGTTTTTGATAGTAACAGTCATTACGGGTAGTAGCCTAAGTCCATGAAAATTAAAACAAATTTGATATTTTTGTCGCTTGGTCTGCAGCGAGGGCGGTATTGTAAACCAAGCCTGAGTGAAATAGTCAATTTTATCAAGTCAGGTCGCAAGGTGGTGATAAGGCTGATTGGCATGGAAAACCGGTAAATTAGTGCAAAGTTGCCTGCAATGCTTTTAGTTGAGGTGGGCTTGTGGTATAAAGCGCGCTCTCAAATTTAGGGGTTGTTTTTGGGGCTGGGTTTCAGCTGTAGAAAAGACCAATGAATTGAGAGAAAACTTAACTAAATCCGCACATATACCGTCACATTGGTCAGGGTGCCCGGGCTTGAATCATCATGCCGGGGTTGATTGATGGGGTATATGGAGGCCTAACCCATAAAAAGGTATATATATGACTACTCAAGTAAGCATGCGTGACATGTTGCAAGCTGGCGTCCACTTTGGTCACCAGACTCGCTATTGGAATCCCAAAATGGGCCCGTATATTTTTGGCGCCCGCAATAAAATCCATATCATTAACCTGGAGCAAACTGTTCCTGCATTTAACGATGCACTGGCATTTATCCAGAAGTTATCAAACGGCAAAAACAAAATCCTGTTTGTTGGCACCAAGCGTGCAGCTAGCAAGATCATGACTGAGCAAGCTCAGCGTGCCGGTCAGCCTTATGTTAGCCACCGTTGGTTGGGTGGTATGTTGACAAACTACAAAACTATTCGTGGTTCTATTAAGCGCTTGCGTGATCTTGAGTCCCAGCAAGCTGATGGTACTTTCGACAAGTTGACCAAAAAAGAAGCCCTGATGCGTACTCGCATGATGGAAAAGCTGGAGCGTTCTATCGGTGGTATTAAAGATATGGGCGGTTTGCCTGACGCTTTATTCGTTATCGACGTAGATCAAGAGCGTATTGCTATTCAAGAAGCCAATAACCTGGGTATACCGGTTATCGGTATCGTTGATACCAACAGCAACCCGGATGGCGTTGATTACGTTATCCCCGGTAATGACGATGCGATCCGTGCGATCAAGCTATACGCAACAGCGATTGCTGATGCGGTTATTGCTGGTAAGGGTGCGGATACCGTTGCGGCTAAAGACGAGTTTGTAGAAGAAGCAGCAGCGCCTGCGCCTGAAGCTGAATAAGCTCTCTTGATTGCTGTTTCATAGGGGCGTGGCCCCCTTTTTAGTAATGAGAAATTCAAGATTGATATTTACTGGGCTGCTTTAAGCTGCAGCCAGTGTTGGAGGATATAACGATGGCAGCTATTTCTGCATCAATGGTTAAAGAATTACGTGACCGTACTGGTCTGGGCATGATGGAGTGTAAAAAAGCGCTGGCTGAAGCCGGTGGCGATATCGACGCTGCCATTGAAGAAATGCGCAAAAACAGTGGTATGAAGGCGGCAAAGAAAGCCGGTCGTATTGCTGCTGAAGGTGTCGTCGCAGTTAAAGTGGCTGATGATGGTAGCTATGGTCTGGTTATCGAAGTTAACAGTGAGACTGATTTTGCTGCGCGCGATGAGAACTTTTTGGGATTTGTGGCCAAAGTCGCCGATAAAGCTTTTGCCGAAAAGCAAATCGATGTCGCCGCACTGATGGTGGGTGATCTGGATTCAGCTCGCGAAGCCTTGGTACAGAAAATCGGTGAAAACATCGGTGTTCGTCGTGCTCTGGTTTTGGCTTCTGACGGTGTTGTCGGCAGCTATGTTCACTCAAACAACCGTATCGGTGTGTTGGTGTCATTGAGCGGCGGTGACGTTGAGCTGGCCAGAGACATTGCCATGCATGTTGCCGCGGTTAATCCACAGGTAGTACGCGCAGAAGATATGCCTGCTGAAGTGGTTGAGCAGGAGAAAGAAATCATCAAGGCGCAGCCTGATATGGAAGGTAAACCTGCTGAAATCGTTGAGAAGATGATGGGTGGTCGTATCAATAAGTTCTTGAAAGAGAACAGCTTGGTTGATCAGCCTTTTGTTAAAAACCCGGAAGTAACCGTTGGCAAGCTGGCCAAAGACGGTGGTGCTGAGGTGTTGTCTTTCATCCGTTTTGAAGTGGGTGAGGGTATTGAGAAAGAAGAAGTCGACTTCGCTGCTGAAGTTGCTGCTCAATTAAAGGGTTAATCGCCTTATATTGAAAAAAACGGGGCCTCAAGGCCCCGTTTTTCTATCCGCTTGTTATACAATGTTGGCCGGAATTTTGGTCTGCTTAGAATTACACCTGTGAGGAGCTATAGATGCCAGGCGCTGAAAAGAAGTTTAAACGTATTCTGCTCAAGTTGAGCGGTGAGGCCCTGATGGGTACTGAAGGGTTCGGGATTGATCCCAAGGTGCTGGACCGGATGGCATTGGAGATTGGCCAATTAGTCGGCATCGGCATTCAGGTGGGGTTAGTGATTGGTGGCGGTAATTTGTTTCGCGGTGCGGCCTTGCAAAAAGCGGGTCTGGATCGTGTGACGGGTGATCACATGGGTATGCTGGCCACAGTGATGAATGCACTGGCCATGCGTGATGCGTTAGAGCGCTCTAATATTTCCTCCCGGGTCATGTCGTCGATCCCAATGAGTGGAGTGGTCGATCATTATGATCGCCGTAAAGCGATGCGTGCACTGGAGCGGGGTGAGGTGGTAATTTTTTCTGCTGGTACTGGTAATCCATTCTTTACTACCGATTCGGCAGCGTGTTTACGCGGTATCGAAGTCGACGCAGAATTGGTGTTAAAGGCGACTAAAGTTGATGGCGTGTATACTGCCGACCCGATGACGGATCCTACCGCGACAAAATATGACCAGTTAAGCTATGACGAAGTGTTAGATAAAAAACTGGCCGTCATGGATCTAACAGCTATTTGTTTATGCCGCGATCATAATATGCCATTGCGGGTTTTTGCGATGGAAGAAGCCGGTGCTTTATTGAGAATTGTAAAAGGTGGCAGTGACGGCACATTGATCGTCGAAGAATAATTGTTTGCAGTGACGCAGTGGTGTCCCACTGTATTGGTTAACCTTTGTAAGAGAGAGTCAGGAGAAATTCAGTGATTAATGAATTAAAGCAAGATGCCGAAGAGCGGATGCAAAAAACACTGGTGGCTTTGGGTGGTAGTTTAAATAAAATTCGTACCGGTCGTGCGCATCCCAGTATTCTGGATGGTATTCGCGTTAATTATTATGGTTCGGAAACACCTCTCAGCCAGCTGGCAGCTATCAACGTAGAAGATGCGCGGACCTTATCAGTAGTGCCTTGGGAAAAAGCCATCGTCCCCGATGTAGAAAAAGCCATTATGAAATCGGACCTAGGGGTTAACCCTTCAACAGCGGGTACTGTAATTCGCATTCCTATGCCAATGCTGACTGAAGAAACCCGCCGCGGTTTTATCAAGCGGGCTAAACAAGAAGCTGAAAATTCCCGGGTTTCTATTCGTAATATCCGTCGTGATGTTATTTCCGACATTAAAGAATTACAAAAAGAAAAAGAAATTTCTGAGGATGAAGAGCGTAAAGCACAGGACGATATCCAGGTGATTACTGACCGCTTCATCGCCGAGGTGGAAAAAATTCTGACGGCCAAAGAAGCCGACTTACTGGAAGTCTAGTCGGCGTTTACGATGCCGTCTAACATTATGCCTAAGTCTGAAAAACCTGCCGATCAATTTGCTGCGGTACCTGCGCACCTCGCTATCATTATGGATGGCAATAGTCGCTGGGCCAAAGCACGCGGCAAGCAAACGCCTGCAGGTCATAAGGCTGGCGTTGAAGCCGTTCGTTCAGTGTTAAAGCTGTGCAAGAACTATGGTATAAAAGTCGTCACTTTATTTGCTTTCAGCAGTGAAAACTGGCAACGCCCGGGGCCAGAAGTTAAAGCACTAATGATGCTGTTTTCTTCTTACCTGAAAAAAGAAGTGAAGCAACTAAATAAAGATGGTGTGCGAGTACGTTTCATAGGAGATCGTCAGCGGTTTAGTGCTGGACTTGTTAAGCAAATGGAATCTGCCGAGCAGCTTACGGCCAAAAATACTGACACCACTCTGGTGATAGCAGTTGATTATGGTGGCCAGTGGGATATTGCAAACGCAGCCCGGCAACTAGCGATAAAAGTTAAGGCGGGTGAGTTAGAGCCAGAAAAAATTAATGAAGAATTACTCGATAGCCATATTTCGTTAGCTGATTTGCCCAAGCCGGATTTGTGTATTCGCACGGCAGGTGAACAGCGCATAAGTAACTTTTTGTTATGGCAATTAGCGTATGCGGAGCTGTTTTTTTCTCCGACGTTATGGCCTGACTTTGGTGATCAAGATATGGTCGCTGCGTTAGCCAGTTATAACCAGCGTGATCGTCGATTTGGTGGCCGTGATTTGGACGCCGATACAGAAACTGTAGAGGGACAGTCATCTTGTTAAAGCAACGAGTGATTACCGCAGTAATAATGATGCTGTTGATTGGCTTGGGCATTGTATTTTTACCGTTGTTAGGGCTGGCGATAATGTTCGCAGCGTTAGTGTTGGTCGCTGCCTGGGAGTGGTCAGCGTTGGCGGGGTTGTCATCAAAGTATTCTCGTTTGGCTTATACGGCTGTCACGTTGGTGTTGATGTTGGCCGCTGCAGAGTACAGTCAGATTTTAACGGCGCAAATGCACTGGGAGCGAGTGCGAGATATCCTGGGCTTGGGTTGTTTGTGGTGGGCTATTGCCTTGTTATGGGTGAAAAGTTATCCAGCCAGCGCAGTGATTTGGCGAACTAACGCCATGCGTTTTTTGATGGGTTTTTTGACGCTGGTGCCAGCCTGGATCGCGTTGGTGTATTTACGCTCACATAGTCAGGGCGTGATGTTGTTGTTTATTATGATTGCACTGGTGGCCTCAGCTGATATAGGGGCTTATTTTGCCGGTAAAACCTGGGGCAACGCCAAGCTGGCTCCTGATGTTAGTCCCGGTAAATCCTGGGCCGGTTTTTGGGGCGGAATGGTGGCCACAACAAGTTTGGCGGTTTTATTATCCTGGTGGTTTGGCGGCGCTAAATACCCGTTATTTGCTGTCGCTGTTGTCGCTTTGGTCACCGGTTTGGCGTCAGTGCTGGGTGACTTATTGGAGAGTATGCTTAAGCGTGAGGAGGGGATAAAAGACAGTGGCAGTATTTTACCCGGTCATGGCGGCATGATGGATCGTCTGGATAGTATGACCGCGGCAGCGCCTGTCTTCGCCTTATGTTTACTGTTGGCAGGTTGGTAGGCTGATGACGGTGATTCAACAAATTACGGTGCTGGGCTCCACTGGTTCAATCGGTGTCAGCACGTTGGATGTTATTGCCAGACACCCTGACCGCTACCGTGTTTATGCACTCACTGCCAATACCCGTGTCGATCTGATCCTTCCTCAAATTCAAAGCTGCCGTCCTCGTTTTGTGGTGATGCGTGATGAGTCCGCCGCTCAGCAGTTAGCTGATCAGTTAAAAGTATTGGGCGATAGTGAAACCCAGGTGCTGGCAGGCGCTGCCGGCTTGCTGCAAGTGTCGGCCGCTGGCGCTGTTGATACTGTAATGGCGGCGATAGTGGGTGCTGCAGGTCTGGAGCCCACCATGGCTGCGGTAGATGCGGGCAAGAAAGTCCTGCTAGCCAATAAAGAGTCGCTGGTAATGGCGGGGCATTTATTTATGCAAGCGGTAGCACGCAGCGGCGCGACCTTGTTACCGATTGATAGTGAGCATAATGCTATTTTTCAGTGTATGCCTGCGCGCCACCAGCAGGGAGAACGGCATAGTCTGGAAGCTGATGGTGTCCGTCGAATTCTATTGACGGGTTCTGGTGGGCCGTTTCGACAAACGCCATTAGCGTTATTGGCTGATATGACGCCGGATCAGGCCTGCGCTCATCCTAACTGGGATATGGGGCGCAAGATTTCGGTAGATTCGGCCACTATGATGAATAAGGGCTTGGAGTTTATTGAAGCCTGCTGGTTGTTTAACACCACCCCGGACAAAATTGACATTGTGGTGCACCCGCAGAGCGTGATTCATTCGATGGTCGAGTATAATGATGGCTCGGTGCTGGCACAGCTGGGCAACCCCGATATGCGCACGCCGATTGCTCACGCTTTGGCGTTTCCTGAGCGAATTGATTCCGGGGTTGCAGCGTTAGATATTATTGCCACCGCGCGACTGGATTTTGAAGCACCAGATTACCAGCGTTTTCCCTGTTTGCGTCTAGCTACCGAAGCGGTGAGCGCGGGTGGTACTGCAATGACCGTGCTGAATGCGGCGAATGAAATAGCCGTCGATGCATTCCTTGAGCAGCGGGTACGTTTTACTGATATTCCGGTTATTATTGAGCACGTATTAACTGGTATTCCGGCAATTGAACCTGAGTCGTTGGCGCTGGTCAAAGAGCAGGATGCGCTGGCCAGAGCAATGGCCCAGCAATTTATTCGTTCCAGCCTTAGTCGCTGATATTGAGATAACTGACATCAACCTTATGGAATTACTGCAAACCGTATTAATTACACTGGCCACTTTGGCGATATTAGTGACTATTCACGAATGCGGCCATTTTTGGGTGGCGCGGCGTTGTGGCATCAAAGTACTGCGTTTTTCTGTTGGCTTCGGTAAGGCCTTGTACCGCTGGCATGATAAGCAGGGTACGGAATTTGTTATTGCGGCTATTCCATTGGGCGGTTATGTCAAAATGTTGGATGAACGTGAAGGCAATGTGCCTGCGGATCAATTGCAATATGCCTTTAATCGTCAGCCGGTGGGCGCACGTTTAGCGACAGTAGCGGCGGGCCACTGGCTAATTTCATTCTCGCCATCGTTATTTACTGGGCGGTATTTATTGGTGGTGTAACAGGCGTTGTGCCTATTATTGATGGCGTTGAGCCGGGTTCAGTCGCCGATATGGCAAGTCTGGAAGCCGGTCAGGAAATTGTCGCTATTGATGGTGAGTTAACGCCGACCTGGGAAGCCTTGCATCTGCGACTATTACAGCGCATTGGTGAGACGGGTCCCATTGGTTTTTCCGTTAAATACCCTGACTCCAACGTGATTTATGAGTCCAGCGCTAATCTGGATGAGTGGTTAGCGGGAGCAGAGGCTACTGATTTGATTGGCGGTTTAGGTTTAGAGCTTTATCGGCCACCGCTGCTGGCTGTAGCCGAACAAATTGTCGAGGACAGTCCCGCCGCTAAAGCCGGTTTGCAAAGCGGAGATCAAATAGTCAGTGCTGATGGTGAGCCCATTGCGGATTGGGCGGCGTGGGTTGACTACGTGCGCGCGCGGCCCGGAGAGTTGATAGAAATACGTTATCAGCGCGGTGAGCAAATTGTCCGCACGGAGCTGACCCCTGCAACCTTGTACGACGACGATAACAAGGCTTATGGTCAAGTCGGTATGGGGGTGCAATGGCCTGAGTGGCCTGAGGAGCTAAAGCGCAGTTTTAGTTATGGCCCAATTGATGCGTTAGTACAGGCTGCTGAGCGCACCTGGTCTATGAGCGTATTCACTCTGGAGTCGATAAAAAAGATGTTAATGGGCTTAATCTCCCCGAAAAACTTGAGTGGGCCGATAACCATTGCTAAAGTGGCGGGCGCTTCGGCGAACTCTGGCTTAGAGGCATATTTAGGCTTTTTGGCGCTGCTGAGTGTCAGCTTGGGGGTATTAAATTTATTACCGATTCCAGTGTTGGATGGTGGCCATATTTTGTACGGCTTGATTGAGTTAGTCACTGGAAAAGAAGTCTCTTTGAAAATACAGATGCTGGGCTATCAGCTGGGATTATTTATTATTGTTGGAGTGATGATGTTGGCGCTCTACAATGATATCGCCCGGTTATGAGGTCGCGTAGATAATGACCTGCTGTAGATAGTGGCAGGCACTAATAATAATCGAGCGCGGATGGCCGGTTATGCTGCTAATCAAATAAAGAGTTGATGATAATTAGGACTAATTCTGTGGAGGGATTAGTCCAAACTGCTGGTAAAAAAACCTTAGATGAAACGTTATTTATTGCTGTACTTAGTTGTCGCGCTTAATTTCACCATTGAATTTGCCCACGCCGACGACACTTTTATTGTTTCTGATATTCGAGTTGAAGGACTGCAGCGTATTTCTGCTGGCAGTATCTTCGCTGCCCTGCCAATTAATGTTGGCGATAATATTAGTGATGTGACTATTCGCAGCGCTATTCGCACGCTATTCCGTACCGGCAACTATGACAATATTTATATCGCCCGCGATGGCAGTATTTTGGTTGTTTCCGTCGAGGAGCGACCATCGATCAGTGAGATCAATCTTGAAGGGAACAAGGCTATTGATAGTGAGGCCTTATTGGAAGGCCTCAAAGGTGCAGGTTTGTCCGAGGGGCAAGTGTTCAAACGGTCAACTCTGGAAGGCATGAAACTGGAACTAACTCGCCAGTATGTTTCACAAGGGCGTTATGACGCTAATATCGAAACGGATATTTCTTCACTGCCGCGCAACCGGGTAGCCGTTAATATTAATATTGATGAAGGTACTACCGCGGCGATTAAACATATCAATATTGTTGGTAATTCCGTTTACAGCGATGATGAATTAATCAGCTTATTTGAATTGAAAACTACCGGTTGGTTTTCATGGATCAGTGGCAACGATAAATATGCCAAAGAAAAGTTGTCGGGCGACCTGGATAAGTTAAGTTCTTATTATTTAGACAGCGGTTATATCAAATTCAGTATTGATAGCTCACAAGTATCGGTCACACCGGATCGTGAAGCGGTGTATATCACGGTGAACATTATCGAAGGGGATAAATATGAAATCGGTGAGGTTGATCTGTCTGGTGATCTGGTATTGACGGAAGCGGAATTAACGCCTTATATATTTGTTCAAAAAGGACAAACATTTTCACAGTCACTGGTGACCAGCTCGGAAGAGTGGTTAACCAAGCGCTTGGGTAATGAAGGCTATAATTTTGCTAACGTCAAAGGTATCCCTGATATCAATGATGACGATAAAACGGTCAATTTAAAATTCTTTGTCGATCCGGGTAAGCGCACCTATGTACGCCGCATAAACTTCGAAGGTAATACTAAAACAGCCGATGAAGTTCTGCGCCGTGAAATGCGACAAATGGAAGCTGCCCCAGCTTCGTCAGCCAGTATTGAACAGTCTCGTATTCGCTTGCAGCGTTTGGGTTATTTTAAAGAGGCCACGGTTAATACTTTAGAGTTGCCAGGTAGTGATGACTTTATTGATTTGCAATACCTCGTTGAGGAGCAAGCTTCCGGGAGTATTGGTGCCAGCGTAGGTTTTTCCCAGGATAGTGGTGTCTTGTTAGGCGCAAATATTCAGCAGGATAATTTTTTGGGTAGTGGCAAACAGATAGGTGTTGCCGTTAACAAAAGTGATTACCTTACTAATTTGCGTTTTAGTTTCGTTGATCCTTACTATACCAAAGACGGCGTGAGTCGCGGCTTCTCGGTGTATTATCGGGAAATGGATCTGGATAAAATCAACGTGTCGCGCTATACCACCAATACATTTGGCGCTACGTTGAATTTCGGTTATCCCATTAAAGAAACCGAGCGGCTTGGTTTTAGTTTTGGCTATGCTAATACTGAAGTTGAAGCAGGCGATGGCGCGGTGCAGGAAATTATTGCTAGTCCGCGGCCACGAGAAATAGTTAATGATGATTGGTTTGCTGGTTATTACGAGTCACAACAAACAACCGCTGGTTATCTGCAATCTGAAGTTGTGTTGCCTTTGTATGACAGTCAGGGAAATCTTCTACCTAATACCTTTTTTTCAAACCCGGAAGATTTTGGTTATGGGCCGGGCTTTCTCGACGAACAAGGTGATACATTCGATAATTACACGGCAACGATTAGTTGGACCCAGTCTACATTGAACCGTGGACGGATGGCGACGAGAGGAGCGTCACAAAGTTTGTCACTGGAGCTCACAGTCCCAGGGAGTGACCTTAATTATTACAAGTTGATATACAACGGTCAGATATTCTTCCCATTAACCCGGTCTTTAACGCTTAGATTGCGGACTGAGTTGGGTTATGGTGATGGTATTGGTGATGATGAGATTCCTTTCTTCAATCATTTTTACTCAGGTGGCTTTGGTTCTGTTCGCGGCTTTAAGAGTAATACTCTGGGCCATTAAGTACGCCCGCATTGTATTATCCGGATATAGGTATAGCCGCCATTGATGTTGTAGAGTTAGGTGACGCGGGTTGTGAAAGTGCCACCCAAATCGGTGATCCATGTACTGATGGCTCGGTGGTCGGTGGTGTTCGTCAGGGAGATGATAAATACTCCTATATTTTAGCCAACGGTGCCGATAAATTTAGAGTTCTTCAATATGAAAGTGAGGGTGACCCATTTGGCGGTAACGTGTTAGTAGAGGGTGGGGCCGAGATACTATTTCCTTTACCCTTTATTAAAGATCAAAGTTCAGTGCGTACCGCTTTCTTTATCGATGTCGGTAATGTGTTTAGCACTCACTGTGGGCCTACACAATTAAACTGTTCAAACTTTGATGCTGGCGAGTTGCGGTATTCTTTCGGCGTTGGCTTAAGCTGGATTACTGGCTTTGGGCCACTTACTTTCAGCTATGCCAAACCGGGTAATGACAGTGACGAAGACGAAACAGAAGCCTTCCAGTTTTCATTGGGGCGTAGTTTTTAAGCTGCCATTTGTAAAACAAGCTAAATGTAAAAATTTTTAATCAATACTTAAATCACTATGGAGAATAATTGTGAACAAATTTATTAAACTGGCCGTAATGGCAATTGCCCTATGTACAACTATGGCGGCTTCTGCGGAAGGTAAAATTGCTGTGTTGAATGCCCAGCAAGCTATTATCAATACTGAATTAGCTCAAAATCGCTTAAAAGAATTGCGTGCTGAGTCTAGCTATGCGGCAAACCGCAAGGAACTGGAATCTTTAGGTAAGAGCTATCAGGATACCGTGGCTCAATTGCAAAAAGATGCTGCTGTGATGAGTGCGGAACAGAAACAAGCTGAAGCGAAAAAGATTCAGGAAAAGCGTGTTGATATTGAATTCGTACAGAAGAAATTACAAGCAGCCGAGCAAGGTCTGTTGCAAGAGGTAGCGCAGGAGCTGTCGCCTAAACTACAAAAAGCGGTAACCGAACTGATCGCCTCTGAAGGTATTGGCTTATTACTCAATCAGCAAGCTGCAATGCATGTTGATAGTAGCTTCAGTATTACGGCTAAAGTTACCGATAAACTAAACCAGATGTAATTGGTTTACGCCTACCGTAACTTATAACGGGATGAAGTCGCAGCGGCAATATACATTGGCTCAATTAGCCGGTTTGCTAGACGTCAAATGTGTTGGTGATTCGGAAATGATAATTTCCGGTCTGGCAACTCTGGCGGCTGCGGGCGATCATCAGCTCAGTTTTTTAGCCAATAGTAAATACCAGCAGGCGCTGAAGGTGACGGCAGCGGCAGCTGTTATTGTAAGTCCTGATCAGGTGAGTCATAGCCCTTGTGCTTGCCTTGTATCTAGCAATCCGTATTTAACCTACGCCAGGGCATCGCAACTTTTTGCCCCTGATCTGAGTCGTCAAGCCGGTATTCATCCCTCGGCAGTTATCAGTGATTCAGCCAGCATTGATGCTACTGCGTCTATTGCAGCGAACGTCGTTATCGAAGCGGGTGTCAGCGTAGGGGCAAATACCGTAATCAGTGCGGGGTGCGTCATTGGTCAAGGTTCAAACCTGGGCTCGAACTGTTTACTTCACGCTAACGTCACTATCTATCACGGTATTACTTTAGGTAATCATGTGCTGGTGCACAGTGGAACAGTGATTGGCAGTGATGGTTTTGGTTTTGCGCCGTCCCCGGATAAGACACAGGGTGGATGGATTAAAATTGCCCAGCTTGGCGGCGTGGTGATTGGTAATCATGTAGAGATTGGCGCAAGCTGTACTATTGATCGCGGTGCGTTGGAAGATACGGTATTAGCTGATCGCGTTATTCTGGATAACCAGGTACAAATTGCCCACAACGTTCGCTTGGGAGAAAATACTGCGATTGCCGGTTGCACGGCGATTGCCGGTAGTACCCGTGTTGGTCGGAATTGTACGATTGCTGGTGGCGTAGGGATTGTGGGACATATTGATATTGTTGATGGTGTGCATGTTACTGCGATGACATTGGTGACGAAATCCATTACTGAAGCAGGCTCCTATTCAGCAGGGACTCCGATGCAAAGTTCAGCGTCCTGGCGCAAGAGCGCTGTGCGGTTTTCTCAGCTTGAAGCGATGAATAAGCGTCTAAAAGACGTGGAAAAAAATTTAAAAGAGTCGTAATAGTTAAGTTCGCTAAATTGGTTGACTGATGATGAGTACAGCAATGACAACAGTTATGGATATAAAAGATATACAGGAATACCTGCCACACCGTTACCCATTTTTATTGGTTGATAGAGTGGTTGAATTAAATGTTGGTGAGTCGATTGTTGCGCTGAAAAATGTAACGGTGAACGAACCCTTTTTTAATGGCCATTTTCCACAAAAGGCAGTGATGCCGGGCGTGCTTATTGTTGAAGCGATGGCGCAAGCTGCGGGTATTCTAGGTTTCAAAACCCAGGGAAAAACGCCTGCCGAAGGCTCGTTATATTTATTTGTAGGAGCCGATAATGTTCGTTTTCGTCGACAAGTGGTTCCCGGTGATCAGCTCACTTTAAAAGTCGAATACGTTAATGATCGTCGAGGTATGTGGAAGTTTAAATGCAGTTGTTATGTTGATGGTGATTTGGCCGCATCTGCTGATATTATTTGCGCAGATAAAACAGTTTAATTAGTTTTCCCATTGGAGTTAGTAGTTTGATTGATCCTCGCGCAATTATTGATCCTACCGCTAAGGTTGCTGACAATGTTGAAATTGGTCCCTGGACAATCATCGGGCCGGCGTTGAGATTGGTGAAGGGTCGATTGTTGCTTCGCATGTAGTACTAAAAGGACCGACAAAAATTGGTCGCAATAACCATATTTTTCAATTTTCTTCGGTAGGCGAAGATACACCTGATTTGAAATACAACGGTGAAGAAACCTGGTTGGTGATAGGCGATAATAACGTCATCCGCGAAGGGGTCACTATTCATCGTGGCACGGTGCAGGATAGATCCGAAACGACTATCGGCAATGACAATTTATTTATGGCTTATAGCCATATCGGCCATGATTCCGTGATCGGTAACCACACCATTTTTGTTAACAACGCTGCAGTTGCCGGCCATGTGCATGTGGGTGATTGGGCGATATTGGCAGGGTATACCCTGGTGCATCAATTTTGCCATATCGGTGCGCACAGTTTCTCTGGTTTTGGCAGTCAGATCAGTAAAGATGTGCCAGCTTATATTACTGTGATGGGCCAGCCCGCAGAAGCAAAAATGGTCAATGTGGAAGGCTTAAAACGTCGCGGCTTCAGTGCTGCGGTCATTGCGGAAATTCGACGCGCGTATAAAGTCATTTATCGTCAGGGTTTAACCACAGAAGAGGCGTTGGAAAAATTGCGAGTGCAAGCGCAGAACTGTGCTGAAATTGAATTGCTGATTGAATCGTTGCAATCTTCAACTCGCGGTATTGTACGTTAGGTCTCTTTAAAATAATAAGTGAGAACAGCTTCATGGCGTCATTGCGCATTGGAATCGTAGCAGGTGAGGCATCCGGAGATATTCTGGGCGCCAGCTTGATGCGCGCAATTTTGACCAAAAACCCGGATGTACAGTTTGAAGGTATCGGCGGCCCGCTAATGATTGCCGAGGGCTTTAATAGTCACTTTCCTATGGATCGCTTGTCAGTGATGGGTTTGGTTGAACCGTTGAAACGGTTGCCAGAATTACTGCGTATTCGCCGCGCTATCAAAGATCATTTTATTGCCAAACCTGCTGATCTGTTTATTGGCATCGATTCGCCAGACTTTACGCTCAATATTGAATTGGCTTTACGTCAAGCCGGCTTGCTTACCGCGCATTATGTCAGCCCGTCGGTTTGGGCCTGGCGTCAAGGGAGAGTAAAAAAAATAGCCAAAGCGGTTGATCGCATGCTGACATTATTGCCTTTTGAGGCGGAGTTTTACCATCAACATAATGTACCAGTGACCTTTGTAGGGCATCCACTGGCCGACCAGCTGCCGCTGGATAACACCGGATTAGCGCAACAGCAACTACAAGCGAGAGCGCAATTGGCGTTACCTGAAAACGGTGCGATAATCGCGCTCCTGCCAGGCAGCCGCGGCGGTGAAGTTAAATTATTAGCGCCTGATTTTATCGCCGCTGCGCGGTGGTGTTATCACCAGCGTAACGATTTAAAATTTGTCATTCCGGCTGCCAATGATCAGCGCCGCCAGCAATTAGAAACCATTCTGGCGGAGCATGGCAAAGGCCTACCGATTAAATTAGTCGATGGTCAATCGCAAACTGCGATGACTGCCGCGGATGTGGTGCTAATGGCTTCCGGCACAACAGCGCTGGAAGCCATGCTATTGAAGAAGCCGATGGTTGTTGCTTATCGCATGGCAGGGCTGAGTTATTTTATTATTTCCCGGATGGTCAAAACACGTTTCTTTTCACTTCCCAACTTATTAGCTGGCGAGCAGTTGGTCCCTGAATTACAGCAAGATGAAGTACGTCCGGAAATGTTAGGGCCATTGTTGCTGGAGCGTTTAACGGATCATCAACAGCGTACACAGTTAATCGAAAAATTCAGCGACATTCATCAACAATTAAAATGTAATGCCAGCGAGCGTGCTGCTGAGGTATTGCTTACCATGATTAAAACAAGGCAGAGTGCTTGATGGAGCCATTTGTATCCCGCTATACAGGTAGTTTACTTGCCGGTGTCGATGAAGTGGGTCGTGGCCCCTTGGCCGGTGATGTGGTAGCGGCGGCCGTTATCCTTGACCCAGAGCGGCCGATTGAAGGTCTGGATGATTCCAAGAAATTAACCGAAAAAAAACGTGAATTACTGTTTCCGATTATTCAGGAACAGGCGCTCAGTTTTTGTGTGGCCAGAGCCAGCGTGGCAGAAATTGACGAACTCAATATTCTGCACGCCAGTATGCTGGCGATGAAGCGTGCGGTAGAAGGTTTAGCGCTACAGCCGGAACATGTGTTAGTTGATGGCAACCGTCTGCCCAAGTGGACTTACGCGGCAGAAGCTGTGGTGAAAGGTGATAGTCGCGTGGCCGCGATAGCTGCTGCTTCTATTCTTGCGAAAGTAGTTCGTGATCGCGAGATGGTGGCGTTTGATGCAGAGTATCCTGAATATGGTTTTGCTGGGCATAAGGGTTATCCCACCAAGGTGCATATGGCGGCGATAGAGCAGCACGGCATTACGCCTATTCATCGTTTATCGTTTGGACCAGTAAAGAAACAGCTTGAGCAACTGGCCCTGTTATGAATGTGTTTTGGTCTTGTTCAGCGTATTAAACATTATTAGTTAAAGTATTTATTCTATGACTGCTTCTTTTGTACATCTTCGTCTACACAGTGAATTTTCGCTGGTGGATGGTTTGGTGCGGATAAAACCCTTGGTTAAGCAAGTCGCAGCTCAGGGGATGCCGGCGGTAGCCTTAACGGATTTCACCAATTTTTATGCGCTGATTAAATTTTATAAAGCGGCCACTGGTGCGGGTATCAAACCTATTTTTGGTAGCGACATCAAGGTGATGGATGACCTGGACGAAACCCATATCAGTAAGCTGTGTTTGTTAGCGCAAAATGATCGCGGTTATCGTAATTTAACTGAGTTGATTTCCAAAGCCTATCAGGATGGGCAGTACTTGGGTGAGCCATATATTAAACGCTCATGGTTGGCTTCTTACGCAGACGGCGTGATTGCATTATCGGGTGGCCGCGACGGCGAAATAGGGCAGGCCCTGTTATCCTCCAAAGCGGATGTCGCCCAGCAGCGACTGAGTGAGATGATGGCCTGGTTCCCGGATCGTTTTTATTTGGAATTACAGCGCACGGGGCGAGCGCATGAAGAAGATTATCTGCACGCGGCTGTTGCTCTAGCGGCGGCAAATGATTGTCCTGTAGTGGCTACCAATGAAGTCTGTTTCTTAAATGCCGATGATTTTGAAGCCCATGAAACACGCGTGTGTGTGCATGATGGCCGCGCATTAGATGACCCGCGCCGCTCGCATCTATACAGCGAACAACAATACTTGCGTTCGCCGGAAGAAATGGCGGAGTTGTTTAGTGATATTCCCGAAGCCTTGGAGAATACGGTTGAAATTGCCAAGCGCTGTAATGTTGAAATCAAATTGGGAACTTATTATTTACCGGAATACCCTATACCTGATGATTTTGAAAACGATCCGTTCTTTCAGCATGAACCACTGGAAGGCTTAAAACAACAAACGGTTAAATCACTGAAAGTGAATTGGGAGGGTAAAGAAGAGACTCCCGAATATGCCAAGGAATTAAGAACGGGTATATTTTTCCGCAAAATTTCTATCGAGGGTTTGCAGGATCGTCTGGATTTCAGTTTTGGTGAAAAAGCTGCTGAGCATCAGCCCGAGTATCGAAAGCGTTTGGATTTTGAACTGGATATTATTCTGGAGATGGGCTTCCCCGGATATTTTCTAATCGTGATGGACTTTATTCAGTGGGCCAAAGATCACGGCATACCGGTAGGTCCCGGGCGGGGTTCGGGTGCCGGTTCACTGGTGGCCTATGCGCAAAAAATTACCGATCTGGATCCATTGGAATACGACCTGTTATTTGAACGCTTTCTGAATCCTGAGCGGGTTTCGATGCCGGATTTTGATGTTGATTTTTGTATGGATAATCGCGACAAAGTGATTGCCTATGTAGCCGATAATTACGGCCGGGAAGCGGTTAGCCAGATTATTACCTTCGGCACCATGGCGGCTAAAGCGGTAGTGCGCGATGTGGCCAGAGCGCAGGGCAAGTCCTACGGACTGGCCGATAAATTGTCAAAAATGATTCCCTTCGAAGTGGGTATGACACTAACCAAGGCCATTGAGGCCGAAGAGCCATTGCGTGATTTTTTGCGCGACGATGAGCAGGCGCAAGAAATTTGGGATATGGCTGTGCAGCTCGAAGGCATTACCCGTAATGTTGGTAAGCATGCGGGGGTGTAGTGATCGCGCCCTCCAAACTCACCGATTTTGCGCCGCTGTATTGCGATGAAAGCGGTAGTGGTTTGGTCACCCAGTTTGATAAAAACGATGTCGAAGAAGCGGGCTTGGTTAAGTTCGATTTTCTCGGCCTGCGCACGCTGACCATCATCGATTGGGCGGTAAAAATGATCAACCGCCCGCGCGCTGATGGCAGTTTGGTCAATCTAGAAATTGAACGCATTCCTTTAGACGATGCGGCGACGTATCAGTTATTAAAGCGCGCAGAAACCACCGCCGTATTCCAGTTGGAGTCGCGCGGCATGAAGGACTTGATCAAGCGATTACAGCCAGACAATCTCGAAGATATGATCGCACTGGTCGCATTATTCCGTCCCGGTCCTTTGGACTCAGGGATGGTGGACGACTTTGTAAATCGTAAGCATGGTCGTGCACAGGTAGCGTACCCTGATGCCCAGTATCAACACGAATGGTTAAAGCCGATATTGGAGCCAACTTACGGCGTTATTGTGTATCAAGAACAGGTTATGCAAATCGCTCAGGAATTGGCGGGCTATAGTCTTGGTGGCGCTGATATGTTGCGTCGGGCAATGGGTAAGAAAAAGCCCGAAGAGATGGCTAAGCAGCGTTCGACGTTTGAAGAAGGCGCGATTTCAAAAGGTGTGGATGGTGAACTGGCGATCAAAATTTTTGATCTGGTAGAAAAGTTCGCCGGTTATGGTTTTAATAAATCGCACTCTGCAGCCTATGCGCTGGTGTCGTATCAAACAGCATGGTTAAAAACGCATTTCCCTGCTGAGTTTATGGCAGCGACCATGAGCTCGGAACTTCAGAATACCGATAAAATTGTTATCTTCATCGAAGAATGTCGAGCGATGAAGTTAGACTATCGCTTGCCCGATGTTAATGAAGGTGAATATATGTTCACTGTTAACAAAGACGGCGCTATTGTTTATGGATTGGGCGCCATTAAAGGTCTGGGTGAAGGTCCGATTGAAAATATTATTGCTGCGCGCAACAGTGGCGGCCCGTTTAACAATCTGTTTGATTTTTGTGAACGCACAGATCCTCGCAAAGTAAATAAGCGTGCTACCGAAGCGCTGATTCGCTCAGGTTCTTTTGATACCCTGGGTGTGGATAGAGCAATTCTTTTAGCAGCGATGCCTGAAGCAGCCAAAGCAGCAGAGCAAAGTGCGGGCAATCGCGATGCCGGGATGATGGATTTATTTGGCGATGTAGTGCCGACCGCGGGTGAGGGCGATGTATATACCGAGTATCGAAACGTCAGGCCGCAAACAGCGAAGGAAAAACTGGGTGGAGAAAAAGAGACCTTAGGTCTTTATGTCACTGGTCACCCAATTGATGAATATGAAAAAGAGTTGCGACAGTTTGTGCGCAATCGCATCGTTGATTTAAAAGCGGATTACAATAGTCAGACCATGGCGGGTTTAGTGGTTGCTTTGCGCACCATGAAAAACAAGCGCGGCGATATGATGGCATTTGTTACCCTGGATGATCGCTCTGCGCGAATTGAAGTCAGTTTGTTTGCTGACGTATTTAACGAGGCCAGAGAAAAAATCAGCAAGGATTCTATTTTAGTAATAGAGGGGCAAGTCACCTTTGATGATTATTCCGGGCAGTTAAAAGTACGTGGCAAGTCAGTCAGAACTTTGCTCGATGCCAGACAGTCCAGCGTGAAGTCACTGGAGTTGAGTTTAAGAACAGCTGACTTTAATGGTAGCAGTGATGCCTTTAGTCAGCAGTTTCGGCAATTGTTGGAGCCCAGTTTGAATGGCAGTTGCCCCATCGTTGTCGATTATCAACGGCCCGGCGCAAAAGGTCGGATAAAGTTGGGGCGGGACTGGCTGGTACAACCCAGTGATGAGTTGATTCAGCGCTTGAAGGATCGTTTTGGTGAGGGTAATGTCCGGCTCAATTTTGGCGACTGAGCAGTGCTGTTGAGTGGCATTTTAATTATTAGCTCCACCGCAAAACAGGCAGTTGCCTGCAGGGCGTTTACAACATGGTAATAGACTCGCCGCACAGAATCGCGTATTGTTGCGCAAATTAAATTTATCCAAGCTGGCTACCAGCAAACTATCGACAGTGGATTATTTTGCCGATTATGAACCCCAATTATCTCGACTTTGAACAACCTATCGCGGAACTGGAAGTTAAAATTGAAGAGCTGCAATTAGTTGGCTCTGACAATGATCTCAATATTAGTGAAGAGATTAACAAGCTGCGTGAAAAAAGCACCAAACTCACCGAAAAAATCTATTCCAACTTAAGCCCGTGGGAAACGGTTAAAGTAGCCCGTCATCCTATGCGCCCCTATACCCTTGATTACATCAACCGGGTGTTTACTGATTTTGAAGAGCTGCATGGCGATCGCGCTTTTGCTGATGATCGCGCTATTGTCGGTGGATTAGCCCGGTTAGATGGCGAAGCGGTGATGGTGATCGGTCAAGAGAAAGGCCGTGGTGTGCAGGAAAAAGTAAAGCGCAATTTTGGTATGCCCAAACCTGAGGGTTACCGTAAAGCCAAGCGCTTGATGGAAATGGCAGAGCGCTTCCAGTTGCCTATTATTACCTTGATTGATACCCCTGGGGCTTATCCGGGCATCGATTCCGAAGAACGTGGTATCAGTGAGGCCATTGCTCAGAATTTAGCAGTAATGTCACGCTTAAAAACACCTATTGTGTGTGTGGTAATCGGTGAGGGGAGTTCAGGCGGTGCATTGGGTATCGGTGTCGGCGACCATTTGGCGATGTTACAGTACTCCACCTATTTTGTGATCTCGCCAGAAGGCTGTGCCAATATTATTTGGAAAACGTCGGAAAAAGCTCCGGATGCCGCTGAGGCGATGGGCTTAACGTCTACCGTTTTGGAAGGTCTGGGTATTGTTGATGCCACCATTCCTGAGCCGCTAGGTGGTGCGCACCGCAATATGGATTTGATGGCAAGCCGCATCAAGAGCCATTTGATTGAAAAACTGGGTGAGTTAAGCCAGCTTTCCGAGCAGGAACTATTGGATAAGCGCTATCAGCGTTTGATGTCCTACGGCAACCAATAAGCCGTGACCTATTAGCGGTGAACTATCATGGCGCTGACCACTGAGACTCTCACCGCTACACTCGTGCCCTATCTCGACGCGCCCCGCTGGCTGGTAGCTTATAGCGGCGGTGTCGATTCCCATGTATTACTCCAGCTTTTAACACATGTGCCCAATCACCCGGTGATTGAAGCGGTGCATATCAATCATCAGCTGCAAGCGGACGCCAATCACTGGGCTGGGCATTGTCAGCAGCAAGCCGACCAGCTCAACATTCCATTACATACTGTAGCTATTGATATCGATTCACAGCCAAAGGGCAGTCTGGAAGAGCAGGCCCGTGACGCTCGCTATCAAGTATTTGAATCATTGCTTCAACCGGGTGATGTATTAATGATGGGTCATCATCTCGATGATCAGGTAGAAACGTTGCTACTGCGGTTATTGCGTGGCAGTGGTGTGCGTGGCGGCTCGGCGATGCCTCAGGGTAGAGTGCTGGGGAATGGGCTTTTATTGCGACCACTATTAACCATCCCAAGGTCGGTTATTGAATCTTACGCTAATGCGCATCAACTGCAGTGGATTGAAGACCCGAGCAATCAGCTGAGTGACTTTGATCGTAACTTTTTACGTTTGCAGCTATTACCCATTATTGCTGAGCGCTGGCCGGAATATCGGCAAACCTTATCCCGTACCGCAGCATTGAATGAAGAGGCGGCATTACTCAATACTGAGTTGGCGCAACTGGATTTAGTAGGTTTGGGTTTAGGCGAGAAGGGTGGGCTCGACTCAGGGGCTGTCGGAGCCGATTCCGTACTGCCTTTAGCCGGGTTGCATGCGCTTAGTGATAGCCGCAAAAAAAACCTGCTGCGCTATTGGTTGCAGGTTGGCGGTTTTGCTTTACCCAGTGCGGCGCAACTGCAGGCGGTCATTACCGATGTGATCAATGCGCAGCCAGATGCCGAGCCAGTCGTAGCGTGGGGGAATGAGGTTCAGGTACGGCGCTTCAATCACTGTCTCTATGCAATGCCGCCGCTGGCTGCGATTGATAAAACACTGGTTGCAGACTGGGATTTAGTGGGGGGCTAGTGCTGAATGGTCAGCAATTGCAGGCTGAGCCGATAGTCGGCAGTGGCCTTGGGGTCGCGCGTTTGCAGCAGAGTGAGTCAGTCAACGTGCGTTTTCGGCAAGGCGGGGAGCGTTGCCAGCCGGTTGGTCGCAGCGGTTCCCAAAGCCTAAAGAAACTGTTTCAGGAGGTTGGTCTGGAACCGTGGTGGCGTGATCGCGTGCCGTTACTTTATAGCGGCGATGAGCTTATTGCTGTTGCAGATTTGTGGATATGTCAGGGCTGGCAGGCGTTGCCTGGCCAGCCCGGGATTAATATCCGTTGGGATAAGTGACGTTATTCACTGACGGTGAAGCTTACCGGCGTCGATATGCTGCTTTTCATGCCGTCACTATCAATGGTCGCGATAGCAAAGTTATAAGTCCCTGCCTCGGTCAAAGTGATGGCGTGGCTGTTGGTGCTGCCGTTATTAATGCTTACAACTTCACCGTCATCTGACGACGAGCCGTCAAGGAAGTAATAATTTCATAACCGCCCAGTTCAGCGATGGTGAGTGGATCACCATTTTCCCGCGTGGTTGGAATTGCCCATGATAATGTTACAGTGACACTAAATGGCTCAGGCGTTGGCTCAGGCGTTGGCTCAGGCGTTGGCTCAGGCGTTGGCTCAGGCGCTGGTTCTGGAGTCGGCTCAGGTGTTGGTTCAGGCGTTGGCTCGGGCGTTGGCTCGGGCGTTGGCTCGGGAGTCGGCTCAGGTGTTGGTTCAGGCGTTGGCACTGGAGTCGGCGTTGGTGTAGGTACCGGAGTCGGCTCAGGCGTAGGCTCTGGAGTCGGAGTCGGAGTCGGCTCAGGCGTTGGTTCTGGAGTCGGAGTCGGTTCTGGTGTTGGCACCGGCGTCGGTGTGGTCTCGACAATGGTAATAACGACTTCGGTTGGCGCCGGTTTTACCAGTGCTTGGGGCGTTACAGTTGGAGCAATTTGTTCAGCTTCTTCGGCAATAACAGTATCCAAATCAGAAATAGGTGTGTCGGTGCCTGGAATCTTCAGCGACGCTGGGCTGGAGCTGAGAATTTGTTGCATCTTCTGTTTATTGACGGATTTCAATTCAGTGATAGGTCGGCCATCGTTTTCCCCATCCAGCGATCCATCCAGCATATCCTCGGCAAAAATAGCCACTAGCATTTCCGGGTCGATCTCGGCGCCGTCAGCGACAGCTTCCTGTTTTACCTTATCGGCCAGTGCTGCGAAAACCTCGATGGTGGTGCGGTAGGCCAGTGATCTTGCTTGATCTGTGTCGGCGGATAAGACCGGTGAGCTGGTAAATAGATCGGTATTCTCATCTAGTAGCCCAAGGCCGAAAGAGCTCTTGGTGCGCTGTGTTGCAGCGGTAATGGCGGTGCTAAAATCATTAATTGAGATGCTGTTTGGCGAAGCGCTGGCACGTAGCGTTTTGATCGCATTATCCACTACCAAGGTGGTGAGTGGCGTAGCAAATACCGCCGTGCCCGCTAATAATTGCTGCGAGCTTATAACCGTGCGTAGGGTGGGTATCACTGGCTGGGAGCCGGTCAGCTCTTCACCCAGTGTGTATTCAAGAATAAACAGCGCATCGGTGATCAGGGCAGTATCAACGTCGAGCATCAGCTGTGCGTCGGTATCGGTGACCCCTTCGGCAACCAATTGGCCTTTAAAATTACTGGCGCTGGTATCAATCTTATAGATAGTAGCAATGGCGTTTGCGAGCGGGCCTTTAACTGCCATGCCTTTAACCGAGGTGTAAACAGTCGGTGATACATCATCGCTGACCTCAACCGGGTCGCTGGGGGTAACGGTTTGATTGGATTGCGAGCTACTGCTGGAAGTTACATTACTGGCCGAGCTTGAGGTCTCTGCCCCCGCTGAATCACTACCGCCTCCACCACCACCGCCGCATGCGGTGATAAGAGTGCTCAGTAGTATCGTTGGTATTAACTGTTTGGAATTCATATTGCCGCCCTGTGTAAACACGCTTTTCTTCCGCTCAGCGATGTCTATTAATGCTGAGTCCAATCTTTTATGAAATACCATCATATGAAGATCAATTCAGTATTCAAGTGCTAAGCATGAATACTACAACAGTTCTTATCAAGTTGTGACTACGGTCACTGAACCGTTGTTAGCTGGTTTTGGTTATAGCGTACGATGATGACGGTTTATAGATATAAAGTGGAATATTAAGTTCCGGTCTTAGGTGTTGTGCGTGCGAGAAAATATTTATTACCGCCGGGGTGAGAAATTCTCTATCTGTCCGTATAATCGTGCGCTTCACAATCGTGCTGGTAACTAGAATAGGAAAATCATGACCGTTCGCACCCGAATAGCTCCTTCACCCACCGGCGATCCTCATGTCGGCACCGCGTATATTGCCTTGTTTAACCTGTGTTTTGCCCGCAAGCACGGTGGCCAGTTTATCCTGCGTATTGAGGATACCGATCAGACGCGTTCCGCCACTGATTCAGAGCAGGCGATCTTTGATTCGCTGCGCTGGATGGGGCTGGAGTGGGATGAAGGCCCTGATGTTGGCGGTGATTTTGGTCCCTATCGGCAAAGTGAGCGCAAGCACATCTATGGTCAGTATGCCGAGCAGCTGATCGAAACGGGCCATGCTTTTCGTTGTTATCGCTCCGCAGAGGAGCTCGATGAACTGCGCGCCGGCTTGAAAGAGCAGGGCATAAACCGCGCGTTGAAGCCTTACGACCTGGAATTGCCAAAGGACGAAGTGGCCAAGCGTGAAGCCGCTAATGCGCCTTATGTAATCCGTATGAACGTGCCGATGGAAGGCAAGGTTGAAATCGATGACATGCTGCGCGGCGTAATGGAGCTGGACTGGAACCTGGTCGATGCGCAGATCCTGTTGAAATCCGATGGTATGCCCACTTATCATCTCGCCAATGTGGTTGATGACCACTTGATGGAAATAACACATGTACTAAGGGGTGAAGAGTGGATTAATTCTGCCCCCAAGCATAAGTTGTTATATGAGTACTTCGGCTGGGAGATGCCAGTACTCTGCCACCTGCCATTGCTGCGTAACCCGGATAAATCCAAATTAAGTAAGCGCAAAAACCCAACCTCGATTTTATATTACCAACGCATGGGGTATTTACCCGAAGCGTTGGTGAATTATCTCGGGCGAATGGGCTGGTCAATGCCCGATGAGCGAGAAAAATTCAGTCTGGCTGAAATGCTGGAGCAGTTTGATATCCAGCGCGTCAGTCTCGGTGGTCCTATCTTTGATGTAGAAAAATTAAGTTGGTTAAACGGTTTGTGGATTCGCGAAGACTTCAACACCGAGCAGCTGGCCGATCGCTTAATTGACTGGGCATTAAATAGACAAAATCTGTTGCAAGTACTCCCGCATGCACAGCAGCGAATGGAAACCTTAAGCGACTTCGCGCCGCTGGCGAGCTTTTTAGCCTCCGGTACTTTACCGCTCAACAGCGATAGCTTCGCCGGCTTAAAACTGGATGAAGAGCAGCTCAAACAAGTATTGCAGTTTACCTTGTGGCGAATGGAAGCATTGCGCCAGTGGGATCGTGATGCCATTTTCGAAGAGCTGAAAACATTGGCCACCAGCATGGATATCAAACTGAAAGATTTCCTCGTGCCACTGTTCATTGCCATCGCGGGTACCACCGCATCGTTCTCGGTAATGGACTCCATGGTGCTGCTAGGCCCGGACATGAGTCGCGCAAGAATTCGCCACGCACTCAATACTGCCTGCGGCGAAATAGGCAAAAAACAGCTTAAAAAGTTGGAAAAAGCCTATTCAGCACTTTAAAGCGTTGACAATAAGAGGGGGGTTATTAATATGCGCCCCTCTTTTGGGGCCTTAGCTCAGCTGGGAGAGCGCAACACTGGCAGTGTTGAGGTCAGCGGTTCGATCCCGCTAGGCTCCACCAAATTTAAAACCTCGTATGTTCTTGAACTGCGAGGTTTTTTTAGTTTTTAAGCCTACTTTTCTTCGCTTCTACCAAGTCCACAATACTACTGACTGTGGGAGAATTGTGGGAGCTCTTATACTGTAAGCGATGTATGGACTCCACCACCCTAGCTAAGTAGGCTGGCGTCGACGAAACCAAGGAGTCCATACAATGAATAAGTCTAATGTGATTGGTATTGATTTAGCAAAGACCGTTATCCAAGCATGCAAAATCGATAAGCATGGTGAGCTAATATCCAATAAAGCGATGAGCCCTAAGAAACTTAAAGAGCTTCTAGTCAAGTCAGTTCCGTGTCTATGGCGAATTACTAATTTAAACAGCTTGTCCGAAGTTGGGAGCTAAAAAAGCCCACGACAAAATGATTGTCGGGTGGTTACTATAAATCATCTAAACGCTATAAGACCCCGTTGGTTGGAGATTATCTAAATTTAGCAAGTGACTTCTCTGCCAGTTACAAGAAAGAGTAGAAGGGGGGCTCTGTATACGTTCCTAGTTGCAAGATCTATAATGATAATGGCCGAAAGTGGTGGTAGGTTTTCTTCTCCACATTATAGGGTCAGGGTAATGAGATAAAAGTCATTACGAAAACATATCAGCGGTTAATTAACCGTTACTGATATATGTGCGAGTAAAAAACACGGAGGTTTGAAAGATCCTCAGTAGATTTTTTATAAGCCAACCGAATAGCCTTGCGGTTAAATCGGAATTTTACACAGCCTGCCTATTAGCGGCTGTTTGAGAAATTCCTCACTGACCCTAAAGGGCCCTGATTATGTGAATATAAGGGGCCGGGCTATCATGCTTTTAAACCTACAGCCAGTTCAAGGAATGAGTAATGAAGAAACTATTTATATGGTTATACAAAGCGATTAAAGACTCTTTTTTTCTCGGTACAATTGGTATTTTAATTTTTGGTGGAGTTTCATATTACGAAGTACTAAGCGGTATCAGGTCGGATATTCAGCAAGCGACAGCGACAGCAAACGAGAATATGTCATTAACGTTGGATGCATTTAAGCTATCTCTTGATAGAATGAATAATGAAATTTCTAGCCTAAAAGATCTATCAGGTATTAAGAGATTAGAACAATCACAAAATAGACTGGAGTTTGCACACAAGATTCTTGATCTAATTCAAGAATCAGGTGCAACGATAGGCACAGATGGATTGTTCGGATCTGAGATTGATAAACCCGTTCATGCAAAAAAATGGGCTGCAAGTGCAAGAGATGAAGCGAGGTTGATGGCATATAAATCTAGAGATAACAATGAAGTTATATGGGCTCTAGCGACCACTATTACTAAGCAAGATTGGCTAATGCAATTTGGTCAGGCTGATCCAGTGCCAATGTATGAGTGGCTCAACAACCAGAGTATATTGGCAAGTAATGGCGTATCAAGTAAGGGAGCAGGAGATGATAATGCCGCGTCTGTGCTTTAACGTTAGCCCCAAAACGCAACCTGCTTAATTAGGGAGGCTAAAAATCATGGGTGGTATGTCTGATTTAATGATAGAGCAAGATAATGAAAGGATTGATAAATGGATTCGTGAGCGGCTTGGTGATGAAAATATAGATGAAGAGTCTGACGAATACAGAGAATTAGCAGACGAATATTATTTTCTTCAAGAACATTTAAGAGAACAATATGAATTTGAAGAAGATCTAAAGTGGTTAAAGGAAAACGATTCATCAGCAATTCACAGGTATTTCTTTGGTGAACTTGAAGAGCTAGAAAGGCTAGTTAAGAAAAACATCTCTATTGATAAGCCTTACCTCATTTACAGGATGACTTATGCTCATGCGGTTACATTATTAGAGGTCTTTCTAAGCGATACTGTAAAGTCTTTAGTAAATGAAAAGTTGACCTATTTTGAAAACGCTAGAAAAATTGATGAGTTGAAGAATGCAAAATATTCATTGGATTTTCTCGCAAAGAACGAATCTAATCCAAGAAATATTGCGATCAAAGAGTTATCCAAAATACTGTACCATAACATTCCAAAAGTTAAGCGCATGCTTGAGATTATTCTTGGCCAAAGAGTCGATATTGACATCTCGAAACTTTCAAAAATCACCAATATCCGCCATGACATAGTACACAGAAATGGAAAAACAACCGAGGGAAACCCAATTTATTTAGATCAATCTGACTTGCTAGAGATGATTGGTGAAATAAAGATCTTTGCCAAAGAGCTTCAGAAAAAAATTATTCAGCAAGATTAGCATGGCGTTAACGCGCTAAGCTTGCTCATTAAAACGGTTTTCAAGGAATTCTAGCAACTCTTTGATAGGCGCATGAAATCCGACAATGTCATCATAGTAATTATCAAGGAATGACTCGTCTAAATATTCATGGGAAGAAGAATTGCGGTTATCTAATAATTCTTGCCATGCTATTTCCCCGCTTAACCAGCCAGCAGAAAAACCTTGTTTCATCGTTTCTCTTGGAGTTTTAGGATGAATGCCTTCAAATTTTAAGGCTCTTTGCAAAGTCTTCCAGACAAGCTCAACAATGGTTTCAAAGCGCTGAATTGTGCCCTCTAATACTAACTCTCTGTCACGAGGTATATTTAGCGCGGCATCAAGTTTATCGAACGCTTTTCGGAAATTTTCTAAACTATCTAATAACTTTCTTTTGTCCGTCATAAATTATTAATCCATCTTCTAATATTCTATTTTGCAATCGGCTAGGGTTGCTTACAAAATTGACAATTGATATTTGGAGTACTGTTCTTACATCGTAGTAAGCTGTCATTCTTAGTCTTATCCAATCTTCTCTATTAAAGCTCTCGGCATCAATCGCGAGATCGATATCCGAGTACTTGTCATAGTCATTGCAGGCTCTTGAGCCAAAAATAATCAGCCTATCGACCTTGGCATGGCAAGATAATTCATGCAGAAACTCAACAACTGACTTAGATAGTGGGCTAATACCCTGTAAATTTAGAGCCATAACTTATTTTATACTGAAAAATTAGGTAGTTAAGTATTATCTTGAGAGGTCGAGTTAGCTTTACTAAAATACATGTTATTCATTGAAAATGAGAATAATATGTTGATTATAGTAGTACTATACAAGAAAACAATATATTCTTATTAAATGAGAATATATTGTTGTTTGGTGTAGTTATATGGAAGGTGGATTATCAATAAAGCAGCAGCGCCTAGCTGCCCTATTGCGGGCAACATCGGGAACAATCCGTGCTGGTGATGCTATGGCTGTGTTTGGCCTTGATAGGTCGCATGCATCCAAACTATTGGCAGGCTGGCATAAGCAGGGTTCCTTGAGGCGAGTAGCACAGGGTTTATACGTGCCGATACAGCCTACGGCTATTGGCCAGGAACAGGTGCTTGAAGATCCTTGGGTGCTTGTGCCAGAACTTTATGAGCCAGCTTATATTGGCGGGTGGAGTGCGCTTGAGCACTGGGAGCTGACTGAGCAGCTTTTCAGGTCTGTCTGTGTCTTTACACCCAAGCGGTGCCCCAAGGGAGAGACAACACATCAGGGTGTAAAGTTTTTTATCAAGCATGTTCCTGTCAAGCAGTTGTTTGGCACAAAAACATTGTGGCGAGAGAGCTGTAAAATTCAAATATCTGATCCGTATAAGACGATACTGGATATTATTGATGACCCTTATGTGGGGGCAGGTTTGCAGCATACGGAAGATTGTCTGCTTGAATTCAAAAAAATATTTTCGAAAGAAAGTGATCTTGATACGCTTCTTGAGTATGCCTCCATCATTAATAATGGGGCGTTGTTTAAAAAGCTTGGATACTTGGCAGAAAAGCATGGTTTAAACAGCGGTTTTGTAGAAAAGTGTCATAAGCGAATTACCAAGGGTTTTGCCCATCTTGATAAACAAGCCAATAAAAAGCGGTTAGTGACAAAATGGAGCCTGTGGGTGCCGGAGGAAAATAAATGATAACCAAGGATGAAATCGTCTCGGTTGCAGATGAAACCGGTCTGACGCCTCATGTTGTTGAAAAAGATTATGTCCTTGGCTGGCTGTTGGCCGCCGTTAATGCCAACGACGTGCTTTCTCAGGCATGGGTTTTTAAGGGCGGCACCTGTTTAAAAAAATGTTATTTTGAAACCTATCGCTTTTCGGAAGATTTGGATTTTACCCTTAAGGACGAAAACCAAATTAACCAAGAGTTTTTATTAGAACAATTTGGCCTCATATCAGAATGGTTGTATGAAGAATCAGGTATTGAAATACCCATTGATCGGTTGGTTTTTGATGTCTATGAAAACCCTCGGGGCGTTTGTCTTGCGAGGGGCGCGTTTACTACAAAAGCCATTTTTCCAAGGGTAAGCACAACCTCCCCAAAATTAAGTTTGATCTGACGGCTGATGAAGTGTTGGTGTTACCACCATCACGGCAACCGGTTATTCATTCTTATTCTGATAGTCCGGAAGAGGGTATTCATATCGAGAGCTATTCGTATCCAGAGGTGTTTGGTGAAAAGGTGAGGGCGCTTGGTGAGCGTGGCAGGCCGAGAGATCTCTATGATGTTATTAATCTTTATCGAAATGATCAACTGCCAGCTTCAGCAGTGATACAAGATGTGCTAGCACAAAAATGCGATTACAAAAACATTCAGCCTCCGGTGCTTGGAGACATGGACGCTTATAGAAATGTTTTAGAGCAAAACTGGGAACCCATGTTGGCGCATCAATTACCTTCACTGCCAGCCCTGGAGGTGTATTGGGATGCTTTGCCAGAATTTTTTGAATGGCTTGCAGGTGAGGCCTCTGTAGATAGACCGCAACTAGCAGCGGTAACTCAAAGCGACATTGTTTACCGTCCGTCCTATGGACAATTGGGATTAAGAGCACTTAACGGACAGTCTTTAGAAATTATCCGTTTTGCGGCGGGCAACCATTTATGTGTTGACCTTGATTACACAGATAATAATGGAAACCGTAGAAGCCGAATTATAGAGCCTTATTCCCTGCGACGAGCAGGGACAGGGAACATCCTTCTCTATGCTCTTCGAGCCGATGGTGGCGGTATAAGGGCTTACAAGATTACACAGATTAATAATGCTTCTGTGACTAACCAAGTTTTTGATCCCAAATACCAAATCGAATTGACCCCTTCCATGGGCGGCGATGCAGTTCCGTCGGCGGAAAGCACTGCTAATAGTCTTGGAATTCCGAGAATGACACGGGGACGTCGCAGACCTATTCACTGATAGAACGAGTAAGCCCAATTCAGGTCCGAAACTGGGAGTCATACGGATTGTCTCAACGAAGTTTTTTGCAGGGAGTTGATCACTGGCTTGTTGGGCTGCTGTATCCTAAATGTGCGGATAATGTGCGGGTTTCCTGGCAATAACTGGCATTTGCTGTCATTTACTGGCGATAAATTACACAGGGTGGCTGAGTAACTACCTGATTTATATGGGTTTAATATTCGGGTTTGATAATAATAGATACTCTGGCAGTGTTGAGGTCAGCGGTTCGATCCCGCTAGGCTCCACCAAATTTAAACCTCGTATGTTCTTGAACTGCGAGGTTTTTTTAGTTTTTAAGCCTACTTTTCTTCACTTCTACCAAGTCCACAATACTACTGACTGTGGGAGAATTGTGGGAGCTCTTATACTGCGTGCCCCTAACCTTCGCCAATGTCAGCAATGGCTTGACCATATCTGCACAAGCTTTGTTGGACGAAGCAATTAAATTGCTGACCTCAGCCTGAGAGTAATACGTGGTCATACTGCCACTTGAGTGTCCTAATAAATCCTTTCTGTCTTCATGCGACACACCGGCGGCGCGTAATCGAGTGGCATAAGTATGCCGTAAATTATGCACGCCTTGGCGTATCATTTTATCTTGGGGCAAGTGACTTGCTGCCCAAGCTTTTCTCCACGCTCTTGATCGCAAGTTTCGCAGTGGCTTGCCTCGGTAGCTGAAAACAAACTCGCCATGTTGGCCGCGAACGTCTTTTAATACCGTTTGTGCTGCATCGTTGGGGACTAAAATTCTATCCTGTTTGTTCTTGGTTAACTGTTTGGGTAAAACAAACAGAGACCTATCATCAAGCTGAATTTCCCATTCCCAGCGCAGCTGGCAAACCTCCTGCTCTCTTGCACCACAGTTCACATCGAACAAACAGGCTTGTCGTAAATAGAGGGGGAGTCGGCTAGCAGATTCAATCACCTTCGTAGAAGCTGATCAAGGTAAATTATTGATCAAGCTATTAACCAAGCAAACAGATGCTATCTTTACCTCTGCTTTGTCGATGAGCAGAATTCCCGAATATATTCGATCAAAGCTATCAATTGTCAGTTTGAATTATGAGGCAATACCCGCCGGTGTGCTCCTTGCTAAACAAGGGACGAACCCCAATTTGTTAATTGCCTTTCACGAAGCCTTAATTAGCGTACCTGACCCAGTGGGTTACGAGGTCAATTACGAGTTGCTTACGGAGAATGATGTTGACGCGATTGAGGCCGTACTTGGTTTGAAAGAGGTAGCTGAATGTACGGAGGATTGAACAAGAATTGATTGGCCGCAATTTTGAGAAAATTATTATTTCTCTCGATATTTGAAGCTCGATTTTATACGAAGCTTAGGTACTAAAATTAAGATTTTTTAAAATTTCGACTGCTTTAAACCTTTAAATTTACAGAATAATAGTCTGTTTTCAATGTGATATTAAGACAATACGATTTGGTTAAATATTTACTTAGAATTACGTATATTGAGCTTAAACAAATATCAACCTAGCAAGCAGAAATAATTTTCTGTTTCAGTTGAGATGATATCTATCAGTCCTGCCTTCCTTTTTTGAAAACGTTCCTCACGCTGTGAAACCTTTTTCGTAGCCGTTTCGACGCCAAATCTTTGATCATACTACCCATGGTTTAATCAAGCGGGGTTGTGGCGTTGAACTTTGTCATCAAATTAATTTTATTCGTCGGATACTGTATTGGTATTTCCCCGTTTTCCTGGACAGATGCTGCTCTATGGCCTGAATCTGTCATCGTCGTAACCTCAAATCAACGGCCAGTTTCCAACATAAACGCCACTTCTATTTATGCAAACGATGCACAACCGGATATACAAATTCTCAACCTGGATGCGGTGACCAAGGTAGAGCAGCGTCTTAGCGATGGTTTGCCCGTAGATCCGCTACAAGCACGAACAATGGTGGATCAACGAATTTCTCAGATTGGCCGCTCACAACTGGATAATGAATTACGTGCTGCGTACTTACCCCTTGGAACGATGATGGCATATGCCCTTGATCGTTAAAGGGCTGGAAGTTTTGACGTTACCGTCATCATTAGAGCCAGATGGACGTTCGTTTGGCGAAAAAATTGTGGGCTCAATAAAGTCTGGTGCAATTCAGGCAGCAGGCGGCGCTGCCAAATCTGCAATTACAAAAGGGCTAGGACTTGTTCTCGGTAGTGCATAACAAGCGCCGGCAGTTCGCCCTTTCGGAGCAGTTCGCATTGAAAATGCAGATGGGCTCCAAGTACTCGGTGGAATGTATGTGCATTCCGATTATATGCGACGGGGAATTGTCTGGATTGCTTTGACGAAATACAGCCAATCGTCATTCTATTCCTTCGGAGCACTTGAAACTGCTCCCTTCTCAATCGGGTCAGACTTTTTCAAAACCCAAAACACGTTACCACCTTTTCTATACGCACTGGCAGGACCAGCGTAACCGGAATTAAAAAAGAGCATGCCATTTGCAGCAACGACGCCGCCAGCATCCATCGCTCCTCCATGTGCCGTCATCCCATTTACGGTTTCCGTTTCTACAGTGGAATCAAATTTCCAAACTACCTCTCCTTTTTCCTTCGAAAAAGCATAGAGAATTCCGTTTAGTCCAGGAGCCAAAATTGCGCCGGGAATACCTGTTATTGCTGCTGAAAAATGGACTTTGCATGCCTCTTTGTCGCTGCAATTCTCGCTGGCAGAAGAACTCCAAATTAGCTCTCCAGTTCTAAGATCGAGTCGATTTAGCCCAGGCTTACTTGTGTGGGAGGATTCATCACCTGAAAGAGGGACGGACGCATCAGAAACTGGCACGTACAGATCTCGAGTGTCTGCCGCCATCCCCCAGTGAACGCCTCCTAACAACCCGCCTTTGCCAAGCTTGCGTTTCCACACTAGTTGACCTTGATTATCCGGATCCAGAGCGTACGCTATTCCGGACTTGGCGCCAGCTAATACCCAGTCTTTCCCGTCAACGTCAGTAACGATAATCGGAGGCGCGCCAAAATCGAAGTCGTGGTTTTCAGCTGAAGGGCAATTAATTCCAAAAATTCCCAGTGGGCACGCTACGTTCCAGGCGTCCTTCGGCCATAATTTCTGCTTCCAGACGAGTCGCCCGGTTTCGATATCAATGGCAAGAATTGCGTTAGATAGATCAGTCATCGGCAGAGAATAATCCTGGCCAGTGCCTACATAGATTAGCCGTCGTTTTGTATCGATAGTGGGAGCGCTCCATATTGCGGCGCCGGCAGGACCATATTGCTTCCCGCCTAATACATTTCTTTTAACGAAGGTCGCTGGTTCTGTGACTGTGTAGGTCCTCCAGTTCTCCTTTCCCGACACAGCATTCAGAGAAACAAGCGACCCTCTAAATGTACAACAACCTCCCCAGGGATTGACTGCAATCCCAACTTCCTTTGAGGAGACTGGTATAAAGACATTCCCGCGTAATAGACAGGTGACCCGGTGATAACGGCCTGTTTGTGCGCTTCAACACGTTTTTCCCACAGCTTACGTCCGTTTATTGCATCGATCGCATAGACTGTGGCGTCGTCGTTCGCGACAAATACCACCGGAATTTCGCCGCCATTTACTTGTGCGACCTTCGCTACAGTCACGGCGGCACGAATTGATGCGGTAGTCTGGAATTTCCAAAAGCCGCAACCGCTATTTGCATCGAGCGCAAATACCGCCCCCTCCTGACTTCCAATGAAGACTGCTTGATCGGTAACCGCCGGAAGGGAACGTGGCTGATCCGCATCTTCAAAACCAAAAGCCCAGGCAACTTTCAAGGTTCGCAGATCGTCTATGGATAATCCAGATTGACCAAAAGTGTAGGTACGCTGCTGAGATAGATCTCTACTCCACCCAGAACTCAGAATGGTCAAATCAGGCTGCAATGTATGACTGCAAGCTTGGTATTGAGTTTCTGCTAGCGCCTCTATTGACGAGAGGGCACTAATAATAAAAAAGATGATTGACGTTATCCGTTGACTGCAACACGTCATTATAGACCTCCGGTAGGATAGAGCTTTGTCGTTAGGATGTTGACCAAGACCCCGAGAATTCTGTAGCCGAGTTCGATACATTTTCCGTCGTCTGAATGCCATTCTCGGAACGATTGTTCGCGCGCTATCGGTTGCTGAACTAACACAAGACCCCGGCTCAATTCATTTACTGTTATCTAATGGCAGTGCAGCTTGGCTATAGTGTATGTCAATACGTCTATCGCAATAAGTCCATCATCGGAATTTCACTGTAGACAGTTGCGGATCAATGAAAGAGGAATCAATGAGTAGGGGGGGCACATCCCCACAATGGGTTCCATCCAGGCATCAGGCGGTGGTGTCTATGGCGAATTACTAATTTAAACCGTGAGGCGGCAGTCGGAAGCTGAAAAAAACCCACGACAAAATGATTGCCAGCCATGGTTTTTCAACTCAGCTGGTCTTATTTCGGAATCTTTCACCGGTGTTTGGCCATTTTGAGACGTATAAACTCGACATGGGTTGTAATAACGCTGGTATTCGCCAAGCTTTCTCTCAAGATCATTCGAGTTCCAGTAAAAAGTTTGGTCCAGAAGCTCTCGCCTAACGCTGCCAATCAGTCGCTCTACAAAAGGGTGTGATATTGGGGTGTAGGGTACGGACTTTACTTCTTCAATATCTAAAATTCGTAAATTGGCCTGCCATCGCTGATATTTGAATAGTGGGTCGTTATCTGAACTGAGGTAAGTGGGAAGGTTGTTTTTGGACATAACTTCGTTGAATAAACGGCATAAGGTCACACCAACTACCGGCCCTGCATGAACACCAAAGCCTATAGTGCGTCGTGTGCATTGATCCATTACAACCAGCACCCAATGCCTTTTCAGTAATATTGATTCGCAGCGAAATAGATCAATACTCCACAAACTGTCCTTGGTGTGGCCGAGCGTTGTCAGCCATGACGGTCCTTGATTCGTTGGATCGGGTTTATAGTGCTTTTCTAAAATTCGTCGAACGATATCTTTATTAATGTCTAATCCAAAAGCTAAATTAATTTGTTGAGCAATTCGAGGGCATCCGTAACGAGGGTTACGCCGTTTCATTTCAATAATAACTTTGATTAATTCTTGTGAAGGACCTTTGGGGTCAGTTTTGTTGTAGATTTTAGGTGAAAAAATAAAGTGGTATTTCTTTTTGATCAGTGCCCGGTGAAATCGTTGTAGGGTAGAAGGCTTGATGATAATTGCCGCTCTTGCTAGCTTTCTGGGATTCAGCCATAGACTTAGCAAGCTCATCAGAATTCGATCGAGGTTGGTGAGAGCGGGTGAGTGTTTGCCTCTGCTGTTTTGAACTTGCAGCTGATGTTTGTGTAACAAGTTTTCAGCGACTAATGCTTTTGATGCACCGGATTTGCTAAGGGTAGTCAGAGCAACAAGCAGATCTAAAAATAAATATAGGAACAACTTGTACTGTTCTTTCGATTTGCCGATGGTTATGAACAGTCGTTCGTCCGTTCAATGAAGCTTCTCGTCTGTGTAGAACGGACATGTATGCTGAAGAACAGACAGCAAATATGACCGGATCGTTAGACAGTTAACACTGTTTAGAAAAAATAAATTAAAATATTAAATTGCGCTACTGGAATGTGAGTTAAATATGGTATGTATAAGATTGGATTGCATGTTTTCGGTTTAGAAAGAATTATGTAAAATAAAGTGGGTGGTTTATAATCATTGGAATTAAATAAAAAAGGGCTGGGGTGATGCAAGGTTTTAGGTTTTTTTTCTATAGTCTCGTTATAAGTATTAGAGGCCTGTGATGAAAGTTTCAATATTTACGATATTTATATTGATTTTAGCTCCTTCAATTTATGCTCAAGATATGGGTGAAGGTATTTGGTTAACAGGAGAAGATGGCAGAAAGGTAAAAACCTATTATAGAAATGGAGAGTGGTTCGGAAAGCTTATTTCTTCAGATAATGCTGGAGCGCCAATAGGAACTGATGTTTTGCGTCATATTATACTTGAGAATGGCGTATGGAAAGGGCAAGTATATGCTGTAAAACGGGATATGTTAATAGACGCTATAATTGAGCCTGCGGATGAAAAAATAGTAATAAACATTTCAGTAGGAATGTTTTCTAAAACATTGGAGTGGTATAAAGAGACTGTTCCAAAATAGAAAGTCTAGTGATGAATCGGCAGTTTCTAGTGTTTAGTTCGATAAAGCCCACAAATAGGTAGGGTGTCGTACTTGGTATATGAAATCGACAAACAGTTGTTGGAACAATACTGCCCTATTTTATACAATGATGAATTGATAGAAATTCTGCACTCTCATTTATAATTGGCTGTATGATTTGCTCTGGGCCGATATCTCGCCAGAACATATCTACTGAAATTTCGTGTAAGCACCTTCAATGAACTTCAAAAAATTATATTCAGGTAAGTTTTGATTAAAAACTACAATTTTGTTTGAGTATATGCAGAGGCTTTATCAAGAAATTTTTCTGACTGCTTTAAGCCTGAGGCCAATTCGGACTGGTTGCTGGCATCGTTAATCGCCGCCCAGTTTTCAAGGACTTTCTCAGGCGTTTGTTTTTCTGCTGGCAGGAAAGTACCTTCAGTTTCAAATAAACGTGTACTAGCATAACCACCCGCACCGGCACATAAAATCATCCGGTTTGGTGCGTTATCATGGCATAGTGTTAACGCACCGGCAGTTACTGCCTCTGGTGTTAATCTCGCTAGCATTTCCGGCGACATCAAATCTTCAGTCATGCGTGTCCCTGCTACTGGTGCCAGTGCGTTGACCCGAATGTCGTATTTCATCCCTTCTAACACCAGGGTGTTCATCAAGCCTAAAACAGCCATTTTTGCTGCGCCGTAATTAGTTTGACCAAAATTACCGTACATGCCGCTAGAAGATGTGGTCATAACGATACGACCATAACCTTGCTCTTTCATGATTTCCCAAACAGCTTTACAGCAGTTAACAGAGCCCATCAAATGTACATCCATGACTAATTGAAAATCTGCGAGCTCCATTTTAGAAAATGATTTATCACGCAGGATGCCGGCATTATTAATTAATATATCAACCCGCCCCCACATTGCTATTGCCTGTTTGACCATGTCTTCAACTTCATCAAACTTGGCAACATTGGCGCCGTGCGCAATAGCCTCACCGCCATTTTCTTTGATTAATGCAACAACTTCTTTGGCTGCTTCCGAACTGCTACCGCTACCATCGCGCGCGCCGCCCAAATCATTAACAACGACTTTGGCGCCACGAGCTGCTAATTCCAGTGCGTGTGAACGACCCAAGCCGTTACCTGCGCCAGTAACAATTGCGACTTTACTTTCGAAATTAATACTCATCCATTCTCTCGGCTCTGTTAAACAGCTACAGTGTTCTCTTTGTATTTCCAATAACTGCTAGCGTATATATCTCGTTTTAATACATTCTTTTCATTCTTGAAATAATCTTTCAGTGTGCGTGTCGTTTCGAACTCTGCAGCAACCCATACATTTAAATTGCCGGGTAGCCATGGACATTTTTTTACAGCATCCAGCGCTAGATTCGCACTTTTATGGTGATCGCTATTAATAATCCAGTGTAATTCAACACCTTTAGGCTTATCGATTCTCTGCTTATCGTTCTCATTTTTTATTTCAACAATGGCATAACCCCTTGCCGTATCTTTCATATTTTCCAGATTTACGCTTAAAGCGGGTAGTGATGTCATGTCGCCGACAAGAAAATACCAATCAGCTATGGGATTAACCATCTTTCGAGTGGCGGGGCCCTTTATTTTAAGTTGGTCGCCTATGTTGGCGCTCAATGCCCACTTGGAAGCCGGACCCTCATCGCCGTGGCAAACAAAATCTACATCTATCTCGCATCGCTCTGGGTACGCTCTTCTCACCGTATAGCTTCTTTTTATCGGTTTATTATCACCGGTCTGCTCGAAAAATAACTTGATGTATGCGCCTTCATCGTTAGCACTAACACCTTTTAGGTCTTTGCCTCCAAATGTAATCCGATTCATGTTAGTGGTTAGTTTTTGGTTCCAAACAACAGTGACATTTTTTGATTTTATAAAAAACATAAGCTTTGCCAATATATTATGTGTCCTTATTTCGCAATGAAATAATTGAACATAGAGTATCGCGAGGATTAGAAAATGCTACCAAGGGAGATATTCATTTTTGGTAAAAGACTTGATGATTTGTACAAGATGATTCAAACCGAGCTCAGATGAAAACCTGCCGGGTATTTCATGTCCCCAAGTGCTCATATTCGGGTAAGTCAAACCTTCCTCCCATGAAGATTCATTGACGACTAAAGCATCCCATCCTAGTTCGAATTCAAACCCGGACGGTGTTGTGACGTAAAAGGACAATTCTTTGTCATTAGGGTGTTGGCCTATATTTCGTGTAAATTTACAATTTAACGCTTTACATCGCTCATAGGCTGATGACAGGTCATCTAGCTTTGCTACTTCAAAATTCAAGTGTTGTATACGTGTCCTGTACATGTCTAGCGGCAGGCCTTTTGTTGCTGCTATGGCGACAGAGTGATGACGTGGGTTCATACGTAAAAAGGTTACTCCTATAACCTCGCGATTGCCTACTGACATGTCGATGTTGTCACTGACCCTGGCGTCGAAGATTTCTTGCCAGAATTCTATATTACGCTCAGGCTCTCTCGACATTATCGACACATGTCCTAAGCCAGCTTCGCCAGTAATAAAACCTCCATTAAGCATGTCCAGAGGGCTTTCTGCTTCTTCTGGTTGGGTAAACAAATCTATCATCAGGCCTTTGGGGCCAATGAACTGGTGAAATGCGGTGACGCCGCGGAGTTCGGCGCGCTCATCGTCAATATACTCAACTGGCACATTCCTGTTTGACAGCCGCTTCAATACAATTTCCAGTATCATATCGTTATCTAGCTGCCAGCCCGTTGCAATTATATCTTCGGCATCATCTTCTTGAATAATTAACCGACGGGCATGATTGTCCAGACGGAATGCCAATTGATCTGTTGATTCAAACGCAAGCTGTAAGCCTATTCCATCTTTGGCGAACTGTTTCCATTCGGGTAACTTACGCGAACCTACGAGGATATAGCCAAGGCGCACTGCACCAAAAATATCCTCTTTGACAGACTCTTGCATCAGAACATCCTATATTAAAGTTTTACGGGGGTTTGATGAACCCGCCTAACAATTAGATAAATACTTTTACTAAGGGTTGATAGGTCCGTTTGATTTCTCAATTGGAAGCTGCCATCAAATCCTATTTAGCTCGATCTTCTCAACGGAATCCTATACGTCGTTATTGAAATTGAATACCTTTATTGCGGATTAAGACTGTTTCCAATTAGATGGAAGTGAGTTGGAGTAAGACGCAAGTGTATATGTATATTTTCGACCTGAACCTACAGAGAAAAGTATTAGGGTGTATAGATAATACACTCGCTTCAACGGTCTATATTCATATTTCAAACCAGTGACCCAGGCGCCTAATCCAATGAGTTGCTCCGTCTATATATCGGAATAATTAGCAGTGCGGAGAGAGTCATAATAACTGAGTATATTGCGGTGGGTGTACTCAGCATAATGTCGTCGAAAACGTTTACAGCAATAAAGAACGCTACTGCGCTATTTTGGATGCCTACCTCAATGACTAGAGTGGTTTCCTGTCGGGGCTTAAATCGAGCCGCTTTTGCTATTAAATATCCACTAAGGCAGGTCAAGATAAGTAATAAAGCGGTTGCTATGCCCGCTTGTTTAAAAGCGTTAACAATTTCGTTCCATTGGGTATACCACATAAAGGCAATTAAACTAAAAAACAATAGGCTCACGACCAGCAAGACCTTTTCTTCAATGCCCATGATAAATGCTGGGAAAAAATGTCGTAATGACATGCCTATGATCAACGGTAGAAAAGTGATGAAAACTAACTGTTGAATTAAAAACGATACTGGTATAGATACGACTTCGGTGTCATCTGCTGACAACAAATATTGTCCAAGAAAAAGTAATAAGGGTATCGTTAGCGCGGCACATAATGAGTGCATGGCTGTTAACGAGATGGAAAGTGCAGTGTCACCGCCTGCAAGCCGAGTAAATAGATTGGATGATGCTCCTCCCGGGGAAACCGCAATTAGCAATAGACCTAGTGAAAGCGGCGCAGAAAGTTGCATTATTTTCGAAATCAATACAGCACAGAAAGGTATTACTAAAAGTTGGCAAAAAAAGGCAATAAACAGGGTCTTTGGTGATCTGATAACACGTATAAAATCGGCTTTGGTCAAACTCATGCCTACACTAAACAGAATCAAGCATAGTGTGATTGCGAGTAATATTTTTGTTATGTCCATTTATCTGGGCCTTCTTTTGAAAAGGTGGTTCATAGCACTAAGGTCTGAGTGCGTTGTTGAGAAAAGAATTATTAGCAAATAAATAACTGACGCCAAATATTGTGGTATCGAGAGAGTCTATCGTCTAACAACTCGGTTTAATTTTTTAATATATGTACCGTGTGTTTCAGGAAGCTGCAGATACTATTTTATATTAGTTATTGTTGGGCAGGAAAGTTGCCGTTAATATTTACTTTGGAGGTTGGCGAAAGTGGTATGGTTTCTTTTAGTGGCGTATAGATGGTGGTGGTGTGAATATCTATTCTGGCCAGCCACTTATTTTTCCTAAATTTACTCTGCATTTTATTCATCAATAGGTCTTCATGTGAAGAGTCAGTTAGGTGACTCTGATTGGAGAGGGTTCTATTCTAATGGTTAAAGTCCGTCGATTTTAACCTGAATACATAATTGATCACCATCTGAAAACAATGTAACTACAAGTAGGTGCTTTTCACCTTTTTCCATATGCCATATATTCGTTTGGATGAGCAGCAATCCGGCGCAGTAATTAAACTAGATTATTTCGGTTGGTGAGTATGTTTGTCAACGGCGCTTTGTTGGTAGGTATGTGAAGTGTGGTGGCTGGCGTTCAGAGAGCGTGTTGTACGCTAAAGGGTAAGGCGTCCAGCTTGGCTACAAACCTCTCAGATTCTATATTTTAACCTTTTGTAATAATACAACTACATCTTTAGGGAGGTCGTAATGACTTTAGATGAGCTTCTGGATAGACTAAATAAATTTTTTAACACTAGTGGTGCTGCGGATATTGATGGTGTATTTCAATTTATTCTCAAAGATTCTGAGGACTTTTGGATAGCAGTTAAAAATGGCGACAAGGAAATCGGCAAGGGTAGCTACGATGCACCTTCTGTTACGGTTACTACAAGCTTGCCTGTTCTTGTTGGTGTTCTTGACGGTTCTGTTAATGGCATGCAGGCTTTTATGACTGGCAAGGTGAAAGCCAAGGGTAACGTTTTGCTAGCTCAGAAGATGAGTAGCATCTTTCTAATCGCTTAACTCTATCGGTGCGTTTAAATCTTTATCATTAGCTAGGTAGCGTGTCCTCTCTAGCTAATGATCTCGTCGCACTGGGCTGTGGAAGTACTTTGCAAGAAACATTGAATAAAAATTTTATAATAGCTTATGCCCATTGGCAGGTACTCCACAAGATACTCATATCAGGTCGTTGACTCGACCGATTATTCTTAAGCTTAATTATGGTGACATTCAAAGCAGTTGTGGTTTGCTCTGGATTTGTTGCGCTGTTTCAATCAGGCTCAGCCTTATATCCCGTGGGTACCAGTCGAGTATTCGTTTAGCTTTGTCGGCAGGCGTTATCCTTTTTTGACCAAGAATCTTTGCAGAGCTTTTTAGGTCACGATTAAAAACCATAAATATATAAGCAAGGGCATTTGGAAGTTCGAATCGTGGTGCCTTGCTGTAACCTTGATCACGCAATAACCGGGCTGCATCTTTAATCCATAGTTCTTGCTCGGATATGATGAAACGGTGTCCATCAGAGCGCTTATTTTTCATAGCCAGGATATGGGCTGCCGCCACATCACGAACATCAACATAGCCAAAGTGAAGGGCAATAGTCGCAGGGGCGGCGCCTGTGATCAATTGCTCAATTAATTGATTTGAGATGCCTATATCATTGCTGAGAGAAGGGCCAATGATCATGCTAGGGTGAATGCATGTTAATGCCATGTTTGAATCTTTTTCCTGCTTGGAAACAAAATCCCAGGCGGCGCGTTCAGCAAGTGTTTTGCTTTTAAAATAGGTCGATAGCCTTGATAGGTGGGGGTCTGTCCAATCATTCTCAGTAAAGATATCGCTACTTTTATTGTTTTCCGTAATAGCCCCACATGATGAAGTCAGTACCGTTTTCTTTACTCCCGCAGCGCTTGCAGTGCGAAGTACACGCAATGTTCCTTCGGTTGCAAGATTTATCCAGTATTCTGGATTGTCCGGCTCTCCGATAAAAAAAGGTGACGCAATATGCAGTACATAGTCACAGTCCGTCATCGCTGCTTGCCAACCCTTGGCGTTGCCAAGGTCGACTTCAACCAAGTTAAGGTTGTCGTGGTTGATTCCTTGTTTGGATAATGCCTGGCGAAGTTCGGGTTCACTTTCGAGTGAGCGTACAGTGCCTCTAACGATATAGCCTTGTTCCAATAGTTGGGCAATACAATGTAGTCCGATGAAGCCGGTGGCTCCAGTTACCAAGACGCGTTCCAATAATTTCTCCTCGTAAGTGGGGTTAGCGATCAATGCAAGTCGGTCGCGGTGTTGGGAGGTAGCTGCCTTCAGATGAATGGGCTCTAAATTACGCTTGATTCATTGTATTGATAAGAGAGCTGGAGCGGATGCTTTGTTTCCATACAAAAACAATGGTGTGCAAACGGAAGGATAGTGATGGCCCCTTGCTTGTTTTTAATCATAATTATTTTGTCTGGCTTGGAGTGTGGCACCACGGGCGGCTAGAAATCTGCTACAGCGCTATTATTGGAAGCTATAATGCGGGGCATAGAGTGTTTGCTGTGTGCGATACGATAGCACCACTAAGCCACCGTTTAGACAATATCTACGCCTGTATATTTACTATAATTGTTGGCAGTCAAGTCTTAGGGATTGGCTGTTATTTGGAGACAATGTAATTGCGAGTAGGTGCTTCTCTCCGTCTGCTATTTAATTTATATTTTTAGATTGGTTGTGGTGTGAGGGTCGTAGCTTATAGTGCCGGCATTTCACTAGACACTCAAACATATTCCCTAATAATCCGGAGTCCAACTATCATGCTACTGCCTGAAGACAATTATGGATGGGGCAGCTGCGTATCCGAATTTATACCGTGTTTCAGTTGTTGCTTTCTTTGCTGTTGTTCTCGTCAAATGTTTATGCCTCGTCGGCAGCCCCTAGTTTTTTAGTGATTGTTGCTGATGATATGGGGTGGTCGGATATTGGGGCATTCGGGAGTGAGATCCGCACTCCTGCTCTCGACGCTCTGGCTACCGGAGGCGTAACAATGACTAATTTTTATGTGGCTCCGACATGCTCGCCTACTCGCGCGATGCTAATGACGGGAGTGGATAGTCATCTTGCCGGTTTAGGCACTATGGACGGAGTGCAGGCCCCAAACCAACTCGGCTCCAGAAATTATGATGCCCAACTTCACCATGATGTGGTGACCATTGCTGAGGGATTAAAAACAGCGGGCTACGCTACACTAATGAGTGGTAAGTGGCATCTGGGAATTGACGAAAGCCAATACCCGAGCAATCGTGGTTTCGACCGTTCCTTCGCTTTATTAGAAGGTGGTGCCAGTCACTTCGGTGATGCTGATCCTCTGTACCGCGGAATAGAGGCCACTTATCTTGAGGACGGGTTAAGGGCTCCATTGCCAGAAGGGTTTTACTCCTCAATTGGCTATACCAATAAAATGTTGGACTATATTCGGGCAGTTGACGAAGATAAACCGATATTGGCTTATGTCGCATACACAGCGCCACACGATCCCTTGCAAGTACCGGATGATTGGTTGGATAAATATAAGGGCGTTTATGCTGAAGGTCCTGCGGTACTCCGGGCTCAAAGAGCTAAGCAGTTATCAGTGCTGGGCTTGGTAGACAGTGAGTTGGATCTCTGGACATCACCACAAATCCCCTCGTTCTTACCGGCCCATATCAAGCCATGGCCTGAACTTAGTAGCGAAGAGCAGGCGCAAGCGAGCAGGCCAATGGAGATTTATGCGGCCATGATCGAGCTGATGGATCAACAAATACAACGATTGATTGATGAGTTAGAGCGTAGCGGCCGTTTAGATAATACTTACGTAATTTTTTTATCGGACAACGGGCCAAATGGTGCTACGCCGTTGTCGTACCCTAATAATACCCGTGAGTGGTTTTTGAATAATTATAACCATGAGCTGGATCAACAAGGTAAGCAAGATACTCATACTTATCTCGGCCGTGAGTGGGCATCAGCAGCCGCAGCCCCGTTTAAGTTGTACAAAGGGGCTGTAGCTGAAGGCGGTATTCGCGCACCGCTGATAGTTATTGGCCCTTCTGTTGTGGCTAACAGCAAGTCAAGTCAGGTCGCACAAGTTACGGATCTACCAGCAACATTTTATGAGCTTGCCAGTATCAACCCCGAGACGGCACCTGCATTTGAGGGAAAGATATTGCCCGAAGGTCGATCCTTGGTTCGCAATTGGCAAGACACCGATCTTGTCGAGTCGCGCTCTTTTGCAACCGAGCTCTTTGGTCAGCGTGCAGTGGTATTTGATAACTGGAAAGCCACCAACTTTCAGCCGCCTTTGGGTCGTGGTAAGTGGGAGTTATATGATCTTTCGAAGGACCCGGTGAAATGAATGATTTGGCCGAGCAGTACCCTGAAAAACTTCAGGAGTTAATAGCGTTCTACCAAAGCTATCAAACGCGTGTAGGCGTGATCTCGCCAGAGCCACCAATTTCAATTTCAATGGGGGATTTGTTTACAACCGAATGTAATTGGTTTTGTCAGATCATAGTTACAATTGTTGACATGCTACTTGAGATTTTCATAGTAATAGGGAATTTTCTAAATTGAACGAGGTGCGTCGGATGAATTTATTTAGTGGATTGTTACCATCAATGATTACCAGAATAGCACTGTCAGGACTGTTAGCAGTGCTGGTTAGTTGTAGTCCGGTTGATGATCCCAGCTTGTACCCGGAGTTTGATCCAGAGACAGCAGTGCCTCCAACACCTAAGCCAATGGTGCCCGAAAATTCAAACCGTAACTTATTTTGGGGGATACCCATATCCATACAAGTTTTTCTACTGATGCCTTTATCATGGGCGTGCGTACGCTGCCTGATGATGCTTATACTTTCGCTAAAGGTGGAGAAATTCAGCATGCGGCTGGCTATGGTATTCGTATTAAAACACCGTTGGATTTTGCCGCTGTAACTGATCATTCGGAATTTCTCGGTGCAATGCGTCGCTTAAAGCCTGACGTCCCCTTGTCGGCTCGCAGTTTACGTACGCGGTTGCTGAATGATAGCCCGCTCCGTAACACTCTTGCACTAGTACGCACTTTCATTGGTTTCAAACCAGGCGATCTTGATGTTCCGAATGCTGATGGTATAGCACATGATGCTTGGCAGGAGATTATTGATGCTGCAGAGCGCCATAATGATCCAGGCCGCTTCACCAGTTTTATCGGTTACGAGTGGAGTGGCACTCCAGATAACCGTAATCTTCATCGTAATGTACTGTATCGCAGTTCGAAGGTCCCCGATATCCCATACAGTTCTGTAGAGTCCAAAGATCCGCGGGATTTATGGACAGCGTTGGAGCAACAGCGCGAGCAAGGAATGCAGAACTTCGCTATTCCGCATAATGGTAATCTCAGTGATGGACGAATGTATGACAGCGTTGCTTTTGATGGTACTCGTTTTGATGCAAGTTATGCTGAACGCCGCATGCGTAATGAGCCTCTTACAGAAATGTTTCAAATAAAAGGGTCCTCTGAAACTAATCCGTTACTGTCACCTGAAGATGAATTTGCTGGCTTTGAAATTTATGATAAGAAATTATTTACACTGGAGCCTGGCAAAGCGAAGGGCAGTTATATTCGTGATGCTTTGCGCTTAGGGATTGAGTTTTCTCACAACGAAGGTTTTAACCCTTACCGCTTTGGTGTGTTGGCTGGCACAGACAGCCATAATGCCAGTAGCCCGGTGGATGAAAATAATTATCACGGTAAGCTTCCGCTTCTTGATGGCAGTGCGGGTATCAGATTAAGTAAAAGCATATTAATACCAGAAGAACGGCGAATGGGGCAACAATGGAGCGCGCAAGGATTGTCTGCTGTATGGGCAGAAAATAATACACGGGCTTCGTTATTTGATGCAATGCTTCGTAAGGAAACCTATGCTACTTCCGGTCCTCGTATATCAGTACGCTTTTTCGGTGGTTGGCAATTTAGCGAGGCGGATATTCAGCAAGAAGACTTTATTGATATCGGCTATCGCAATGGTGTCCCTATGGGAGGTACTTTGCCTGCATCGACTGCAACAGCGCCAAGCTTTGCCGTTGTTGCATTGAAAGATCCAGAAAGTGGAAATCTCGATCGAGTTCAGATTATCAAAGGTTGGGTGGATGGCTCTGGTAAAAGTCATGAGCGGATCTATGATGTCGCACTCTCGGACAGCCGTAAAGTCGACCCGACTACTAACAAAGCGCCAGCCGTTGGTAATACTGTCAACGCTAAAGATGCAACTTACAGTAATTCGATTGGAGCTACACAACTTGCGGTTGTGTGGAAAGACCCGGACTTTGATCCAAAAAGTGAAGCATTCTACTACGCACGGGTAATTGAAATTCCTACGCCGCGATGGTCAACTTTTGATGCCATTAAACTCGGTGTTGATGCGCCAGAGCCTGTTTCGATTCAGGAGCGCGCGGTGACTTCAGCTATCTGGTACGACCCACAAAATGAAGGTGTAGCTACTAAATAAAAGAGTTATCTGATACAGCCGGATTGATAGATGAAAATTAGTACTCATGAAGAAAGAGCAGTTTTTTGCTAGGATAGATATAAATATAAATAGAATGAGATCCTTGCTGCGCAGGAAGGGGAGTTGTTCAGCTCTTGGGAGAGTTAGCCACTACGGTATTTCTCCCATTATGTTTAGCTTCGTAAAGTAATTTATCGGTGATTGATAGCATTTCTTCAAGTGTCATTAAGCCGTTTTCATTGGTGAAAACACCAAAACTTGCGGTAAAACTAAAGTCTATATTGCCGACATGACATACTGATTTTTCAATTTTTAGTCTGAGATTTTCGGCTAATTCTAGCGCGGCCAAGCCGGACATGTTTTGCAGCATCAACACAAATTCCTCACCGCCCAGACGCACGACTAGGTCCTCTTTTCGGCTGCTATTCAAAAGAATTTTGGCAACCATTATCAGCGCTTGATCGCCTGCATCATGTCCATAGAGATCATTTACTACTTTAAACTTATCAATGTCTAGCATAATGAGAGACACGGGATATGAGTGTCTATGTGCGTAGGAAAAAATTTCAGTGGCTCTTTCGGCTAAGTACCGACGATTAAATAGGTTGGTTAATGGGTCTCTGGTCGCTTGAGCGGTTAATGCTGCAACCATATCGCTCATGTAACTACCAAATGTAAATAAAGAAATAGCTGCCATTAAAGCGGGGGATAGTATGATCCAGTCATAGCGATTTGTTTCAGGGTTATCGATAATGATTTCAGTGAGGGCGTATTGTTTATAGGCAATGCCGAATAAAATTGCTATTGCAACTAGTGCAATCAGCTTGTCTGCGATGTTGGTTTTGGGTTTTCGCATGATGGTGCAATATGAAATGTAAGCCATCGTAAGGCACCCGGAAATTGTATAAAGCGTGGTTCTAAATTGTATATCGTGAAGCACATAAAAACTCAGTAGCATATGACAGGCAACTGCAAACACAGCAACCCCATAAATGTTATCGTGATGACTGCGCCAGCCAAAGCCAACGGATATACCCCCTAAAAAAATCCCAACAGACCAGCTGATAAGAATAAATGTCAGTTTCTGCGCTGATGGGGAATCAGCAAAAAATTGCAAGCGCACATAAGTGAGAAGCATGCAAAAAAAGTAAGCTACCAAGCCAACTCGAAAGGCATATCTTGCCGGCTTTTCACCAGGCAGGTCGATGATCATAAAAGATGCGATGGCGAGAATTAGCTGTAAGAGCGTATTAGTCATCACTGATGTTATAAACATCTCGCTCATAGATAATCAGTCGCTTGTGGGCATGATAGGAATGATTTTAGTATAGGTTTTAATTGGGTGAAATCAATACGCCTATTTTTGTACCAGCTAAAAATGACACATTTCTACCGTTAGTGCTATATGTTATATAAACACAATGGCAGGTGCATAAAGCGTCTCTGTTTGAAAAGTAGGGTGACTACCTAAGGGGGGCTAAGTCATTTTTTGATTGAGGTTTTAGCCCATCTATTAAAGCCATGAAACTTGTATCCACAGCCTGCTTAAAGGGATGCTAGAGAGTCTTGGGGTACCCTTGAGGGTTATGAGGCAAATTTTCGTAGTAGACATAACAAAGCAGAAAACTATTGGCTTCACAAATTGCACTAAAGTAGTAGAGTAAAAACGCTGATAAAATCAATTAGGAAAACATCAATGTGATTGCAGGAGCTCTATTCGGTAGCCATCTGGATCAATAATAAAAGCGACGGTCACTGGCCACTCTTCTAAGCGCTGAGGTTCCATTTCTGATTGACAGCCGTAATCTAGCGCTGCTTGGTATGTTGTTTCTATATCATCAATATATAGGTAGAACTTCCACAATGCATTGCCGTGATCTATCGGGCCAGTGATATCTTCACGCTGCGCCAGTTGAATTTTATTGTCAGAGCCCGCTGCCCCTAGCACGATTTCTCTTGCGCCTTCAATCTCGATGCGTTGCAGAACTTGCAAGCCAATAATGCGTGTATAGAAATCTTCTGAGCGTTTAAGGTCTGTGACTGCAACGCAATATTGTCCAAGTCTTGCCGCCATTATTTATTACTCCGTAAGTTTGTGTTTAGGTAGGGCTGAATATGTTGAAATACAAATTTTGTAGATCGATAAATTCTAGTTATTCATTAGTCATTACGAGTGACCTGCATAGTTCGCTGGTTACTTTGTTTTTAAAGTTTAGCCCCCTTTTTATTTAAGAAGGGGGCCGCTTTCATTAAAAGTCGAACGCTATTTCTAAACCGTAGCTGCGCGGGTCTGCCCACTGGTTGACGGTGTATACGCTCAAATTAATTGCCGCATTCCAATACTCTTCATCTGTTAGGTTTTTCCCCCAAGCGGCAACTCGTATGTGGCTATTCCCAACAGCTATTTCAGTGAGTTCTGCGCGAGCGCTGAGTAGTCCGAAGGCGTCAACATTGGTCGTAGGGTCATCAGTAATCGTGACGAAATAGTCATCTGTCCAGGAGTAATCTAGCCGAAGCGCCAGCGTTCCAATACTAAATGGGTCAAAGGTATACTTTGCGGATGCAAAAACTGTTTGCTCTGGTGAATAGGCAAAAAATCGATCATTCGAAATATCGACACCATTACTTTCCTTAAAGTTTTGATATTCGGTATCGAGCCATCCGTAGTTCAGGGATAATTCCAGATGGGTGCTTGGGCGCGCTGTTAGCTCTATTTCAACCCCCTGCATTGAGGCTTCGCCAGCATTAAGCACTACCGTACCTACAACCTCTTCAAGAAATAAGCCTGCCTGAAAATTTTCATAATCATTATAAAAATAAGACATATTTAGTTGCACTCGATTGTCAGCGAGGCGACTTTTTAAGCCTACTTCATAGGTGGTCATTTCTTCTGGATCAAAGCCTCTTCTGAATGAGGCGTTATTAGTGGCTACGCCATCAAAACCACCGCTTTTAAAGCCAGTTGAGATTTTTGCGTAGCCATTGATATTTTCATTAAAGCGCCAACTGGCCACAGCCATAGGCGTTACTTCCTCCCAGGTATCTTTGGCTTCCATAGGAATAAGTTCGCCATTGCTATCAAATACTGGATTACCCAAGCTGTCACGCAAGTAGACACCCGCGTTTGGGTCAGTCAGGTCCGTGTTATAGATGCTGATGTCTTGCCATAGTGCATATACATCCTTGGTCTCCCGGGTCCAACGTAAACCCCCGGTCAAGTCTAGCCGGTTATCAAAGCCACCAGGTGTCCATGTCAATTGCCCAAACGCTGCAATAGATTCGTCTTTTGCACCACGCTTACTGGTGTCAAAATCATTACCACCAAATTGAAAAGTCCAACGCGGATTATCAGTGTCCCATTGGTCTTCGTAGTAGAACAGGCCAACGGTATACTTTAGTTGTTCACTAGTGCCCAATAATTGAAATTCTTGAGTAGTTTGTTCAAACTCATTTTCTAAATTGAAACGGAACAGGTCGAGATGGGTGCCGTCAAAATCTGATTGGCTCAGTGTATAAAGATCGCGATAACCTGTAATCGATTTAAACGTCAGATCACCTATAGCGGTATCTGTAATGTCGTAGGTGAGTATCAATGTATGTCCTTCGATGTCCACATCGCTAGCATTGCTGCTGTTATTGGCAATGCTGTCTGGGCGATCGCTGCTAGTCGCTGCTTGTATAACGGGGTACAGACTGGGAATAATATTGGCAAAACTTTCCGATTCAGTGATGGCTAGCATGGTCGGGTTTTGGTCTGCTTCGAAACGGTCATAAGCATATTCGATACTTAAATTATCCAGAACTTGCAGGCGTAAATCGATTCGGCCGCCCCATTGGTCCTTATTATCAAAGTCGCTATTTGATGGGTCATCATTCTCAAAAAAACCATCACGCTCTCGGTAAAACCTGAGGCACGTAAACTTAATTCTCCAAGCCCCTCACCAACGGCACCTGCTTTAGGAAGGTCCATTGAACCACGAACTTCCAACAAATCTTTATTTCCAATTCCCACACTTAAATTGCCACCGAGTTCACCACTGGGCTTTTTAGGAATTAAGTTGATAGCGCCGCCAATTGTATTTTTGCCGTACAAAGTTCCTTGTGGCCCTCTCAAAATCTCGATGCGTTCAAGGTCAACGCTATCAAAAATAGCGCCAGATGTTTTCCCTATGGGAACACCGTTCAGATATAAACCTACCGCATTGTCTCTACTGAGATTGTTGTTGGCGTTGATAGCCCCGCGAATATTGATAGCTGCATTAACTGAGCCGCCAATCGTCGGTGTGATTTGCAGGTTCGGTGTGAAATCTGAAATACCTTTAATATCGGTCGCTCTTAAGTCATTTAGCGTTGTGTTATCCAAGGCTGTTACTGAAAGGGGCGATTGCTGTAAATTTTCCTCTCGACGTTGGGCGGTAATGATAACTTCTTCCAGAATTGCTGGTGCTGCCTGAGTCAATGGCGTAGCCACGCTGCCAGCGGCGAGTGTACCGATGCTCATAATCGAGGCACTGATGCGTTTTATAGTTATCGTCTGCATTGTAAGTTCCTTTTGTTGTTGAATAACTGAGAGAAATTAGTGTCGGTCGCTCCAGTCCCTGGCTTCTAAGGCACAGTGCCTGTAATACTTAAGTCCGCGCCATAAAATTAAAACGATACAAGGAGTGATAATTGCGGAGGCCAATGCGATTGAATAGCGCAGTGCATTGTCATCGGCGAATAAAAAATCAGTTAGTATTGCGATTAAAGTCGAGCCTAGGCCAAGGCCGAGAATGTTGACTAAAAACAGCATGATGGCAAGCAGCTGGGCACGCATTTCGTTAGGGGTGATTTCCATTAGTGCTGCTGTGCTAACACCTACAGAGACTTGTCCCATAAAAGTTGCGATAGCCATACAGGCTAAAGCAAGCTCTGCGGTTGGCATTAGCGGCCCTGCAATCAGCGGTAAAATCTTACAGCTCGCGGCAATCAACATGATGCGCATATTGGTATCGATATAGCCGCGTCGCATTAGCACGCCACTTAACCAACCCCGCAGAGTACGCCCGCTGTACCGCAAAAACCCATCACTAAGCCAAAGGAGTAACCTGCCTCACTGGCACTCATGTCATAGGTTCTGATTAAAAATGTTGGATACCAAATTGCTGTGCCGATGGCTAACATTCCAAGAAAGCTAACGGAGCTAAGGTGGGCGCCAAAGGCTTGCCAGCGCTGGCGGATAAAATGCCACAACACGCTTAGCTCGACGCTTTGACCTTCTTGACAATGAAGACGATCCTGGCGCGCAGGTTCTCGAAAGCTGAACATTAAGCCTGCTATTAATAACCCAGGTAGCCCAACAATAATAAAAGCCAGTTGCCAAGCTCGAAACTCACCTGCCCATCCTAAATTGACTTGCTCAACACCATCCAGTGCACTGAGAACCAGACCGCCAATAATCAGAGCAAGACCGCCACCAATTGGATACCCAAGATGATAAACGCTATAAGCCATGGCGCGTTTTTCTGGCGCAAAGCTGTCAGCAATCAGTGAAGATGCTGCAGGGCTTAAGGATGCTTCACCCACGCCGACCCCCATTCGTGCGAGGAATAATTGCCAATAAGTGTTTGAGAGGCCGCAAGCAGCGGTCATCATGCACCAAAAACTAATCCCACAGGCAATGATGCTACGGCGATTGCGAACGTCTGCTAAGCGCCCCAGTGGGAGGCCAACAACTGCAAATAACAATGAGAATGCAAAGCCTTGTAATAAACTAATTTCAAAATCGCTTAACTGAAGATCTGCTCGCACAGGCTCCACTAGCAACGTGAGTATTTGTCTATCGATCGCAGAAAATGTATAGGCTATAAAAAGCACTACCACCATATACCAAGCTTTAGATGGATGCGGGTAGCTTTTCACAGTCGGCATGATTTTCCTGAATAATTATTGTTATTGAACCGTAAAAATAACCGATATGCCTGTGGGCGATAAGCACTGTAATGAGCAAGCTATGTTTCCAATTGATTGTTAATTACTAGAAGTATTCAACATGATTTATAAATTAACGTCAGCAGCTGAGGGGCGAGCATCAAGGTGACGAGATTGACCAAGACTTAATACGCATAAGTTTTTCAGTGTCAGAATGGGTAACAATAGAGGGGAAACATAATAAAAATTTTAGAAGGGGTAGTGTGGTTGGAGCTAAACAGAGTCAGATTTGGTTACTGCTAATGCATTCGTAGTAAGTTTTTGGCAGGTATAAAAAAAGGCCATAGAAAAATCTACAGCCTTGCCCAATGAAACGATACCACTTAGATACCAGTTATAGGCCAACAGAGATTATGTAGTACATACCTCCGAGGAAACAGCATTTACAATGTCGATATGCCTATGTCTCAGAGCGACCTACATTTTATAGGTGGCTGAAAGGAAGTAGCGCCGTGGCGCGGTAAATGAGCCATCTACCGAGCCAAATGCATCTACAGCGAAGCCGCCATTGAGCCTTCTCTCGTCGGTTAGGTTGGTGCCACGTAGTGCAACTTGCCATTTTTCATCTTGTGTCGTGAAGATGATTGCTGCATCGACAGTTGTGTATGCATCTTCGTGTAGCAGATCAAAGCCTACCGACTCAGTGTCGTTGCTGTAAAAAACATCATCCTTATAGGCGAGGTCGGTGCGCAAGACAATGTCATGCCCACTTTCCAGGAAAAATTGGTATTGTAAACCTAGGTGGCCAGTAAACTCAGGCGTATTCGCGAAGGGGCGGTCAGTACTATCTTCGACAATAAATTCACCGGGTTTAATGGATCTGCTGCTAGCGTGTCGAACTCATCATATTCTGGATTGATGTAGCCCACTGACCCATTTACGGTAAAACCGTCAATTGGCAGGTATGAAAACTCCAGTTCAACCCCGGATAGGCTTGACTTACCCGCGTTGTCAACCACGAGTGATAGTGCGCTCGAAGCTGATGCAGACGCGCGATTAACGAGGAACTGTTGATCTTCGTAATCGTTATAGAAAATAGCGCCATTGATGCGCAATCGGCCATTGGCTAAGTCTGTTTTATATCCCAATTCATAGCTAGTAAGGTATTCAGGGTCGGCTACTGAAATTTGTGAGCTGGAAGTTGGTCTTCCGTTAAACACCCCGCTTCGAAAACCGCGTGAGGCTCGTACATAAGTCATCACATCTTGTGTGACCTGCCAGTCGAGGCCCACGAGTGGAGAGAAAGCTGTCCAGGATTCGTCACAACTAAACTGACTGCCCACACCCCAAGCTGTAACATCGGTACATACATCTGGATCTGTCGGTCCAAGCGCTAAAATTGGTGCCTGGCTTCCTTTTTTCAGCGATTCCACATCCAGCTCTTTTGCTTCATAGGTGAAGCGACCAGCCACTGTGAGTTTCAGGCTATCAGTCATCTCATATATCGTGTGGACGTAAGCCGCAGCACTTTCTGTTTCTTGCTGGCGGTCATAGAAGAGTTCAAAGTCCACTGACGAGGCTATAGGGGCGAGGGGGGTAACAGTCAGAGCATCGTAAAGTCCAGCTGCAACATTAACGTTGGAGATTTGGCTGCTTTTTTCCTGAAAGTAATACAATCCAGCTGCCCAGTCGAGTCGATCGTTCAGTGCGTAGCCCGAAAAGATGAGCTCCTGACTATACTGCTCTTGGTCAATATGGTTTTTTGTCGACTGGTAATCAACGGTACTTGTGTTGTCACTTTGTCGGTTTGTGTCATTGTTCAAGTGACGATATCCGGTAATGGATTTAATTGAATAGTTGTCATTTTCCCATTCATTAGTCCAGCCCAGTCCTTGGGTTTTCAGATTGTCAAAATCTTCACTGCCGTTGATGTTACTACGATCAATGTCGCTATTGGGTGTACAGCATGGGGCGACATAAGTGTTGAATAAATTAGGAATAGCTTTGGTATCGTCAAACGCTAAAAGAACACGAGGATAAACATTTTGTTCCTGCCAGACGCCATCAATAGCGAGGTGTGAAACAAACTCGTCAGTTGGTGTCCAATATAAGTGTGCTCGTCCTCCCCACATATCTTCATCGCCGGCGTCTCTACCAGGACGCTCTTGCCATCCGTCAGAACTGTTGCGCATAATTGTCAAGCTAGCAGATAATGTGTCTTCAATAATTGGCGTTTCGAAATAACCATTGAACCCCAGATAGTTATCACTACCAACTTTAGTCTCAAGTGAGTAGGAGGTATTACCAGTAGGGACTTTTGTTTTTATATCGATGGCACCACCGATTGTGTTTTTGCCGAATAGTGTGCCTTGGGGGCCGCGTAATACACTGATGTACTCAATATCAGCGAATTGTATATTGGCACCGGTAGTTCGCGCCTGATAAACCCCATCAATATAAATTGCCACGCCCGGATCAGTCGTAATTGAAAAATCAAATTGACCAACACCTCGAACAAAGGCTTGCGCAGTAGAGCTACCACCGTCAGAGCTGGTTGCGAATGACAGGTTCGGTGAAACGCGTTCAAGACTATTGACGTCATTAATGCCGGCGGACTTCATGTCCTCTCCGCTTAGTACTGTCATAGAAATTGGTACGTCCTGTACAGATTCTAGTCTTTTCTGTGCAGTAACGAGAATTTCTTCCAGTGTGTTGGCTTGTTCTTGTGCATAGGATGGTGCTGCAGCAGTTGCGCAAAGCAACCATGATGCATGTGAAATGGCTGAAGCTAGACTTAAACGTTTCATGTTTTCCCCTTATTCTATTATATTGGACAATTGCTTATAGCAGGCAATTTGGTTCGATTTTTTAGCAAAGCCCAAGAGATGAACACTTTAACCGTAATTCTTTCTCTTAGAGAAGAGCGTGAAAGGAATTTGATTGTTCTCAATAGGCTCGCAATCAAATTGTAAATATATGCTCCATTCTTAGTGAAAATACTAAGAGTGTTAACTCTATTGCTAAGGCGCAGGGCGATACACTGCAATAAGTATTGTGCTTGCAATCCTAATATTACAAAATCTGCTAAAAGCTAGGCAGATCGAGTGGATTTGTAATAAGTCTTTGAACAGGTCATGGAAAGGACTATAAGTCATTACGTTGTTGCCGAGTGTAGGTCGACTAACTTTTTCAATGAAAGATATTTTTTGGGTTGGTCGAGATAAAGTATCACACGGTGGCGGTGGCTTTTTTTAGAGTTCACCTCACCGTGCATTCTTAAAGATTGGTAGTCTTTTTAGCCATATCCAAAGCCAAATCCTCGATCATATCCTCCTGACCACCAACCGTGCGGCGACGACCCAACTCCATTAAAATTTCCCGTGAGGACAGACCGTATTTGGCAGCTGCACGCTTGGCAAATAATAGGAAAGAGGAATAGACCCCTGCGTAACCCAGCGTCAGTGCATCACGGTCAACTCGCACCAGTTGATCCATCATCGGCACAATAATATCTTCTGCGATATCCATCACTTTAAATAAGTCGACGCCGGTTTCTACACCCATACGGTCCAACACTGCTGCCAATACTTCCAGCGGTGTGTTACCAGCACCGGCGCCCAAGCCCGCAACCGACCCATCAACACGATTAGCGCCAGCCTCAATGGCCGCTACTGTATTCCATACACCAAGACTTAAATTGTGGTGGCCATGAAAACCCAGTTCGGTTTCCGGCTTTAGCTCTTTACGCGCCAGTGCCACATATTCGGTTACTTGTTGCGGCAACAAGTAGCCCGCAGAGTCGGTGATATACACACAGTTAGCACCATAAGATTCCATCAGCTTCAATTGCTCTAACAATGCTTCTGGGGAAGTCATATGCACCATCATTAAAAAGCCAACGGTATCCAACCCCATTGCCGCCGCCATACCGATATGCTGTTCGGTGACATCTGCCTCAGTACAGTGGCTGGCTATACGAATGGTATCGATGCCACAATCAGCAGCCATTTTTAAATGGTCAACGGTGCCGATGCCCGGCAATAACAAGGCGGAGACTTTGGTGTTTTTAACCACACCACAGACGGCGCGTAAATACTCTTCATCACTGGCTGCGGGAAAACCGTAGTTAACTGAACGCCCACCCAAACCATCACCATGAGTGACCTCAATCATCGGCATGCCAGCATCGTCCATCGCCTTGGCAACCGTGATCATTTCTTCAACGGTTATTTGATGCTGCTTGGGATGCATACCATCGCGCAAACACATATCGTGAAGAGTGACTTTTCTACCTTTTAAATTCATAACATTTTCCTATGTTGCTCTGCTGCCCCGATTAGAAGACAGCAACTCAATATGTGGTTTTAGCGGCTACCCAAACGGGGTGAACTAAGCTGCTGTTGGCACAAAGCGGCCGGCCAAAATTTCTTCTGCATACATTTCTGCCGTGCGTAAACCGGCGGCGGTCATGATGTCCAGGTTACCCGCATACTTCGGCAGGAAATCTCCCAGCCCTTCAACTTCCATATAGATAGACACCCTATTACCGTCAAACACCGGGCCGTTTTTCAAGGTATAGCCAGGCACGTATTTTTGAACTTCTTTAATCATGTCGTGAATCGATTGGGTGATCGCCGCCTGATCTGGCTCTGTCGCCGTTAAGCAATGCACCGTATCGCGCATGATCAACGGGGGCTCAGCAGGATTAATAATGATAATGGCCTTACCCTCACCGGCACCGCCAACTTTTTCAATACCGCTGGCAGTCGTACGGGTAAATTCATCGATATTTTTACGGGTACCTGGACCCGCTGATTTGGAGGAAACCGTCGCCACGATTTCACCATAAGTGACTTCCTGCACCCGACTCACCGCCGCGACTAAAGGAATCGTCGCCTGACCACCACAGGTCACCATATTTACATTCATCGCTTTGGCTGCGACTGCCTGCTCTAAATTCACTGGCGGAATACAAAACGGGCCTATCGCTGCGGGAGTCAGATCAATCATCACCGCCCCTTGCTCGTTTACTTTGCGTGAATTTTCCGCGTGCACATACGCCGATGTAGCATCAAAACAAATTTGTACACCGTCCGCTTTCATGGTCGGTATCATACCGTCAACACCATCGGCAGTAATTTTCAACCCCAGCTCTTTCGCTCTGGCCAAGCCTGGCGAATCAGGGATAACCCCCACCATCCACACCGGCTCAATCACATCTGATCGCATCGCCTTCATCAACAAGTCAGTACCGATATTGCCGGGACCAATGATGGCAGCTTTAATTTTTTTACTCATGGTAGTTCCTTTTCAATCAACGGCGACAAGCACACAATGCCGGTCACTAAAAGCTAAACAAATTTGACGCTGGCGGTGCCAATGCCATGCAACTCTAACTGCATGACGTCACCCGCCACCACTGGCTCTAACGGCACCAAAGAGCCGGATAAAATAACTTCACCGGCCTTAAAGGGAATATCGTATTCACCTAAGGTGTTAGCCAACCAAGCCACCGCAGTTAAGGGATTACCTTGTACCGCACTGCCCAGACCTTCACTTAAAGGCTGACCATTTTTAGTGACCGTGATTTTTAAATTCGGTAGATCATGATCGCGCGGATCAGCGGTTTGCTGACCCAGCACATAAACACCGCAGGAAGCGTTATCGGCGATTGTGTCTTCAATTTTTATTTTCCAGTCATCGATCCGGGAATCAACGATTTCAAAACAAGGGATAATACTTTCGGTAGCGTCGAGAACATCTTGCTCGGTAACGCCGGGACCCACTAAATCTTTTTTCAGGCGAAAACCAATTTCAGCTTCAGCCCGGGGTTGAATTAAATTACCCGCAATGGGGATTTCAGCGCCATCGGGATATTCCATCGCATCAGTCAAAAAACCAAAGTCAGGTTGAAAAACACCGAGCATTTCTTGCACCGCAGCACTGGTCACACCAATTTTTTTACCGACAATTTTTTCGCCATCATCGCTGACCCGGCGGCTGACCATGCGCAATGAGATATGATAAGAATCATCAATCTCGATATCAGGCTCGCGCTCAGTAAACGGCTTTAACGTAGTTTGCGAGCGCAGCGCTTGATAGAGCTCATCGCCCAGCTGATTAATTTTTGCTTTATTCATTTCTTTCCCATTACTGCCTTGTTCAGGCATTGCAAGATGAGGACTAGCGGGGCATCTGTTGTTTTTATGTTGCTAAGGGTAAGTAATGCCGGGCTAGGATTTGTGCAGTGTGTTTCCATAGTGTGTTGGTGCCCACGAGCTTATGATATGAATTTAATTGTTTATCAGGTGCTCAGTGAACCCCTGTGTCGGGTGTTGATAGTGGGGGAGTTGCAACGTTGGTTATTTAACATTTTGAAGTTCACTACCCGCTATAGCTACATAAGATAGGCTTATAGCGGACAGTGATTGCTGATTTTCTATGAATCGCCGGTTAGTCGAATTCAACTTCAGCATATGTTGGGTTAGAACCACTCAAAATTGCATCAGTTTGTTCTTTGTAGTATCCAGTGAAAGGGTGGCTGAATATCCAGAACTTGCGTGCTTTTATTGCCTCAAATACGCAAGCTGCACACTGTTCTGGAGTAATGAAACCAGGCTGATCGGCCATCATGTGATCGCTGGAGTCGATTTCTTCGTTGGTGCTTTCGATGCCCATAATATCATTGGCTATGGAGGTCATTACTGGTCCGGGACAAAGTAACGAAACATCTATAGTTGCTTCCTCACCGGCTAGTTCGTGAGCAAGACATTCGGTAATGCCCCGGACGGCCATTTTGCATGCAGTGTACTGCGCCATGCCTGGTGCAGCGACCAATGAGCCGACAGATCCTGTGTTTACTATGTGACAATGCCTTCCAGAGCTGATCATCTCAGGTACAAAAGCATTAATACCATTAACCACTCCCATCACATTGATTGACAGCATAGTTTCCCATTCAGCATGGGTATGTTCCCATAACTGCCCAATCCGGAGGATGCCGGCATTATTAAATAAAAGGTCCACAGGGCCTAGCTCTGCGCGGCACAATTTTGCAAAGTTCTGCATTGAGGTTGTACTTGAAACGTCAACTTCTTGTGCCAGTACCTTAACCCCTTTCGCGCGGAGTTGATTGGCGAGAGAGGATAGTTTGTCGATGGAGATGTCTGCAAGAGCGACGTTCATTCCTTCTTCAGCGCAGCGCAGAGCTATTGCTCTCCCGATGCCGCTTGCTGCGCCGGTAACAACTGCAAGCTTATCTTTGAAATCGTCCATTATTGTTCTACCTCATTGTTTTAAATCTTTCAGGGATTAAGTGGGTTAGCCAAGTGTGCGTAATAGTGTGACATCGTTTCTGATTGTCAATGCTGGATACTAACAGTACCTCGAACTCGTTTTTTGGTGTACTGCTTTTATGATGAGTCGGTTTGATTCATCTGAAATTGTTCGTTGACTAACAATAAGCTGAACTCTACCTCGTGAAATGTCTCCAGGTAAGACATTGTTCGGAATTTGATTGTTTCCAATGGTATATAAATAGCCGGACATTAAACTTCTTTAATGAACTTTAAGCTATGGCAGGGTGGCTGGATATTGTGTTCCTGCTGTAAACAGTCAAGTCGCGCTCCGCATCTTTTCTTTCGAAACGTCTAGGCATAAATTGTAATGGTTGAAGAAAATCACAATATAGGCTTTTTATGGAACGTTATCTCATAGTATCAACAGATGGTCATGCAGGGTTGCCGATGGAAGGTTACCGGGATTATCTGGACAAAAAATATCACCGGGCATTTGATGAGGCGCTACCTGTTCAGAAGGAAATGACCCGCAAGTTTGAAGAGTCGCTGTTGTTGACTGAGTTCAATGACAAGTGGCGCGAAGAAACTGCTAACGGTTTAGCAGGTGCATGGGATGGAGCTGTGCGAAACCGGGTGATTGATGGCGATGGTGTGGCTGCCGAAGTGCTGTTTCCGGATGGTATTACTGAAATGAATTCACCTCCATTTGGTGCTGGCCTTAGTTTAAAGCCGTGGGGAGTTGACCCGGATTTACAGTGGGCGGGTGCGCGTGCTCACAACCGATGGATGGCAGAATTTTGCAAAGAGGATCCTGTTCGAAGAATTGGGCTGGCTATTGTGCTTATGCTTTACGATGTAGATGTCGCTTTGGCAGAAATAAAGTGGGCGCATAAAAACGGATTTCGCGGCATTCTGATTCCTCCGTTGATGGGTGAGAGAGACGCCTATAATCATCCTAAATATTACCCTATATGGGAATATTGTCAGGAACACGGCATCGTTATTCACACGCATTCTGGTCCATCGCCTGACTATGACATGACCCTTCCCGGCGCGATTGGTGTATTTGTTACCGAGTTTGCTTGGTGGGCAGCCCGTCCCTTGTGGTTTTTGGTCTTTGGTGGTGTGTTCGAGTTATTCCCTAGATTAAAGTTTGTGATTACTGAGGTCAGTGAGTTCTGGATACCGCACGTTTTAGAATTGATGGATGTACGTGCATCAACAAAACATACGACAGGTAAGTTGGGAGACTTTCGCAGTAACCTGACGATGAAGCCGAGTGAATACTTTAATCGAAATTGCTGGGTTGGGGCGTCTGCTTTATTTGATGAGGGTTCAACTGCTGTTCGTAACGAAATCGGTATTAACAATGTTATGTGGGGTACAGATTATCCGCACCCTGAAGGCAGTTGGCCGCATACGCATGAGAAAATGCTGAAATATTTGAAAGGCGTTCCTGAGAGAGAATTAGAACTTATGTTGAGTGGTAACGCTGTTGATTGTTACGGACTTGATTTGAAGCCGCTTAATACAATTGCCGAACGTATTGGTCCCTTAAAATCAGATTTTGTTGCTGACTAAAGACAGTATTATGGAGAAAATAATGACAAAGAGATTTCCAATGCCGATGCCTTTCGGTTGGTTCGCAATTGGGTATAGTGATGAGTTAGCTATTTCTGAGATTAAAAACATTTATTACTTTGACCGCGAAATGGTGTTGTTTCGCACAGAAGCTGGGAAAGTGAGTTTAATTGATCCTGCTTGTCCGCATTTGGGTGCTCATCTGGGGCATGGTGGAACGGTGCAGGGTGAGTCGATTCGCTGCCCTTTTCATCATTGGCAATTCGACACCGAGGGGGTAATTAGTGATATCCCCTATGCGCAGCGTATACCCGCCAAGTGGGAGGGCAAGGCTTGCCTTAAAACGTACTCTGTCTGCGAGAAGAATAATGTCATCTGGGCTTGGTATCATCCTGAGGATGAGGCACCGGATCATGATGTTATTGAGCTAACTGAGGCCACTGACCCTGAGTGGTCTGAGCCGCGTCGTTATATGTGGACAATTAAATCCTGTCCACAGGAAATAGCGGAAAACGGTGTTGATAAGGCGCATTTTAAATTCGTTCATAATATGGAGGCGGTGCCAGAGGGAAAAACCACTTACGACGGACGGGTACGTAAATCATCAGTGAGTGGCGTTAGTCAAATGGTGATTAATGAAGCGGGTGATGAAATGACGGTAGAGCGAAACGTGCAAGTTGTGCAAAACGGTGCGGGGCAAAAATGGACTCGATTCTCTGGTTTGATTGATTATTTGTTGCAGGTGTTAGTTACGCCAGTGAATGACGAGCTTGTTGAAATTCGGTTTTCTTATACGCATCCTAATTGGCCGGAAGATTCAATTAACCACATGATATTTGATGCGGCGGTGGACGCTACAAACGGCCAGACAGGTGTGGAGGGAGATATTCCTATTTGGAATAAAAAATTCCATCATGTTAACCCAATTCTGTGTGATGGTGATGGTCCCGTGATGCAATTTCGAAAATACTTTGCACAATTCTATATTTAGAATAGACCCGAAAGTATTTAAGTTTATTGCATAGAATTAAGGTTTACATGAAAACTATGAAGTAATGACTGCTCAAGCGATGAATAGCTGGGACGTGTTGTCAGAGATTCGATTTTAGCTATGCAAACTCGTTAGTATATATCGTGAAAAAAACGAAGAGGAACACTATTGTGAATATGATTGAATTGGGTAGAAGCGGTGGTATCTACAGTATGGGTTCACCCCGTGCAGAAGAATTAATACAAAAAGCGAAGGAATTACAGCCTGTGTTACGTGAGCGGGCGGCGCAATGTAAGGCGGACAAAAGAGTTCCTGATGAAACTGTTAAAGATTTTCAGAAAGCTGGTTTTTTTAAGATACTGCAGTCTGAAGAGTATGGTGGTTATTCGATGGATCCTCAGGTTTTTTATTCTGTGGTACTCGAGTTAGCTAAGGCGTGTATGTCTTCAGCATGGATTTTTTCAGTCATAGGTGTGCATAACTGGCAACTAAACTTGTTTGATAAGCAGGCTTCTAAGGATGTTTGGGGTAGTGATCCTGCGACATTAATCTCTTCTTCTTACGCCCCTATGGGGGGGGTTACACCTGTTGAAGGAGGTTTCAAGCTGACTGGTCGTTGGAGTTTTTCCAGTGGTTGTGAGCATTGCGATTGGGTCTTCGTTGGCGCAGTAGTACCGACAGAAGAGGAGCCTTGGAATATGTTGAATTATCGCACCTTTCTACTGCCGAAGGAGGATTACGAAATCTTTCAAAACTGGGATGTAGTTGGTCTTGAAGGAACAGGAAGCCATGACATTGTTGTTATGGATAAGTTTGTTCCGGAGCACCGAACGCATAAAATGCTAGAAGATATGAGTGGCGAAAAACATGCATCTAAGCCCCTCTGTATCGATTGCCATTTATGCAGGTATTTTCCAGAGCAGTTTGCACTGCATCTTTAGGTGCGGTCGAAAGTGTGCTTGACGCTTATGTTGAAGTTGCTAAAACACGTGTCGCTGGTCCGGTACCTATGTGTGATGACCCGGGTGCGAAGAAAGTTGCTGCTAGAGCGAAATCTGAAATTGAGCATATGAAACTGATTATGTATAGCAATTTTGATCACATGTTAGATGCTGCTAGTAAAGGAGAAGCTGTGCCAATGGTTGACCGCGCTCGGTATAGATATGATGCGTCCATGGTTGCAGATCAGTGCTTGGAGCTCTCTTCACTTATGCTTAAAGCAGGTGGTTCTGGAGGTATACGACTTGGTAGTGAAATGCTGGATCGTCATCTTGATATTTTTGCTAGCCAGGCTCATATCGCAAATATTTCTGAACCTTTCGCCGTTAATTTAGGTGGTATATTGTTTGGACAGGAACCTTCAGACCCTAGCCTTTAAATAGTTATTGTTGAATACAGCTGCGTGCGAGCAAATCTCTTGCTCGCATTATTTAGAATAAGTCAGAGGATAGGTAGATGGGGTTAAATGGAGTATTACCTGAGGGTAATTATGCAGATTGTGCTAACGGTCACCGTATGCATTATCTTGATGTTGGTGAAGGTCCTGTAGTCGTTTTTCTTCATGGTTCGGGACCTGGTGCCAGTGGCCACAGTAATTTTAAAGGTAACTATCTTTGGCTGGTGGAGCAGGGTTATCGCTGCCTGGTACTTGATCTTGTCGGCTTTGGTTTTTCTGATAAACCAGATGATGTTGATCATCCGCTGTCCTTCTTTGTGGAATGCGTCAAGCAAACGCTGGACGTGATTGGTGTTAAAAACTGTGCGGTAGTGGGGAATTCTTTAGGTGGCGCTATTGCCATAGGTCTTGCTCTGGAATGCCCGAAATTAGTAGAGAAGTTAATTCTGTTAGCGCCTGGTGGCATGAGTCCAACAGAAGAATATATGGAAATGAGCGGCATGCTTAAAATGATCGAGGTATATGGTTCCGGTGAACCTATTACAGCGGAGGTCATGAAGGAGTTATTTTCTTTTGGTTTAATGCACGACCCAAAATATGCCACAGATGAGCTCGTGGCTGAGCGGTTACAGATAATGGAAATCATGAATTTCCACGTAATGATGACCATGCAAATACCTCATTTGGTAGAAAAACTTCCAGAATTAGCTTGCCCGGTTTTAGCATTCTGGGGTACCAATGAAAGAATGATGCCTGATAGTGGAATTTTGGGGCTGGCAAAAAATTGTGAAAATTTAAAAATGATTCTCGTATCGGAATGTGGTCATTGGGTACAGGTGGAGCATGAAGAAATGTTCAATCGTGAATCTCTTGAGTTTTTGTCTTAAATCTCTCAGTGCGACTTAAATTGAGCTCAGGCAAACCGAAGTGATTTGGCTTTGAAGATTAATGCTACTGGATTAACTCCGCCGATACTAAAATATGTTGCGGACTATTCGGGGCCAACAATCTCTTTTAAGTTAGGTAAGGTGTTTATTGCTTGGTTGTAACTGCTGACACTGACATATTATTGGAAACACAAAAAATGAATGACTTTAAAGGTAAAACTGCCGTTGTAACTGGCGGTGCCAGTGGCATTGGTCGCTGCCTCTGTGATGTTTTTGCTCGAGAGGGTATGAATATCGTTGTCGCAGACATAGAAGAGAAAGTTTTGGATGTGGCTGTCTCAGAGCTTATTGCAGCGGGTGTCAATGCTATTGGTGTTGTGACAGATGTAACTGAACCGAAATCGGTTTTGGCATTGGCTGACAAAGCCTTCGAGGTCTATGGCAATGTTCATATTCTTTGCAACAATGCAGGAGTAGGCATTAAAGAAGCTGCTCGCCGAATCTGGACATTGACCCCTAACGACTGGCAATGGGGTTACAGTGTTAATGTTATGGGTGCTGTGAATGGAATTAGTGCGTTCGTTCCCCGTATGTTGGAGAATGGGGAAGAGGGTCATGTTGTCAATACTACGTCAGGCAATGGCGGATGTTATCCTTTTCCAACGACACCTATTTATGCGTCTTCAAAAGCGGCTGTGACTAGTTTAACAGAAGTGTTGCATTACCAGTTTTTGATGGATGCAGCGTCGATACAGGCACACCTGTTATACCCTGGGCCACATCTAGTTAATACTCAGATACTTGCTTCACAGCGTAACCGTCAGGAGGCTTTCAAAGATGACGACGAGGTTGAAGATTATCTGTCCATGGAAGATTTGAAGAAAGCGAGTGTCGGTCAGGATGTCGAATTCAAATTGACTGAGCCAGCTGAGGTTGCAGAAAGCTGTATAGAAGGTATTCGCAATGGTCAATTCTGGATTCGCCCCTATATTGACGAACATCAAGAGAAGATTAAGGCCCGTTGTGAAAGCCTCTTGAACAATACCAATCCAATACTTGCCGGTTAGCGATATTATCCAACCTATCGTTTGATATTAACGTTATCAAACGATAGGTACCAGGTCAGTCCGGTTAAGGTGAATGGTTAAAATATTATTTTGCCAAGCTTGTTATTGGACGCAGTAATTCTGTGATTAACGCTACTTGGTTACTTTAGTTAAGAAAGAGCATTTGTAACTTGCGAGTTCGCTGTAATTAACGCAATTTTTTATTCTAAAAGCACGAGCCATTAATCCGCGTTATAAACGATTAATTCAAAATATTGGGGATAAAAAACAGCGCTGTCCCACTCTGCAATTTTCCTCATAATGGAGTTTATCCATGCTTGAACGCTTGTGTTGCAGCACTATCATTCCTCTACTTTTATCTTCAGTTCTACTCGCTAGCTGTAGTGATAAGCAGCCCGTTTCCGGAAAAAAAATTGTGGAAGACGCACTACAGGTGCAAACCTTGATGTTGCAACCACAACACTGGCGCAGTAGCTTCGACAGTTATGGATATTTAGAATCTACTGAAACTGTTGATATTAGTATTGATTTCTCCGGCACTGTTCGAGAAGTAAATTTCAAGGAAGGAGAAGTCATACGTGCTGGACAGGTACTGATCAGACTGGATCGAAAAAAGCAGGAATTAAAACTCAAGCAGGCTGAAGCCTATCTGGAAAGCGCCAAAGCCGAGCTGAGTAAATCCCAGAGCACTTACCAGCGCCATCGTAACTTGGTGACCACTGGCGCACTTTCACAGGAGCAGTTCAAACAAAGCGAAGCAAACTTTACCCGTGCAGCCGCTGCGCTGAGTGAAGCCGAAGCAGCGCTGGCGCTGGCGCAACAGGATTTACGCGAAACAACCATTATTAGCCCTGTGGATGGGATCGTTGACCAGCGCAATGCGGAGCCAGGGCAAACTGTACTACCAGGCAATTCATTAGCTGTAGTTGAAGTTACCGATACCCTGCGTGCGGTAACCTATGTGAGTCAGCGCGAAGTTAACTTGTTGCGACTGGGTGAAGTAGCTGCCATGACCTGCCCTGGTGTACCAGGTCGAGAATATATAGCTCGCGTGGAGTTGGTCGGTAATAGTGCCGACCCGCAAACAGGTAATTTTGAGGTGAAGCTGACAGTAGGTAACAATGACCGTCAGCTCCGTGCAGGTATGTCAGTGAGGTTACGCCTTAAGGGTATGTTGAGAGAGAACACTATTCTTATTCCAGAGGCGGCATTGGTGGATAGAAATCGGCGCCGGGTAGTTTTCCGAATTGCTAATGGTCGCGCACAGGAAGTAGAACCGATGATTGGTGTAGGTGGGGATGGCCAAATCCCCATTTTTTCTGGACTGAGAGCGGGTGATCAATTGATTCTGGGGCCATTGCCGCTATTGCAACATGGCAGCCTGGTTACATCCAAAAACAGTGAAGATACTAGTGCTGATACTCAGCCGTATAACAACACGGAAATTTCAAGAGAGCTTACTGAAAGTGTGCCTGTCACTGCTGAAGAAAGTGTTGAGAGTAGCGCCAAGTGAAATCTCTTATTGCATTTTTCGCTCGTCGTACGTTGCTGGTCAATATGATTCTAGCCATGATAATAATGGCGGGAATTATGGTGTTACGTTCTCAGGAGTACAGCAGTTACCCGTCAATGGATCTCGGTAACTTCACCATTACCACCATTCAACCCGGCGCTAGTGCCAACGATGTCGAGCTATCTGTCACAGTGCCATTGGAGGAACAAATACTTGAGTTGGACGGGTTAGATGAAATGGTCTCCAGTAGTATGGAGGGCGTCTCTAGTATTTTGGTTAAGGCAAACCCTGATAATAACGTCAGTCAAAATGCCAAATTTGCAGTTGACCTGCAAAAGGCTATTGATCGTGCTGATGCCCACCTACCTAAGAACCTGCCGTTAAAGCCTGATATACATCGTCACAATCCGGATGTTATTCCCGTCATGGAGTTATTGTTACATGGCAATGTATCCGAAGAAACGCTTCGGCATACCGCACGACAATTACACACAGAGCTGATGCAATTACCTGATGTGGCCGGTGTTGATAAAGAGGGTTATAGAAACAAGGAAGTAAAAATCTTACTCGACCCGCAGCGGGTACACCAGTTGGGCATCAGCTACGATGAAATAATTGCTGCGGTTACTGGCCGAAACGTACGAGATTCCGGAGGCTCTCTTAACTCATTCAAAAGTGAGAAAGATATTATTACGGTCGGCGAGTTTCGCGATCCCAAGGAGTTAGCCGAAGTTATCATTCGGGTCAATGGCCCCGCCAATTATTTACGTGTTCGTGATATTGCTGAAGTCGTTATTGATTACGAAGACTGGAGTATTCAATCATTCACAGATGGTACGCCGGGTATTAGTCTGTTGGTAAAAAAAGAAGCCGATGCCGATGGTCTTAAGGTCGCCAGGCAACTGCGTGTCTTTGTTGAAGAAGCCAATCTGCGATTGCCACATGGCGTTACATTATCTACGTTTAATGATACTACACGTTACACGCGCAACATGCTGACTTCGCTGGTGAATAATGCAATCGCAGGCATTATTCTTGTATTTCTTGTGCTCATGTCTTTTTTTCCCTTTCGCTTTACCATTTGGGTTGCGGCGGGAATTCCTACTGCAATTATGCTGGCGTTTATCTTTATGGTGTTTTTTGATATGAGCATCAATCAGACCAGTATTGGTGCTTTAATCCTGATGTTAGGGATATTGGTGGATGATGCTATCGTTGTCGCTGAAAATATTTTCCAACACAAAGAAGCGGGTGAAGACCCTATCAATGCAGCTATTAATGGTACCTATGGAATAGCTGCACCGGTGCTTACTAGCTCTGCAACAACGTTGTTTGCTTTTGCGCCTTTGTTATTTTTATCCGGTATTGAAGGCAAGTTTATGTGGGTTATTCCCGCAATGGTAATGATGGTGTTGGCGGCCTCGATACTGGAATGTAATTTGATGTTGCCCGCGCATATGGCTTCGGCACTAAAATCACAAGATAAAAAAGCCGCCAAGGGTTTTCGTAATTGGTTTAAGCCGGTTGAAAGGTTCTATCGTTGGTGGCTAAGCCATGTTCTCAGTCATCGTTATTTGGCATTTATCGCAACCACTATTGGCGCTGTTCTGATAGGGTGGGTCAGCATTCAATCGATAGACATAAACCTTTATCCCGATGGGGATATCGATAATATTCTAATCAAGACAGAGTTACCTGTAGGTACTTCGTTTGAGCAAACCCGTAACGCTTTGGCATCGATGGATGCAGAAATTAGAGCCCTGGTAGCGGCCGAAGATATCCTCAATATTAAATTTACTGTTGGCCATCATGACAACGGTGACGTAAATAGTGTGACGGAAGGGCGCCAGCCTTCATGGGGTTTAATTAGCATATTTTTAGTGCCTTTAGAGGAGCGCGAAAATGATGCCCTAAGCATTCTTTCCAAGTTGAGAAAGAATTTTTCCAACCGCGAAGATTACAATAGTATTGTGGTCGAACCCTATCGCAATACGCCGCCAACTGGGCGTTCGGTCGAGGTGGATATTATTGGCAATCATGAGCACCGCTATCTAGTGGCCGATGCGCTCACTAATCTGTTGCAAGCACAACCGGGTGTTAGTGAAGTCTGGACTACTTACAGTCCCGGTAAAGACCTGATTGAGCTTGAGCTTAATCACGAGGCAATTGCCGATTATGGTCTCACCGTTTCTAGTATCACCCGCGCAGTGCGCATTGCTTTTGATGGCCTGTTGATTGATGAGCTCCAAACCGTGGATGAACGTATTAAATTCCGCTTGCAATTTCAGCAGCCGGAACAGGGAAAACTGGAAACGCTATATGGCCTGACGATCATCAATAATCGTGGTGAGCCAGTGTTATTACGCAGTGTTGCCGAGCTAGTCAGTCATCCTGGTGAATCGTCTATTCGCCATTTTTTCGGTGATCGTAGTATTACCGTTTATGCGGAAATTGATAAATCTTTTATTTCCGTTGCTAAGATTAATCAAATTGTTACCAGCTATATAGAAGATAATCAATTACGCGCTCGCTACCCACAGCTTCGTATTCTGCAGGGCGGTGAGGTGAAGCGACAAAAAGATGCGCTTGGCAATGTGGGTAATGCGGCGGTGTTAGCAATGGCTGGAATTCTGTTTTTGCTGGTATTGCTGTTTAGCTCTGTTAGCCAGCCGTTGTTGGTGATGCTGGTTATTCCATTGGGTATGGTTGGTGTTTTTCTAGCTTTTGCGGTGCAGGGTTTTGATTTAAGTATGTCGGCTATGGTGGGAATGACCGGTTTGGCAGGGATATTAATAAATGACTCTCTGATTATGATTGATCGTCTAAACAAAAATAGAGGTGAGGGGCCGTTAAGTCAGCGACAAATTGTAGACGCCGCTGGTTCGCGTTTGCGCCCCGTTTTTATTACGACACTAACAACCGTCGCGGGTTTATTTCCTGCTGCCTATGGCATCATGGGCGACAATTCTTTTTTACGGCCGATGATTATGACGATGTTCTGGGGTGTTTTATTTGGTAGTCTAGTTACGTTGTTGTACTTACCTTGCTTGTACGCTATGGATCAGGACTTTCGACGCTGGCTGAAAAAAATACGAAAAACTGTCTGAGTTTTTGATTCAATAGTATATTAAATTTTTTCATTGATTTCTGGTGAGATACACATAATTATTTTGATAAATATATAGCAGAAGCCTTATAGACAGGGCTGGAGAATATGTTAATGGATTTAAAGAACAAAATTATTGTAGTCACGGGTGGTTTGGGTTCGCTAGGGCGAGCTGTATGCAACGCTGCAGTTCAGGCTGGTGCCATCGTTGTCGCCGTTGATGTTGTTGAGGGTGAGGCTGTAGCCGGGGTGGAGAGTTCGCCTGCCTTTGATTTGGGGGATGCTGAAGCTACTAAAACGGGTCTGAGTGCAATCGCGAAAAAATATGGTCGTATTGATGCTTTGGTGAATGTTGCTGGTGGTTTTCGCTGGGAAACAGTTGCTGACGGCTCTATTGAGACTTGGGACTTGCTGTATCAAATGAATGTACGTACCGCTGTTAATGCGAGTCGCGGTGCGTTAGCATTTTTTCCTGCCAGTGGGGGACGTATTGTCAGCATTAGCGCAGCCGGTGCAATGAAAGCAGATCTAGGTATGGGGGCATACGCTGCATCAAAATCTGGTGTGGCCCGGTTTACTGAGGCGCTTGCGGAAGAGTTAAAGCCGCGTAATATTACTGTGAATGCAGTGCTGCCGAGTATTATTGATACGCAGCCTAATCGAAATGATATGCCTGATGCTGATTTTTCAACTTGGGTCACGCCGGCAGCTTTAGCGGATGTAATTCTGTTTCTATTGAGTGATCGCGCAGACGTAATCACTGGTGCTTTGATTCCGGTAACTGGAAGAGTTTAAGAATACCTTAACCGTAAATTTTGAGCAGATATCGAAAAATTTAAGATGGCAATCGTTGGTTAGAAAAATAGCAAAGTAATAGGAATAATAAATTATTTTAACCAAGTCTTTATCTTATCAGCCATAGTGATTGATTTTCTATTTGGCTGAGTAAGTTAAACGTTACTTCTGCGGCGCTTATCCGGATAATTTTCCGTAAAGATATCCGGATAATTGTTTGCAGTAGAGTAGAGTTTTTTTCTAGCTATTGTTCTCACAGAGCGTTTTTCGAAGGTCAGCTTTTAATATTTTTCCCGCACCCGATATGGGTAGGGGTTCTTGCTGAAATGTTATGCTTCGTGGGCACTTAAAAGCGGATATTAATGTGCGGCAATGTTCAATAAGTTCAGCTTCCGCAAGTGTTTTTCCTTTTTCGAGCATCACTATTGCGTGTACCTGCTCACCCCATTTTTCACTAGGTATGCCGATCACGGCACACTGTTCGACAGCAGGATGTTGATAGATGGCATTTTCTACCTCTATCGAATAAATATTTTCTCCTCCAGAGATTATCATGTCTTTTACCCTGTCGAGAATAAATAGAAAACCTTCTGCATCCAAGTAACCGCTGTCGCCAGTATGGAGCCAGCCTGTTTGTATTGTTGCTGCCGTTTGTTCAGATAAATTATAGTAGCCCAACATCACATTTGGCCCGCGCACACATATCTCTCCGACTTCATCTGCTGTAAGTACCTGATTATTTCCATCCATTATGACAAGGTCTATTCCAGGCATGGCGCGCCCAGCGGATTTTAATTTTCCCGAGAGAGGACCATCTAACACATGATATCTGGATGCTAGACCGGTAATGAATGGAGCTGTTTCTGTTTGGCCGTAAGCTTGGAAAAACCGGGTGTGGGCAGCATTTCAAGAGCTTTGCTGATTACAGCTTCAGGCATGGGGGAGGCCCCATAGAGTATGTCGACAAGTGATGATAGATCGTATTTTTTAAAAGCTGGATTATGGACCAGCATATTAATCATTGTGGGTACTAACATTGATTGCTCAATCTTAGCGCTTTCGACCGTTTGCATGAATTTTTCGGGATCAAAGCTGGCAATGAAGTGGTTTGACGCTGCAACCAGGGTTGATGCTAGGCACTGAGAAGTACATGCAATATGAAAAATTGGGGCGGCATGAAGGATGCGCTTGTTTGCCTTCAGGTTTAGAAAAGACGATGACTGCAATGAGTTGGCTACTAAGTTTTGGTGGCTTAACATGACACCCTTTGATCGACCGGTAGTACCGCCGGTGTAGTAAATGGCAGCCAAGTCATCATTGCTGCGACCTGCGTCATCAACAACACCGTATTCGAGTAGCTGTGCATACTCGATATAGCCACTGGGTGCGTGTTCTTGTTCCATGTATATCAGCGTTTGCAAGTCTTTGAGCTGAGGTTGTAACAGTTTAACTCGATCGGCAAAGTTGTTGTCGACCAGTATTATTTTTGCTCCGGAGTCCTCAAGCCAATACGCTATTTCTGGGTCTGCCAGGCGACAGTTAATGGGTGTAATGACGCCGCCGGCCCAGGGAATGGCAAAGAGGTTTTCAAAGTAACGTTCACTATTATTGGCCAGAATAGCAACGCGATCTCCAGGTTTAAGTCCCTGTCTTTGGAGGCCTGCAGCGATACAAGCAATTCGTTTGCGTAGTTCGGTCCAGCTAGTCTCTCTGTCATCCATTGCGCAAGCAATGCCATTGGGATTAATCTGGGCTGCACGGTTTAAAATTTGAGTTAGCGAAAAAATGGTCGGCCTCCTGATAATATACAATTTAAGCGCTTTGCATTAATAATGAATAAGCAGTAGCTGGATTATTGTTAGAGTAATTTGTTTAATTTTTTGATCAGTCTTGCTGCTTCACTGCTTTCAACTTCCGTGGTATGTACTCGAATACCATTAAAGACCATGTCAGTGAAATCTTTAGCTGTTTTGGCAACATCCAGAGTTTCTCCATCGGATAATAAATTCCATAGTGCGTGCTCGATACTACCGTAGACAGTATTAGATACCATGGAGATGGATATCTCAGGATTAATTTCGCCATTGGCTACCCCTTCCTGAATGACTTGCCTCAGTGGGGCAGTATAGTTACGGTTAAGTTGATATATGTCTTTGCTAAAAGCTTTGTCCAGGCCGCGAGATTCCCGGAGGATAACGGCACAAAGCGGGGCGTTATCACTAATTACTTTCAGGTGATGCCAAATAACAAAATGGAGGCGGTTGCGAGTACCTTGGATGCCAGTGATTTCTTCATAAAGACTTTCAGTAATTCCGTTGTAAAAATCTTCCATCACTTTTAAAACTAACTTTCTTTTGCTACCGAAATAATGAAATATTGTACCTTCAACGATATCAACTTTTTCGGCAATCTCAGAGATCTTGGCTTGCTCGTATCCCTGCTGCTCGAAGGTTTCTCTTGCGGCTTTTAAAATAGATGCGATACGAACATTTTTATTCTTCCTTGGTGATTTTTTTCGTTCTAATGCGTCTGACATAATTGTTCCAGTATGTTTTTTTGGGGTGGGCACTCTTGTATTAGGAATAAAATAATCCTTTGTGCAATGTTGAGCACTACACCTCACAGATCTCACCCTGATGGTGAGGCTGAGGCTTTTTCTTTTGTTCTATTGATAGCACGGAAGCAATAACTGCGGCGTCTACGATATCATTTTGTTTGCAGCCTCGCGATAGATCTACCCACGTTTTTCTTAGTCCTTGTAGTACTGGTCCAATCGCGTTGGCGCCCCCCAGATGTTCGGTGATTTTATAACCAATATTGCCTGAGTTTAGGTCGGGAAAAATAAAGACATTGCCTTGTCCCGCTACAGGCGAGTCAGTAGCCTTAATAGCGCCGATATTAGCAACAAAAGCGGTGTCGAATTGTAGTTCGCCATCAATACAAAGTTCAGGTTTTTGGGATTTTACGATAGATAAAGCTTTGCGAACGGTATCAATGCTTTTGTGTTGTGCTGAGCCTGTGGTTGAAAATGAAAGCAGTGCCACTTTGGGGGTTTGCCCTGTTAGAGCAAAGTGGGTTGCCGCACTATCGATAGCTATTTGAGCCAGTTGTTCTGCTGTTGGACAGGGGTTAACTGCGCAATCCCCGTAGGTTAATACACAGTTCGGTAGCTCCATCAAAAATGCGCTGGATAATAACTGTGAGTCTGGAATCAGGCCGATGCCTTGAATGGCGGCTCTTAACACATTGGCGGTAGTAGCGATTGAACCTGCAATACCTGCATCTATATAGCCACAGCGGGTGAGTAGAGCAGAGAGTAGTAGTGGATCTCTCAGGTCTTGTTTAGCTTGCGCAAGGGTGATGTTTCTGCTTTCGCTAAAAGTGGTCGTGGCTAAATCAAACCATTCGGGGGCATCGGTTTGTTCCCAGAAAATTTCACAGTCGGGAATTTTCGGGTTTGAGGTGTTGAGTAGCACGGGTTTGCATAAGCCTTGCTCGACTAATATACCGATTGCCCCTATCACCCTTGGGTCAGATTGCTCGGGAAAAATAATTCTTTGAGGTTGGCCTCGAGCTTTCCTTCGGAGTAAGTCGAGTACACTAGTAGTTGTCATCGCGCTTTAAACCTAAGACTAACTTAACAATTCATCTGGGACTTCCAGGGTCATATGCAGCAGTCCTAAGCCATGTGCTTTACCTTGTGCGTCAGTTAGTAAGGTCTCTGTGCCGCCTCCGCCGAGTGAATTGCTGAGTAAAAAATTCAAGGATTGGAGGTTAGGTAGCTCATAGCGCACGACTTCGCCAAGGCATATCTCGTTAAAAAAATCTTTGACCACTGAGCTGGTTAATGTTTCTTGCAGAAAGTTATAGAGTGCAGGGGAGTTGGCCATGACCCCGATGTTACTGTCGTCGCCTTTGTCACCAGAGCGAGCAATCGCAATATCCATCAATCTTACTTGTGCCATGTTAAATCTCCTTCACCGTAACCTGTGTGCTAACTTTGGTTTTATCAATTAGTGCTGGCCAGTAACCGACAACCTCGGTAGCTCGTGCTCGCCCGCCTGCAAACCCTGTAATTCCTGGGGGGCCTGAAGTTAATAGTGGTGCGATTTCTGCGCCCAGAATATTTAGCTGATCCCGGTTGTCTCCTTTAGCACCCACTCGCATCATGATTTCATGTGGTTGTTCGGCGGCAGGAACCAAGCCTTTGTAAAGCACGTTGGTGCCGAATAATTCCAGGAAGCGGTCTTCTTCTGCGATCACCGCGCCATGCATTGCCATGCGTTCAAACACCATATCTGCCAGAACGTGCGCCTTCTCAATGGCATCGGGACCTGCGATGCAGAGGGTGCTCAAAATTTTATAGCCGCTTGAATAGGACATGGAAACTTTGTAAGTGGGCGTTGGGGCATAGCCTTTTATGCCGGAAATGGAAACTCTGTTGGTGTCTTCCTGGGCGATTTCAATGCTGGTGAAATCAGCAATACAGTCGGGACCGAGGTAGTTTTTTGGATCGCCCAGTTCGTAAAGTAATTGTGATGTGACGGTTTCGACTGAGACCAGTCCACCGGTATTTTCGTGTTTGGTCACTACAAAGCTGCCATCATCGCTAGCTTCGATGATGGGGTAGCCAATACGCGCCATATCGGGAACATCGCGCCAATGGGTGAAGTTGCCGCCGGTGCACTGGGGGCCGCATTCAATGATATGGCCCATGATGGTGCCAGCAGCCATTCTGTCATAGTCTTCCATGGACCAGCCGAACTCATGGATCAGTGGCGCGAGGACAAGCGATGGGTCGCTAGCGCGCCCAGTGATGACAATATCGGCTCCCTGATCTAAGGCGTCTGCGATGGGCTTGGCACCAATGTAAACATTAGCGCTGCTGATGCGGTCGCGAATTTGATCAAGATTATCGCCGGTTTCAAGGTTATTAAATAACTCTCCGGATTTTATGAGCTCGGGGAGTGTGTCGAGGATATCATCGCCTTCAACGATACCAACACGGATGCCCGTAAGCCCGAGATCGGTGATTACTTTTTCAATAGCCTGAAGGCAGGCCTTTGGGTTTACGCCTGCAGCGTTGGCGATTACTTTGATACCCTTTTGCTGGCAAGTGGGCAAAATCCTGGCGAGCATGGTAATAAAATCCAGTGCATATCCTGCTTCCGGGTTGCGCATTTTTTGTTTTTGCATGATGCTCATGGTGATCTCAGCTAGATAGTCAAAAGTCAGATAATCTACTGGACCTTCTTCTACCAAGCGGATTGGCCCAAGCAAGCTGTCTCCCCAAAAGCCTTGTGCATTGGCAACACGCACCATCTTTTTGTTGTTCACTCTTTTCTCCTGTTGTGATGTTTGGCTAGACGTTTTTATGTCCAGTTGGGTGGGCGTTTTTCAAGAAAGGCGCTGAGACCTTCCCGGCCTTCATCGGTATGGCGAATGTCAGCGATGAAGCTCACGGTGTCTTTAATCATTGACTCGGTGATATCGCCAGCAGCCACATCAAAGATAATTTGTTTGGCTTTTTGCATGCCTGTTGGGGCATTTTTAAGGAGTGATTCCACAATCGTGTCGACGGTAACATCGAGATCATCAGCAGAAACAACTTCACTCAGTAAGCCTATCGCCAACGCTTTTTCAGCGCTGATAACTTCTGCAGTAGTAAAAAATCTGCGGGCAGCTCTAGTACCGATAGCCCGGACAACATAAGGCGCAATAGTGGCAGGTGCCATGCCTACTTTGACTTCACTAAGTGCAAAGCGGGCGTTCGGTGTACCGATTGCGATGTCGCAGCAGCTGACAAGACCTACGGCGCCTCCAAAGGTAGCGCCTTGCACTCTGGCAACAGTTGGTTTGGTCAGGAAGTTGAGGGTCTTCATCAGTCGCGCTAACTGTGCGGCGTCAGCCAGGTTTTCTTCGTAGCTGTTGCTGCTCATTCGTTTCATGTAGTTAAGATCGCCGCCGGCAGAGAAGCTTTTCCCGCTACTGGCAAGCACGACGACGCGCACTGCCGGGTCGTCATTGGCCCGATCAAGAGCCTCAATCAGGCGTATTGCTTGATGGTCGTCGAAGGCGTTGTGTACTTCGGGTCGATTCATCGTGAGTCGTAGCACTCCATTGGGTGAGAGTTCGACCGCTAATTGAGTAGGCATGGCTGATCCTTTTGAAGAAATGTCAGTACATTTAAATGTTAAGTGTGAGTGGAGCCTAGCTCTGTCAAATTAGCCAATAGCTTATTATGTTGGACTCAGTTTATATGGGGTAGTTTTTCTGTCAAGCTTGGGAGTGTGGTTTTCGATTTAAGGGGTTGATAAGATTAAAATATAAGTTATTGATTTTATTAAATTAATATATTTTTTACAAAAATATGAGTTATTTTTTATGTAAAAATAATTCATATTTGTTGAGTTTGACTCAAAATAACAATATATTGCGCATTCAGATGCCGTATTTGGTAGCAGAGTGATCGTCGTTGAGGCGCTGTGGTTTGGTTTTGCGGTCTGTGTCCGCAAGGTTCTTGTCAGGTAGTTGGTTAGCATGATGAATGTATGAGTATGGATAAGCTGTTTTCGAAAGTATTGATTGCCAACAGGGGGGAGATTGCCCTCCGGGTGTTGAGCTGTTTGCAGAAAATGAATATCGCCTCTGTGGTGGTTTTCCATGATAGTGACAGGAATTCTCCAGTTGTCCGCCAGGCTGATGAAGCGGTAGAGATTACTGGGGAGTCGCCGTCGGCAGCCTATTTGGATATTGCTCAAATAGTTGATATTTGCCAGAGCTTTGGTGTTGATGCGGTGCATCCTTGTTACGGCTTTCTCGCGGAAAATGCCGAATTTGCTAGAGCGCTAGAGGCTGCGGGAGTCTGTTTTATTGGTCCGTCGCCCGAAGTCATTGAGCTAATGGGAGATAAGATTCGATCTCGTGAGTTTGTTGTCGAGCATGGTTTTCCTGTTGCTCCTTCTGTTGTGATGGATGCTGACGAGCCGGGCTTTCTGGATGCGGTTTCCCATATGGGTCTGCCGCTAGTGGTTAAAGCATCTGCTGGTGGTGGTGGCAAGGGCATGAGTATTGTCAGGTCCCTCGATGAGCTGTCCAGTACATTAAAAGTTGCAGCGTCTGAGGCCGAAAAATATTTTGGCGATAAGCGCGTGTACGTCGAGCGTTATTTTGATAGCGCCAGACATATTGAAGTGCAGATATTGGGCGATGGAAAGCGTGTTATTCACTTGGGGGAGCGCGAGTGTTCTGTGCAGCGCCGCTTTCAAAAAATCATAGAGGAGTCACCTTCACCTGCGTTGGATGAGGCCTACCGTGAAAGTCTTTGTGAAGTGGCTGTCGGCATTGCACAAGCTGCAAATTACAGTAGTGCAGGAACAGTAGAGTTTTTATATACCCCGGAAGGCGAATTTTTCTTTCTGGAAATGAATACTCGTATTCAAGTCGAGCATGCCGTCACTGAAATGGTGACAGGTATTGATTTAGTTGCTGAGCAAATTCGAATCGCTTCAGGTCAGGGGCTTGGTGTTAGTCAAGACAAAATAAGCCTCCATGGGCATTCTATTGAATGCCGTATTTGTGCTGAGGATACTTACGATAACTTTTTGCCTGAGACGGGTAAGGTTCTTTATTTACAAGAGCCAAGTGGCAAGGGTGTACGTTTCGATAGTGGTCTGTATCAAAATCAGTTAGTCACTACAGCCTATGACCCGATGTTAGCCAAGCTCGTTGTGCATGCTTCTTCACGTGAAAAAGCTATTGAGAAGGCCATTAAAGCGCTGCAAGAATTCGTATTGCTTGGTGTAAAAGTTAATACTGATTTTCTAGTGCAGGTACTGTCACATGACGCATTTGTGAGTGGAGAATTCGATACTAATTTTATTACTAAATACGCTGAATACTTAACCGCTAGGGAGGCAACGCCTGATGAGCGTGTTGCGTTGTTATCTGCTGTTGTGCTCGCGGATAGGGCTATAAAAACGATGATGGAGAAAACGCCGGCCCCCTATGGAGCTATTGGATGTTGGAGAAATTAGTATGCAGCCAAAATATATTTTGAATGGCGTCACGCATACAGCTGCACCTGTTCGAGTAGCAGATGAAATTACGCTGAATATTGATAGCCACTTAGTATCTGTCCGTATAGAGAAACTTGGTTTACACCACTATGAATTATTTTTAAATGGTGTTCATTATCCATGCTATGTGGCACAGGATGGCGAGAATATTTTTATTCATATGCATGGCAAGAGTTGGTCACTTGAGTTGGCTAGTGAGTTTTCTTCAGCGGGATCTGGTGAAAATGTTGGTGGAGGTGTAGTGCGTGCACCGATGCCTGGTGTTGTAGTTGATGTTTATGTCGCTAATGGTGATCAGGTTGTTGAAGGTCAAAGTCTCATGTTGATTGAAAGTATGAAGTTGCAGACAGAAGTCAAAGCAGCTATCTCTGGCATTGTTGATCAAGTAAATGTTGAGAGTGGTAATACATTTGAAAAATCCTCTGTTTTAGCATTAATTGCGGTTGCTGAGGGTGAATTAGCATGAGAAAAATTGCATCGAAACTGAATACTCACTCAGATGAGTTTAAGCAGTACAGCACGCACAATAAAAAAATACTGAGCGAGTTTTATGAGCGGCAGGATGCTGCTAGAAATAAGCGCCCTGATAAAGACATTCAGCGCTTGCTGCGGGATAAGAAAATGCTGCCCCGAGAGCGATTAGAGCTGTTGCTTGACCCTGGTACACCTTTTTTGGAATTTTCTTCATTGGCTGCGAACTGTGCTTATGATGGAGAGGCGCCTTCGGCGAGCTGTATTACTGGTTTAGGTATTGTCAGTGGTAGGGAAGTGGTTATCCATGCTGGTGACGCTAGTGTGAAGGGAGGAGCCTGGTATCCCTTAACAGTAAAAAAAATTGTACGGGCTTTAGATATTGCCATTGAAAATAAACTGCCGGTTATCCATTTGTGTGATAGTGCGGGCGGTTTTTTACCACTGCAATCCCAGTTATTTGGTGACAGTAATATGGCTGGGAGAATATTTCGTAATCAGGCCATTTTGTCAAAAATGGGATGCAAACAATTATCGCTAGTTTTTGGCCACTGCACTGCGGGCGGTGCTTATATCCCGGGGTTATCTGATTACTCGGTGATTGTTGAAGGAACAGGTGCAGTTTTTCTAGGTGGTCCGCCACTGGTAAAAGCGGCAACCGGAGAAGATGTCAGTGTTGCTGAACTTGGTGGCGCAGCTATGCATACATCTGTCAGCGGTACTTGTGATTATTATGCCAAGACTGAGCGCGAAGCTATAGCTATTGGTCGTGAAGTTGTATCCCAGTGGGATGCGCCAAAAAAGTGGGCCTGCCAGCGTGATACGCCTGAGGCGCCTTACTACGATCCAGCAGAGCTTTACGGGATTATCCCCGACAACATAAAAAAACAATTTGATATTAAAGAAGTTATTGCCCGGATGGTGGATGGCAGTCGCTTTCATGAATATCAGCCTGATTATGGTGAAACCCTGGTTTGTGGTTTTGCAAATATCTGGGGCTATAAAGTTGGCATCCTTGGTAATAACGGAGTTTTGTTGAACGAGAGCTCTCTTAAAGCCGCGCATTTTATGCAGCTGTGTAATCAAAACCATACGCCTTTAGTTTTTTTGCAAAACATTACGGGCTATATGATTGGCAAAGAATACGAGCAGCGGGCATCACTAAGGATGGTGCCAAGATGATCATGGTACAGGCCTGTTCTGACGTGCCTAAATTTACGGTTATGACTAATGGCTCATTCGGTGCGGGTAACTACGGTATGTGCGGTCGTGCATTTGATGCGCGCTTTACGTTTAGTTGGCCCAATAGTCAGATCTCGGTTATGGGGCCGACCAAGCGGCAAACACACTTGTTACGATCAAGCTCGCGCAGTTAGCTCGGGAGGGCGTGAGCCTTCTGCTGAAGAGATTGAGCACATTCGTAGCCAAATTACTGACGACTTTATTCATCAAAGTAGTGCCTATTATGCAACATCTGAAATTTGGGATGACGGCATCATTGACCCTGTGGCTACTCGTAATGCGTTGGGAATGTCGATAGCCGCATCATTGAATGCGCCGATAGCTGACGGTCGATATGGCGTCTTAAGGCTGTAGTTATAAATTCTAAGATTTAAGGATCATAAGTTATGTCATCAATTAACGCCTTCAGTTTGACCGATGAGCAGCAATCTCTGCTCGATCACGTGGACCGTTTTGCCCGTGAAAAAATTTATCCATTAGCACAAAAGATGGATGACGAAGAATGGTGGCCTGAAGATATTTTTAAAGAAATGGGTGAGCTTGGGTTATTGGGAGTCACTGTCGATCCGCAATACGGTGGTGCCGGTATGGATTTAGTGAGTGCAGGTCTAATAGAGCAGGCATTTTCTCGTTGGAATCATGCGCTTGCATTAAGCTGGGTTGCTCATGATAACTTATGTGCCAATAATATTTACCGTAATGGTTCAGAGTTTATACGTAAAAAATATTTACCCAAGCTATGTTCAGGTGAGCATATTGGTGCGCTTGGCTTAACTGAGCCCGGTGCTGGTTCTGATGCACTCGGATCGATGCGCACAACTGCAAAACGAGAGGGTGATTATTACGTTTTAAATGGCAGCAAAATATTTATTACCAATGGACCTATTGCTGATGTGTTGTTGGTTTACGCTAAAACTGACCTCAATGCTGGTAGTAAAGGAATTTCTGCTTTTGTAGTTGAAAAAGATTTTCCCGGTTTTAGTGTTGCCCAAAAGCTAATTAAGATGGGTTTTAGGGGGAGCCAGACTGCCGAACTTGTATTCGATAATTGTCGCGTGCCAGTAGAAAACATTGTGGGTAAAGAAAACGAAGGCCATAAAGTGGTTATGAGTGGCTTGGATCTTGAGCGTGCAATGATATCTCCCCTTTTGCTTGGGATTTGTGAGCGCGCACTGGATCTATCGGTTGAGTACGCGAATACACGTCAGCAATTTGGTCAGCCTATTGGCAACTTTCAGATGATACAGTCAAAGCTTGCAGAAATGTATGTAGGTCTTGAAACCATGCGAACCTTTACCTATCAGGTGTTAAGTGAGGCGGCGCAGGTGGAAGCCGGTGAGGGTGGGCGTGGCAAAATTCATATGCAAACGGCGGCATCGGTAATGTATGCCGGGAATACTTCAAATCGTATTTTGGATGAAATGGTACAGATTCACGGTGGTTATGGGTATATCTGGGAATCTGAGGTTAACCGATTATTTCGTGCGACGAAGTTACTGGAAATAGGGGCAGGAACTACTGAGGTTCGCAAACTAATTATTTCTCAGGCACTGCTGAAGTAATCGGGGTTTATCATGAATCGCCAGCCTGTTAAAAACCTTAAAGTTGATGGCGCAATATTCCCCGGTACTGATAATTTGCATTTGTATGAAGGCGATTTATCGATAGTGCCAGAGCGAGCTCGGCTGTTGGAGAAAATGGGGTTTGATGGTGTTTTTACGCTCGATACTAACATCGACCCATTTTTTAATTTGTTATTGGCGGCAGAGCATACCGAGCGACTTGAATTAATAACTGGTGTCGCCGTTGCTTTTGCACGTTCGCCGATGACGTTGGCGCAGCAAGCCTGGAATTTACATAAATATTCTCAAGGAAGAGTGATTTTAGGTTTGGGGACGCAAGTCAAAGCTCATATTGAAAAGCGTTTTAATATGCCCTGGCACGGGCCTGCTATGCAGATGCGGGAATATGTGTTGGCATTAAGAGCTATATGGCATTCATGGCAGACCGGAGAGCCTTTAAAGTTCAGGGGGGAATTCTATCAGCATACATTGATGACACCAGTTTTTAGTCCTGGTGCTATTAGCTATCCAGCGCCAAAAATTTATGTAGGGGCACTGGGTCCAAAAATGGTAGAAGTCGCTGCAGAGGTTGGTGACGGTATTTATGGCCACCCTTTTAATACTGTGAAATTCATCCGAGAAATGCAGTTGCCTAGTTTGCGTCGCGGACTGGAGAAAAGTGGTAAAGATTTTTCTGATTTTGATATGCCCGCGATGATCTTAACAGTCACTGGGCGTAATAAAAAAGAAATGTCCATCGCGGAAAATGCAGTCAAGAGACTGTTGGCGTTCTATGGCTCAACACCGGCATATTATCCGGTGCTTGAGGCGCACGGTTGGGGTGAGTTGGGGCCGCGTCTAAACCAGATGTCCAAGCTTGGTCAGTGGTATGAAATGGCTCAGCTATTTAGTGACGAAATGATGCAGGCGTTTTGCGTTATTGGTGCGCCTGAAGATATTCCTGATTTAGTCGCGCAACGCTGTGATGGAATGGTTGATCGTCTCACTCTTTATGCACCATACCCTTCTGCTGATGAGATATGGCCAGAGATAGTTCGAGGCATTCAATCCAGGCCTGGAAAAACGTTGATTTAAGTAGCAGTCAGATATTTTTAATTACTAAAAATAGATAACGAGTAAATTATGGCTGAACAACATAATACCTTTGGTATGAGCAATGATGAAATGGCAAGTCGTAAGACGGTCTATGCCAATGACACGTTTGCGGGCAAGCGGGTATTGATTTCAGGTGGTGGTAGCGGCATAGGTAAAGCGTCTGCCTGGCTTTATGGTCGACTGGGAGCCAATGTGGTTATCTGTGGTCGTACTTTGGAAAAGTTAGAGTCGGCAGCGGCTGCTATGTGTGACGCAGGATTAAATGTTACAAGCTATCCCGTCAATATTCGTGACCCGGAAAATGTTGAGCTGTTATTTGAAACCGTGTGGGAGAAAGAAGGTGCCATCGATATTGTAGTTAATAGCGCAGGCGGCCAGTTTCCGCAGCCGGCTCTCGACTTTTCTCCCAATGGCTGGAAATCAGTTGTAGATACTAATCTTAATGGTACCTGGTTCATGATGCAGGCGGCTGCCAAAAAATGGCGGGATCATAATAGGCCGGGCAATATCATCAATATGGTTGTCGTCATTGATCGGGGTATGTGGGGGATGGCTCATACCTGCGCGGCCAGAGCGGGAGTTATTTATGCGTCTAAATCGGTGGCCGTAGAGTGGGCGCCGCTGAATATTCGTATTAACTGTATAGCGCCTGGGATTATAAATACTGAGGGAATGAAAGTTTACCCAGATGAAGCACGCTCACACTTTACCAGATCTAATGCCATGCGACGGTTTGCTTCTCCGTGGGAAATTGCTGAAGCCTGTGCATTTTTAGGAAGTGATGCCTCTAACTTTATGACCGGCGAGGTAATCACGATGGATGGTGGTGGTCATCTATGGGGCGATTTATGGCCTTTAGGTAAGCCTGAGTATTTCAAAACCGGTGATTAACATTTTTATGGTCGCTGACTGCGGGTAATTACGCGATGTTTACAGAATATATTTTAGAAAATAGAACGGCATTTATCTCCGGTGGCACCAGTGGGATTAACTTGGGTATTGCGAAGGGGCTTGCAAAGCTTGGTGCAAGGGTCTGTGTCATTGGGCGCGATCTGACAAAAGCGCAAAAGGCTGCGACAGAAATTATGGCTGAGTCTGGCGTCGAGGCTATCGGCCTGTCTGCTGATGTTAGAGATTACGAGGCGGTCGAAGGTGCGATGAAAATTGCCTGTAATCGTTTCGGCGAGCTGGATATCGTGATTGCCGGTGCCGCCGGTAATTTTTTTGCACCTGCGGTTAGTATTAGCTCAAAAGGTTTTAAAACCGTTGTCGATATTGATTTGATAGGTACCTATAACGTATTTAAAGCCGCTTTTGATTGCTGTAAAAAACCCGGCTCCTCTTTTATTGCAATTACTGCAGGGCAGGCTGTTAATCCGATGCCTTATCAAGCCCATGTTTGTGCAGCTAAGGCTGGTGTTAATGCCCTGTTAAAAACGCTGGCAATGGAGTGGGGTGCTGCTGGTATTCGGGTGAACGGTATTTCTCCAGGGCCTATTGAGGGAACTGAAGGTGTTGAGCGGTTAGCACCAACCGATGAAGAAAAGAATGCGATTATAAAAAAAATTGCGCTGCGTCGTTTTGGGCAAGCTGAGGATGTTGCGAATGCGGCTATTTTCCTCAGTTCCTCATTGGGCCAATATGTAACAGGGGCTATTTTTGATATTGAGGGTGGATTTCAGCTAGGTGACTCTTCTATGGATTGTCTTTCCCCAACACGTTAACACAAAAAATTGATGGAGCTGTACAGTGGAAAATAAATTTATAGATATTGTTGAGTATGAAGGTGTTAAGGAAATCATACTTAATGATGAACACAGTTTAAATAGTCTGTCTGAAAATTTGTCCCGTGAACTATTGGCTGAAATTAACAGTGCCGAGGCTGATCCAGACGTAAGGGTTCTGGTGATTAGTGGGCGCGGTAAACTGTTTTGCTCAGGCGGTAATCTGAAAGAGTTTTTAGCTGCCGGTGATCAAATAGCGGTTTCTATCGATCGATTGATTGAAGAGGTATATAACCCGTTGGCGAGTTGTATTCGAAATTTATCCAAACCGGTGTTGTCGGCGATCAATGGTTCAGTAATCGGTGCAGGGGTTGGCTTGGCGTTATGTGCCGATGTGGTTTACGCCTCTGAAGAGGCTTCATTTACTTTGCCGTTTGTCCCTCGTATGGGATTAGTACCCGATTTCGGTAGTTCCTGGTTATTACCGCGTTTGTTGGGCGGGAGTAAAGCGGCGGCGATGATTTTGACCGGAGAGTCGATGACGGCGGCTGAAGCAGAAAAAGCCGGAATGATTTGGAAAGTAGTAGCAAAAAATGAACTGTCTTCGGTAGTGAGAGAAGCGGCTATCAAATTATCGAAGTTGCCACCAGAGGCGGTTGCACTTGCCAAACAGGCTCTGAATGCCGCCCAGACAAATAGTTTTGATGAGCAACTAGAGCTTGAGCAAGAGTTACAAGTGGCCTGTTTTCGTGGGCGCGAAGTGCAGGAAGGGATTAGTGCTTTTGCCGAGCGTCGTGAACCCAATTTTAGTGAGCTATAGTGATGGCAGTTTATAAAACACCTCTTCGTGATATGCAGTTTGTAATGAACGACGTCTTGGATTGCAATTTACACTATCAAAATATTGGCGCTGAAGACACGACGCCCGAGATTGTGGAAACGGTATTGGAAGCAGCAGCAAAATTTATTGAAAATGAAGTCGTTCCTTTATATCGCAGTGCGGATGAGCAAGGTTGCCGTTGGGATAATGGCCAAGTTGTTACACCAGATGGTTTTATAACGGCTTACCAGCAGTTTATTGCTAACGGGTGGATGGGACTGTCACAGCCGGTTGAGTATGGCGGGCAGGGTTTACCTTTTTCTTTAAATTATGCAGTGCAAGAAATATTATTGGCAGGGAATCCTGCCTTTAGTACTTACCCGATTGCTTTATGGGGGGCTATCAGTACGGTCTGTGCCCACGCGAGTGAGGAGTTGGTAGAGCGTTATGTTCCTTCAATGGTATCAGGTGCCTGGGGGGGAACCATGTGTTTGACTGAGTCCCATTGTGGTTCTGATCTCGGCTTATTAAAAACCAAAGCTGAACCCGATGGAGATGATAGTTATCGTATTACTGGTACTAAAATATTTATTACCACGGGCGAGCACGATATGGTCGAAAACATTGTGCATATTGTGTTGGCGCGCTTACCAGACGCACCATCTGGAGTGAAAGGAATCTCTCTATTTATGGTGCCTAAGATAAATGTTAATGATGACGGCAGCCTTGGGTCACCAAATAAGGTGGCTTGTGGCAGTATTGAACACAAGATGGGGCTAAATGGCAGCGCCACCTGTGTAATGAATTTTGATGGGGCTAAGGGTTACTTGATCGGTGTGCCTAATCAAGGTCTCAATGCGATGTTCACGTTCATTAATGAATCTCGTATGGCCGTTGCGCAACAGGGGCCAGCCACTATGGAGCGTGCTTATCAGGGTGCATTAGCTTATGCCAAGGAGCGACTACAAATGCGAGCTCCTGTGCGAAAACTCCCTGACCAACCGGCAGATCCTATCCTCGTTCACCCTGATGTTCGCCGTATGTTGCTAACTCAAAAAGCGCTGGCCGAAGGAGGGCGTTTGATGACGTTTCAATGTGCACAATTGTTGGACGTGGTTAAGGATAGTGTCAAACCTGATGACGTGGCATTGGCAGAAAAGCGCCTTGCACTATTAACGCCTATTGCCAAAGGTTTTCTCAGTGAGTTGGGGCAGGAAGCTGCGGCTTTGGGGGTGCAGGTTTTTGGTGGCCACGGTTATATCCGCGAGTGGGGTATGGAGCAAATTATCCGCGATGCTCGCATAGCGACTATCTACGAAGGTACGACTGGTATTCAGGGGTTGGATTTATTAGGTCGAAAAGTCCTAGCTGGCGAGGGCGCGTTACTTAATCTTCAGGTTGAAGAAATGCGAGAATGTTGTCTGCGTTGCGCAGATACTCCGAGACTTCAATATTTCACGAGTATTCTCAATAGTAAAATACAGGATTGGTTGCAATTAACGGCGAAAATTGCAGAAAAAAGCCATGATTCCAACGAAATAAATGCTGCTGGTGTCGATTACTTGATGTTTTCTGGTTATACCTTGATGGCCTATTGTTGGTTGCTTATGGCTGAGGCAGCCCAGCAGGCTATTGATCGAGGTGACGAAAGTGGCTTCTATCATTCGAAGCTAAAAACCGCGCGTTTTTATTATGAACGAATTCTGCCTCGCACTTTATCGCACGCCCAAGCGGCGCTCTCTGGAGCTGAAGGCCTGATGGCATTTGAAGATGAGGATTTTTGCGCTGAATGATGTAGAGCGTATGACATTGCTGATTAAGATGTTTTTATGCAACGTTAGTCTGTTTCTTCATGAGGTGGTGGGAAAATTAAAATTGCAGTTTCAAAAAATAAATTTTCCCTTATGCATATCGAAAATGTGATTGCCGTGAAGTTTTAATGATTTAATTGATAAGGTGGAATTCAGTATGCAAGAAAACAGTTCAGGTAGAGTGCGAATCATTAAACGTGATGAAATAGCGGATATTGTTGGTCACCAAAGTAAAGCATCAGAATGGTTTACGGTAACTCAGCATCAGATTAACCAGTTTGCTGATTGTACTCTTGACCGACAGTTTATTCACGTCGACCCTGAAGAGGCAAAAAATGGGCCTTTCGGCACTACCATTGCGCACGGATTTTTGACCTTGTCGATGTTGACGCATTTTATTTCCTTTTTTTCCATAGTCATTGACGGTGTGCATACCCAGGTTAATTATGGTTTTGATAAAATTCGATTTTTAACCCCGGTCAAAGTTGATAGCCGAGTTCGTGCTCATGCAACCTATACTGCTATTGAGGAAAAAACGCCTGGTCAATTTATTTTACATATGCATGTGACAGTGGAGATTGAAGGTGAAGTTAAGCCAGCCTTGATTGCTGAGTGGATCACTATGCAAATGCTATGATTGCTAATCAAATTTCCCTGGTGGTTAATTTGGATACGATCTTGCCTGTAATATTACTAAACATGGTTGTGTTGATGTTATTTTGTTAGGCCTCGGAGACTTAATAATCAACCCGAACTTAAGCTTGTTGGCGTTGTGTTGTAGTAGTTGCTATGCTTGATCGATCGGGGTTTTATTCTAGCCATAAATTGTTGAGTTAAAAGGAATTTTAAAAAAATGGAGGGATGACTCAGCTGCTATATTTTATAAATTATTAGTATAAAGAAGTAAGGTCGGGGGCGATAATAAGTGAATAAGCTAACAGGGTCATTGGTGGGTCGTTGGGCTGGTATTGATGAGTTTATTCAAACCGTCGAAACCGGTAGCTTTACCTCTGCTGCAGCGAAATTGGGTGTTTCTAAATCTTATGTCAGTAAGCAGGTGAGTCAACTGGAAGAGCGGTTGGATGCACGCTTGCTACAGCGTACAACCCGCCAGTTAACATTGACTGATATCGGAGACCTTTTCTATCGACAGTGCCTGGAGATGTCTGAACAATATGATAGATTGGAATCTGACATTTCTGAACTTCAGCAAAAGCCTAGAGGTACTCTCAAACTATCGCTCAATAGTCGGTTTGGTGTGCACTATATGGCTGGCGCGGTGGCTGCGTTTGCGCAATTACACCCTGAGCTTACTATTGAGGTTCACTCCAATTTCCAGGAGATTGATTTGGTTGCCGGAGGTTATGACCTGACGATACGTTACGGTGAACTTGAAGACTCCTCGTTGTATGCAAAGAAACTGGGCGCTTATGATTTGTCTCTGTATGCTTCCCCAAGTTATTGGAAGGCGAATCCGCCGCCGGAGTCACTCGAAGATCTTGCCGCTCATAACTGTATAGTGATGCCAGAACGTTATTGGTTGCTTGATGTTGATGGAAAGGCTACCAGGATTAAAGTCAGTGGTAATTGGGTTAGTGACAATGGCGCCACATTGTTTGCAGCGGCCTGTGAAGGGATAGGAATTGCTCAGATGCCTAATTTTTATGCCAAGGAAGCAGTGGAGGCGGGTAAGCTAGTTAAACTTCGTCAGCCTTGGAGTGGTTACAGCCAAGCGTCATGGGCCGTTTATCCTCATAATCGTCATCTATCTGCAAAGGTGGCATTTTTTATTGATTTTTTGAAAGAGTATGCGCTTAAAGAATGGATACCGAATTCAGACACTTTTTTGAATCAAAGTCCTTTAATATAAATCGAGTAAATGGGGGCGAGTTGATTACCCCTATCACAGCTCTATAGTAAATATCTCAGCACAAGTTCTACTACTCTCTATATTTAGGTCTAGCGTCAAGATGTTATCGAAAGTTTACATGGCAGCTACAAGCTAGAAAAAACGGCTAGAACACAACTCTCATCCCCATTTTTATACTATTACTGATATCAGTGGGACAAAAAGTATTGGTGAGCTCTTACCAGGCATGTAATAACAATTGGCGCATTCGTGGTGGTATCTAAAGATATACGGCGTGTAGTCTAGAGAGTGTGTCCAAGCAATAAAAACATTTCGAATAAGCAGTAATTATACTGTGATGCTAACCTACGCTGATTACTAACCACCCGTGGACAATCAAATTCCAATCAGCAACTTCTCTTTTGTCAGTGCTAAGTCTAGAGTGTTTTACACACCGGATTGAGACTGCTCTCTCGCTGGATACCGCGCCAGAGTGTAATGCTCATTTGATGGCTGCGGCTGGTCTGATGCCATTTGCAGCTCCAAGCTTAACTCATAGAATCCCAATCATAAACTTAAGGATATCATTCACATGACTGACACTTATAGAGGTCCCTTAACCAGCCCTGGTGAACTTGCACAGTGGCCAATGCTAAAAATTGTTTACCGTACTGATCCCGACAAAATTGCAAAGTTGTTACCTCCCGGGATAGAGGTCAGTGAAACGGCTAATGTTAACCTGACGATATACAACTTGCCGGTCAAAGAGGAGCCAGAGTATGGAATTTTGATAACGGTTGATGCCACTTACGATGGTATTGCTGGCGAATATGCAATGGGTTACGGGATTGATCAGGAAGCTGCTATTTTCATCAGTTTGTTAAAAGATGGTCAACCCAAGTTTCCCTGTGAAACAACGTATTACCGACTGGGTGATAAAGTCACTGCACGTTGCAGCCATCAAGGCTATACGTTTGTAGAGTTTGAAGGGTTGTCTGCAGAGGAGGATCTTTTAGACGACGGTGGATTAGAGCGTCACGAATGGTGGGTGAAAGTTTCTCGTCAGGTTGGTGGTGAGCAAGGCTATGATTTTCCCCCTCATGTCGTGCATGTTCATGGCAAATATGGACCAGGTTATCGATTGGCTGTGAATGGAAAGCTTACCCTGCGAGAGAGTCCATGGGACCCTATTGCTGAGCTACTGCCCATGCGAGAGCAAATTTCCGCTCACCTTTGGTGGCCAGAATATCGTAGCCGTGACGTTACTCTTTCTGGTGCACTGGATCCGGATAAATATTGGCCCTTTATTGATACGATTAGTGGCAGTAAGTGGCCTGGCTACTTGGGCGGCCCCATACCTAAAAAAGATTAGCAATAACGGAAGTGTTATCTCAAAGCTATTTTCCTTAGCTTTAGTCCAGGGCCTATTAATGTATTAATTGATGGGCCCTGCAGCTCGAAAAATTCTGTAAGAAATTGTCTTTGAAATACCGCTGAGCGTCTAAGGATAGAGGGGCTTGACAGGTTTGCGCTACGGATCCCCCTTTGCGTTCTCTTAATAGAGTTTTGAGTTAAAAGTCGATCACATTATTTTTAATTTTGTAGTGCTGCCACAATTTTAGTAGCTCTTTGCGTTTTTCAATATGGATGAGAGATAGGTCAGTCATTTCTGCTGGATCTTTTTCCAGATTAAACAGTTGCCAGGCTCCCGAGCCTAATGGTGGTGATAGAAGGACAATTTTCCACGGCCATGAAGTGTAGGCTTTATTACCAAATATTTCTGTCCCGAACTGATTGGCACCTTTATAGGCTTTAGATGTTTTGCCCGAAAGTAATGGAAGTAACGTTTTTCCCTGCAGTGGTAGAGTGGCTCGCCTGTTTATTTGGTGGATGGGAGAGATGCCAGCAAGATCAAGTAAGGTCGGCATGATATCGCGAATACTGGTAAATTCCGCACTTATATTCCCTGCATTTATCATCTTGCCAGGAAGTTTTACCACCAATGGGGAGAGTGTACCGCCTTCAGTGACAATGCTTTTAAATAGTCTATGTGGTGTCATGCTGGCCTGGGCCCAACCGGCACCCATATCAACATAAGAATTGGTTAGCCCGCTGTTTTCAAGGCTATTATCGAAGCTCGCTAAATAATCACCTGTTTGATTAGGGTATGTGGTATTGGGTGCGCCGTTCGCGCCATTATCAGACATAAAGATAATGATGGTATTGTCATACTGATTACTTTGGCGTAAATAACTAAGTACTCGACCAATTTGCTCATCCATATAGTCAATCATGGCGGCATATATTTCCATTCTTCTTGCATAGGTTTTTTGTTGTTCTGGAGGAAGCGAGTGCCATGCAGGTACAAAGTGCAATCTGGGAAAAGGCTTGATGCCAGGTTCGACCATACCTATTCGCTTTAGACTATTAAGGCGTTCTCGTCTAAGGGCGTCCCAGCCCTCGTTGTAAGTTCCTTTGTATTTGTCGATATACGCCTTAGGTGCGTGCAAAGGATTATGGGGGGCCATGTAAGACAGGTAGGCGAAAAACGGTTTGCCGTCACCTTCGGATTCTTTTAGTTTGCCCAGCATAAAGTCGGTGAAATTGCGAGTAGAATAAAAATCTTTGGGTAGTTTAGGCACTGTGCGCCCATTTTCGGTGTAGCGCATTTTCATCGAAGGTGAGAGCGGCTTTTGGTCGTACCAGTGACTACCTCCATTCGTCAATAGCGAGAAGCTCTGCTCAAAACCTCGAGAGAAGGGGTCAGTTTTTTGGGTTTCACCCAAATGCCATTTTCCTGCGATATAGGTGTGATATCCGTTCTTATGTAGTAACTCTGGAAGAGTGGCGACTTTAAAATTCAGTTGGCCTATATAGCCTGGATGTCCTTTCATGGCAGGAGTAATAAGCTCGCTAAGAGTCCCCATTCCCGCTAGGTGATTATCGACACCCGACATCAATACGGCGCGCGTTAGCGAGCAGGTTGGCTGAGTATGGAAGTTGCTAAGGCGCAGCCCTTCCGAGGCTAGCTGATCAATAGTTGGCGTTGAAATTTCGCCGCCAAAGGCACCCAGATCAGAGAATCCAAGATCGTCGGCGACAATAAGTAGTATGTTCGGCTGGGCTTGAGAAAACACATAAGTACATGCAAGCAGCTGAATTATGAGTGTTGTCAGATACGTATAGAGTCTATTTCTTAAATACATGTTGCCACCCCGTTGTTGCGCTTTTGCCCTTATCCGTAGTTAGCAAATTTTCGCAATTTAGTGCTTGGCAAGTGCGCCCGGATGCAAAGCTCTAGGTGGTTACATTTATTATATTTTTATTGATCATTGCCAATGTGAATTATAAAGGATAAATATACGCGTAGTTAGGTTTGTTTGGGTTAACTGTGTTTCTATGCAGGCCATATTAGTGCATGGTAAGTGCGCTCGGATGCGAATCTCTAGTTGGAAAAGTTCATCATATTTTTATAGGGCTTTACCAAAGCGAACTATGGGAGGGTAAGTGCATATTTAATCAAGCCTGCTTGGGATAACTGTGTTTCCATTTGGGTCATAAATAAGTGTTTTTATCATCTGTTTTTTTCAAAAGGTTAGTTTGTAATTATGCTATAGAAATTATCATTTCGTTAAATGATATATGCCTATCTGGTAACTAAATAATAGTAATAAATACACGAAACATTTTTAAACTAAAAATAGATTTTTTATGTCATTTTGTGTCGAGTATCTTGACAGGAAAAATTCTGTTTGCACTAAATTTAAAACGTTTTTAACCTCTTCTTGAAAATTTACTGAATTATTGAAAATCGTTTATTGACCTCTGGCCGGCTTAGGGAATAAGTTGCTCCCCGTCAGGTCGATATTTGGTCTGAAGTTTTAGGAAGTAGGAAAAAGCTGCACTCGACGTGAGTCGAGGTCGGAAAGCTAAGGGTCTTCGTAAAGTCGGTAACATTAGAAGATAGCCTGGCTGCCCTAAAAATAAATTATAAAATTATAGGTGACCTCTCATGAGAAAAATAAATTTAATTAGCGCGGCAATTATTTCTACATTTGTTGCAAGCGCTGCAAGCGCCGCTACTTACACAATCAGTTCAGATGTGACTAATAGCTCTGTTATGCTTGGCACAACTGACAACATCCCCGGTGTTAATCCAACCAATCTAACTATTTCCGGTGAGCTTGATATCGATGTTTCTGGCGGTACTTATATTATTAACAGTGGTAGTGTTACAGTCGATGGTACGATTGGTTTTTTTGCTGGTGCCCCGATAGAGTTATTATTTAACGGCGTGACGTCTGCCTATAATAACGGCGTTTTGTTCGATGGAAGTGGTGCTGGTGGTATTGCTTTTGAAGTTAATGGTAATGGTGTTAATAATATCGATCTTACCCAAAGTGCAGTTAGTGGCGTAATCGGCGACGCCAACCATCTTGGTTTGGCGCAGTATGGTTTAAACTTGGGTGGCGGTACGGTTAATGGTGATGGCACTATTTCACTTGGATTGTGTGGGGCCCCTGATGCCGTAGGATTTGCTTTGTCTCCTACTTGCCTTGGAGATAGTAATACTGCAGGTGTATTCGGCGACAATACATTAGGTGCTACCGTGCTGGGCTCGTCAGCCAGTATTTATTTAGCCGGTAATATCACCCTAACGGAAGTAGCTGCTGTTCCAGTTCCTGCAGCTGCTTGGCTTTTTGGTTCGGCTTTATTGGGTCTGTCAACTGTAGGTCGTCGTCGCGTTAAGAAGTGATTCATTAGTTGTTAAAAAATAAGCGGGCGTTAGCCCGCTTATTTTTTGTCTGTTTTAAGCTGCTATATGTTTGATAAAAAAAATAATTAGAGGTTTGGTAATGATGTTTTTTCGTAGTCTATTTATTTTGTGGTGTATTTTACAGCTAGCTGCTTGTGGTGGCAGTAGTGACGCGAATACAACGCCAAGCAGCGAAACCGAGTTGCAGGGAATGGCTGTCAAAGGGCCAAGAGTTAACGCAGAGGTACGTGTTTATCAAATTGATTTTGGCGGTGATGAGATAAAAGGACGGCTTATCGGCGAGGGAGTTACCGACAGTGCCGCTAACTTCTCAGGTGTATTTGTCAAGAGTGAAACACTTAATAAAGGCCCGATATTAATCGAGGTTTCGGGCGGGGCTGAGTTGAACGGAAGTGTTCCGGTGATTGATACCCTGTCGGCAATAATCAGCCCATCCGCATTACTTCGAGGTGATAGAGTCTACCCTACACCTTTGACCACAATGGTGGTACATAGGACTTTGCTCGACGCAGCAAAACTAGAGCAAATAGACAGCCAACAGTTTGGCGAACTTAAAAAAGCAGCAGTAAACGCCGTTATTACATCATTAGGCCTTGGTATTCTTGATGATATTGGATCAACAGCGTTGGAGAGAACTTCTCCAGTAAGTCTTGATGGCAGTGGGTCAGATGCAAGCCTGGCGTATCGAACTGTCATCGAAGTGTTTAGCGCGTTGGTAGTGCAACTTAAAGAGTTTGCTCCCAATACAAGTGGAGATAATCTTTTATTGGGTATTGTTAAAGATTTGTCTGATAATAATTTAGATGGTGTAAGTGATGGTGAAGGGGTGCCAGAGCTGCTTGAGTTGACAGTTGAACAGATCCTGAGTGTAGCAACACTCAATACTGAAGCTTTATTGGCGCTCAATATCCCCGGTACCGAAACACCAATTAGTATGCTCGGTGAGTTTTTGCAGACTGAGGTCGCTGAGTTGGGTGGGGTGCCTTCACAAACGGCACTGGCTGTCCCTGAATTTTCTGCTCCTGTATTGGTGCTGGACAGTGATGGTGATGGTTATCCAGATATTGTTGATGCGGACCCTGCCGACCCACAAGTTACGGGTGATGTAGATGGTGATGGGGTTGATAATTTAATAGACCTCTATCCAAATGATGGATCTGAATCTCAAGACTCGGACGGCGATACTGTAGGCGACAATGCGGATGATTGTCCGTTTGATAAGGATGTGCAGAGCCTTGAGAGTGGCGATCTTTGCCCATCAGATAGTCTCCCGGTGCAACTCGGTTGCGGAGATGAAGGTACTATAAGCACTATATTTCTCTGCTCATATGAATACAGTTCGAGCTTGCTAGTGAAAGTGAGTGCTTTTGCTGAGCCAAACTCTAATGCGGTGATTACCTCTTATCAATGGCGGGTGATAGATGTACCTGACGGCTCTTTGATAACAACGGATAGTTTGGTGATTGGGGACAGTGGTTCTAGTGTTTCATTTTTAGCGGGGCTGCCTTTAGATATAGGGGCATATATCCTCGAGTTAACAGTTACCACGGAAGAGGGAGTAGAGGTATTAGAGTATGGTGTCGATATAAATAAGTCCTTACCTACACCCGGAGAGATGATATTTTTTAGCTTGGGATTACTATCGCTTGTTGGTTTTAGAAAAAACAAAAATAAAGCGAACCGGTAGTTTCGGGTGCTGCGCTATTTTCTCTTTAGGTAGAGCCATGGAAGGCCTCCTTGATGGTTGAATTGTAATTGGCCTGTAAGGAATACAGGTAAATTAATCAGAATATGATAATAACAGGAATACTATGAAATATCGTTTCCCTCCTCTTTTTACATTGATGCTGCTTCCGGTAGTTACTCAAATACCGGTTTTATCGGCACAGGAATCGTCATTTGCATTGGAAGAAGTTGTTGTTACCGCGCGTAAACGAGAAGAAAGCCTGCAAGAAACTCCGATTGCGGTTTCAGCTTTCAATTCAGAGATGTTACGGGATGCTCAGATTAACTCTGTTGAAGACCTGACCAGAGAAGTTCCTGGGCTTACCAGACCTGGCGGTCGAAAGTCAGCGGACTTATCAATCAGGGGTGTGGGCACTCGTAAGAATGATGTTCGTGTCGAGCCGGGTGTCGGTGTCTATATTGATTCTATCTATATCCCTCGAAACGATACCCAATTAGTCGATGTTATTAGTATGGAGTCAATTCAAGTTCTGCGTGGCCCGCAAGGCACGTTATTTGGAAAAAACACGGTTGGCGGTGCGGTGTTACTGACCACTCAGAAACCCGATGGTGAGTTTAGTGGTTTTGCTCGCGGTGTGGTGGGTAATTTTGATCGGCAAGATGCACGCTTGGCGGTGGATGGACCATTAATAGAGGACACACTATATGGCGGTGTTATTTTAGATTCGGCTAATTCGGGAGGCTATCGTGAGGATGCTTTTACAGGCAGAGAGTATGGCGATATTGATCGACAATCAATTTTGGCGCAGCTGCGATATGAGTCAGGTGGAAGTATGGTGGCAGACTTACTGATGTTCTGGAATAAGCAGCGAGAGAATGCAGCACCGGTTAATTGCTTTTTGGTGTCAGCCGAGGGAGACCTTGCTTCAAGGACAACAAAAGCCCCCACACTGGGAGACTATGCTGATAACGGAATAACCCAGCAGGATTTTCTCGCCGCGGGGGCGGATGTTAGCGGCTTGGCTGCTGGCGATGCGCCAAGCTTCGCAGATGCTTGTAAGCTCAGCGAAAACTTAAGTGATGATAAAAAAGTACTTCAGGATATCGATGAAAATGTTTGGGAGGTTGATAACTTTCTTACCGGGCTGACAGTCAGTTGGGATTTAGGTGATATAACCGTTAAAAGTATCACCGGCTACCTTTACCAAGACAATATTATTCAGTCTAGTGACTCGGATGCTTCTAACATTTTCTCGATTAGAAATTTCTCTGTTGCTCAAGCAGCGTTTGAAGCAAGTGGTATTGATGCCGATAAGCAGGTGCGTGAGTTTGCTTCGCAAGAATTCCAGTTCCTGGGTTCTGCTTTTAATGGCTCAATGGACTACGTGGTAGGTATGTTCTACTCCAGCGAAGTCTTGGATAATCTGCCTGTTGGGATTGCTCTCGGGCCCAATGGCTGGCTCGGTCAGGAGAATTCTCAAGGGGTAGCGACGCTCGACTCAGCTTTTGCTGGTCTCAACGGGATGTCGATGATCAAGCTTGACAATGATACAGCTGCCGCCTTTGGTCAGGTGGTTTATAACTTTGATGAACAGTGGCAAGTCACCATAGGGATGCGCTATACAGCGGAAACTAAAAAGGCTACTCAAGTAAATTACAACTCAGTATCTGAGTCCAGAGGCACTATCGGTCGGGACGAGTTTAATGCCTTGCCTTTTCCAACGTTGGCATTTTCTGTAGCAGCGCCCTTTACCGAAGCTGAGGAGGACTGGGAGGTATTTTCTCCTGCGTTGACGCTGACGATGTTTACACCGGGTGAGTGGCAGAATGACTACTTCGATGGTGGTATGTTTTATGGCAGTGTGAGTGAGGGGTTTAAGGCAGGCGGCTTTTCGCCTTTTGATAACCAGTTAGTAGCCTTTGAACCAGAGAAGTTAATTACCTATGAGTTGGGGTATAAATTGGCATTCTTGAACAATAGGGTGCGCGTCAATGGTGCGGTTTATCAATCAGACTACGATGATATCCAGCTGTCGATTGTTCGCTCTGTTGGTCCCCTTAATGTTCAGCCATTAACTTCCAATGCCGGTAAAGCGTCTATCGAAGGCGCTGAATTAGAAGTTACCTACCTGCCATTTGAAAGTATGTTGACAGGGGTGTCAGCCGCTTATACTAATGCAAAATACGATGAGTTTATTGATGAGCCCAAAGATCCTGTTACTGGCGAAGGGATTCTCTATGATCGTTCTAATGAAGAGTTTCCGTTCTTACCGCAGAAAACGCTAACAGCGTACATGCAATATGAATGGGCCAGCGAATTTGGCTCTGTAACACCTAGGCTCAGTGGTAGCTATATGGATGGGGTATTTATAGGTGCCAGCGCATTCGATGCATTAGCCCCGTCTTCGTATATACCTGGGTACACACTTTGGACGTTCCGTTTAGCGGTTCGCCCTTTACAGGTAGATGGTTTTGAAATTGCTGCTTTTGTTAATAACTTGACTGATAAGGAATATATCGCATCTGGTACGCCGCAAGGCAATATTGGCTCGGTCACTTATAATTACGGTAAGGAACGTACCTTTGGCTTAGAGGTTTTTTACGAGTGGTAGAGTAATAATGCTTTGAAAAGCTCGCCGGCTACATATTATATGGATATGTGTATAGCTGGCTTTTTTAATTCGATTTGCGATCAAGTAGTAATAGGCGCTCTCTATATTGTTTGGGCGTCTCTTTTTTAATCTCAAAGAATTTTTTGTTGAAGTAAGATAAATTATTAAATCCGCATTGCTGCGCGATATTTGTTAGATCGCCATCAGTTGATAATATCTGTTGGCAGGCTTTTTCTATACGTGACCAATTGAGATATTGGACAAAAGTGTAGCTTGTCTCCCGTTTAAAGTAGCGACTAAAGTATTGAGGAGAAACGCCAATGAGTTCAGACATATCTGATTGTCTAATATCTGTTTGCAAATTTTCGTGAATATAGTTGATAACAGGTAGTAACTTCTTACTGAGTTCAGCTCTTTTTGAATGCAGGGGGTGGCGATAGGTGAGTCGTTTGGCGACTTTAAGCTCTCCCAGTGAACTTAACAGGGTGACTAATAAAGGAAATTGTTCTCTGCAATGACTGGTTTGGAATGCGAGTAGTGTCTGCTCGATAGCGGACCCCGCCTCTATCTCAAATAGGAGGCCTTGCTGAGCATTCTTCATCATTCCTGCCACCATATTGAAGCCGGGTATATTCATTAAGTTGAATCCCTGTCCTAGCGGATTAAAGTGCAAAACAATAGCTTCACTTTGATCTTGATGCTCGCTCCCATATAATTTCCAACCGTGACGTACGTTGGGAGCAATCAAGGTAAGGTCACCGGGTTTGAAGCTTTGTGAACAATCATCGATATAGCGATCACCTTCACCACGAAGAATATAACAAATCTCAAATTCTTTGTGATAATGCCAGCCGCCTGACTGTTTGCAAGAAGAAAGGCTCCCTCTGTCAAAATGAACAGTGGAATTACCTTCAAACTCTATCATTTTTAGTACTGGACTCATTAAATCATTGCCTATTTACACGCTCTGCAGTCTGTATGTCAGCCCGCTTTTATTATAGCTATGGCGCTAGTTGTGCTGGTTCTTACCATAGGACGGCAAACTCCTTCGAATATAGCGAAATCACTTCAAATGATAAGTGTATTTTTATGGAATCATTTGTTCTGAATACAGCACTGTTGTTTATTTGGGTTGCATATCTTTCAACTATCACTGGATATAAATAAACCATCTGGATCAAATAATACTTTTGAGCCTGAGCTAGTATTCATTGTGACAAAAAAATGCAGCTCTCATGAAAGGCTGTTAGTCTTGGTGATCTAACAGTCTTTGAAAGGTGAGATCTCTGCGTTTCAATATGAATGATGTTTAGGCTGTTAATAAAACAGGCTTGAATACCTTTGGTCACAAAATTTTGTCCTATTGTTTATTCAATATTTTGACGTTTTAGACTGTGGGAGAATTGTGGGAAGCTCACCGACTTTCATGGACTTCTGTGTACAAAATGGCTGTTGGGTGTCCAGATATAAACTTATATAAATCAATAAGTTATATATTGTATTGAATGCTGCCAGTGTTGAGGTCAGCGGTTCGATCCCGCTAGGCTCCACCAAATAACGTTGTTAAATCGACGACTTAGAAGCCCGCTTGATTGGGTTTTTTTGTGGGTGATGATTTAAGTCGATATGAAGTCCAAATAATTTCTAACAGCAGGGTTTATAGTGCTTGTGTAACTAATCTGGTCAGCAAATTGAAATGAGTTTTTGGTTTGTCAGGTAAATGGCTTTGTGAGGAGCGCGCGCGGTTTAGATGTGAGGCGCAAGCCTGGCCTGTCAGCTTGGTTCTTAAGTATTAGAATGTATTAGTTTGTTAAATGGAAAAGGGCTTTGACCCCTTTAATAGAAAAGGGCTTTGACCCCTTTAATATGAATGCATTGTAGATACCTTACCTTAATTTATTGGCCATTTCTTCCAGCTCTTCGTTCGTGGCCGCTTCAGGTGTGGAGTATTTATCTGGTTTTCCATCTTTGTTTTCTGGGAATATACAGGTGCCGAGGCCTTTTTCGGCACAGGCTGCTATATCTTTGCCATAATTTACTAGCCCTTTTGCGGTGGTGAGAATTGGGACGCCAGCATAGATAATGTCAGGTCCTTTTTCCAAAGGCCTATTCTCTTCTTCCGGCTCAGTTAATTTGAGTGTATTGAGCGATTTAGAATCTGTTATCTCAGGTGGTGGGCTTGGCAAGTTGACGCAGGCATTAAAACTTTTACCAATACATTGTGAGCGGTGTGACAGTTTGTCTGAATATTTCTCATAAATAGTGCCTTTTGAGATGATCATAATTGATTTCGAAGAAGCGTCATTCTGCAATTTTTCGCTATATGCTTTTGAGCAAAGAAGCAGTATGCAAAGAAAAATATAAATTATTCTCATCGTTAACGCTTAGATATTCTACGGAGTATTAGGCCGCCTAAACCTAATAGCAGTAATAGTGCAGAGCTTGATTCTGGTACTTCAGAGTAAGATATTTCTATGTCATACCATGCCGCCCCACCATACAAGTAATCATCGAACTCAATTTCCATGCGATGCCCATTTAAATCTGTTGGTGCCTCTATCAAGGAAGCCGGGCCTCGACCACTTATTAAGTTTAATGAAATATCCCTTAAACTACTGAGCGCAGGGAATAACCCCGATATGGATGATGATTCGCAGTTGCAGAAATCATTACGACCCTCTTGTGGCCAGATAGGCTGCCAGTTTATGCCATTTACTATGGTTGGGTAATCATTATCCGACCATCTTCCGGGAGCGGCAAATGCGGAGTGATGCCAAAACATTGTGTCATCTTCGATAATTAATTCAGATTTCCCGTCGATAAAAGCGCTGACTTGAATGATTCCAGCATTTGCTGTTGAGGCGCATATTGCGAGTGCTAGTGTTAAAAGAAAGTTTTTCATGTAAGACTCTATGTTCGATTATTAGTGTTAACACTGGGGATAAAAACCAGTCGCTATATGCCCCCAAAATAGTAGGAGCAACAGACTGTCGGTATGTTCAGAATTAGAAGAAATTGCTGGCTGGTATACGTATCCTTAGCAGAACCCATGAATCCCTTCCTGATATTATAATTTTTCTATTAAAACGGATAATACCTTTTAATCAGTCAATTTCAAACGGGATATCTACTTTAATTTTGACTATCTCAGCGACTCGCTGAATTTTCCAGGGCTGGAGCACATAATGTGACATTGATAATCGTCATAACCATCTTAGGCAGAAAATTAATAATCGTCCCTTCGGGTAAAATCCATAATCAAAATTTCACTGCGCATTAACCCTTTACGCATGGCGTGGGTAGCGATAAAGACTTCCATTATAAACATCCATAAGGCGATGATGAGCAGTGTCATGCAGAGTATAAATAGCAGGGCAATAGCGGTAGAAAGATTGGTGCCTGCCAGCTTGCTTAGAAATAATGTGATGATAACGAGGCAGACTAACAGTGCGCTGCAGGCAGCCATGTTAATAGCGATATTGATAAAGTGGCCGCGTTTGCTGAGTTGGTACATCTCTTTATCAATTTGCTCTTTGGATTTAACATCAATGACGCCTTTTAGGCCGCGCTGTAAAATTCGTGATCGGTCAATGATTCGTGCCAACCGGTTGGTCATTACCATTAATAGCCCGGAAATACCTGCCAATAGAAACACCGGTGCAACGGCGAGTTGAATCACCTGCCCTATGGTGGTGGCATCAGATAATATGGTTCCCATAATTGACTCAGTGTGTTGTTGGTATCAGTGCTCAAGCATAGTGAAAATTGGGGGCAGAGTAAAAACCTATCGTTTTGGTTTGACCTAAAAAAAATCAGGTGGAGAAGTTAAACAATAACCAATGGTGTTCATTTTTAGTGCTATAGCATGTCTTAAGCGCAGCTTAGCCGCGGTGTTATTTAAATATCCAGTCGTAAGTTTTTACTGATTTCCTGTTGTAACAACGGGAATGCGCCTGCCTTACCGGCATAGTCGTCCCAGCGTGAAACAACGTCGATGACCTCGTCAATAATACCGTTGGCGTCTTTGCCTATTCTTGCAATGTTATTACTTACGGCTAATAAATCCTCACGCACAAAGTCATTACGTTTGCCATTGATAGTGAGTTGGTGGTCGGCTACCCAAATACTGTCTTTTCTATAGCTGTAGGCGATGTCAAAGGCAGGTGCCAAGCGCCATTCACCGTCGGGGTTGATGATGAAACCGAAGTTTTTGCTGTGGTCATCCTGGTTTCTGGCGATAACGTTGAATACCATTCGGCGATACAGCTCGATAGCATCGGGGCGTGGTAATTTTAATTGGCGCATAAGCTGCAATAATTCTTCATAGCTGTATTGGCCGCCAGCTTTGTAATCGACATGGGCCATGGCGCACAGGGATTGGTAGTGCAGTTTGAGTTTTCCCTGGCGGTCAAAGCGTTTGGTCATGAAGTGGGCTAGGCCATCGCGCTCCAGTAATTCACTGGGCATGATGTTGATGCCTGCCGCTTTTGCCATTTGGTAGTAAGCATATTCCATCCGTCCATAGCCCTGGGGGTCATCAAAGGTCTCCTGGCCTTTGTTTTTGTCGCTCACGCCGTCAAATTTAATCAGGTAGTGTTCGTAGCCGGGCGGGGCTTCTATCTGTCCGGAGAGCACTGAGGTTCTTTCTTTGTTAATGCTGATTACCGCTTTGGCTCTGGCGCCGCCGGCGGAGGTGCCAATTTGGAACAGGGCTTCCAGGTTACTGTCTCTCTCGCTGTTGATATCCAGCGTAAACTGTTCGCGTTCCGACACAATTTTTTGCGCAAACTTCACCATATTATTGAGTTCAATTTCTGTGCTGGCCATTGCTTGCACAGGCATGGCGGGTGCATATTCCAGTGCGCCCATGCCGCGATTGCCGGTGTAGAGCAGCCGCTCGACGGGAGAGAAAGAAGCGGTATCGCGTCCGCGCGAGGCCAGCCAGGCATTAATCACGGCGTTGCCAAAATCGTCGGGCAAGGTGTCGGCCAGGCCTGGGGGTAGGCCCTTGAATGTCGCTCGGGGTAAATTATTGAAGCTGTAAATTTCAGTGCTTAATGGCATATGAATAGGGAATAGTTCAATGCCTTGCTGCAGCCATTTGCTATCGTATTCAAAACTGCCCAGGCCGCTGGCGCGATCGAAACTGAGGGCGCCTACGGTCACTCCCCACACTATGACTTCGGCTATGTCGTGGCTTGCGGTTACCATGCTTGATCATCCTGATCTTTTTCGGCGACAAAATTCTTCATCAATGTTTTGGCTGGGTTGTGTCGTGTGCCTTCCCTGCGTGCCCGCTTTTTTGATACGCGTTGTTTGGGGGGGCGGTGTTGGCTAGCAGTGCTATTGGGCTGAGCTTTGCGGCGGGCAATAGCAGGTTCAGTGCCTCAAGATCGTTAAAGCTTCGCAGGATGGCGATAAGCAGGCTGAATTTCATGTCGCCTTTTTCGGCGCGGCCATAGGTTGGGGTAGAGACGCCCAGGCGTTCAGCCAGCTCCTGCTGTGAGAGCTGTCTGGCGATGCGCTTTTGTTTAATACGCCAGCCCATCTCTTGCATAACGGCGGCATCGGTCATAGCATAGCTTATATCTGTCATGGCTCACCTAATACAAAGTTTTGTTAATATTAATACCTTTTTTTGGGTTATGTATAAAGCTTTTTTTATATTGTAGTATGATTTTATCTAATATTAAAATAATATTGTATTATTTCCTATAAATGCATTTAATACTAACTTTTTGTTATATTAATAGGTTCGGCGTGGTCGGGTTGGTGAGATGGTCTGGGGGGGAGGTTCCGGAGATTTGGGTCGCCGGGTACTAACAGTCGGCTCGCTTAAGTCGGCGATAATATCCCGCCATAATGCCAGATGCTGACCACGGGGCAGTGATTATAAGTGTGCGACATGTGGCTGCAATAAAGTCTTTTTAAATGAATAAATTAAGCCGAATGGAAAAATATTGCTGAACGTCAGCAATCATGCTATCTAACGAAAATTGTGTGCAGGTTACACTGCTCAAGTTTTGCCGGTGGAATTCAGGCGCAACGTCTCCCTCCTTTTTGGAAAATTTTATCAACATGAAGAATGTCATTTTAGAGCTGACTCATATTGTGCAGCAGGTTGCTTTGCTGGATTCGCATCAAGCACAAGTAGAGTTGATTGTGGATTCAATCAGCCAGGTAGTTGGCATTGATGTGTGCAGTTTATACCGCGCCGATGAACATAAAAATATGGTGTTACTGGCCAGCCATGGTTTAACCGTGGATAAAGAAATTGTTATTCCTGCCGGTAAGGGCCTGGTTGGATTAGTGGCGCAGTATCGGCATACGGTGAATGTGGCAGATAGTGCCAGTCACCCGAATTATTACGCCATCACCAATATCAATGAAGAGCAGTTCAAAAGTTTTTGTGGTGTACCGCTGGTGAGTTTTGGTGAAGTCATTGGCGTGCTAGTGGTGCAAGGTAAAAACCAACAGAAACTCAGTGCTGAAAATGAAGGGTTTTTATTTACGCTTGGTTCACAGCTGGCTTTTATAGTTGCCAATATTATTCCTAATAAAAAAGCCGCCACCACTAACGAACGACTTCAGGGGATTAAGGGCGCACCGGGTATTGGTATTGGAATAGTGAGGCTGTGTGGTAATAGCGACCTGTACAATGTCATTGATGCGCCCTGTTTGGATATTGAGCAAACCCTGCAACAGTGGGTGGCGTTGTTGGCAGCTGTTAAACAGGATATTCGCGAGGAGCAACAAGCATTAGGTGATGCCATCTCTAGCAGTGTCGCTGCTATTTTTGACTCCTACTATATGTTGTTATCGGATCAGGCGTTGAGCAGCAAGGTTGAAGCTGAAATAAGAGCGGGCACTGGTTACCGAGTGCGTTGCGCGTGAGCATCCATTATTTTTCTGAAGTATTTAGAGCCATGGATGATCCTTACTTAAAAGCACGGCATGAAGATATTCAACATTTAGGTAATAAAATTTTTAACGCCTGGCGTGGCAATAACGATGCTGCTAAGGCGCTTGCCGGGATAGATGGTCCGGTAGTGTTAGTGGGTGAAATGGTCAGTGTCTCTGATATAGCTGCAATTCCTGTTGAGTACTTAGCCGGTATCGTATGTTTTGCAGGTTCGGGCTTGTCGCATACAGGTGTGTTAGCCAATGCGATGGGGGTGCCGGCGGTAATGGGCGTGGGGGACTTCTGTTCCTTGCAAGGTGGCGAACAGATTATTGTTGATGGCGATGACGGTCGGATTATTATTCAGCCCAGTAAAGCGGTGGTCAGGGAATTTAATAAGCTGATTACCAAGCAGCAAGCATTAAGTGAAAAGCTGTCGGAGTTGCATGACCAGCCCGCCACTACGATGGATGGCCATCGGGTACGCTTATTTACCAATACTGGTTTGTTGGCTGATATAACGCCGGGATTAAAAAATGGCGCGGAGGGTGTCGGGCTTTATCGGACCGAAATTCCGTTTATGATCAGGGATAGTTTTCCCACCGAAGATGAGCAGGTCAATGTGTATCAACAGGTGTTCGCAGCCTATGCGGGCAAGCCTGTGTATATTAGAACGCTAGATATTGGTGGCGATAAACAGCTGCCATACTTTCCCATTACCAATGAGGAAAACCCTGCCTTGGGCTGGCGGGGGATACGTTTTAGTCTCGATAATGTGCAGCTGATAATGACTCAGGTAAGAGCGATGATCAGGTCTGCAGAGGATGCGGGCGACCTGCATATTCTATTGCCGATGATTAGCTCGACAAACGAGTTGGATACCTTTATCAAATTGTTGGATGATGCTTGTGCGCAATTATCAAGCGAGGGTTTTGCTATTCGCCGCCCGAAAGTAGGGGTAATGGTTGAAGTGCCGGCGGCAATTTCACAGTTACCTTTTTGGGCGAAGAAGCTGGATTTTATTTCTATCGGCTCTAACGATTTAAGTCAGTATTTATTAGCGCTGGATAGAAATAACTCGCGGGTGGCAGATCGCTATGATCATTTACACCCCGCAGTGCTACATGAAATTAATCGTATCGTGAAAGTGGCTAGGGCGCATGATTTGGCATTAAGTTTGTGCGGCGAAATGGCGTCTGATACAGCAGCGGTTATTTTGTTAGTAGGGATGGGGGTGCGCACCTTAAGTATGAGTGCGGCAAAATTACCCAGTATCAAGTGGGCGATACGATCATTGTCGGTGGCGAAGGCTGAGGCGGTTTTACAGCAAGCCCTCACGCTTGAAAATGTCAGCGAGATAAGAGCATTGTTGGCAAAAAATATCGCTGAACTGGAATTTTCAGAGCTTGTTCATTGATGGCGTTGAGTCATCAGACATAAGTAATTACTAAAATCAGGCTGTAATTTATATGCTAAGCTGCTCGAGTGTGTATTTCCTACCGATAGGCATTGTATGCTAGATATAAACGCTTTTAATAATACCCCGCTAAAGCTCGTCCCCTATCCATATATGGTAGTGAAACATTCCCTTAGGCAGGAGTCGGTTGCGCAACTATTACAGGATTTCCCTAAGCTGGATCATGCTGGCAGCATTCCGGTTGAAAGCGTGGACTATGGTGTCGGCTTTGAGGCACTGCTAAATGATCTCAACAGTGATGAATTTCGGCAGGCGGTGGCAAAAAAGTTCGATGTGAATTTGGATGAATATCCCATTATGACCACCGTGCGCGGCGTTATGCGGCAAAAAGATGGTCGTATTCATACGGATTCAAAAACCAAAGTCATCACTATACTGATCTACTTTAATGAAGAGTGGGAAGACGATAGTGGTCATTTGCGGATTTTGAAAGATGGTCAGGATATTGAAAACTTTGTTGAAGAAATCCCTCCCAGTCTCGGTACGATGGTGGCCTTTAGGGTTACCGATAATTGCTGGCATGGCCATAAGCCGGTTGTTGGCAAGCGCCTGTCGATACAAATGAATTATTTGGTGGGTGAGACGGCCAAGGGCAAACATCAGTTCTTTCATGGTTTGAGCGCCAGGCTTAAAAAAATGTTTTCTAAATAAAGCGTTAAGTTGTGCGTCATTAAACAATAGCTAAATCGTAAGGAGTTAAAAACAGTATGCCTTGGTCTGAAATATTTTCGGTTGAACCTTTCACTTGGAATGCAATTGGTGCGGCATTGTTTTGCAGCACTATTATCGGCCTTGAGCGTCAATTGCGTGGTAAGCCGGTGGGTATTCGTACCTCTGCATTAATTACATTGGGAACTTATTTGTTTTTGGCGACAACTTTTCAGATGGAAGGCACGATTGTTGACCCTTCACGTGTAGTCGGGCAGGTAATAACAGGGATCGGATTTTTAGGGGCTGGTGTTATGTTGGCTAAAGATGGCGCTGTTGTAGGGGTTACTTCAGCGGCCACGATATGGGTGTTGGCGGCCTTAGGTGTGATTATTTCCAGTGGCTATTTATTGGTTTCTATCAAGCTGTCTATTCTTGTGGTGGTTATTTTATACGGTGTGGATTTGTTGGAGGAGAATACACGGGTAATGAGTCGTGGGGTGCATGCGCATGTGAAGCGATTTACTGACCGAAGAAAAAACACGCCGTCTGAATAAATACGTCATGACAACGATTTGATCTGGGTCCTGGCTCCGGTCGGTACAAAGGTAAAAAGGTGCAAAGTAGGTTGAGCGCCTGCTTTATCAAGACGGCCGCAGGGTAAGCAGAGCATATAATCCAGTGCTTAAACATTCTCGTCATCGCGCAGGCGCATTGCTGTCCAGGATAAATTAGTCTTACCCGCGAAAAGCCTGCCCTCGAAAGATTGAATCGGGGGCGGGTATCCAGTTGCGATTAATGATCAAAATTTCGCGAACTCTTTTATACACGGCAAAAACAGAGTGTTTTACAAGTGACGACTGTGTGCACTCCGTAGCTCTGGATTCCACGCCCCCGCCTAAAGCATACGGGGGCAGGCTCCGCGCGTAGGATGACGACCTGGAAATCAAGTTTCAACTTTGCATTTCATAGAGTTAGCCTTGTATTTATAGGCTCAAGCACTACAAACGACATTTTATCCCGGACAGTAGTGCGATCAAGTCGAGGATGATTTCGGCTTATTTATGGTGTTTCAGATTTATCCAGAGTAGTGTGCGGCATGGCAGTCATTGCTGCGAAATACTATTTTCAGAATGAGTATTTAAAGTGAGAGCGTTATAAACATCTTATATACTTACAAAAACCACGCTAGCCAGCGCCAAAAATACAAAGAATCCAACCACATCCGTCACCGTTGTCAGAATCACTGAGGCAGACACAGCCGGATCAATTTTAACTTTCTTCAGCAAAAAAGGAATAATCGTTCCCGATGTGGCGGCTGCTAAGCTGTTGACTGCTATGGCAATGAGAATAATCAACCCCAGGAGTTTTGAATCAAACCACAGCGAGACAATGACCGCGACCACCGTGCCCAAAATAAGGCCGTTTAAAATAGCGATTTTGGATTCCTTCAGGAGTACCAATTTTATATTGGCATCATTCAAGTGATTTAAAGTCAGGCCGCGCAGGGCAACCGCAAGCGTTTGGCTGCCGGCAATGCCGCCCATGCTGGCGACAATAGGCATTAATATGGCCAGCGCGACGACTTCTTGTAGAGTGGCTTCAAACAGTCCAATAACCCAGGATGCTAAAAAAGCCGTCATTAAATTAATGGTTAACCAAATAGCTCTGGTCTTTGCAGCCTGTGGTACCGGGGTAAATAGATCTTCTTCGCCGCTGGACGCTTCATTGCTATTGGCATTCAGTGTTTCATCTTGTAATTCAGACAGCAGTGACCACACCGAAACAGATCCTAGCAGTTTGTCGTCGCGGAATACCGGGAACCAATCCTTGTTATCAGTAAATGGCAAGCCTAGTGCAGACTCTTTGATATTGTCCAGATGGTCGAAGGAAGAAATAGGGCTGGTAATTTCTTTTACCTTTTTGACATCTTGCTCCATGAAGAATTTTTTAATCGGTGCAGTACCTAAAAACTCCCCCTCTCTATTAATGACATAAACAGCGACGATATCCGGGTTTTGTTGGAGCTTGATTGCTACGCTGGCCACGGAAAAACCGGGGCGAACCGTCAGAAATGATTTATTGATATAGCGGCCTAACTGATCATAGCTATAACTTAAGGCTTGTTGCAGTTCTTCGGCTTCACCGCGATCCAGACTGAGTATAAAGGTGTCAACTAACTCATCGGGCAAGGCGTCGGCCAGTGCAATAACATCTTGCGCTGAGGCCGTTGCTTGCAGCAGTTTGATGGTGTCTTCATCAAAACTTTCAACAATGTGGGTAACGGTATCTTCTTGCAGTTCAATTAATATGGGCCAATAGCGCTCAGCGGGTAGTGCTGCCCAAATAAAGCTACGAACGGAGGCGGGAACGGATTCAATAACTTGCACGACCAGATCATCGGCATAGTCGAGCAAGAATGAATAATCCGGGGCCTGATCGACTTCCAGATCTTTAATCGCATTTAGAACGTTTTTTAAAACATCCCGTTTTTCAGATTCATCGGTAAGATTGATCAGGTCGATATCAGCTTGCATGCGTACATCCAGATGAAATGGCTGTTGTGGGGTGTTGCTTTATAAGGCCAAGCAACCGGTAAGGCGATAACAATGATAGTGGGTAAAAGCGAAGGTGTATGCCAAATTAGTCATCAAAGTTAACCAATTTTTTAATATATAAATCCCGCTGCGGGAAGGGGATTTCAATACCATTTTCTCTAAAGGCGTCATCAATTGCCCACAGGTATTCAGAGCGCAGAGCCGTCGGTTTGATGACGGCGTCATAATCTACCCATACACCAAGCATGAACTCCAGGCTGCTGTCGCCAAAGCCGGTAAACCAGACGCTGGGTTTGAATTTCTCATCGCGAAAGGTGTGGCTAACCGACATGGCCGCATCCAGTACCGATTGCCTGACCAGTTCCTTGTCGCTAGCATAGGCTACGCTAAATGGAATGCGAAAGCGGGCCCGTGATTCTTTCAGGGTCCAGTTGATAACACGATTGGTGACCAGTTCGGCATTGGGCACTAAAATATCGATGTTATTATTGGTGCTGATTAAGGTGGCGCGGAAGTTAATCTCTTTAACAATATCGAAAACGTTGGATTCCAGTTCAATAAAGTCACCGACCTTCAGGGATTTCTCCAGTAGTATCACGATTCCCGACACAAAGTTTTTGACCAATTCCTGTAATCCAAGACCAACACCAATACCCAGTGCGCCAGCAACAATCGCCAGTTTGCTCATATCGATACCGATGAAAGACAGGGCAATGAGAATGCCAAAAAATATCATCAGGTAATGAATAAAGCGGGTAAAGGTATAGATTTGCTGAATATCGATCCATATGGACGCTGTGGGGTCTTGTTTCCATTGGTCAATTAACTCAGCGCCGCCCTGTTGCATGGGGCCGTCTTGTGGCAAGAGATTTGCCCGAATCATATCAATGGCTCCGCTGTTCATTATTTATAAGCACCTATATATGGGGCAATACGTTAGTGCGGTTGTAGCGTTAATTAAAGGGTATGGCAGAAATTTATCAGCGTAATGGCTAAATTGGTTATTCGCCTTCGCTGAAATACAGTCTAAAAGGAAGCGTTTGTTGTTTATTAATATACAGAATCACTCCGGTAGCTTCCCCATCAATATTTTTTTGTACGCTGTAAGGTTTGGCTTGTTTAATGGTTTTCTCATTAGCGTCTTTTATTTTAATGGTATGTAATTGTTGTTCTGTTTGCGGTACGAGCACAATAATTTCAGTCAGCTGATTATCGTTGTCGTAACTGACCTGCTTTACTGTTGCGCCCACTTCGTTACCTACATAGCCCGCCTGGGGTATCAGTAGTCCGGTTTTCTCAATCCTGGTAGCCATACAACCAGACAGGAGTAACGTGGAGATAAGGATTGTCGTGAGGCTAAAGAGGTTATTTATAATGTGGTTATTTGGCACGTTTATAGCGCTCCCCTGATATAAAGCCGCTTGCAGCTAGTTGTCGATGCTAAAGCATACGTTACCACATTGCCCGTTCAAGCTAATAGTGAGCTGTGGGTCTGTTGTTAAGAATAGACCGTGAAAATAAAGGGGGCAGTGATGGTAAAGTTTGTTGACGGTGTTAGACAAGTAGTTCAAAAAGCACCGTCATTGGGGGCGAGGGTGTAGCGCCCGCTTGCAATAGCGAGTTTTAGAGCAGGGATTAGCTGCTATGCCGCTTGTTAAGCAAGATGTGGTCGCTATAATCACCGTGGTTTATCGGCTGGCGGCGCCGAGAGGTCTGGGGCCCCAGGTTATCTAAACGTATTGGGATCAGAAAATTATCCCTATTTCCAAGCGCTCGCCTGATAATAAGCTTGCATCATTGATGAGTTAACCGACATTGCCTGAATGTCAGGCTGATTGAAAAGTAGTAGAGAGTGAGTATAGAAAACGACATTATGGAAATTATGAGCGGCTTTTTAAATGAAAATAAACTGATTGCCTCGCTGACGTTGATCGTCGCGATGTTAGTCGTGCGGACGTTATTAGGGCGTTTACTGGAGAAAAAAGCGGGCGATGATGCTGAACTGGCCAAACATTGGGCCAATACCTTAAATAATACGACGCAGTTACTGATTGTTTTAGGTTTGATGATTGTATGGGTGACAGAGTTACGCTATGCCGCGTTGTCGGTAGCGGCTTTTATTGTGGCCATTGTTATCGCTACTCGCGAATTTATTCAGAACTTTTTGGGGGCATTGTATATTGCCAGTTCACGCCCATTTTCCATTGGTGACTGGGTTAGTATCGATAACCACGTCGGTGAGGTCGTTCGCAGCGATTGGTTGACCACAACCATGCTGGAAATCGATGTTGAAGATAAGTCCTATGCTTATTCGGGTCGCACACTGGTGGTGCCAAATAATCAGTTTGTTACCAAGACTACGCTAAACCTCAATTATATGCGTCGCTATATCTCCCATTCTTTTGCGTTAGTTCGGGACCCTGATGAGATCAATTTATTCGATGCAAAGGATATGATACTGGCAAAAGCTGAAGACTATTGCCGTTCATTTAGCGATGTGGCTGAGCGCTACAACTCCAGAATTGAAACTCGTATGGGTGTGGCCATCCCTGGGCCAAAGGCGAGTGTCCGGATATCCACATCTATCCTGGGTAAAAATGTATTTACGGTTTCGATATTCTGTCCAACCGAAGAAGTGGTGAATATTGAGCAAAAAGTTACCGAAGATTTTATGGCGTACTGGTATGCCGCTAGCAAGAAAGCAAAGTCAAAAAAGCCCGAAGCCCGTATATCGCGACGATTAAATCAGCAAGATGGGTTGTGACTACAGCTTGAGAATATTGACCCGCCTAAAGCGGATATAAAGATCACCACAGCAACTCCAGAGCATCGTATATTATGAGAAGTAAACCATTTGAAATAGGTGGCCATGTCATTCAGCCCGGGGAACAAAAAACCATTGATATTCCGCTGGCGGCGATGGCGACACATAATACGATAGACATGACTGTGCATGTTATCCATGGTAAGCAGGAAGGACCTCGATTATTTATTAGTGCAGCGATTCATGGTGACGAGTTGAACGGCGTAGATATCATTCGACGCATGCTTAAGCAAAAACAGCTCAAGCGAATCAAGGGCACCATTATTGCGATTCCAGTGGTTAACGTGCATGGGTTTATTACCCATTCGCGTTATTTACCTGATGGTCGTGATTTGAATCGTAGTTTTCCTGGTAGCAGTAAAGGTTCCTTGGCAGGTCGTATGGCGAATACTTTTCTCAAAGAAATTGTTCAAAAATGTACCCACGGTATCGATTTGCATACTGCCGCTAGACATCGGGATAACTTACCGCAGATTCGTGCCGATTTAAGCAGCGAAGTAGTGAAAGCCATGGCGTTAAAATTTGAATTGCCGGTTATTATTGATTCTAAAATTCGTGATGGTTCATTGCGGCAGGCAGCAGGTGATGCGGGTATACCAATTATTTTGTACGAGGCGGGGGAAGCGCTACGTTTTAATGAGGTGGCAATCAGGGCGGGTTTGCGCGGTATTATTGGTGTGATGCGCGAGCTCGGTATGTTGCCGAGCCTGAAAAAGAAAGAGGTGAGCAAGCCTTCCATTGTTTCGACAAATACCTCATGGGTGCGCGCGCCTTATAGTGGTATTTTGCGAGCGCTGGTGCCGCTCGGTGGTAAGGCAGAAAAAGGCAGTATATTGGGCGTGATTGCAGATCCGTTGGGCGAGAACGAGTATCAAGTGGTAGCACCGGAAGACGGTATCGTTATTGGGCGCACAAACTTACCACTGGTTTATGAAGGTGATGCGCTATTTCATTTGGCCTATTACCACCAAAAAGTGGATGCGGTTTTAGATCAGGTTGAAAGCTTTCAGGAGAAACTGGAACCAGATTACTCGATGAATGCGCCTCTCGATCCAGAAGGGTTTCCCATTCAGTAATAGAATACCGCCTTGAATGTATGGTTGTGTAGTGTCGGGTTGATAGCGGCTCGGCACGACCATGTCACACTTTTTGCCATAACCAAATACTATCGCTCCTATAGTAATATAATATTTTATCTATTAATCCTGTTTCCCTACAATGTGACTTCAAGCTGATTAATCAGGAGTTTTAGCAATGACAACAATTACTAAAGTACCAAATGTAGTGTTTAAAACACGGGTGAGAGATGAATCGGTAGCCGGTGAAAACCCTTACCGCTGGGAAGACAAAACAGCGCAGGATCTTTTTGCGGGTAAGAAGGTGATTGTGTTTTCACTACCCGGCGCTTTTACCCCGACCTGTTCCTCTAACCACTTGCCACGCTATGAGGAGTTATTTGAGGAGTTTAAAGCGCAGGGCATTGACCAGATTATATGTGTGTCGGTGAATGATGCTTTTGTAATGTTCAAATGGGGTAAAGAGCAGGGTGTTAAGAATATCTTCCTGCTTCCTGACGGCAATGGTGAGTTCACTCGTAAAATGGGTATGTTGGTCGATAAATCCAATATCGGTTTTGGTATGCGTTCATGGCGTTATTCGATGGTGGTGGATGATGGCAACATTGAAAAAATGTTTGTCGAGCAGGGTTTTGAAGACAACTGCGCGACTGATCCTTTCGAAGTGTCTGATGCCGATACGGTCATGGCTTATTTGAAGGGTGAAGAAGCGGCGGGTGTATCGAGCCCACGTAAAGCGTTTGTAGGTTAGCCATAGTCTGTAATACTTCGTTAGGATCAAACTTCAAATCACTAAATTGGTTTGGGTTTGATCCTGCGTTTGTATTATTTATGGCTCACTAAGTTTAAGTTTTTGTGTTGTTTTTTTAAGGTTTTTGGGACATTTCATTTCGCGTTCTGCAAACCATAACAGTAAATAATTTTTATCAAGAAAGTCCATGAGACCGGATTCGTGTGCTTTCTTGATTTCTCGATTAATTTCTGGCATTCGCTCAGCAAGTCTAGAGTTTTCGCTCACAGAAAAATAAAAGCTGGTTATCGGCTCTTCTATATCAAAACTCTTGAAATTTCCTTTGATTAGCAATAGCGGGCTATATTTCCGTGACATCAAATAATCAATTTTACCTAATTTCAAAGCCTCAACCCCTGCTGCTTCGGATGGCACGAGTATGAAAGGTATCTGATTAGCTTTAAGGTAGCGTTGCCCAATGCTGAATTTTGTTACTTTCATACTAGGGGTGATAACGCCAGCTTTAAGTCGCCTTAGGTCTTCAAGGTTGGAAATAGATACTGCATCACTTAAATAAAAGGCTGACATTATGACGCTGGAAATGGCTGATTCACTATAGAGGATGCCATCAAGCTTATTGACGTCGTTGGTTGATCTTGCGTCCAACTCTCCATTTAGCATCATTAAATTGTATTTAACTATGACTTCAGGGCGGTATGCTGATAGTGGGCTGTATTGATAGTCGATAGATAAGTTCTTAAATATTCGGTCAATTAAATGGGGGAGGGAGCCTGTTAGCTGACCGGTGCATCTATCGAACCAGCGATAGGGTGGGCTTTCAATATTCACTCCGCCACTAATGATCACAGTGTCAGTTTCACTAAGGCCTGGCTGAGCGCTGCATAGCGCTATAACAATCCAGATATAGAGGTACTGTTGGCGGAACATTGTCATTGGCGCCCATTATAATTATGGTATTGTGCCTTCACTATGTATTTTACTGACAATATCCAGAGTGACAATGTTTTTATTGTACGCTTAAATAGCGTGTTAGTTGGGCGATGAAATGTTGGTTGATCACAGAGGCAGATGTAAGGGACTGTACTCTTGTTGGTATAACTCCCAGCAGCTTATCCTTAAGTCAAGTCGGTGAGAGGTGGGTTTCTTGCTAGCCATATTATCTTTACCAGAAGCATTTAATTCATTGCTTTGGTTTTAAACTATTCCGGCAACCCCTATTAAATAAATTAAGCTCAGGAATTTCTCTGCACAATACCCATCATCTTATAAGTCAGCAGCGCCGCTGAAAATTCATAAGCATGAAAGCCTCTTATGGGCGCAAACTCCATGACATCAAAGCCAATAATAGTGCATTGCTTTGCTGCGGATTCAAATAGTGCAAGTGTTTGGTACCAGCCCAAACCGCCTGGGACGGGAGTGCCAGTAGCGGGGAAGACGGAAGGGTCCATGCCATCAATATCGAGCGTGAAAAAGACCTTGTCTGGAAAGTCGTCCGGTAAATCCAGCGTTTGTATATTGCGCGGGACTAAAATATCGGCATCAATATGTTTTACGCCGTGCAGCTTGCGCGTTTTCATTTCTTCTTCGCAATAGGCGCGAATACCCAATTGGAAAAGGGGTATGTCTTCATCGACGATGCGCTTCATTACCGAGGCGTGGCTATAGGGGTTGCCTTCGTAGGCTTCGCGTAAATCAGCGTGGGCGTCAATTTGGATTACGCCAAAATCCGTTTCGCCGGCTGCGATCAATCCTTTTATCACCCCGTAGGTCACGGTGTGTTCACCGCCGAGTACAACCGGGTAGGAGCCGGATCGAACAATGTTTTCAGTTGCATCAGAAATGCGTTGAATAACAGTTTCTGCATCACCTTGCGTATCTATAGGCGGTAGTGTGTGAATGCCCATTTGGCTGGGGTTGCTCTTGCCGTCCCAGGTTTCTAATTGCCAGGAAGCACCAAGAATTGCTGCCGGCCCCTCAGCAGTACCGCCACCATAAGAGACTGATTCTTCATAAGGTACCGGTAACACATGAAATTTAGCTGCATTGGCGGCTGGATGCTCAAATTCTGAGCCAAGAAAAACAGGGTAGCCCGGTGCGGCGAGTTGAGTAAAATCTTCCACGATTGTCTCTCTTTATTTCTCTATTTCAGTAGTGTCACCTTAATTACGACAGGCGACTCTTAAAAGCTTCGTAGCCGAATTCTTTCACCATTTTTAAACTATTGGTAGTGGAATTCCAACAGGCAATGCTAGGTAATTTAATGCCATTAAAAGTTGAGGTTTTTACCATGGTGTAATGAGTCATGTCATCAAACATCAACCGTTGGCCGATACTCAGTGGTTGATCGAAACTGTAGTCACCCATGACATCGCCAGATAAACAGGTTTGGCCGCCTAGTCGGTAAGTGTGGTTTTTTTCTTGCGGTGCGCCGCTGCCAAAAATCTCGGCCCGGTAGGGCATTTCTAATGTATCGGGCATATGACAAGTAGCTGAGGTGTCGAGGATGGCGATGTCGATACCGTTATGGGTAATGTCCAGCACTTCACTGACTAGCACGCCGCTATGGAGTGCTGTGGCTTCACCGGGTTCCAGATATACCTTAAGGTGTGGGTAGCGCTGACGGAAGTCTTTGATCAACGAAATCAGTCCATCGACATCGTAGTCGGGTTTGGTGATGTGGTGACCGCCACCAAAGTTGACCCAGGACAGTTGCGGAAAAAATTCGACAAACTGTTGCTCTACTGCTGCCAGTGTTCGTTGTAGCGCGTCAGCACCTTGCTCACAGAGAGTATGAAAATGCAGGCCGGAAATACCCGTTAGAGCCTGTCCGTCAAAGGCTTCACGAATGATGCCTAGGCGCGAGCCCGGTGCGCAAGGGTCATAGATCGCAGTCGTGCCTTCGGAGTGTTGAGGATTAATTCTTAAGCCCACTTTCAGCTGGGGCGAATGTGTTGCTCGGCTTCAACCTGAGGACGAAATTGCTGCCACTGATTAAAACTGTTAAACACCACATGATCAGATAATTGCAGAATTTCAGGCATATCCTGTGGCGTAAACGCGGCGCTAAACGTGTGTATTTCTCCACCGTACTCCTCACGCCCCAATTGAGCTTCATGTAAACCACTGGCACAGGCGCCGCCTAAATAGCGCGAAATTAATGGCGCCAAGCTGAACATGGAAAACGCTTTCAGGGCAATTAAAATAGTGGCGCCGGATTGCTGTTGCACGCGATCTAAAATTTTAAGATTGCGTTCAACGGCGACTTCATCCACGACAAAGCAGGGTGAAGGCACCCGGCTAGGGTCAAACTTGGAAAACGTATCGCTATTCACAGAAAGTTATTACCGCTTTATTGAGTCGTTAGATGGTTTGCTTAGATTAGGTCAAAGCCGGGTTCTTCAATCACCTGCCAAGGGAGGCCGTAGCGATTCATGTCTTCCATAAATGGGTCCGGGTCCAGCTGCTCCATATTCCACACGCCCGCTTGCATCCAGGTGCCTTCCACCATCATTTTGGCGCCAATCATGGCAGGTACGCCGGTGGTATAGGAGATGGCTTGCGATTTGACTTCGCCGTAGCAATCCTGGTGGTCTTTGATGTTGTATACATAAACGGTGCGCTGTTTCCCATCTTTAATGCCGGTGACCACACAGCCAATACAGGTTTTACCTTTGGTGCGCGGACCTAAAGTGGAGGGGTCAGGCAGCAATTGCTTGAGGAATTGGATGGGCACAATTTCAACACCGTTAAATTCCACCGGTTCAATACCGGTCATGCCGACGTTACCCAGTACTTCTAAATGTTTTAGATAACTTTCGCCGAAGCTCATCCAGAACTGCGCTTTTTTCAGGCTGGGATAATGTTTGGTTAAGGACTCCAATTCTTCATGGTACATGCGGTAAATGTTGTAGGTGCCAACGCCATCGGGGCAAGTAAAAGATTGCTTTAATGACATGGCCGGCGTAGTGACAAAGTTGCCATCCTGCCAGTGACGACATTCGGCAGTGACTTCGCGAATATTAATTTCCGGGTTGAAGTTGGTCGCAAAGGGATAGCCGTGGTCGCCACCGTTGACATCAATAATATCCAGTGTATGTATTTCATCAAAATAATGTTTAGCGATATAGGCCGTAAACATATTGGTGGCACCGGGATCAAAACCTGAACCAAGCAAGGCCATTAAACCGGCTTGCTTGAATTTTTCCTGATACGCCCACTGCCAGCTGTATTCAAATTTAGCCGTGTCCAATGGCTCGTAATTGGCTGTATCCAAATAATGTACGCCAGTTTCCAGACAGGCATCCATAATGGTTAAGTCCTGATAGGGTAGGGCGACATTGATAACCATAAACGGTTTTATCTGATTAATTAATGCCACCAGTTCTGGTACGTTATCGGCGTCTACTTGCGCGGTTTCAATGGGCGTTGCAGTTGCGCAGCGATATTTTTGCATTTTTCTTCGGTGCGGCTGGCTAACACGATGCGGGTAAATACTTCCGGTAGCTGCGCGCATTTATGGGTAACAACCTGGCCGACACCACCTGCACCAATGATTAAAATAGTAGACATAGTGTGTTCCTTATATTTCGTCTTTTTCGTAATAAGTGTAGCCTTGTAGACTGGCAGTAAACGCTTTAATAATTTGCTGGCGCTCACGCGCGTTGATCCGTCCTTCCTGTACGGCGCGTTCGGCGGTGTTACGGTAATTCAGCTGCACGTTTTTGGTATCGTATTCCACATAGCTCAGTACATCGGCAATAGTGTCGCCGTGAATTTCTTTAATAAAATCAAAACCACCATTGTTATTAAGCCGGACACTGACCACATTGGTATCGCCAAATAAATTGTGTAGATCGCCTAGCGTTTCCTGATAGGCGCCCACTAAGAATACACCCAGATAATATTCTTCATTATCGTTCAAGCGATGTAGTGGTAGTGTCTCGCGAAAGGGTTTATCCATATCGATAAAGCGGTCTATTTTGCCGTCACAGTCACAAGTGATATCGGCCAGGATGGCTTCGCGGGTGGGTTTCTCATCCAGTCGGTGCACCGGCATAATCGGAAATAATTGATCTATTGCCCAAATATCCGGTAACGATTGAAACAGGCTGAAGTTGCCGTAGTAAATATCGGCCAGTGACGTTTTTAAATTCTGCAATTCAGTGGGTACGTGTTCCATGGTCTCGGTCATTGCGGCCACTGCTTGAAGAATCTCCAGGAATAAGTTTTCAGCAACTGAGCGGGTGCGCAAAGTAATTTGTCCACGACGAAATAATTCGCGAACTTCCTGCCGATAAAAATGTGCATCGTTAAAACATTCCTGAACAGAGGCTTCGGTTAATTCCTTGAGCAGGTTGCGCATATAAATCAAATGCGGATGATCTTCTTCCTCGGTGATAGCGATATGCGAAGGCTCAAAATTATTGACGTCGAGTACGTTGAATAATAATACTGAAGAGTAAGCGACAGTAGCGCGACCTGATTCTGTGACGATAGTGGGATGAGGCACCTGATACTCGTCCAGAGTATTCTTGATGGTATCGACCACATCGCTGCAATATTCTTCTAATGAGTAGTTGCGGCTTTGTTCATCAAGACTGCGCGCGCCGGTGTAGTCCACAGCCAGGCCGCCCCCCAAATCAATATACGATAACGCTGCGCCCTCATTGTTGAGATCGACATAGTAGCGACAGGCTTCGACAATGCCGCGACGAATATCACGGATATTGGGGATTTGTGAACCCAGATGACAGTGCAGTAATTGTAAACAGTCCAACATCTGGTTTGCTTTTAAGCTGTCTACCACATTAATTAACTGTGTTGTGGTAAGCCCAAAAACGCTGCGATCACCACTGGTGGTGTTCCAATGACCAGAAACTTGAGTGGTCATTTTTACGCGTACGCCTATCATGGGTTTTATCCCCATGGCTTGGCTGCGTTCAATAATAATGGGTAATTCAGTGGGGGTTTCAATAACGAAAATACACAAGAAACCTAGTTTGATGGCGTGTAGCCCTAGTTCGATAAATTCGGCATCTTTGTAACCGTTACAAATAATCAAACTGTTGGGTTCTTTTAAGGTTGCCAGCGCGGCAATCATTTCCGGCTTACTGCCTACTTCAAAGCCGTGACCATAGCGCGAGCCAAAGTCGGCTATTTCTTCCACTACCTGTGCTTGTTGATTAACCTTAATAGGATAAACGCCGCGATAAATGTTTTGATAGTCGTGCTGTTTAACTGCCTCGCGAAAAGCGTTATTTAAACGGAATAGCTGGGCATCCAGAATATTCTCAATCCGCACCAGCACTGGCATCTGTAAATCCCGCTCCGCCATACCGTTGATGATGTCTTGTAGCGGTACTTCGGTATTAAGGGTCTTAGCAACCACCTGTCCCTGTTGGTTGAGGCTAAAATAATCGTTACCCCAGCGGTCGATGCCGTATAAATCGGCGCTGTCTTCAATAGTCCAGGTTGGTGATTCCAAGATGAGTTTATCTCCACAAATTTGTCAGTTAAAGGATCTGCTGCTGCCACTCACTGTTGCTAGTTAGTGGGCGGACAATTCTGCAACAGAATGAGCTGTGCTGCCAGAGGAAAATAGCATTGTTTGCAGCTTGTGTTGTATTTAACGGGTAATTTTTACAGTACTACTTCGCGACTGCTTCCGGTCTTTATTCCACGTTACCAACAGTGTTTAATTTCCGCTGCTATCACTATAGTTTGACGCTTTCCAATTTTGTGGAATCGCTGTTGATTGTCTGGTCTCGGTATCAAAACCTACATTAACTACTGAGCCTTTTGCTACTAATCTGCCATTGGCAAAAATTTCATTGCAAACGGTTAGGCTTTTATTACCAACGCGGGAACACCAACTCAGTACTTCGATGTTTTCACCATAGCGACATTCACTAATGATATCGACATTGATATTAGCCACTACGGACGCTTGGCTATGGCCAGTTTGCGCATGGATTTGCTGAAAGAAGTCCAATCGGCCTACTTCCATAAAAGTTACATAGGAACCAGAAGACATATGACCCATTGCATCCGTATCGGAGTAGCGTGCCTGCACTGGCGTGCGTGTGACGGGTAATTGCATGTGTTTACCTTTTTAAAAAAGTGAGAAGAGGTGCGGCGGTTAGTATTTGGATCTAGGTAAATAACCGCTATTACGCCACGACCAGCTAAAGACGGGGCATGTTAACAAACTGTGAGTACAGAATTTGTGAAATTAAAAAAATGTTTCAAGGGCAATGAATCAGGAGTTATAGAGGGCAGGCGATGACTATTTTTGACCTTTTCCAGTGTGTGATATGGCGGCGAACCTGAATGTTCGAGGTGATAGTTCCGGTCTACGAAGAGCGGTATGTTTATGTATATTTTTGTTATTCTAAATGATAATGGTTTGTATTCAGCTTATTATTTGCGTATAGTCCGGCCCAAGATCAACCAGGCGCTATACGTTTACTGCGCCTTGGATAAAATTTAATCACCAAGGGTTTCAAAATGAGCAATAAGTTTGCAGTAAATTTGCTAGCACTGGTTGTAGCTGGTGCCGAAGTAGCGGTTGCTGGTGAGGGCGACTATTCCGAGCGTTTGGAAGAAACAACGATTATTGGTACTAAATCAGATGCGAAAAAAGTGGCTGGTTCTGCGTACGTGATTGATCAATCTGATCTCGAGATATTTGCTTACAGCGATATCAATCGTATTTTGGCACAGGCCCCGGTGTTTATGTTCGTGAAGAGGAGGGGTATGGCCTGCGTCCTAATATTGGTATCAGAGGATCAGGCACCGATCGTAGCGGCAAAGTGACTGTTATGGAAGATGGCGTACTGGTTGCACCTAACCCCTACGCTAATCCGGAAGCGTATTATTTTCCTACTGCTGGCCGCATGGAGGGCGTTGAAATACTAAAGGGCACTAATACCTTGCGCTACGGCCCTGCAACTGTCGGTGGTGCAATCAATATGATTACTACTGCTATTCCTTCAGAACTGGGTGGAACTGTTGTTACCGAGGTGGGTGAAGATGGGGAGAGTCGTATCTTTGCTAATGTCGGTAGTGGTGCTGAGGAGGCATTTGGCTGGTTACTTGAAACGCATCAGCAACGCGGTGAAGGTTTTAAAAATATTGATCGCAGTAATATCGATGCCAGTATTAATAAAGAAGATTATATGGCGAAGTTCCGTATTCAAAATGATGAGAGTTCAGCAAGGCATCAGCGTTTGGATTTGAAGCTGAGTTATGCGACCGAAGAATCAAACATGAGTTATTTAGGTTTGAGTGATGTTGATTTTTCAGCTGATCCTAATCGCCGGTACGGACTGACAGAAGAAGATAAAATGCAAAACCGGCATGTATCTGCCGTGGCAAATTACTTTTTGGCGGTCAATGAAAATATCGATTTACACGGTATGGTTTACTATAACAAGTTCCATCGGGACTGGTTTAAAATCGATAAAATCAACGGCCAGGGGCAGAGTGATATTATTGCTGATGCCAATGCGAATAATATGAATGCTATTGGAATCTTGCATGGCGACATCGATAGTGAAGTTAACATTAAGCACAATAACCGTGATTACATTTCGCAGGGTGTACAGCTGGATCTCGATGTCGATTTTACAGCGATGGGTTGGCAGCATGATTTAAATATCGGTAGTCGGTTTCATCAGGAAGAGATGGACCGGGTGCAGCCTACTGAAACCTGGCAGCAAATCAATGGCAGCCTGGTTTTCGAAAGTGAAACACCTGTGGCATCACTAACGGGTAGTAATAACCGTTTTGAGGAGTCGGATGCGATTGCCTTGTGGGCTGTCGACCAAATCGCAATTTCTGAAAATTTACAGCTGACATTGGCGGTGCGTTTTGAAGAGTGGGAAAAGGATCGCGCGGATATCCAATCTGACGGCAGTAAAAGCAAGCGCAGTGATAAAGGCAGCGAATGGCTACCAGGGGTTGGGGTTACTTATCAGTTAAACGATAGTTGGCAATTGTTAGGCGGTGTCTATAAAGGTATCGCACTTGCTGGCTTTTCCGACAGTGAAGACCCTGATCCAGAGGAAAGTATCAACTATGAGGCGGGTTTTCGTTTTGCTCAGCAAAACGTTAATGCTGAATTGATCGCATTCTACAACGATTATAGTAACTCGGTACAGAACTGCTCGGCTCAGCGGCCTTGTGATAATGGCGCTGACACAGGCAGCTTACAATTAGGTGAAGCTGAAGTTCAAGGGATAGAAGCGGTGCTAGGTTATACGCTGAGTAGTGCTAATTTAACTTGGCCATTGAAAGCTACGTATACCTATACCGATACTGAAATCACCAAAGACGCCGATGGTGCTAGTGGAAAAAGTGGTGGTCAGTTGGCTTATATTCCTGAAAATCAATTGTACCTGGGTGCGGGCGTTGTAGGGGTAAAATGGGATGCGTTTATAAGTGCCCGCTTTACAGATGAAGCTTGTACCGCTGATGCCTGCGATAATCAGGCTGATGATAGTTTGTTAATGACGGACAGTTTATGGGTGCTTGATTTCGCTACCCATTACCAACTGAATGAGCAGGCGCAGGTGTATTTAAAAGTCGATAACCTAATGGATGAGCAGGAAATCATTTCACGAAGTCCTTCCGGTGCTCGTGCGAACAAGCCACGTACTGCGATGATCGGATTAAAAGTGAGTTTCTAAAGCAGAATTAGTGATTAAAAAACCGCGCTTTGATAGTAGCGGTTTTTTTTTGCGACATTATTTTTGTTTTACGCTTAGCCTGAAAGATTTTATGGCATTGGGTTAAGGGTATTACCCAGGGTCGCGTTGCGTCATGTTACTTATCATGGTGATAAGTGAAAGATACAAAAAGTTTCCAATAATTCATTGATTTTTCGCTGAGTTGCTAGTGTTACTGCCGCGGTCAAGTGTTACAGTGGTGCTATTGTTTAGTTTGTAGAATCATCCACGCTTATGGATCTCACCATTAATATTTCATTCGATAATAGTTATATTCAGGTAGCTGATACGCTATTTAGCCGACAACTTCCGACAGCTGTTAGCCAGCCCGATTTAATTCGCATTAATGATGCCTTGGCGAATTTTTTATCGATTGATCCCGCCCAGCTAAATACTCCGGCAGGCATTGAGGTGCTGGCCGGAAATCGTATAGCAGAGGGATCTGAACCCATAGCGACCGTCTATGCCGCTCATCAGTTCGGTCAATGGAATCCTCAGCTGGGTGATGGCAGGGCGATTTTATTGGGCGAGGTTATTGGTGCTAATGGCTTGCGTTACGATGTGCAATTAAAGGGTTCCGGGCCAACACCTTACTCCCGCGGTGGTGATGGTCGCTCGCCTTTAGGTCCAGTGTTGCGTGAATATATTGTGAGCGAAGCGATGTACGCTTTAGGTGTGCCGACTACGCGCAGTTTGGCGGCGGTGAGTAGCGGCGATACAGTCATTCGAGAGCAGGGCTTACCCGGTGCTATATTGACGCGAGTGGCACGCAGTCATATTCGTATTGGTACCTTTCAGTTTTTTGCTGCCCGGGAGGATTGGGATTCTGTAACGCGGTTGGCGGATCATGTGATTGCCAGGCATTACCCTGACGTACTAAGTGCAGAAAATCCTTACCTGGCATTGCTGTCTGCAGTAATTCAGGCACAAGCCGAGCTTATTGCGCGTTGGCAATCTCTAGGTTTTATTCACGGCGTCATGAATACCGATAATATGTTGGTCGGTGGTGAAACCGTCGACTATGGCCCATGTGCCTTTATGGATGAATACCATGCTGGTCGCGTGTATAGCTCGATTGATCACAACGGCCGCTATGCCTACGGTAATCAGCCCGCAATTGCGCATTGGAATCTATCCTGGTTAGCACAATCATTATTGCCACTAATTCATAGCGATGAAGAAACCGCCGTCGCATTGGTGCGCGCTGAACTGGATGCTTTTGCTGACATTTATCAGCAGTATTATGAGTGTATGATGTGCCAGAAAATTGGTTTGCCAGTGGTGAGCGAAAAAGGCAATGAGTTGGTATCGGAGTTATTGGCATTGATGCAAGCACATAAAATGGACTTCACATTAATGTTTGCCGGGCTGGCAGATTATCTCGATAAGAGTGGACCAGCACCTGATTCAGTTGCGAATTTATTTTCTTTACCCGCGGAATTACAAGCGTGGTTGCAAGAGTGGCAGTACTATTTACAACAGCAATCCGGTGTAGGGCTAATTGCAATTCAGCAGCAAATGCGAACAGTGAATCCGGTTTATATTCCCCGAAATCATTTAATTGAAGAAGTCATTCAAGCGGCTAATAGTGGTGATTTGGTACCATTTCACCGGCTAGTTGATCGCTTGGCACACCCATTTGACTATTCTATCGATGATCAAATATATGCCTTGCCGCCACGCCCTGAGCAGGAAGTGGCGCGTACTTTTTGTGGTACCTAATGGCAAGTGTCCAGGGAATGAATAAAGTTAGAGGCTTTTAATGTAACTGTCGCGATTAACGGTTTTTGCTACCTATTCGCGATATAGTTGGTTCAATAAAATAAATAGTCAGTGACCAAATTTACTATTTATTATCTTCACATATTCCGCATAGTGTACGTGTAATTGCGCTACCTGGTTACTACTAATGGGTAGCCATTTAGCCCACAGTAAATCTGTTCCAATATCAAAGGAGCTAAGACTATCTATCACCGCCGTTGCCGAGAGTGGATCGATATTCTCTCTGGCTATCAAGTAGCCCTGTGTGTTGGTTTTTACCCGCTGCAGAATACGTAGTTTACCTTTAATGACTCGCGAGTATCCGTTGTAAATAGGTGCCAGGATTACGCCGGAATCGACCTGGCCTTCAAGCAGTGCATGAAGTACCGCATCGTGATTGGAAAACTCCAAGTAACGGGGTATCGCTGATGGTTGAGAGGCATAGAATTGCTTTGCAAATAACGTCACCAGTGCTAGCGGGTCGGGGACTGCAATAATGGCTTTGGCTGAATCATCAATGGATTCAATGGTTGAGTCAAGGCGGGTTACAAAAAGTGTGTCGCCGTCCCATTCTCCTTGCGCTATCGCCGTGAAGCCATGGTGCAATATCAGATAGCTGGCAATATGAGCGGGGACATGGGCGATGTCAAAATCACCGACAATCGCTGCTTCAATAAATTGTTCAAAATTTCGGGCACTTTTGAAACTTAATTCGATACAGGAAGTGTCGTCCAGGTGCCGGCTAATTTTTTTTGACCATAGATGGGTAAGTGATGCTGAGGTCCAGGGTATCGCGCCAAGTGTAAGTCTAATGACTTGCATGCATTCTGGAGGCTCAGCTTGTTGCTGTGACTGTGCAGATGCTGCATGAAGAAGAATAAATAGTAGTAAGAGCTTGCACCTGACGGTAAGGGGCATGTAATGGCTCCGCGCTGTTGATACTGCTCAGTCTAGCTTAATATGGTATGAGGAGATACTGACAACTATTGTTAATAAGGGCGGGCGCCATGGCAGTAGGGCTTACTGTCTTAAGTAAATGACATTGCCAGCATCAGTCTAGTGCTGGCAGAAATAGCGAAGGCTGGTTGAGTATATTGGAGGTCTTGTGTTTGCAATGCCTGTTGTTTGCGCATTGGGCCAAGGTAATCTGGATTTTCCTCGAATTATAGACAGTTGTGTAGCTAGCGATGTTCAAATTATGGCAATAGAGCAGGCGACGAATACGCCCTTTGAATGTGTGTGACAAGTGTGGCGCATCTTCGAAGATTAGGTTATGACGGGCTTTTTTAGGCTTTTTCTGTTGTTATGTGTTTTCTCTGCCGCCTTCAGGAACCCAGATAAAGGCCAGTGCGCCTAAGGTCCCAGCTATTAAGGATCCTATCAGAATGCCTATCTTGGCTTGAGCTATCAGCTGTGCTTGCCCTGAAAATGCCAGTGCGGCGATAAAAAGAGACATGGTGAAACCAATGCCTGCCAGAAAACTTAAGCCAATAATATGTCTAAAAAGTAGTCCTTCTGGCAAGGTTGAAAAACCACTTTTAATCATAAGATAGGCAAAGCTGGATATGCCAATAGCTTTGCCGGCAACTAATCCCAGGCACACTCCTAAGGTTACTGGCGCGGTAACAAGTTCATTAAGACTATCTGGAATTAGCACTCCTGCGTTCAGAAAAGCAAAAAGTGGTAGGATAGTTAGGCTGACGGGTTTATCGAGTACACTGCCCCAATGTTGTAATGGTGTTGTCGTCCTGTTGGCGATATGGTGCGTCTGTTCGATTAATTCATGTTGGTTTTCTTGCTCGAGAATGGACCGGTTTGGTTCGTCTAATTCTTCAAATTTGCGCAATATCCGGCGCATTTGACGAATAAATAAACCGGTTTCTGCATAAGGTTTTGTTGGTACAGCCAGAGCGGCTAAAATACCAGCCGTGGTCGCATGGATGCCCGATTGAGAAATTAGCCACCACAGCACGAGGCCGCCAGTGATGTAAAAAAGAGGCTTTCTGATACCCAGCAAATTACCCAATAATAAAACTCCCATGACACCAGCAGCCCATAGCAGAGATTCAGTTTGAAGTTGTTCTGTATAAAATAAGCCGATCACCAGGACTGCGCCTATATCATCAATAATGGCTAGCGCCGACATAATGACAGCTGCAGATCGTGGTGCTCGACTCCCTAGCAGCGCCAATATTCCCAATGCGAAAGCGGTGTCGGTTGCTATTGGAATTCCCCAGCCTTGCATTGCCATATCACCATCAATGCTGGCAACTGCAGCATATATTAGCGCTGGAAAAATCATACCACCAGCAGCCATGCCTAATGCCAGCGACGCGTGACGAATATCCCTGAGGTCTCCTGCCAGGCATTCGCGTTTAATCTCTAAGCCGAGTACAAAGAAAAAAAGCACCATAAAACCGTCGTTAACCCAGTGTTGTAGTGAGTGACTGATGCTCCAGTCATCTAGTGATACGGTCAGTGTTAAATGACTGATGGCTTGATAATGTTCTTGATAAGACGAGTTAGAAAAAAATAGGGCGGCAATGGCAGCCAGCACCAACAGAATTCCTGAGGCTGACTGGCTTTGAAAGAAATTTTCGAAAGGCGTGAGGAGCGTTTGAAGTCCTTGCTCCAGTGGTGCGTGATCCCGCTCATGTTCTTTAACATCAACATTTGGCATAGAAGGTGTCCGTAGGTATTAAGGAAAAGGTTGCCATTCGATTGATTACCTATCTTTGGCGAAAAACCTCCAGTTGTCTACCGTAATTTTTGAAGCCTCAATCCGTAAGTTTTCTGCTGATTGTTGATTGCGGCGTATAATGGACTGCCATGCGAAGTCGTGGTCTTTTTTGCGTTCCCGATAGAGTTGGTCTATTTTTTCTTCGAGTGAACGAGCTCTGGACTCTGCGTGAATGAGGCGTGTTGTTGTGTTTGGGAGGTGATTGGTATAGCCGATATTGCTAGTGAGCTTCTCCCGGTTTAATTTTATTGGTATTTGAGTCGGTATTAATTTAAGTGTTCTACAGTGGTTTTTCCGCTGTGGTTGCATAGTGAATACATATTCCTCTTCGAGTTAAACGTTAAAGAAATAGGCGGTATACCAAGAAAGTGATTGATGACTAGCACCCGTTAGATATCGCCTTATATTGTCACTTTTCTAGGATTAGTGGGGTTGTTACTAAAAATTCTACACCCTATTATTTAGGTTGTTCATTTTTTCATAAGTTCCTTATTGCATTTAATTCTGATTGGGAGGGTTAATAATCAATTCAGTAGTAGAAAATATTCTTTAAGTTTATACAGGCTGTATTGGTGAATCCGGCGATAAAATAGAGTGTAAAGTTGATAGTTTTTCGATGGTGTATTTGATTTTTAGAGAGTAATCGGGGCGTGTTTTTGTGATCATGAATTTAAATTGGATGCCTATTGTATCGCTAGTGGTGGTCTTACACAACGGCATACTATAGGGGCAGGGTAAATACAGCACCTGTAAATTTTAATTGCCGGTGAGCGGCAGAGGTAGGTGGTGATGGCCTGACTATTCTATAGCTCCATCGACAGGCAAATAAATAAAAGGCTCTGCCGCCAGCAGAGCCTCATAAATATTTATTTATTGCGCTTTACTCCAATTAGTCCGACTAATGCTGAGCCAAATAACCAGGCCGCAGCAGGTATTGGTACAGCACTCGGCGCAATAGTAAAGCTATAAACATTATTTATTCCTGAGGAAAAATCTTCCCAAACTATTACTGTATTACCAAATTCATCAGTAGAAACGGTGATATCTTCAACCTTTGAACCATTTAAAAATGTAGAGCATGAATCGAGTGCGTTGGTAATTTGGCACTGAATATTTGAGGTGTACAATTTGCTTTCTTCTAAATCAATAGCCCAGTCAGCACTATATTCCATCGCCGCCGGAGAGTTGTCCTCTACCAGAGTAACTTCTCCGGAAATTATAGTTTCCCCGGTCAATACTCCTTCAGCCAGAGTGAATTCAATAGGTGTATCAGTGAAAATATTCGAAAATTTTGCACCAATCAGAGCAAAGCTGTTCCCATCCTGAACGGGGGGCATAACGACTGGAGGCTCGGGTTCAGGTTCGGGTTCAGGATCCGGTTGTGGTAGCTCTGTTCCTGAAAAGCCAAAAGTATGAACATTATTTATTGGATTTAGTTCATCATAGGTCGCTGAAAAACTATCACTGCTATTAAAATTTATATCAACACTTGTGGAAAAGCTGTTTATACCTGCGCCAAAAAGACCGGTGCATCCATTAAGTGCTGCACTGGCAAGTTGCGTGCAGGTACTATTCAATGTTTCTATTTGTCCTGTTGCCAGGTTGATAGTCCAGTCAGATGAATAATCAACACCTGCAGGAAAGCCGATACTGTCAGAGACTAGATTTACTTGACCGCTGTAGCTATTAAAACCATCAAAAACAAGTGCACCTGATGCATAAAAAGGCTCGCCACCACTACCCCCGAAGATATTTGTCAGGCTCCAGGTGTTTAGATAAATGGTGTCATTAGGAGGGGGTTCGCTGCTGGATTCATCGTGCCCGCTGGCTAATGCGTTAGAGGCTAGCGATGAAAAAATTACGAATGTTGTTAAAATTCTTATAAGAGGTAGCATTGCTAAATCCTTTTTAACTATTTTTATTGTTGTTTTGTATTGTCTACATAGTTTATTTATTAGTCAATACAGTTGAGGCGTTATCCTAAAAATTTTCACTGTTTTTTATTGTCTGCCCCACGGGAATTTTTTGTTTACATGTAAGGTAGTTTGGGCGTTTTTCGGCGGGCGTGACATAAGATAAAAGCGGCTGTCTATCATAATTGAAGTGTTGGGTATATCTTTTCGAGAGGCGAGTTAGAACACTTCAAGCTTGTGTTAAAAAATGCAGGATTATTTATAATAACATCGTTTCTGAGTGCGATTATTCTAGTAATAGAATATTTAGATAAATAAAATTTCCCGATAAAAATTAATACAGTAAAAATGGCATCCACTAGCTGATAAAAGCTGATCACTAGTGTATATAAATTTTTTATGCTTAACTTCATTGCAGTCGATTCAGATTGGGTGCCAGTTAGCCTATCCCGTTATAAATATTCTGCAGCCTGCGCTGCGGTAGTCGCTGTGGTAATAACGCCCCTTATATCTTATTTGAGCTTAGTTGATTGTACCCTTAGCTACAGTCGTGGTAGCAGCTAGTAGTGCTAAGTTGGTGCATATAGCTTTTTCTTGTCTAATTGATAATAAAAGGTGTGTATCCCCATATTTTTGACTAACCTTTTACTTAAGAAGCCTAATATAGGGGGATATCAATTGATGCATCATAGAATTCTTCTAAGCAATTACCTTTTACAGGTTTTTCGGCTGTTCATGCTGCTAGTTGGTTTTATTGGTGTTACTACCGCTGCGACCGATGAGTCCTTGGATATATACAGCTTGTCCCTGGAGGAGTTGAAAAAAATTAAAATTGCTGGCTCTGCAGTGCGCAAGCTCAGATTTGATCTCAGTCCCGCTACAGCTAACTCACTACAATTGGATGGGGCCAGTACCTCTGGGTCAATAGAAATACTCGATAGCAATACGATGGAAGCGCGCGGGTTAAAAACAGTCGTAGAAACGCTTGAGAATATGACTGGGGTGCTGTCCGGAGAGTCACCTTCTGAGCCGTATAGTTTCAGTATGCGTGGTTTCACTCGCTACTCGGTAAATGTGCTTTATGATGGTATTTCGATGGGCTTATCTATTCTGAATATGCGTCCCCAAAGTACATCTATGCTTGATCGGGTAGAAATTGTTAAAGGGCCTTCAGTGTTAGCTCATGGTCAAGGCGCAGCCGCTGGTACGGTAAATCTGATAGGTAAACAACCGAGTTTAAGCCAGCAGCACCATATTAATGAAGGGCTGATCTCTTATGGCACGCATGATACCTATTCTGTCAGTGCCGGTTTTACTGGCCCAATAAGTAACCTGGCGGCCTACCGTATTGATATAAATCAGAAAGCTTCCGATGGTTGGGTGGATGATACAGATTCTAAATCAACCAACGCCTACGTTAAGCTACTCTGGCGTCTGAAGCCTGAAGTTGATTTATCGTTTACGCTAAATTACCTTGACGATAATCTGCCAGCTTACTGGGGTACGCCGCTCATTCCAGCAGTAGATGTCAATAACCGTTTGGGCGGGGTGATTAAAACTGACGACAATAAAACATTAGAATCAGCTACTCGTTATAACAACTATAATGTTCATGATCATGTGATTGCCTCTAGTAGTTTATGGACCAGAGCCGACCTTACCTGGCGATTGTCAGATAGTGTTGAAGTAAATGGTACGTTGTATCACTTTAAAGCTGATCGCAACTGGAGGAATGCCGAGAGTTACATATACGATTCAGGTAGCGGGTTGATTGATCGGGATCGATTTCTGATTACACATGATCGTGATATCTGGGGTTTTCGCTCGGGATTGCTATTGCAAAATCAATTGCTGGGTTTGCCAAATCGGTTCTCCGTATTATTGGAGCATACCGATACTGATTTTGATCGAGAAGTTGGCTTTGATCTGGATACATTTTTTGTAGATCAAGTAGATTTTTTAAATCCTCTGCCCGGCACTTTCGGGAATGTCGATATTCGTAATGAATCTTTTGATACCCAAATTAGTGCGTTGGTTTTTGAAAACCGTACAGATCTCACTGAGCGTCTGCATTTGGATTTAGGTGCACGTTTGGAGCGTAATGCGATAGATAAAAAGCGTTATAATTTCTCCGGTACATTATCTGCGCGTCAATCGCTTGAAAAGGTCTTTCATCAACAAAGTTATAGGTTAGGGATGGTCTACGACTTTGCTGATCAGATATCCGGCTACGTACAATTTAGCGCTCAGCATGATCCTGTTGAGGCTGATTTAACCTTCGTATACGAAGCTTCAAACTTCAAACCATCGGATGTTACACAAAGCGAAATTGGTATTAAAGCTACGCTGGATAATGAGCGGGTGGAATTGTCATTAGCATTATTTGATATTGAGAAAGAAGCATTATCACAGCAGAATGGGCAGCAAATTCAAAAGAATATACAAAAATCAACAGGTTCCGAGTTTGCCATCCGGGCCAGTTTAACTGAGCGGATTAAAATTGGCGGCAGCATTGCTCATATCGATGCACGCTACGGATATTACTTTGATGCTGAAACTGGCGTTTTAGCCAGCAACAATACACCGGTTAATGTGCCTGAGACTATGGCCAATCTCTGGCTTAGCGTAGATAAAATTGCCGGTTTGTCATTGGAAGCGGGTGGAGGCATTCATTATGTATCTAGCCGCTATGCCAATTTAACGAATACTGCCACGCTTCAGGGTTACACACTGTTCAATCTTTTCACCGCTTATACTCTTGAAAATTATCGTTTTGCTTTACATGCTCGAAATCTTACTGATGAGATTTATGCTCAATGGAGTGATGTTAACTATTCTGATCAGGTGTTGTTAGGAGCGCCTCGAACTGTTGAATTCAGCGTACAGGCCAGATTTTAATAATGGTTAGAATATTTTTTTGGTTTGTTTCTACTGTTTTTCGATTAAAAATAGTAATCAAGTGTTACACCGTAAGTTCTGGGTGCACCTGGAATTGAGCTTCGAAAACCTTCCAGGCCTACTTGTGCAAGGTCATTTTCAAAAACAATATAGTCTTCATTAGTTATATTCTTGCCCCAGACACTAATCTGCCAGTGCTTGTCCGGGAGAGTCATGCTGGCTCTTAAATTGATTAAGGTGTGATTGTTGCCAGCTGCATTGGCATTGTTAGATGAACTGTAAAATATCTGGTCCTGATAGATTAAATCTGTGCGTAGTACTAGCGCTATGCCATTGCTCATATCGGCGTTATATTCTGCGCCAGCAGTGTAACTATGCTTCGGTGCGCGCTGTAATCGATTCCCGCTAAAGTCAGAGAGTTGGGTGATGTATTCATCATACGTCGCATCTAAGTACGCATAAGTAGCAAATAGTTCTAAACCGCTTACCGGTTGATAGTTAATATCCAGCTCTGCGCCTTTTGAGGTGGCGGTGGCGTTAACGATAAAGAAAGTTAAATCTGGCTGCGAGTCAAAAATTTGGATATCTTCATATTGAGTATGAAATATCACCAGATTCGTACGTAGACTGCGTTGTAACCAATGCAGTTTTACGCCTAGTTCCACTTGCTCTGATAGCTCAGGGTCTAAAGGTGTTTCAGCTTGCGCAGCAGTTGAGGCGAAAGCATTAAAAGCTCCCGATTTAAAACCTTCCGCGTACGATAGATAGACCATGCCCTGATCCCAGCCACTATAATCCAAGCTAAATTTTAATGAAGTGTTTGACCAGTCTTCCTCTGCATCCGCGCCTACTGTGAGTTGCTCGAAGCGTTTTTTTTCATCGGTATAACGCGCGCCTAAGGTGAGATTCCATTGATCTTCCGCCCCCAGAGCTTTGGTCAGCTGAGCAAAGACCGCTTTGCTAGTAGTTTCATTGCTAGCATCTGCCTGCCCGGCTAAGTATTCGCTGCGTTTAATATCATCGGCAAAATAATACAGCCCAATGGTCCAGTCCAGCCCCCACTCCTCCTGGTAGCGGTTCATGCGAAATTCTTGTGATCGCTGTTTAGAATGTTCTTCTGCGCTATTGGTGGCAAATTGTTCAAAAAATTCAGGAAAGCCCAGTGGTACAAACGGTGTGATATCAAAGGGGAGTAGGGGGTCAACAAATGTATAGTCATTATCGCGGTAGGCCGTGATAGATGTGAATTTTGTGTCATCTACTTCGTAATTGAGTTGTAAGCTGCTTCCTTTGGCGTCACGTTCCATTAAGCCATTGGTATAAGTGCTCGTTTTGGCATAATTGTTAAAATGCTCTGGCGTTGGAAAAAAGCTGGCTGGCCCCGGTTTGGCTGCTAAAGCGACACGCCCCGTACCGTTATTGTCATCCTTTGATTGATCCAGATTCCATTGCACGTCAATGTGTTCATTCGGTTTCCAGAGCAACGCGCCCCTGAATGTAGTGACATCAGCATTATTGACGTCGCCACCGATACGACTGTTTTCAATATAACCATCGCGCTGTGATTGTGAACCGGCGATCTTGCCCATGAGTTTGTCGTTTAGTGGGCCATTAAAATAAAAGCCTGCTTGTTGGAGGTTATAGTTACCTGTGGTTGCTGAAAGGCGGCCTTCGAATTCTGAACCGGGTTGGCGTGTCACCATAACGATAGCACCGCCGGCAACATTTTTACCCCATAGTGTCCCTTGTGGTCCTCGTAGCACTTCGATACGTTGCAGGTCGAATAATTGGGTGTCAAAACTACCTGGTCGTGAGATATACACATCGTCGATAAATATAGAAACTGATGGGTCATCTGCAACGTGCGAGTTATTAGTGCCAATGCCGCGAATATAGACGGCAGGGGTGGTTTTATTATATGAAGATAGTGCGAGCCCGGGGGTCATCTGCGCTATATTGGTAACACTGACAATGCTCGCATTCTCCAGCATTTTTTCACCAAACGCTGTTATTGCAATTGGTATATCGTTGATGCTTTCCATGCGTTTTTGTACCGTGACGACTATCTCTTCCAATGCCAGGCTTTCTGCCTGAATACGCGGTGAGTTTATACTTATCAAGGCGCTGATAAAAATAAGTGTTAATAAACTAGGTGTTGCTTGATTTAAAAACAATTGAAGCGTAGATCGCATGCACATTGCTTTCTCCAAAATGCTAATTTTTCATGTCAGAATTTGAGCTGATAAGTTTTAGAAAAACAGTATTTAATTCAGATTGGTTTACCGGTTTTGTTATGTAGTAGTTCATTCCTTTGGATAGTGCTCGTTCCTTAAACTCGTCAAGGGCATGTGCGCTTAAGCCTATAATAGGTATAGCTGGCTTAACTTGGTTTTTTATTTCGTGTTCTCGAATTTTTTCTGTGGCCGTATAGCCATCCATTACGGGCATTTCGCAATCCATTAGGATGGCGTCATACTTATCATCCTTTTTTTCAGCGGATTGTTGATACTTTTCTAATGCTAATTTTCCATTCTCGACTAGATCACAATCTATTCCCATATTACCTAGCAGGCTTTTAATAACCAGCTGGTTTATGGTGTTATCTTCCGCTATAAGAATCTTTATATTTTCAAATTGGGTGGGGCTATTGTCTTCGATGCTGGTATCTTCATCGTCTGAAAGCTCCAGATAAATGGCTTTTGCCATTGATGAAAATAAAATAGGTTTCATCAAGTGCTGTTGAATGCCTAGTTTTTTCATTTCTTTTGTATCAGGAATAATACTGCCGGCGCCAATAGAGATGATTTTTAAATTTTGGTTTTTAGACAGTTTTCGAAATTTCAGACAATATTCTAATCCATCGCCATCAGGTAATACGTTTTCCAGAAATATTAAGTCGTAATAGTGTGTGGATATCTTCTCTAGTGCTAGTGTGTTAGTAGCGGCAATATCTACATTGAAGCCCCAGGTTTGTAAGGTTTTTTGCATGGCTATACTAAATGATTGATGGTCATCAATGAGTAGTATCCCCATATTGTTAAACTGACTTAGTCGGTATTTTTTGTCAGCGGTAGGCGTGTTATTACCCACGGTCAGTGGTAATAGAAAACTGAAGGTAGAGCCTTTACCTAAGACGCTTTCCAGACGAATATTTCCTCCCATGGCTTCAACTAACTGTTTACTAATCGCCAGCCCTAGTCCGGTGCCGCCATATTTTCTTGAAATTGAATTGTCCGCTTGTCCGAAAGGCTGAAAGACCATTTTTTTGGTTTTATCGTCGATTCCCAGTCCGGTATCCTTGATCGAAAAACGAATGTAGTGAGCATCTCCCTGAAACTCTTCTTCTACCTCTAAAGAAATGTTACCTTGCTCGGTAAATTTAAACGCGTTGCTAAGTAGGTTTATCAGTACCTGCTTTATTTTTGATGGGTCGCCAATGAAATTGGCCGGCAGATTGGCAGAAATATTGGCCGAGAAGTCCACCGCTATATTTTTTTGTGATCCGGAAAAAATGGCTATACATTCGTCGATTAGACTTTCCAAATTGATCGATATTGACTCAATGCCGATGTTGCCTGACTCCAATTTTGAAAAGTCCAGGATGTCATTGATAATGGATAACAGCGATTTTCCTGATGTCTTAATGATATCTAGATATTGTTTTTGATTATAATCTAGCGGGGTTTCTTTCATTATTTCAACCATGCCGAGAACCCCATTCATTGGCGTTCTTATTTCGTGGCTCATGGCGGCTAAAAAACTGCTTTTAAACTCCGCTGTATGTTGTGCTAATTCAGCTTCTTTTTGTAATTTTTGGGCATCATTTTTCAGCCTATTCATACGCTGCCCTATGCTGATAAAAAATAAGCATACTGGCATAAGTAGAATGAAGCGGATAGACGATTCGCTTCGTGTTAAGTCGACGAAAAAAAATGCTAGCATTAAACTTTGCATAATCCCAAAATAGATTGCAAATTCCAGGGCGTATTTGTGGTTGTTGCGATATACGCGTAATCCAGAAGCTACGCATAAGATGGTAAGAGCAAGCGCTATCAGGGGGAAGATTGCGTAAATGCTGGATAGATCAAAAAACAGTGGCGAGAAACATATTATTACCCCTAATATAATAAAAGTAGAATGGATTTTTAGCCAGATGGGTTCATAGTTTTTTAAGTTCAAATAACTTACTGTGAAGACTGATAATGTCATTATGCTTAAGCCAGACAATGAGTAAAAGAGAGTGGTGGGGAATGCTCCAAGCCAATAATATGGCCAGATCAGATAGATATACCCGTCGCTGGCAGAAATTAGTAATGACCAGCTTGAGAGGAAAATCCCAAAAATAAGATATTGGATTTCCTTTACATAAAAAGAAAAAATCGCACTATAGAATATGAGGCCTAGTAAGACGCCATAAAATAGTAGTGCATTAATGTCTTGTTTTTTCTCGGCATGAAAATAGACAATAGGCTTAAATAAAACTGGATCTGATTTGATTATGTAGTGAGAGTTAATTCGCAGGTAGAGATCTATTGTGGATGCTGGCTTTATATCTAATGGAAAAGTAATAGAGATAGAGGCAAGCGGCCGTTGGCTGAAATCTTTACTGATACCGCCGATACCAGACTCCAGTACTGCTCCAGTGGTGTTTTCTACTAAAAAATACTCAACGTTTTCATTATGGATATACCCGGAGTCGAGAATCAATTTCACTCGCTCTGAGCTGTCATTATGTAACTGTGCTTTAATCCATATGCTGCCAGAACGGTGTCCAAATATGGGTGATGTCATGGGTTGAAATTGCTGGTTCTGAGCGTCCTGGATAGACCAGGCGGAATACTCGTCATACCCCACTTGGCTATAAGGTAGAAGAATTAATTCCTGAGTGTTTTGGTCAACAATTGCTGTTTGGTTTGCTAATAGCGCCGAAGGTAGGGCTAAAAGAAATAAAAAACAGCTTAGCACTAATCTGAGCTGGAATTTCATCGTTTTCCTTGAGTCGGTTGGCTGATAATCCAAGCGTTATAATATTGCCTAAAGGGGTCTGGTAATAATAGCAGCTATTGGGGTTTCTTCTTGATGCTTCAGTCTCGCAGTGGACAATTAATAATACTTCCTTGGAGCTGGCTTCAAGTCTGAGGGTTCCCGGGAAGTCGCTTATTCGATGCTGAATTGATTCAAATCTTGCATCCTTGAATTGCTCGTTTCCAAGACCGATAATTCCGGATTCCACTACATCGCCAAAAAACTTCCAGTAAACACCTGTACTCTCCCAGACTACAGTGCATGGTATTCTACTTCTCCCTTATGTTATTTTTCCTTTAATGGCTATATCGCAAAATAACGCTTTTGATTAGTGGTTTTAGCCTGTGGTTACAAGCTCAATCTTTTCTAAGCTAGGGGTCGCTAATTTAATCCCTGACATAACGGCTGATGTGTACACTGCTTCATTTACTTTTAAGCGGGTGCTGACGATGTGTTTGCGAATAGTCGAGGTGACCTTGGTGTTTGGTATGCGTTCAAGATAAATCCATAGCGTATATTCGAGTGCATAATCTCCGGCATTGGTTATCGCCCAGTCGAATACTTTGTTATTATTGATTTTGATAGCAGTGTTTTCCAGGCAATTCTCATAAGCTTTTTTGAACATGTTATCAATTTTTGTTTTAAACGCACTGAGGGCTTGCTCTCTTTCTTCTGCAGGTAAGTCTTCAATAGTTGGATAGCCAATATTAAAGGTGATAGATTGACGAACACCCTCAGTGCTGGCTATGCGGCTGAGGTTATCAATTTTACTTTGGATGAATCGGTTGTTTCTAATCAGTGTTCGATGGTTGTTTCTGACATCGTAAAGAATGATATAGATCAGTGAAACTTTGTTGATAATGTACTCATCTTTGTAGCCTTCAATAACGACTACGTCGCCGTCCTCCAGCATTTGGCTGTTTAAAATAATTAACCCGCTGATAATGTCGGGCGCCCAGATGCTGCTGGTAAAGGCGAGAAAAGCGGCGATGATACCGAATATCCCCGTCGTTTCCAGTAGACTGTTGGCGCCCCAGATAATAATAAGTGCGTAGATGGTAGAAAAAACGACAATGGCAAAAAACAGGATGTTGACGATGCGGGTACTGTAAGTATCAAGATAAAGTGTTTTATCGTCGATGGATTTTTCGTGACCGAAGCGCTTTCTTGAAAAGTAGGTAAATATTGAGTAGCTAAATAATGCTGAATATAAACTCAGAAGCGATAACCCAATATTGATAAAGTAGCTTTCGTAATCACTACTGACTCTGAGTACCAGGATGTCCAGAATTTGGGTGCCAAGAATCAGGATACTAATAAATTGAAAGGTTTTATTCTTTGAGTCTATATCCTGTCCGTGTTCGGTTATGTTAAGTACGGGTTTGGCTAAAAAGAATAATGCAAAATTGATAATAAATATGGTGAAGTGGGCGAGCCATTTTGAGGTGCTTAAAGAGGGAAGTAGCCATTCTAGCTCGGTCATGTTGTTTCCTGTTATTGTTAGTAGGTGGCAGGCTGGGCGGTGGCTTGATAGGTGATCAGTAAGGTACAGTGATGTTGAGTGTCTCTTTTACTTGTTCCATCACTACGTAACTAGTCGATTCTTGTACCCCTGGTAATGTTAACAAAGTTTCCCCTAATAATAAGCGGTAGGCGTTCATGTCCGCGACGCGAGCTTTGATCAGATAGTCAAAATTCCCCGACACCAAATAGCACTCCTGTACTTCATTCAGCGCGATAGCGGCTTGTTTAAACTCTTCGAAAATATCCTGTGCGGTTCTGGTTAGGCGGATTTGTACAAACACCACCAAGCCCGCTTCCAGAAACTCTGGATCCAGCAAAGCCGTGTAGCCCTGAATGATGCCTTCTTTTTCCATCTTCTTTACCCTTTCCATGCAAGGCGTGGTAGTAAGCCCAACCCTGCGCGCCAGCTCTGCATAGCTCATGCGGCCGTCTTTTTGTAGCTCACGGAGGATATTGCTGTCGATTTTGGAAAGCGGTTTATTTGGTTTCATTGACGATATACCAGAGTAATTAACCAGATTTTATATAGAAAATAGGCCATGAAGCTAGGCAAGTCTATTTTTAAGGTTATTTGATTGCAGGTATATCCATATTTTGCCGCGGATTAATCACACATTTTGCTGGCAGGTGTGGGCCTGCCAGCGAGAAGGGAGGCATTTATCTGGATGACGGTTGCATGTCCAGTGCGTCATTTAGAGCCAGGGTCAGCTTGCTGATAATCTCATCGATATTTTCGGTGGTGGTTATTAGAGGAGGGCAGAGTGCAATACTGGTGCCGGCGACTGGACGCACGATTAAGCCATGGTGCTGACAGCGTTGCGCAATATAGGCGGGTAGCGCAGTATCGGCCAGAGTGTTGTTGTTTTTATCAGAGACAAACTCCAATGCCGCAATTAAGCCCTTGCCGCGTACTTCACCCACTAGCGGGTGTTGAATAAGTGGCTGTAATTTTTTCTGCATGTAGTTGCCGACTGTTGCAGCGTGTTGAAAAAGATTTTCCCGTTGATATATCTCCAGAGTCTTCAGTGCTACTGCACATCCCACGGGGTGGCCGCTATAAGTATAGCCATGTCCAAAAATGCCCACCTTGGCGCTGGGTGCAATCATCGCTTCATACATATCGCCTTTAATCAGTGCTGCGCTGATCGGGTAATAGGCGGAAGATAATTGTTTGGCGAAGCTCATCATTGCTGGTTTTTTTATTCCCATAGTGGTGCAACCAAAATCATTACCGGTACGTCCGAAACCGGTTATGACTTCATCGGCCCAAAACAAAATATCGTATTTTTCCAGCACTGCTTGTACTTTTTGGTAGTAGCCTGCAGGCGGTACGATGACGCCACTGGCGCCAGTAATGGGCTCGGCAATAAAGGCGGCAATGGTTTCCGGGCCTTCCCGCAAAATAAGTTGTTCCAAATTATTTACAATGCGATCGACGAATGCAGCTTCACTTTCATTGTTTTGTTGGCCGCGGAAGTAGTGCGGGTGGTCGGTGCGTAAAATTCCCAGTGCTTCCAGTGGTGCATCAAAGTGGGTAAGGTTTGCAGCTAAACTGGTTAAGGAGCCGGCGGCTACAGTGACGCCGTGGTAGGCGCGTTCGCGGGTAATGATTTTTCGCTTCTCGGGCTTGCCGATCGCATTAAAATAATAGCGCAGCATTTTAATATGGGTGTCGTTAGCATCCGAGCCAGAATTGCCAAAAAAAACTTTGGCATTATCCATGGGTACCATGGCAGCAAGTTTGTCAGCCAAATCTATACCTGGCTGGTGTGATTTGCCGCCAAACATGTGGGTATAGGACATTTTTTCCAGTTGCCGGGTGGTGGTTTCGATGAGCTCCTTATTGCCATAGCCTAAGGAAGTACACCACAGGCCGGCCATACCTTCGATGTATTGTTTGCCGTTATTATCGTAGACATAAATGCCTTCGCCACGATCGATAATCATTTGTTCTGTTGCGGCTAAATTAGTAGTGGGGTAAATGACTGCGCTCATGTTGTGCTCCGAAATGACAAACTAAATACTGTTTAACAAATTATTGGTTGATGCCGCCCATGCAGAGATATTTTATCTCGACATAATCATCCAGTCCGTATTTGGAACCTTCGCGACCATTGCCCGATTCCTTGACGCCACCAAACGGCGCGACTTCAGTGGAGATAATACCTTCATTGATGCCGACAATACCGTACTCCAGTGCTTCCCCTACGCGCCACACGCGACCAATATCCCGCGAGTAAAAATAAGCGGCTAAACCTACTTCCGTATCATTGGCCATTGCAATGGCTTGTTGCTCGGTGCTGAATTTAAATAGCGGTGCCACCGGGCCAAAAATTTCTTCCCGAAACACCCGCATATCGGTAGATACATTAGTCAGTATAGTAGGCTCGACGTAACTGCCAGCTAAGTTTGAGCGACCACCTGTGACCAGCTTTGCGCCTTTGGCAATGGCGTCATCGATAAAATTACATACTGAGTCAGCGGCTTTCGAATCAATCAGCGGCCCCATAGTAGTTTGGTTATCAGTGCCATCGCCAAGTTTTAATTGGGCAACGGCGGCGGTCAGTTTTTCAGTGAAGGCATCGTAAACACCTTCTTGTATCAACATCCGATTGGCGCACACGCAGGTTTGACCGGCGTTGCGGTATTTGGACGCCATCGCACCGGCTACGGCCGCATCAAGGTCGGCGTCATCAAAAACAATGAAGGGCGCGTTGCCTCCTAGTTCCATTGATGTGCGTTTTACAGTTTGGGCGCATTGCGCCATTAAATGTTTTCCTACCGGGGTCGAGCCGGTGAAGGTAAGTTTTCTAATAACCGGGTTGCTGGTCAGCTCGTCACCAATTGCGCTGGTATTACCGGTGACAATATTGATAACCCCTGCCGGGAATCCTGCGCGCTCTGCCAATACCCCGAGGGCATAGGCGGATAATGGCGTGGCGTTGGCGGGTTTACACACCACGGTGCAACCTGCTGCTAAAGCGGGTCCGATTTTACGGCTGAGCATCGCGCTGGGGAAATTCCACGGGGTGATGCAGGCGACTACACCGATGCCTTGTTTGATCACCACGATGCGTTTGTCACCTTGGGGGGCGGGTATGGTGTCGCCGTATAGCCGTTTCCCTTCTTCCGCAAACCATTCGATAAAGCTGGCGCTATAGGCGATTTCAGCACGTGCTTCGGCTAACGGTTTACCTTGTTCAGCGGTGAGGATTTGGGCCAGGTCTTCCTGGTTTTCCAGCATTAAATTAAATAATTTACGTAACATTGCGGCGCGTTCTTTCGCCGTGAGTGCCAGCCAGGCCGGACGTGCGGCTTCAGCAGCAGCAATGGCGCGCCGGGTTTCCTCGCTACCGCAATAAGCTGCTGTATATACCAGCTCGCCAGTGGCCGGATTGTTAACCTCCAGTGTTTTACCGTCATCAGCGTTGACCCATTGGCCAGCGATATAGGCTTTATCTTGCAGCAAGCTCGGGTCATTCAGGCGTAGCGACATAATTATTTCTCGATTAATTGCAGTGTTGGTATGAATGGCGCTAAGCTTAGCGTCTGTTTTTCTCACTGCAATCGATAAAAATTTACTATTCTGGTGAGATTTTCTCCACAAAGATTGAGGCTTACCGTAGTTGCTATGAAGCTTACCCGTAGAAACCTGCCATTGAATGCCATGCGCGCCTTTGAAGCGGCGGCCCGTCATTGTCATTTACGTAAAGCTGCAGAGGAGCTGGGAGTAACCCATGGTGCGGTGAGTCGTCAGGTCAAACAGTTGGAGCAGCAACTGCGTGTTGAGCTTTTTGACCGCGGCCATAATAGGCTGGCACTGACCTCTGCGGGTCAGCGTTTACTGCTCGGGGTGCAGGAGGGGTTGGATAAAATTGCCGCCAGCGCATTATATTTGGATCCGGAGTCAATGGCCGGTCGATTGACTATTGCTTCAACCCCCTCTATTAGCGCCGGTTGGTTGGTGAGGTTGATGGGGGGCTTTAGTCGGCAGTTTCCAGAAATAGAATTGCATTTATTAAATATTGCCCCGCAACAACGTGAGTTGCCCTCGGAAGTTGATGTGGCGATTTGTTACGGTCGTCCAGAGGCCAAGCAGCGTGAAATCGTAGAATTGTTTAGGGAGCGCTACCTCCCTGTTTGTAGCCCGCAGTTATTGGATGCTGCCAAACCGTTAGATAATCCTGAACAATTAATGGGGTACCCCTTATTGCACGATCGGCACGGTCATTGGTTGCGCTGGTTTGCCGCAGTGGGCCTGGGGCAAGAGCGGGCGCTACAAAATATGTATTTACAGGATGCGTTTCAGGTTATTAGCGCTGTCCGTGAAGGCTATGGTATTGGCTTGATTGATGCTATTGAAATTGAGACGGATTTACAGAAAGGAACCTTGGTCACTTTATTTGAGCAATCGGTATTGGCAGAACAAGCCCATTTTCTAGTGACCGAGCAGGTGCAAAAAATGACCGTGCGGTCGCGCTTATTTGTCGAATACTTGCAAAGTGCATTACCCGAGAAATAGGCCCAGTAAAGTTTAGTGAATAATGAATAAGCAACAGTTATTTAATATCAGGCCGGGTGTGGAGACTGATCTGGATGCGCTTGCGGAAATTTTTCAGCAGTCTATTCAGCAGCTGTGTAGGCACGATTATGATGCTGGCGTGATTGAACTGTGGTCAAATTCGGTACCCGCCAGTGCGCGTTTAAAGGCTATTGTGGCCGGTAGTTTATGGGTGGCTGAAATAGAATCCGTTGAACTGGAGCCTAAGGTTTGCGCGTATATGGTTGCACAGCCAGGCGAATTAGTGGCATTGTTTGTTCATCCGTCAGTGGCAGGTACAGGTATAGGTCAGGCGTTAGGTGAGTTGGCTATCCGGTTGGCGGCGGTGGGTGCTGATAATGGAATAAGTGTAGAGGCGACATTAAACGCTGTGAATTTTTATGAAAAGTTAGGGTTTGTTCGAGTCAGTTGCGGATTTTTTACCGGTGGTAATAATAATGTTGAAATTCCCGTAGTTAATATGCATCTCAAAATAACGCGTGATCATAAAGAGTTAATCGTTTGAAAATAGAAAAAACCCTGATTTATTTAGACCCGGATAGCTCGCTTAACTTGCAGAGTCAGATTCGCCAGAAGCTGGTGGAGGCGATTATGTTGGGCTCCTTTCCTCCGGGCCGTAAATTACCTTCCTCTCGCAAGCTCGCAGATCAACTCGGGGTGGCACGCAATACGGTAGTATTGGTTTATCAACAATTAATAGATGAAGAATATTTAGTAAGCCGTGAGCGTAGCGGTATTTATGTTAACGAAAAAATCATGGAGGGGCGGGTAGGTTTTGAGGGTAAGACAGAAAAAAATAACACACGAAACTCGGAATGGGATAGACGATTTAAAGGCTCCTTAGTTACCGAGAAAGAGTTTGCTGCACCGCCAAACTGGCAGCAGTATCCGTTTCCGTTTATTGATGGTCAGTTCGACAATAGTTTATATCCGGTGAAGGAGTGGCGCGAAGCGAGTCGCTTAGCCTTGGGCGTGCGCGAAATAAACCAGTGGGCGGGCGAAACCGGTGATGCTGATGATCCGATGTTGGTGGAAGAAATTCGCACAAAAATCCTACCGCGCCGAGGTATACAAGCCGGACCGGACGAAATATTAGTTACGGTTGGTACTCAGCATGCATTGTATTTGGTCTGCCAGCTATTGGTTGATGCATCGGTTTCGGTTGCCGTCGAAGAGCCTGGTTATCCTCCCATGAGGCAATTGTTAGCCCAGCGTGGAGCGGCGTTAGTGCATCAGCCGGTAGACAAGGAAGGGATGATAGTGGATGACAATCTTAATCCATGTCAGTTGGTTTGTGTTACACCCAGCCACCAAACGCCCACAGCAGTGACCATGAGCATGGCGAGGCGTGAAGCCTTGATCAAAAAATCCATTGAATATGATCAATTAATTATTGAGGATGACTTTGAATTTGAAAGTAATTATTTAGGCCATCCGCACCCGGCGTTAAAAAGTATCGATACCGAGAATCGTGTGTTGTATATGTCTTGCTTATCCAAGGTGTTGTCACCGGGTTTGCGTTTGGGTTTTTTGGTGGCCGCTCCGGAAGTGATCGCCGAAGCAAGAAAACTTAGCCGTTTAATGGTGCGTCACCCGCCGCTGAATAATCAACGTACTGCCGCTTTTTTTCTTTCACTGGGATATTACGACACCTTCTTACTGCATTTGCACGAGACTTTTGAACAACGTTGGATTGCTCTGCGGCGCGCGGTTAATTATTACATGCTGCCCTATGTTGAAATTACCCCGGCACAAGGGGGGACGGCGTTATGGATAAAAATATCCAAAGACATCAATATGAAATTTTTGGTGCAGGAGGCAGCTAAGCGCGGTGTGCTGATTGAACCCATGGAGCACTATTACGCTGCTAGTAAGGTTTCAGAAAATTGTTTTCGTATGGGTGTCACCAGTATTCCCGCCGATAGAATCCGGGAAGGTGTCGACCAGTTACGCGACCTGATTCATGATTTAACGACCCATGAGATTGAAAGTTTTGATAACGCTGAAGGCAGTCAGTTACTGGGTGATGAGCTACTTGCGACCATGGCTAACTCCATAATGTTGACCCCTGTTGCTTATGGTGAACCCTGCAGTATAGAAATTTATGGGGATGGCAGTTTGGTTGGTAAAGCCGGCTATGCTAATGAAGATTGTGATATCGGAAAGTGGTGGGTAGAAGGTGATCAGTGGTATCGGCAATGGACGCGCTGGGCATGGGGTGATGTGGGTGTCTATCGGGTGATTATGGATGGCGAAATTTTCAAGCTGTTTGATGAAAAGGGGCGGCTGATTGATCAGGGTGTGCTGAAAAAAATGGAGGACGCCCTTTAAGTAATAATCGATTTGCTAATTTTTATATTGGGTTTCTTCCACAGGGTCACTATTTAGTAAAATAATAAACTGGCCTAATCTGTTGTTTCCAACTGGCTCTATGCCACCTGCCTGAATATTCATTACATTGACAACATAATAATGCTGCGCTGTAGATTTGTGCTGTTTAAGTACTTAACACCTGATCGCGGCAGTTAAAGGGGTAAATAATGAGTCATTTTTCAATTGCCGGTCTGCAATTAGAACTGTCAGCGCAGGATAATTTGGCACTGATAAAAAAAGAAATAGAGAAAACAGTTAGAATTTTTCCCTGGGTCGATATGCTGGTGTTAGGGGAACTGAGTAGTTTTGGTCCGGATCCCGCTAACGCCCAGACGATGCCGGGACAAGCAGAGCAGTTTTATTGTGAGTTAGCAAAAAAACATAATATCTGGTTAATTCCTGGTTCAATATTTGAGCAGGACGGTGGCAAAATTTATAACACTGCTCCGGTCATTAATCCTGCAGGCGAAGTCGTTTCTCGTTACCGCAAAATGTTTCCCTTTTATCCCTACGAGAAAGGCGTGGAAGCCGGAGATCAATTCGTTGTCTTCGATGTGCCAGCTGTCGGCCGTTTCGGTCTGTCAATCTGCTACGACCAATGGTTTCCTGAAATTACCAGAACCCTTGCCTGGATGGGGGCGGAAGTCATTATTTGCCCAACCATGACTAACACTATTGATCGCGATCTTGAGTTATCAATCTCCCGCACCAATGCCGCTATTGGCCAATGTTATTTTTTCAATATCAATGTAGCTGGTGGCGTGGGCAATGGTAAATCGATTGTCGTTGGGCCAGATGGCACGGTAATTCATCAGGCTGGCAATGCGACTGAAGTCATACCGATTGAAATTGATATGAGCCATGTTCGCAGAGTTAGGGAACGTGGTGTGATGGGGCTGGGCCAAACCTTAAAAAGTTTTAGAGATAGTCAGGTTAAGTTTCCGCCTTATATTGAAGGGCATAATAAATCGGCGGTACTGACCAAGCTGGGTAAGCTGGTTGTACCAAAATCTCAGGTAATGGACAGCAAAGGAAGTAAGTAGTAAACGTTGGAACCAGTTTGGTTGCTTTACGAAAAAATCAAAACTGGACTCATAGATAACCACAAACTGGTACTACTTGGATCTAATTAGCTTGGCTAGTGTACAGTCTAACAAAAACAAAATTTAATTCAGGGATGGATGATGAAAATCGATTCAATTTTTTAATAAGAAGATGTCAGGGGATATCAATGAATAGAAAAATTAATTTTAAGCAAAAAACTCTTGTAACAGCGGTGGCCACAGCGACACTTTTATCCGGCCAATCTTTGACTGTTTTCGGCCAGGAAAAATCGGCAGTGATGGAAGAGGTCATGGTAACGGCTACTCGACGTTCCCAGTCTGTGCAGGATATACCTTTTAATATTTCGGCGGTTAGTGGTAGTACCATTGAGGCTGCAGGCATTGTTGATTCAACTGAACTCCTTCGCTCAATTCCGGGTGTGACTGTCGCTGATGGTGGTGGCCGCGCTTCAGAAACCAATAACAATATTTCTATACGGGGTTTAAATGTTGACCCTAGTAGTACGGATAGAACTTTTCTTTCTGATCCAACAGTTTCTACCTACGTGGGTAATACGCCTACCTTTGCTAACTTTATCTTGAAAGATATTGAACGTGTTGAAGTACTTCGCGGGCCGCAGTCTACTTTGTATGGTTCAGGTTCATTGGGTGGAACAGTTCGTTATATCATGAATAAGCCAAGTACTGATGCTGTCAGTGGGCGAGTTGGTGGGTCTTACAGTCAGACTGAGGGTTCAGACGGTGATAACAAGAGCATGGACGGCGTTATAAATATCCCATTAAGTGATTCTTTTGCTTTGCGACTTAGTGCTGGTGAAATTGATAATGATGGGTTGGTTGATTATGCCAATGTTTATCAGCTTGATAGTACTGGTGTCCCAAGCTATCAAGGTGGCGATATAGTTAACGGTTTGCCCATCGTGGAAAATGTTAAAGATGCTGATACTGTAGATGTCTCTTATGCTCGAGCCTCATTATTATTTGAGCCTAATGAAAAGCTGAGTATTTTAATGACTTACCAGCAGCAAGAGGGTGAATACGGTGGCCGTAGGCAGGTTACTACGGGGCCTGATGGTTACGGTAATTATTATGATGATGATGAAATTGGTGCAGTGCTATTAGAGCCTGCCAGCAATGATACTAGCTTTGGTAGTTTAGAAATTGAATATGACCTTGGCTTTGCGACCTTGAGTTCAAGCACGTCATACTATGATAACCGACGGGAAAGTCGTAGTGATAACACCGGTTTTACCGCTGCGCAGGGATGGTTACCTTATTATGGTTATGGTGCTAATCCGCGAATAGTACTTGCAGCCGATCGTGAGAACAGTGACCGTGCTTTAATACAAGAACTGCGTTTGGCTTCGAATGGTGAAAAAACGATTGATTGGGTGGCCGGCGTCTATTACAAAGATCAAAACTCTGGAGCTATTCAAGATACGCATGTACTTGGTTATCCTGCATGGGCTAATGCTTCTTACGGATTTAATCCAGCAGATGATAGATCATTTGCATGGACCTATGAACGTGAATTTACTGATACTGCGTTTTTTGGGGAAGCAACCTATAACGTATCTGATACGTTGCATGTAACATTTGGTGGCCGCTACTTTGATAATGAAGACGACGTGACGTCTCAAACAGGGTTGCCCGTGTTCATAGACTTTTTCCCAATTAACCCTGAAGTAAGCGATAAGGTATCAGATGATGGTATTTTATTGAAGGCCAATATTTCCTGGGAAATGGATGATCATTCAATGCTTTACGGCACCATCTCTGAAGGCTATCGACGTGGTGGCACCAATGCTTCACCAACAGCATCGGATAATCTAGGTTACCCGAATGCTGATGAATGGAAGAGCTTTGATAGTGATACCAGCTTGAACTATGAGGTGGGTATAAAAGGGCAGTATGATTCCTTCTCTTACACTTTTGCAGCCTTTTATGTTCAATGGGACGACATACAGTTAAACGTAGCAACACCTTCAGGTGCGTATTATGCCGTAGCGAATGGGGATGAGGCCGTTACCCAAGGTATAGAGACTGAGTTCAATTGGGCGGTATCCGATAATTTTCGTTTATCAGGTGGTTATGCCTATGTTGATGCCGCTTTAACAGCAGACTTTATAACGCGTGGTTTAGAGGGCGGTGCTGATGTGTTGCAAGGTAGTGATGGTAATCAATTGCCGGGTACTGCTGAGCACAATGTAAACTTAACAGCAGCTTATACCGTGCAAATATCCGATGGTATGGATTTGGTGACACGGATTGATGGCTATTATCAGTCTGAAACTGAAAACTCAGTGCTAGATACCGAAGACTGGAATAAAACGTTGGATGGTTTTTCTCTTTGGGGTGGTTCGGTATCGTTGGTAACGGATACCTGGACAGCATCGTTATACGCTAAAAATATCTTCGATGAAGAGGGGACAACCGCTGTTTATAAAGAAGAGTATATGACGTCTAGCCCTGCGGACCAATTTTATGGAACAGGTCAAAAAGACTTCATTGCTAATCCTAGAACCATTGGTTTTTCTGTTGGATATAAGTTCTAAGTAGTTGAGTAAAAAAACCGGGCAATGCCCGGTTTTTTTTTACTTTTTAGTTGTACATCAAAGGGTTATTGAAAAGCTTGAGGTTAGTATAAACTAAGCTGTGGTAGCTGATGGCCCTTTTATTGAAGTATGTCTGGGGTGTACGCTAAATTTTAGACTGCATGATTAGCCAGCGCATTACCGTCAAATGCAAACAGGCTAAACCTATGTTGCTAGATGAGAGTGTCAGCCAGGTCTATGCGTAAGGGATTAAGCAGGGGTTTATGTGAAGTAAATATTTAATGGTAAAGCATGTGAGTTATACAAAAGAGCAATTATTTTCCTTGGCTGTTTCAGCAATTGATGCCGGTGATATGAGATCTGCGATAAATGCTTGCCGTGAAATGAACAGTCAATATCCCGATTTTCATCAGGGTTGGCGAATAGCCTGTGAATTACATCTTCGATTGAATAATCCAAAGTCTGGATTAGCAGCCATCAATCGTTCGTTAAGTTTTCAACCCAATGATGCGGAAGACCTGCTGAAAAAAGCAGAGTGCTTAATGGGGTTGGCTGAAGTTGAAGCTGCCTTGAATATAATCAACCAAGTAGTGAAATACGATTATAAGCAAAGTCATATTTTTAGTCTCGCCGGTTTATTATTTTCCAGACTGGATCAGCATGAGTTGTCTTTAGAACAGTATCGAAGAGCATTAGCCCTGGATCCAGAAAATCCGACTGTACATTACAATATTGGTTCAGAACTGCGGTTTTTAGGGCGTATAGCTGAGTCGGAGGTTAGCCTTAATCAATCGTTAAAAGGGCGGCCATTAGATGCTGAGACGCTAGCTATGCGTTCATCGCTACGTAAACAAACGCCAGATAATAATCACGTGGAAGCTCTTACCACTGTACTTGCCTCGCCAGAACTACATGATGGTGATCAGCCCTATATTTATTATGCTTTAGCGAAAGAAAAAGATGATTTAGGCGACCATGCAGCCTCATTTGACTACTTGAAGCGCGGCGCAGATAAGCGTCGTAGCCAAATGGCCTACCAGCCGGAAACAGATCTGGAAATAATTGCGGCAATACAAGAAACATTTAATAAGCAGCTTTTAATGGCAGATAGTGCCGGCTGCAGCAGTGATGAGCCTATATTTATTATCGGTATGCCTAGAACTGGCACAACTTTGGTAGAGCGAATTCTGGGTAGCCATAGCGAAGTATATGCAGCAGGTGAACTCGATAGTTTTGGTCGTGAGATGATGAGGCTCGCAGTTGATTCTAATGGCGGTGAAAAATTTCAAGTTAGACAGGATTTGATTCAAGCAACGACTCACTTAAATTTCAAACTGTTGGGTGAGCGTTACGTGCAAGCGACACGCCCTTTTACCGGCCATACCTCGCGTTTTATCGATAAGCTCCCTTTTAACTACCTTTATGCAGGGCTTATTCACTTAGCCTTGCCAAATGCCAAAATAATAAACCTAAAACGCAACCCTATGGATACGTGTTATGCGGTTTACAAACAACTGTTCAGAGATGTGTATCCTTTTTCGTATAATTTAGAGGAGTTAGGTAGGTATTACGTGGCTTATCATCAATTAATGGAACATTGGAATAAGGTTATTCCCGGGGTAATTTATACGGTGAATTATGAAGATGTTGTTGCCGACACTGAGGGTGAGGCGAGAAAATTACTGGATTATTGCGGGCTTGAATGGCAGCAGCAGTGCTTGCGTTTTTATGAAAATAAACAAGCTTCTACAACAGCCAGTGCCACTCAGGTACGCCAGCCGATCTATAAGTCGTCAGTGGCTAAATGGCGGCTGTATGAAGAACAACTTAAACCTTTGTCGGATATTATATTAGCTGCGGGCATTGAAATTGGTTGAAGATATTTAAACAATACTGACTCCTGTGCCCCGTTGTAGTGATTATCATGAATTGTGAATTAACTATTACGTTAGCACCGTGCTAAATAGCTGTGGTCATTGTTCCGTTCTGTTTGTTTTGTGATCACATGAGAAAATAAATCCCTTGGTGTTGCTATGATTGAACTCGTTTTGCCCGTGTGGCTTAACTCACCATCAGCTTCTGCTCAATAAAATCATCTGGTCTTATACAAGCAGGGCTACTGGTACTACTTTCGATTGTCCGAGCTGCTAGTCTTGTTCGATAAGAGTCGATTTTTAAGAAAAAGGCTATTGCACCAATGACGCTTGTCTCTCGTTTTTGTTTTTATCCGTTATTATTCTGCACTCTGTTCATTAGTGATGTAAGTGCGGATGAGCTGCGTCGCGAGCTATTAACGCCAGCCTTTTTATTAGAGGCTACTGTCATGGAACAGCCCGTGCAAATGACTGCTTTTTCCTCGTCAGTGACATCTACTGCTAGTGCTGTTACCAATCCGCAGCCAGTACATTGGCGGTTTTCCTTAGCCGATAAAACGCAGGCTAAAATGCGTGTGCTGCGAGATGATTATGGTTTTACCGAGAAAAGTTCACAAAAAGTTTCCCGGTTACCTATAATCGAAATGAACTTTATTCAATCGGGTGCTGATTTAATACCAGTAGAGCGCAAGGCTATCGCAAGTGATCACCCGCATTGGGAATACATCGTGGGTCCTGGTCGAATATGGAATGAACAAGCTGATGGTGAGTTTAGCCGCGCAGCCATCCCCTTTAGTTTGCGCGAGCGCAATGCCAACTGTACCCATAACGGGGTGATGAGTTTTCTTTTCAAGCCAGATGGCACCACGTCCAATATGGCATTTCAAGTCGTTAGTGAAACGTGTTTGTATTTGAAATTTGATTTTTGGGGCTTGGCTAACATTACCCTTGAGCCTACGGTAATTGCTGATGCTGACCAAGTAATTAGTCGTTACCGGCAGGAAGTGGCCAATCGGCTGCCGATTAAAACGATCGACCAATTAGTCCTGGATTATCCGGCATTGGGCGCGGGGGTGATCGCTGCTAGTGGTAAAATAAATCCAGCGGATATGACTTTGTTTGGCCTTGTCATTGATGACACTCACTATGTTGGCGGTTGCCAGACGCGTTACGGCGTTTACCCCTATTGCGACGTTTTGGATTTACCTTCTTACTCATTAGCCAAAAGTGTGTTTGCCGGTTTGGGGCTGATGTATTTAGAAAAGCACTACCCAGGATCGAGTGAGTTACTGATTGCCGATTTTGTGCCGGCGTGTAAAGCTAATGCCGCATGGAAAGGTGTCACGTTTAACAATGCACTGGATATGGCTACGGGTAATTATCAGTCGGCAAAAAGCAGTAAAGATGAAGGCTCTAAAACTATGAGAGCTAAATTTTTTGTCCCTGAAACCCATAGCGAAAAAATTGACTATATCTGCCAGCAAATGCCTCGCAAAGCAGCGCCGGGTACTCGATGGGTTTATCACACGGCGGACACTTATTTGCTCAGTACGGCGATTAGCCAATTTTTAAAAGAAAAAAATGGCGAGCAGGCTGATTTTTTTAATGATGTGTTTCTTGCGCTGTGGCGGCCGCTACAACTTAGCCCTGTTACCGAGATGACGTCGCGCAGTTATGATGCTACGGCTCAGCCTTTTGCGGGTTATGGCTTGACAATGCATCGTGATGATATTGCCAGAATGGCAAGCACGATGAATAACAGAGCGAGCTACCTGAATAAATTATTAGATCAAACAATGTGGGATAGCGCGATGCAGCGTTTGCCTGAGGATAGAGGGCTTGCTGCTCTCGATGGTGACTTTCGATACAGTAATGGATTTTGGGCTTATAACGTACAGTCTGTTACGGCGTGTAAAAAAACATTGTGGCTACCGTTGATGAGTGGGTATGGGGGTATCAGCGTGGTGATGATGCCCAACGATACGGTTTACTATTATTTCAGCGATGGTGGCGCGTTTAGTTGGCTGGATGCGGCTATCGCATCGAATAGCCAGCGATCCTATTGTCATTAACTTTAAACTTTTGTTTGTATTGGTGAGCCTAAATAATGAATAAAATATAACTGAAAATACCGCTAGCACTTTTATATTACCAGTGGCTGCACCCAACGGTGAAGTTGCCAGAGTGATATTATCTTTTCTCGCCACCGCTGGTTTATTTTACGTCAACATCATGCCAGCGTTGATTGATGGCTTAATTGAAGGCCTGGGTTTAAGTAATCAACAGGCCGGTTTTGTAGGTTCAGCGAATGTTTATGGTGCCGCAGTAGGCGCACTACTAGCCGTGTTTGTAGTAAAGAAAGTCCCCTGGAAATTTTGTTCGGTGGTACTGTTATGCGGCCTGATGGTAATGGATGGTTTATCAATCTTTTTAAGTGACGCCTGGGTATTAATTGCCACCCGTTTTTGCCACGGATTTATTGGCGGTATGTTGGTAGGTATTGGCTTTGCGGTGATTTCGCGGACCACCGAAGCGGATCGCACGTTTGGGTATTTGTTGACGGTGCAATTTGGTTTGGGTGGTGTGGGTTTAGTGTATCTGCCTCCGTTGGTGCCCGAGTACGGAACTACCGCGCTATTTCTCTCTTTGATTGCATTTAGTTTAGTGACTTTATTAATGCTGCCGTTTTTATCCAGCTACCCGATTATAGAGCGTACCGCGGCACAAAAAAGTTCTGACGCCGCGATCAATTATCGTTTATTGAGTTTGGCGTTACTGGGTACCTTTTTGTTTCAGGCTGCCAATATGGGGTTTACGCTTATATCATCGGCATGGGCAAAAATGCCGGTTTGGAGATGTCATTTATCAGTAATACCTTGGGTGCGGCAGCCTGGATTGCTATTGCGGGCTCGGTGTTAGTGATTTTAATGTCCACTCGCTATGGCCGGTTATGGCCGGTGAGTATTGCCATTGTGTTAACCATTGCTGGAACCTGGATACTGCACCACAGTGATGTTGCAGCCTATTTTTGGATCGCCAATGTAGGTGTTGGTATTACCTGGGCTTTTGTTATTTCCTATCTGCTAGGTATGTGTTCGGAATTTGATAGTGCCGGGCAGATGGCGGCGTTAGGTGGTTTTGCTTCCAAGATGGGGTTAGCGTCCGGGCCGTTAGTCGGTGCACTACTGGTGGGGGAGGATAACTACGCGGTTTTAATCAATATAGCCTGTGTTGCTTTGCTGATTGGGATGGCTGTCATTGTATTACCTGCGTTCAGCCTGGATAAGCAAAAGTCTGTTTAAAGCTCATGGGTAAGTTGCTATTGTTAGCGGCTACCTGGGTTTATTGTGGTTTTAAAGCGTGCCCACCCCTGGTTTTGCGGCGAAATTCCGCCACTCAATCTCCCTCAGAATAAATCACTTAAATTTTCAGGAAAAACAGATTTAAACGCCGTTTATTGTTTTTTTTAGAGAGAAAATCCTGAGAGTTTATTCTTATACTGCCGTCATGCAAACAACCCCTATGTTGAGGAATAAATCATGTTAGTTGGCGTGCCAAAAGAAATTAAAAACCATGAATACCGTATCGGCTTGACGCCCGCAGGCGTGCGTGAGTTGGTCCAGCATGGTCATCAAGTGATGATTGAGAGTGACGGAGGAACCGCTATCGGTTTGACTAATGAAATGTATCAGGCGGCAGGAGCGGAAATTATCGCTACCGCGCAGGAGATATTTTCCCGTGCCGATATGATTGTTAAGGTCAAAGAGCCACAGCCTCAGGAATGTAAAATGCTACGGGATGGCCAGACGCTGTTCACCTATTTACATCTGGCGCCAGACCCTCAGCAAACCCAGTTATTAGTCGAGTCCGGTGCAACCTGTATCGCCTATGAAACAGTTACCGATAAAAACGGTGGCTTGCCTTTATTAGCACCCATGAGTGAAGTGGCTGGCAGAATGTCGATTCAAGCCGGTGCTCATTGTTTGGAAAAGGCGCAGGGTGGGAGTGGCATTTTGATTGGTGGTGTGCCGGGTGTTGAACCAGCCAATATTACCGTTATCGGTGGCGGTGTGGTCGGTTTAAATGCCGCGCGGGTAGCGATGGGAATGGGCGGTAATGTCACCATTTTGGATCGTTCGCTGTCACGCCTGAAGCAAATTGATGAGTTGTTTGAAGGTCGTATCAAAACCTTATTCTCCACCACTGAAGTGTTAGAGCAGCAATTAAAAGATGCCGACATGGTAGTCGGGGCGGTATTAATTCCGGGAGCTGCTGCGCCGAAACTGGTGACCCGTGAAATGCTGGGTTTGATGAAGCAAGGTTCAGTGCTAGTCGATGTAGCTATAGATCAGGGCGGGTGTTTTGAAACCAGTCGCGCAACAACGCATCAGGATCCTACCTATGTGGTTGACGGTATCACTCACTATTGTGTGGCGAATATGCCTGGTGGTGTAGCCAGAACGTCAACCTTTGCGTTGACCAATGCGACTCTGCCTTATGTATTGGCGTTGGCGGATAAGGGACCAAAACAAGCGCTGTTTGATGATAAACATTTGCTGGAAGGGTTAAATGTTCACCACGGTTTGGTGACTTGTGAAGCGGTAGCATCGGCTTTAGGTTATCAATTTGTGGCAGCTGAAAGTGCCTTGGCAGGCAGTGATTTACAAGTTTCAGCTTGAGATTTATCTGATAACAGGAGCCGCTTTTTGCGGCTCTTTTTCGTTGTGGGTTATTATTTATGGCTGCGAGTTTGGGCGCTTTTTGGGTGCCGAATCAATAGGGGATCAAAAAATCTTACATTAAGAGAAGGGTCAATGACTCCGGCTCTATTGATTGCTCAGAACGGTGAGATCACCGCGAATGGCGGCCAGTGCTTTTACCGCGCTCTCAATTTCATGGGTACCCAGAGAAGCTGCTACATTTTTTGCCCATATGAGTTCACGCTGCTCTATTGTTGTCAGCGCAGCTTCACCGTCTTCGGTAATTGACAATAATCGCGCCCGCTTATGATCAGGGTTTACGCTATAGGCGATCATTCCGCTATCAACCAGAGCATCGGCAAAACGCTGGACGGTTTGCCTTTGAAGGTTCATGCGTCGCGCCACATCCGCTACAGTTAATTCACCATTGGCTTCAGCTACATGCACCAGGCACCACCACCGCGAACTAGTTAGGCCGAGATCCTTGGTCATTCTATCGCCCTTGAGTTGCAACTTAGGCGCAAGCTGTAACACTTCAAGCACTAAATCCAATACTAATTTGCTATGCGCGGAACTGGACACAAGAGTCACCATCTTTTACTAAATTTGTTCGCTATAAATATACTTGTGCGCATACTAGCACAGATGACAGCTTGCACACATATTGTAAGCATGCTGTCATTGATGTAATCTGCTCAACACTACCGGGCGTATTCAAGCCAACTCAAAGACGCTTGCGGTCTACGATCTTAATTGCAAGCAATGCAAGGTACCCAGCAACGAGGATAGAAACGATGAGTGAGTTAAAATTAGGCCTGGCACAGGGCTATTGGAGCAGAGGCCCCCATGAGAATTTTGTTGAGATGGCACAAGCAGCCGAGAACCTCGGTTATGACTCCGTTTGGTCGGCTGAATCCTGGGGCAATGACGCCTTTACGCCGCTGTGCTGGATAGGCGCGCAAACCACAAAAATTAAGCTAGGCACTGCTGTTGTTCAGCTTTCTGCACGTACCCCCACTGCTTGTGCTATGCATGCTTTAAGTCTGGACTTATTATCCGGCGGTCGTTTTATCTTGGGGTTGGGTGTTTCAGGCCCGCAAGTAGTTGAAGGCTGGTACGGCCAACCCTTTCCCAAGCCTTTAGCGCGCACCCGTGAATACATTGATATTGTACGCCAGGTATTGGCTCGCGAAGCTCCTGTTACCAATAACGGCCCGCATTATCCGCTACCCTACCTCGGTGACGACGGTATGGGGTTAGGAAAATCACTGAAACCCATTGTTCACCCTTTACGAAAAGACATTCCTATTTTTATGGGTGCAGAAGGTCCGAAAAATATTGCCCTCGCCACTGAGATTGCCGATGGTTGGTTACCACTGATTTATAATCCCTTTGACGAAAGTGTTTATGCTGATTCGCTAAAAGATGCCAAGCCGGATTTTGAAATTAACCAAATGGTGATGGTCGATGTTAACGATGATGTGAATGTTGGCCTGCTTAAAGTGAAGACCTTTTTAAGTTTTTATATTGGCGGCATGGGGGCTAAAAATACCAACTTTCATAAAGACTTGTTCTGTCGCATGGGCTATGAAGCTGAAGCGAATAAAATTCAACAATTATTTATGGAGGGCAAACGCGACGAAGCCGTGGCTACTATTCCCGATGAATTTGCTGATAACGTATCACTGGTAGGGCCTAAAGATCGCATTAAAGATCGCCTGCAAGCGTGGCGCGATTCTAAAGTCACTACTCTGCTGGTTGCGACCACCGATAAAAAACAACTGCGTGATATCGCTGAGCTAGTGCTATAAATGACTGCAGCATTTAACACGGCAGAGTTGCCGGCGAACACGCCTGTCTTGATTGGTGCGGGGCAAATGGTTGAGCGAGAGGCAAGCCAGCACTCGCACATGCAATTAGCCGCGCAAGCAGCTGTTATCGCCCTCGGTCATGCTACAACTAACTCGGCAATTGATAATGACGCCCTTGCGGCGAATATTGATACGATTGCGGTCACCCGATTATTTTCCGACATGGGCCAGCTATGGCCTGTCAATGGGGGCGTAGCAATAACCCTCCGCAATCGATTGCTCACGTCATTAAAGCCAACCCCAAGCATCGGATTTACTCTCGCGCTGGCGGTAATCAACCGCAATCACTCTTGATTGAGTTTGCTCGTGACATTGCTAACGGCGAACGTGACATGGTGTTAATCGCCGGCGCTGAAGCGTTGAAAAACCAGCGGCACGCCGATAGAAAACAAAAAGAGTTACCGGACTTTTCCCTCAACTGGCATGAGAATTTTAATCAGCCCTTGAAGATCGCGGCATCGGCGAGATGTTTGCCACACCGCAAGAATTAAACAACGGCCTGAATAACATCGCGCTGTATTATGCGTTAATTGAACAGGCCCAGCGCCAGCAAGCTGGCCGTTCTATTGAAGCGCATCAGCAAGCGATGGCAAAACTATTAGCGTCCTTTAGTACCATCGCTTCTAACAACCCTTATGCACAATTTGCTGGCCAGCAAACCGCTGAAGAGATTCAAAGCGCCAGTCCAATCAATCACATCTATACCAAGCGCATGATCGCACAGGATAGCGTCAATCAAGGTGCTGCGATTATTTTGTGTAGTCTGGGTAAAGCTAAAGCGTTAGGTATTCCTGAATCACACTATATTTATTTACATGGCATGGCCGAAGGTATTGAACATCCTCTTAGTCAGCGCCTCAACCCAGCACAATCTTCAATTGCCAATCAGGTCACCGACCGTGCGCTCAGTATGGCGAAGCTGACAATGGATGATATCGATCTGATTGATATTTATAGCTGCTTTCCCTGTGCGATTACTGCTATTGCCGAACATCTTGGCCTGCCCGTTGATGGCAGCCGCGCACTCACTCTCACCGGCGGCTTGCCTTATTTTGGTGGTCCCGGTAATAACTACAGCATGCATGCAGTGGCTGAAGCTGTTCAACAATTACGTCAAGCAGAACATAAAAACACTTACGCAATGGTAACTGCCAATGGCGGTATGTTATCCAAACATGCTGCGCTCATTTATTCGAATCTACCAAGTACTATTGACTGGTCAACGATTAATACTACCGTTTCGCACGCACTACCGCCGGTTGATATTAATGAAAACCCTGGCACCGGAACGATTGTGTCCTATGTCATTTACCCTGATCACAAAGGCCATGTGAAAGCGGTGATTATCGGGCGCACAGATCAACACGAGCACTTTGTTGCTGGCACCGAAGACGGCGCTACCATTACTGCCATGCAAAACGAAGATCCCTCTGGAAAAACAGTAAAGGTCAACCCTGTGCAAGGAAAACTTTTTTTTCATTTACAGATAGCTTCTGTAGACAACGTCCACGAGGAGAATCTTCAATGAGTTGGAATTACAGTGAAGCTGTTGATCGTATCGGCCAAGGGCCGATGGCTAATCGCACCGCATTGATCCATGAGCACGAACGAATCACCTTTGCCGAACTACGCAGCCGCGCGCGCGGCATTGGTGCCTGGTTGCAGGCCCAGGGTTTAAAAAAACATAGCCATGTGGGCCATTACCTCCGCAACTCCAACGCCTACCTTGAAGCGTTTTTGGGTAGCAGTTTAATCGGTTGCGCTCACGTCAATATTAATTACCGTTATCAGAATCAAGAGCTGGAAGATCTGTGTAACTCGCAAGATGTCGAAGTGTTGGTGTATGCCGCTGAGTTTGCACAGCGAGTTGCCGAAATAAAACCGCAACTGAAAAAAACGGTAGCTTTTGTTGAGGTACCCGACAGTCAGCTTACAGCTAGTATCACAACACCCATTAATGACTTTGCGGAGTTACTCAGCACACTCTATACGCACCCCACTGACACATTAATCACCGACACTGACAGCAACAATCACATTATCATCGCCACCGGCGGCACCACCGGTATGCCTAAGGGAACACAGTGGGAACACACCGGCCTGTGGCACAAAATGAAAGTATGGAGTATGGGCGTTATGGCAGCGGCAGGGCTAGCAGAAGCACCGGCATCGCTCGATCACTACCTGGACATTTTACAAACGCTGCCTGCGGCTAAACCGCTATTACCATTATGCCCGCTCATGCATGGCACCGGCTTAATGATGGCCATTACTGCGCTGGCTCAGGCTTCGCCTGTGGCGACTACCGACAACCAAAAATTTGATGCCGACCACTGCCTTAACTTAATTGCTGATCATCAAGTCGGCTCCTTAGTCATTGTAGGTGATGCCTTTGCGCTGCCCTTGCTCGATGCGATAGAAGCGCGCAATGATGGCTGCTTTCAATCGGTTAAAGCGATTGTCTCTTCCGGCGCGATACTTAGTGACAGAAGCCGAGCACGTTTTATCGAACAGAATAATGACTTGATCCTGCTCGATACCCTGGGTTCTAGCGAAACCAGCGGCTTTGCGTTAACCACCGAACAAGCGGGCGTATTTCTACCCATGCCCACCACAAAAATTTTTGACGACGACCTCAACGAAGTCATACCGGGAAGCGATACTATCGGCATCGCTTATGCCGGTGGTTTTATTCCCATTGGCTACTACAACGAGCCGGAAAAAACGGCTGATACTTTTGTCATTATTAATGGTGAGCGCTTCGTTAAAACGGGCGACCGCTGCAAGGTCAGAGCTGATGGTTTATTAGAGCTATTAGGCCGCGATAATAGTGTGATTAATACTGGCGGTGAAAAAGTCTACACTATAGAAGTAGAGCAACTGCTTATTCGTCACAACACCATTACAGACGCACTATTGGTCGGTCTGCCCCATCCCCGCTTCGGTAAAATGGTTGTCGCAGTGGTCGAAGGGCAGAACCTTACTGCCGAAACAATTGATGTACCCGCACTACAAGCCTACCTAAAACAACATCTGGCCGATTACAAAGTTCCCAAAAAAATCTACCCCATCAATTCCATGCAACGCTTTGCAAACGGAAAAGTAGATTACGCGATGATTACAGAATTTGCGGCAGATTGTTTGGCGAAGTCCAAATAATGAGTTTAATAAAGGGGTCAGAGCCCTTTATTCTATTCCACTTTTTTAGGTTTTTTTCAGCAATATGCAGTCAGGTGATTGGCGTATGATTTCCGGCAACCCTTAATACTTCAATTGTGAAAGTTATTGCAAAGGAGATAATAACGGTCTATGCCGCTTGTTTTATCGTTGGCTAGAGGTTGTCGCAAAAAATTCATAGGTATGCGCCATCCTTGTTCCTAAAGTAATTTTCTGCCCCAAAGATGGGCTCTTTTTTTGTTAAATACTTATCCTCAAGTGAGCAATGCTGTGTTAGTTTTTTTGGCACAGATTTTGTGTGTATTTATAGATATTAATGCCTAGATATAGCAGGAGCTTAGATTATGGCTGTTCAAGAAAATGTATTTGTAGTTGTCGATCCCAATAATGATGTGCATGTGGCATTTGATCGCGCAATGCTAACCGCGCCGTTACGTAGTGTGCCACCGAAATTATCGGTGATGGTGACAACTAACCGGGAGACTGTTGATACTAGCGCTAGCAATAGCAATCTGTATCGCAAGGCCAGTTGGTTTAATGACACGATTAGAAAGCCTTTGGACGATTGTGGTTTGGAATACGATATTGAAGTGTCATGGTGCCAGGATTGGCAGGAGTCGATTTTAGTAGCGGCTAAACGAGCGGGCGCAACTGAAATATATTTGCCGATGCATAGCAAGCCCTATTCAAGTCGGTTAACGTTTAGCGATTCAAAGTGGGAGTTATTTAAACGCGCGGAGTGCCCGGTAATTTTGGTGCGCCCTAATACGGCTTTGCAACGTAAAGTTATTTTGGCAGCCGTTAATTTTCAGGCAACAAAACCCAAGCAAATCGAGTTAAACAAAAAGATTTTAGAGCGGAGTCATTGGGTCGCGGAAGGTTATGGGGCAGAGCTTCATATCGTTAATGGTTATCTTGAATCACTGAATTACCCGGACCGGGGAAAGCTGGTGCACGAAACCGGATTACCTTCGGAGCGGATTCATGTGTTGCAGGGTTATACCGATAATGTTGTTGCTGATGTCGCCAGAACTATCAAAGCGGATGTAGTGATTTTAGGTACGTTGGGACAGAATGGTCGCGAGAAAAGTATTCGCGGTAACACCGCTGAAAGAGTTATTTCTGCAATAAAAGGTGATGCGGTTATTATTAATGCATAAAATTGAAGTGCAGTTTTATGGTGTTGACTCAATTTTTTGGTACTGAATTTTTCTCGCAGTTTCGACTATTGAGCTAGGCTTGCATGTTATTTTTGATGATCAATTTTTCATGGCCTTTTTTTCTGATGGCAGTTAAGTTTTTATCGAGAATGTCAGTGGTTTCATAATTGAATCGTTCGGCGCTTAAACCTAAATACAAGTCTTTTTAGATAATTTTTGGCAAGACTTTAGCGGTGATATCAGTATTCCTTTTGTTTCTGCGTAGTAGTGCATTAGTTGTATAGTGATCACTGATAATAAAATAAACTTTGCATGCATCCAATTTGGCGAAGGTTTCTTCAAAGGTTTTTGCTGATATTACGTTAAGATGATCGGTGGCGTATTGAGTAAAAGTTGATGCAAAACTGGATACACCATCGACATTGATGTAAATACCTCTGCGGCTTTTCATGTCTTTCCAGCTATTAATGTCGGTTTGCTTGAGCGGGTAGAATACACCGCTGGTGGGCAGTGAGTCTGTCCTTACCAATTTCAGATACCTTAAAAATAATATTAGAACGTCTACTGTACGGCTTGTCGCTAGTTTAACCCTTCAATTGCGCCTGATTACTTTACGAAATTTACCGGGGGTAGTGCCTTCCCAACGCTGAAATGCATGCTGAAATGCACTCTGGTCATTGAAACCCAGGTAATCGGCAACTTCACTCAGTGTTAACTCAGGTTTTACCACCAGCTCCCGGGCGAGCCCTCTGCGCACATCATCGAGTAGTATCTGGTATTTCAACTGGCGTTCATGCAGGCGACGTTGCAGCGTGCGCGATGTCATATCCAGCGCCTTGGCCGTATCGCCAATTTTTGGCAGGCCAAAGGGTAGTTGGTTGAGGATGACCCCACGGATAGTGTTAATCAGTTTGTCTTCACCACGTAACGCCATCAATCGTTGTCTAGCTAGATCTTCTGTATAAGGGAACAAGTCATCCTGATCGTAGCGCGATTTCAATTCAAGAAACTGTTTCGGTACAAAGATGCGATCGGCACTGCAATCGAAACTGACATCAGCATTCAATACCTTCTCTACATGCGCAGTGCTGCCCGCATACTCATGCTTGAATTCAATACGGATATGATGCGAGGGATAACCGATCTGGGAGCTCGCTAGTGCGAGGATATTTGCAAACATATGCTCAATCACATGGCGACTGGGACGTCGTGGTACGTTGCTCAGCCATGACAGCACCAAATTGTCCCCCTCGGGTTCATCTAGTTCAAACTGTGCAAAGTCCAATTGCAGGCGGGAATAGTTCAGCAACGCTGATAGCGCTATCAAAGGGGTAGGCGCCGACATGGCCAGATGTGATACCAGTCCCCAGGAACGTGGCATTGGGCTGGCACCCATGTTGAGGCCGAAATGTTCATCACCGGTCAGTGCTTGCCCCACGACAAAGAGCCGCTGGTAGTCCTTTAGCGATACCCGGCCATTAAGCACCAGTTGCTGTCTATTATTTCGTTTTAATTCATTGAGTACCGCGCTCTCGTCAATACCCTGGCTGGAAAGGTACTCGAACGCGGCATGCATAAAGCTTGGGGAGACAGTAGGGATAGCCATTGGCGCGTTATAGCATAGATTGGCGCGAATTCACAATATGGCGCGAATTCACAACGTTAGACTAAAGGCTGAAACTATACGATTAGCACGTTATTAACTGCCAAGGAAAACTGTTTATGAACCGTAATCTGGAATTACTGGACCCAGCCATTATGGGTAATGAAGAGACCATGTACAGCTTGTTAAATCATCTGCGTGAACACGACCCTGTTACTTATGTAGAGCATCCTAACTACGAGCCTTTCTGGGCGCTCACCCGTTACGATGACATAAAGTTCATCAGCCAGAACAACAGCCGCTTTCTTAACAACCCTCGTACGGTACTGGTACAAAAACAATTTGAGCAAACGCTTTTAGAGAAGTTTGGTTCTCGCAACGGTCTGGAAACGCTGATCCATATGGATGCCCCCAAGCATAAGAAGCTTCGGGGTGTCACGCGCGAGTGGTTTAAACCAGGCTCTATTGGAAAACTCTCTGGTAATCTAGAGGCCATCGCCAAGCAGTATGTTGACAAAATGGAAGCGATGGGCGGGGAGTGTGACTTTGTAAAAGACATTTCTTTGCTCTACCCGTTACAAACCATCATGTCCATTATCGGTGTACCACCAGAGGAAGAATCCATGATGCTGAGGTTAACCCAGGAGCTGTTTGGAGGTGCCGACCCTAGCCTGGCCCGTGGAGCTGATAGCACTGACGCGCTGGCAGTAATAATGGATTTCTTTACGTATTTTACTGCGCTAGTGGAAGACAGGAAGCAGAACCCGCAGGACGATCTGGCGACAGTGCTAGCGACGGCACTGGTGGACGGCGAGCCAATGGAGCAATTAGACCAGATCAGTTATTTCATTATTACCGCGACAGCAGGACACGATACTACCGCTGCCACGATAGCGGGTGGCATGAAGGCGTTGATAGAAAACCCGGAACAATTACAAAAATTACGTGATAACCCCAAGCTTTGTAATAGCGCGGCTCGTGAAATGATTCGTTATACCGTCCCAGTCCGACACATGATGCGCACCACGACTCAGGATGAACAGTTTCAGGGGCAAACCATTAAGGCTGGCGAGAATATCTGCATGTGGTATCCAGCGGCCAATCGGGATAGTGCCGGCATTAGCAACCCTGATGTATTTGATATTGAGCGAGACAATAAGAACCAGCTGGCCTTTGGTTTCGGCAGCCATATGTGTTTAGGACAGCATCTGGCGATTCTGGAGGTTGAGTTGTTCTTCCGCGAATTATTACCTCGGCTTAAAACCATCGAGATTAACGGCGAACTGGATTGGGTGAAGGCTGTTTTTGTTGGTGGTCTTAAATCGATGCCGGTGCGGTATCAGTTCTAGCCATTTGTTGAAACGCCACTTTTTTTAATACTTGGTTAGAGTGTTAGGAGCACAGCACTGATAAAAATGAATAGCGGTAGGGTGGACAGGGCCGCTAATTAATCAACAAGGTCATTATGATAAAAATAAACGATCCGCTAGCTAATTTAATTTCACCGCTAGATGCCTTTTACCAACGGGTACAGCAATCACCTGACAGTCTTTGCTTTGTGCAGCCTTTAGGCGAGGGGAGAGTCGAGCAATATACCTGGTCTCGTGCCAGTGACGAGGTGCGCAGCATGGCGGCTTACCTACTCTCTCTGGAGCTTCCACCGGGCAGTCATATCGCGTTGTTTTCAAAAAATTGTGCCCAATGGATAATGGCAGATTTGGCAATATGGCTTGCAGGCCATGTCACTATTCCCATTTACCCGACCCTAAGCGCCGAGTCTATTCGCCAAATAATGCAACACAGTGGTAGTCAGCTTGTGTTTATTGGCAAGCTGGATAACTGGGAAGAAATGCAAGATGGTATTGCTGAGAACATCCCACGTGTTTGCTTTTCCTCAAGCCCGGACGCCGTAAAAGCAGAATGCCTGTGCTGGGATAAAGTGCTAACAGAATTTACTCCCTTTGCACAAAGCCCATCACCAGATTTGGATGCACTAGCGACGATTGTCTATACCTCGGGCACTACCGGTATGCCCAAAGGTGTGATGCATTCATTTCGAACCATGGGTACCACCGGCTTGCTAGCGGGTGAGTTATACCAGAGCGGCGGCGCTGATAGATTCTTATCCTATTTACCTCTGGCCCATGCTGCTGAGCGGGCCAGTGTGGAGGTCTGCCAGTTTTATCGGGGATTCGCTATTTATTTTTGCCATTCCCTGGACACCTTTGCTGAAGACCTTCTTCGTGCATCCCCCACATTATTTTTCGCGGTACCGCGTATATGGACCAAGCTGCAGCAGGGCGTCTTCGCCAAATTGTCGCCAAGGGTATTAAATACATTGATGATGGTTCCGGGGGTGTCGGGGCTATTGGGCCGAAAAATATTAGGGAAAATGGGCTTGGGCAATGTGCGTATTGCAATTAGTGGGGCGGCACCATTATCAACCTCATTGCTGGCCTGGTATCGCAAGCTTGGGTTGGAAATCCTCGAAGGCTACGGGATGTCAGAAAACTTTGCCTATTCCCATACCTCTCAGTTGGGTGAGTCAAAAATGGGTTATGTAGGTACTGCCAATCCCTATGTCGATTGCCGTATCGCCGACAGTGGAGAAATCCTGATTCATTCACCTACCAACATGCTTGGCTATTACAAGGATCCAGAGCAAACCCGTGCAACCCTGGATGAAAAGGGTTATTTACACACCGGAGATATAGGAACTATTGATCAGCGCGGTCGGCTGAAAATTACCGGGCGTATCAAAGAGATATTTAAAACCAGTAAGGGAAAGTATGTTACGCCGGCACCGATTGAAAATCGATTATTAAGCAATACCAACGTCGAGCAGGTTTGCGTTACTGGCGCCTCATTGCCGCAACCGATTGCCTTGGTAAATTTATCCGCGGTGGCGATGAAGAAACTCGATAGCAGCGAGGATGGCAAGCAAGAAATCATTAATTCATTCAGCGACTTGCTAAATGAATTAAATGGCATTGTCGATAAACATGAAAATCTGCAGTGCTTGGTTATCGTGCGAGAAATTTGGGGTGTGGAAAATAACTTCACCACACCGACGCTAAAAATTCGTCGTAATACTATCGATGAATATTACGGAAAATTTTACCAATCCTGGGTTGATAGCGGCAACAAAGTCATTGTGGTCTGAGTTAAATGGCGCTTACTTTAGGATTTGGTCATTCCTGCGAAGGCAGGAATCCAGAGGGCTGCGGAGTATGCCTGTGTTATTTAAATGACGAGGGCGGTTTAGTTGTAGATTCATAATAAAACTTCTCAGCAGATTGTGTGCTGAAAAACTGGATTCCTGCCTTCGCAGGAATGACGAATAAGGAAGAAATGATTTAAGTAAGTGCCATTCTGTCCTGAGTTGATAATAAATTTGGGTTAAATAAAAACAGATCAACGAAGATCAACAAAAAATAACCGGCGGAGAGTAAAAGTTAGTGAAACAATTCTTAAAAATATTCTACCGATTAAGCCATTCCATCACGCTTGATCGAAGGTCATTGATCACAGTCTATTGATTACATTTTTGAACAACATGAGCTGCTATGAAAAACAATAATGAAAACGCCCCCGTTATTATTGCAGTAGGGCAAAAAACCTACCGCGATATGGATCTTACACGAAGCCCGGTTGACGCCATGGAGGATGTCGCCAGATTGGCTTTTGCTGAAGTGTCGGGCGATGCATTATTGAAGGATATAGATGCTCTGGCAACCATTCGATTTATTGCAGAGGCCAATGAACATGTCGCGGCTTTAATGCCGCCGAATGCTGGAGAAACCTTGCGTGAGCTTTTAGGTCTCGACAACGCAAACTGCTACCGCGCTAACATCGGTGGCAATACACCGCAGATGTTAGTCAACCATTTCGCAGATAAGTTGGTTGCGGGCGAAGTGCGTACGGTGATGCTCTGTGGCGGGGAATTAATCGCTTCCTTTTTCAAGGCACTATCAGCAGGCAGTGATTTGTCATTTTGGCAAAACGGTGCAGACAAAGATTGCACACAATTAGTTGCGGATAAAGCGGGTACTAGCGCTTTTGAGGATGCCCATGGATTGTTCGAACCGATCAATACCTACCCGCTATTCGAAAGTGCTATCCGCCACCATATGGGCCATTCGATAACACAGCACCAACAGCATTTAGGCGCGTTATGTAGTCGCATGAGTGCAGTAGCGGCAAGTAATGAACACGCTTGGAAAATGCAGAAAAAATCGTCAGCGGAAATCGCCAGTGTTAGTGAGCGTAATCGCTATATTGGGTTTCCGTATACCAAAGCCATGAATGCGGTGTTGGCAGTAGATATGGCGGCGGCAGTGATTATGACTACCGCAGGTAATGCCCGTAAGTTGGGTGTGGAGCCTGGCCAGATGATCTATTTAACGGGTACGGCGGATGCTGATGATCGTTGGCATGTTAGCGAGCGTTTAAACTTTCACAGCTCACCCGCGATAAAAGTTGCCGCTGAGTCAGCCCTGTCTATGGCTGGATTGGGTGTTGATGACATCGACTTGTTTGATCTATACAGCTGTTTTCCCTGCGCGGTTGAAGTGGCTTGTGACGCTATAGGTCTTGCCAGCGACGATCCCAGAGGCGTGACGGTAACGGGAGGCCTACCTTTCTTTGGCGGTCCAGGAAATAATTATTCCCTGCATGCTATTGCCGAGATGGTATCGCGGCTACGTAATGGTGGCGGTAAACACGGCTTAGTCACTGCCAATGGTTATTATCTAACAAAACATGCTGTGGGAATTTATTCGACAGCAGCGCCGCAGCAGAGTTGGTCACCCACTAGCAAACAAAACTTACAGCAACAGCTAGATACTTTGGACTATCCCGCTTTGGAGATGCAAGCCTCGGGGACTGGCACCATTGAGGCGTATACCGTTGCCCATAGTCGTACGGGACCCGAACGAGCAATAGTTATCGGGCGCCTTAATAACCAGCGGCGTTTTATTGCTAACACCACCACGGATGAAGCCACGCTCAATGCTTTGCTTGAACGGGATGCCGTTGGCCTGCAAGGTACGCTGAATAATAATAATGGTCTTGTCAGTTTTGAATTGAATTGAATATAAATAATCAGGCTGAAAAGCCTGTGTTGAATCAGGAGTTTTTCATGTCGAATACCGCGTATATCTACGAAGCTATTCGTACCCCCAGGGGTAAAGGTAAAAAAGATGGGTCACTGCATGAGGTTAAACCAGTGACTTTAGCTGCAGGCTTATTAACTGAATTACAGCAGCGCTTATCGCTGGACACCGCAAAAGTAGACGATGTGGTGATGGGGTGTGTGATGCCGGTGGGTGAGCAGGGCTCAGATGTTGCTAAAACTATTGTGCAGGCGGCGCAGTGGGATGAGAGTGTACCGGGTCTGCAAATTGATCGCTTTTGTGCTTCGGGTTTAGAGGCCGTTAACTTGGCAGCGATGAAAGTGATGTCGGGTCAGGAACACTTGGTAGTTGCCGGTGGTGTCGAAAGTATGTCGCGGGTACCGATGGGCTCCAATGGTGGTGCGGTATTTCTTGACCCTGAATATGCGCTGTCCATGCGATCTGTGCCGCAAGGCGTTGGTGCCGACTTAATTGCTGCCATTGATGGTTATAGTCGCGAAGATGTCGATGCCTTCGCCTTGGCCTCTCAGCAGCGTGCGGCTTATGCCAGAGATAATGGCTATTTTGATCGCTCGGTGGTGCCGGTTAAAGACAGCAATGGTCTTAGTATTTTAACCAAAGATGAGTTTATAAAACCGGCTTCTACGATGGAGATTTTGGGTGGACTTAAGCCATCCTTTGCGCTGCATGGTTCGCTAGGTTTTGATGATATGGCGCTATCGAAATACACCAGTATTGAAAAAATTGAGCATGTCCATACGCCGGGGAATTCTTCAGGCATTGTTGATGGCGCCTCGGCGGTATTAATTGGCAGTGAAAAGATTGGCGTGGATCTGGGCCTTAAACCAAGGGGGCGTGTTGTCGCGACCGCGGTGATTGCGACCGATCCAATTATCATGCTGGCAGGGCCAGGACCTGCCGCTAAACGGGTACTCGAAAAAGCGGGCATGACGGTTGACGATATTGACCTGTTTGAAATCAACGAAGCCTTTGCATCAGTAGCACTGCGTTTTATGAAAGACCTCAACATTTCACATGAGGTCACCAACGTCAATGGCGGCGCCATTGCCATGGGTCATCCATTGGGTGCCACCGGCGCCATGCTAATCGGCGTGGTGTTGGATGAATTGGAACGGCGCAAGTTGAAGCGTGGATTAATAGCGTTATGTGTTGGCGGTGGCCAGGGTATTGCAACCATTATTGAACGAATTTAAGTGGGTGATCAGACAATGAGTACATTTTTATATGAAAAGGACGAGGCGGGTATCGTCACGGTAACCATGGATATGGAAGGTCCGGTAAATACCATGAACGCTGCTTTCAGGACGTTAATGAAAGACACCGTTGATAAGCTGGAGCAAGAGCACGGTTTAACAGGGGTGGTTATAGCCTCCGCAAAAACCACCTTTTTTGCCGGCGGCGATTTGAAGGAAATGTTAGCCACTCAGCCAGATCAGGTGGAGCAATTGTTCGAACAGGTTGAGCTGACAAAATTGCAGCTGCGCCGTCTTGAAAAGCTACAGGTGCCGGTCGTCGCAGCCATTAATGGTGCCGCACTGGGTGGCGGCTATGAGATTTGTTTGGCATGTAACTATCGTATCTTGCTCAATAATCCCAGCGTGATTATTGGTTTGCCAGAAGTAAGCCTGGGCTTATTACCTGGCGGTGGTGGCACCGTTCGCTTGGTTCATCGCCTGGGGTTACAGGCGGCATTGCCTTATTTAACCGAAGGCAAGCGCTTGAGACCTGACAAAGCGCTCGCCAATAATCTGGTGGAACAGCTAGAGGGTGACAAAGAACAGTTGGTTCCTGCGGCAAAACAATGGATCAAAGCTAACCCTGATGCCTGGCAGCAGCCCTGGGATATGAAAGGACATGTGGTACCCGGCGGTGGTATTGCCGATAAAGATGTTCAGCAATTATTACAAGTAGCACCTGCGCTATTGAGAAAAACGACTCGAGGTTTATTGCCATCGCCGGCAGCGATTTTATCCGTCGCTGCCGAGACGATGACGGTAGATTTTGATACTGCTTTACGGGTAGAGACACGACACTTTTTACAGTTGGTGTTAGGGCCTGTCGCTAAAAATATTATCAGTACGTTGTTTTTCCAACTCAACGATATTAATGGCGGCGCCAGTCGGCCTAAAAGCGTAGCACAAAAGAAAGTAAAAAAGCTGGGGATACTCGGTGCTGGCATGATGGGCCAAGGTATAGCGTATTGCGCAGCTTCCGCTGGCATAGAAGTGGTGCTTAAAGATATTTCGATAGAGGCTGCTGAAAAAGGCAAAACTTATTCGCATAAATTGTTGGCAAAGCGAGTAGCAAGAGGTCACATGGATCAGGCTAAAATGGATGGTATTTTAGCCAGAATTAAACCTTCGGAAAATTATCAGGATTTACAGGGTTGCGATCTGATTATTGAAGCGGTGTTTGAAAATATTGAGCTTAAAGCCAAGGTCACTCAGGAGGCCGAACCACTGCTAGCCAATGGCGGCGTGTTTGGTTCTAACACTTCTACATTGCCAATTACAAAGCTGGCCGAGGCGAGTAATAAACCGGAAAATTTCATAGGTATCCATTTCTTCTCACCCGTGGATAAAATGCCGTTAATCGAAATTATCTGTGGCGATAAAACCAGCGATGAAGCGTTGGCGCTGGCTTTTGATTTTGCCCGTCAAATTAACAAGACTGCGATAGTTGTTAACGATGTGCTGGGTTTCTTTACCTCACGAGTGTTCGGTACTTTTATGGACGAAGGCGCGCGGTTATTGCAAGAAGGTGTTAACCCTATTTTGATTGAAAGAATGGGGCAGGCAGTTGGTATGCCGGTGGGACCTTTGGCCGTACACGATGAGGTCAGCCAAAAACTTACCCATAGTGCCGCACAAACCCAGCGTGATATGGGTATGGATTGTTCCATTAGTGATGTCACAGTGCTCGATGTACTGTCTGTGACCTTGATTGAACAGTATGGTCGCGGCGGCAGGGCTCATGGCGGTGGTTATTATGAATACCCTGAAGACGGCGAAAAACACCTCTGGCCTAAGCTGTTTGAGTTATTTCATAAGCCTGAAGTTGAGCTGGCAGAGGATGATATTAAAGATCGTCTGTTGTTCAGGCAGGTGATTGAATCATTAAAATGCTTGCAAGAAGGTGTATTACGTTCAGTCGCGGATGGTAACGTGGGTTCTATTATGGGTATCGGTGCGCCAGTTTGGACAGGTGGGTTTCTGCAGTTTATTAATACTTACGGTGCCCGGAATTTTGTCGATCGCAGTACTGAGCTTGCCGCTAAATATGGTGACCGTTTCATACCGCCTGCCAATGTTGTTGAAGCGGCGAAAAATGGCAGTACATTTAATTAGTCGATGATATAGGTAACTGCTGCACCATGCGGACGGTAGTGCAGAGGTTTTAAATTTGCTCCTTTTTTTGAGCAACCAAGACACATGAACATTATTGAATGTCAGCAATTTTTAAGGAATTCTATTTATGCTAAAACGAAATTTTACCGAAGAGCAGAATATGTTTCGGGATGCCTATCGAAAATTTCTAAGTGCCGAGATTGTTCCTAATATGGAGCGTTGGCGGGAGCAGGGTATCGTAGATCGCGAGGCTTTTTTAAAGGCTGGCGAACAGGGTTTCCTAATGATCTGGCCAGATGAGGCGTTGGGTGGTATGGGCGATAATGATTTTCGTTATGAGCAAATCATCATAGAAGAAAATTCCTACGCCCGCACCAGTGACTGGTTTTGTACTTTACACAGCCGTCTTGTCGGTCCTTATTTTACCCGTTGCGGCAGTCCGGAGTTACAGCAGCGTATTTTGCCAAAGTGTATCACCGGTGAAACTATTCTGGCGGTGGCCATGACCGAGCCAGATGCTGGAAGTGACTTGGCGGGCATGCGAGCTACAGCAAAGCTGGACGGAGATCACTGGGTACTGAATGGCGCTAAAACGTATATTTCAAATGGCATAAACGCCGATGTCATTATTGTTGCGGCAAAAACTGACCCCGACAACAATCCCCATGCGATGGGTTTATTTGTGGTGGAGCGGGGTATGGATGGATTTGAGCGTGGACGCAATCTCAAGAAAATGGGTCTAAAGGCCCAGGACACTGCCGAGTTATTTTTTCACGATGTCAAAATTCCAAAAGAAAATGTGCTTGGTGATCCGCAGCAGGGTTTTATTTACCTTATGCAAGGTTTAGCGGAAGAGCGCTTAATTGGTTCGGTAGGCTATCTCAGTGCGGCACAATTATCATTTGACCTCAGCCTTGAATTTGTTCAGGACCGTAAAGTATTTGGTAAGCCCTTATCAAAGTTTCAAAATACCCAGTTTGAATTAGCGGCGTTACGAACTGAAATTGATGTGGCGCAATGCTATGTTGATCAATGCGTGGCTGCTCATAATGCCGGCGAGTTGACTGATGTTGATGCAGCTAAAGCAAAACTGTTAACCAGTGAGTTGCAAATAAAAGCGGCGAATTTAGGTGTGCAGTTACATGGGGGAGCTGGTTATATGGATGAGTATGCCATTTCCCGTCAATATACCGATGCGCGAATTTCTACCATTTATGCCGGTAGTTCGGAAATAATGAAAATTATTATCAGCCGGGATTTTATGTCACCAAATTATATTCCCTTTAATAGCAAAAACTTTTAATTGAGGTGTGACTATGTCTGATTACAAAGCACCGTTACGGGATCTTCAATTCTCTCTTTATGAAGTTAACGCTTATCGAGATCATCTCAATTCGTTTGCTGCTGGCGAAGCATTTAGTGATGATTTGTATCATGCGATTACGGCCGAGGCCGCAAAGTTCGCAGAAAAAACCTTGGCGCCGCTAAATCAATCGGGCGACCGAGAAGGGGCCAGGCTGGTTTCTCCAGGTACAGTTGAGACCCCCGATGGTTTTAAACAGGCCTACACTGATTTTGTGAATGGCGGCTGGCCATCAATGGAGTTTGCGGAAGAGCGTGGCGGCCAAAACCTGCCAGCATCGCTGGCAACCGTGGTCTATGAAATGTTTCATGGCGCTAACAGCTCATGGTCACTCTATCCGGGTTTAACCGAGGGCGCGACCGTGACGCTACTTACGCATGGGTCGGATGCTCAGCGCGATTTATACCTGTCAAAAATGGTGGCCGGTCATTGGACAGGAACCATGAATTTAACCGAGCCGCACTGCGGGTCTGATCTGGGCTTATTGAAAACCAAAGCCACGCCACAGCCTGATGGCAGTTATCGGATCAGTGGCAGTAAGATTTTTATTACTTCAGGCGAGCACGATTTATCAGAAAATATTATCCACTTGGTGCTGGCTCGCCTTCCTGATGCGCCTGCGGGCGTAAAGGGGATATCCCTATTTATCGTTCCCAAGTTTTTAGTAAACGACGACGGCTCCTTGGGTGATCGCAATAAACTGGTTTGTGGTTCCGTTGAACATAAAATGGGATTGAAAGGCAGTGCCACTTGCGTGATGAATTACGATGATGCGCAAGGATTTTTAATTGGCAAGGAACATTGTGGTCTGGCTTGTATGTTCACCATGATTAATAAATCCCGTCTTGGCGTGTCGATACAGGCGGTCGGTATCGCTGATGGTGCTCTGCAAAGTTCATACAATTATAGTCATGAGCGACTGCAGGGACGGGCACCTGGCGGGACAGCAAACCCGGATAAAATTGCTGATCCAATCATCGTTCATGCGGACATTAGACATAAATTATTAACCCAAAAAGCGTTGCTCGAGGGCGGACGCTTCCTTTGTCATTATAGTGCCATGCTGGTCGATCATGAGTTTCAGGGGGATTCCCAGCAAGCGAAAACAGCCAGTGAGAAACTCGCGATTATGATTCCCATCGTCAAAGCCTGTGTCACCGAGTGGTCGGTGGAGTCGGTGGATCTTGCGCTGCAATCTTTGGGTGGGCACGGCTACATCGCGGAGTGGGATATTGAACAGCGTTATCGTGATGTGAGGCCAAGCCGGATCTATGAGGGTACAACCCATATTCAGGCATTAGATCTGCTCGGTCGAAAAATTTTAGGCGGCAAAGGTCAGGCGCTAGAACAGTGGTTACAAGAAATGGAAAATTATTGTGAGAGTGTTGATGCTGACGCTAGTACCGAGCCGTTACTGTATCAGTTCCGTGCGTTGCTCGCTGATTATCGCAGTCTTCTGAGTAACATTGTTGAGCGCTTAGCTAGCCATCCGGATTATATACCGGGTGTTGCCTCCGACTTTTTAATGATTTCTGGCTATTTGGCGCTCGCTTTTATGTGGGCTAAAGCCGCAGTTGTGTCGCAAAGTAAATTGCAAAAACCTGACGATGATGCAGATTTTTATACTGATAAGTTGAATACGGCTGACTTTTTTTATCAAAAGATTTTACCCCGAGTGAGCTTTCATACAGCGTCTATAAATGCCGGGGTTGAATCACTGCCGGTACCGATATTGGCGCGTTAATTCCCACAGCTAACCGGGTGTTGTGCAGGAAGTTTTTATATTAATAAGATTTTACTGAAGAGAGTTCTGAACCATGTCGCTAGATTTTGATAGTGCCAGACTAGAAGATCCACACTTGACCGAGAGTCATCAGCAGTGGCGTAGCCAGCTTCGGCGTTTTGTTGATAAAGAGATAGTGCCGCACGTGGATGAGTGGGATGAAGCCGGCGGCTTACCGGGTGAGCTATGGACTAAGGCCGCAGACATTGGCTTGCTGCAGCTGGGTTACCCGGAGCAATATGGTGGCACTTCTGAAGGCATTGATATTTACCATCGTAATATTGTTGCTGAAGAATTATCTCGCACCAGTCTTGGTGGTCTGTTAAGTACCTTACTCTCACACGGTATTGGCTTACCCCCTATTGAAGCCTTTGCCTCGGAAGACATTAAAGCGCAGGTGATACCACCGATCCTCGCGGGGAAAAAACGTATAGCGCTAGCGGTCACTGAGCCCTCGGGTGGTTCCGACGTCGCCAATTTACTGACCACTGCCAAGCGTGACGGCGATGATTATATTGTTAACGGCTCCAAGACTTTTATTTCTGGCGGCATGGGTGCTGATTGGTTTACTACCGCAGTGAGAACCGGTGACGAGGGCGTTAAGGGGCTATCAGTACTGTTGATACCGGCGAATTTAGCGGGAGTATCCCGCACGCCGCTGGAAAAAAAGCAGGGCTGGTGGTGTTCCGATACGGCGACTATCTATTTTGATAATGTGCGTGTACCTGCCAATAATTTGGTAGGGGAAGAGGGCCATGGTTTTTGGGTTATTGCCAACAACTTTAATGCGGAACGTATGTCGATGGCGGTCATTATGGAGGCGAGTTCGCGGGTCTGCCTGGAGGATGCGGTCAACTGGGCAAAGGAACGCAAAACGTTTGGTAAACGTCTGGCCGACCATCAAGTTATTCGCCACAAAATTGCCCAAATGAAACAGCGTATTAACGCGACGCAATCTTATATTCAATTTTGTTCGCGGATGATAGTAGAGGGCAAAGCCCTGCCTGGTGATCTTGCCCTATTAAAAGTTCAAGGTAGCGAAACAATGGAGTTTTGCGCGCGTGAGGCCATGCAGATTTTGGGTGGTATTGGTTATATGCGAGGTAATCGGGTAGAGCGGATTTATCGCGAAGTTCGGGTGATGGCGATAGGTGGCGGCTCGGAAGAGATCATGCGCGATTTGGCCGCGCGTCAATATGGCCTGTAATCGTTCCGGCACAATACATAAACATAAACATAAACATAAACATAAGCAGAAACCAGTGAGTATCACATGATATTTAACGAGCAGCACAACTGTAATGAGAACGTTAATTATGAGTAAAAAAGGTTGGCTGAAACTAACGGGTGTTATCGTTATTGCCGCCACACTGGTGACAGCTGTGTTACTGATACTGCCACTTGGTTTTCCAGGCGCTGACGCTTATTTCGAGCAAGTCGGGCAGCGCGAATTACAGACAGATGAAATTGGACAGATGCGCTCGCTACAAGAAACATATCTAACGCTGTCACTTAGTGGTGATGATTTTAAAGGCTGGAGTGTTGAACATCAGGATTTCTGGAAGTACTCGATAGCGTTTGCATTTTATGGCATGCCTTCAGCCATTATTATCAATCCAGAGAAAGCCGATGAATACAGGGCGCTCATGGATATGATGATTTGGGCAATGAAGTCGAAAAAAGTCTGGGGGATTTTACTGATCGTGGTTTTGGTGCTGACCCTATCAGCATGCAAAACATTATGTACAAGGGCCACTTAAACCTGATGTATGGCCTTTACCAAATGTCCACTGGGGATATGCGTTACGCCCGTGAATACACATGGTTGACGGGTCAAATCGCCGAGGAAATGCGCCTGCATCATGAAGGAATTTACGAGGGTGTCACTTGTGAGCCCAATGCCTGGTTTGTGGAGTGCAATACCATCGGTATGTTGAGCTTGCACGTCTATGACAAACTGTACGGCACCACCTATACCGAGAATGAAATTCAGTGGTCCCTCGACTTTATTATGGGTCGCATGCGCGACCAGGATACGGGTTTGTTTTACCGATATTATCAACCCAACCATGACTTTGTCAGAACCGATATTTCTGGTTATGCGAACGCGTGGATTGTTAGTTTTTTAAACCCATTTTTACCGGCAGAAATGACTGAGGTTTACCAAACATTCAAGGAAAAGCTGACCGTCGAATATGGACCTTACGCCTCGGTTTACAACCGCATTGGCGACATCCGAGAGACGGATACAACGGCCCATCTATTTGGATTGATCGCCGCAAAAGAATTTGGCGATGAGAAACTCTTCGGCAAACTGCGCAACGCGATAGACAAAGTAGGTGACCTGACTATCGATTATCAGCGCGGCGGCCTGGTCTACGATAATCCTGACAATACTATGATTAACGGGCTGGTGCTGGCGAGCAAACTGCATCTGGGATGGGATACGGTTTTGGGTTATGACTGGGGGTTTAAAGGTGTGCCTTATACCATTCCCGATACCACAGACATGTCTTGGGTCGACCTGTTGCCGCAACGTGTTTATACCCTTAATGGTGAAAGCAGTTTGCCGTTGCATAGCGACGCGAGACCGTGTCCCAACTGTTACTGGGGAGATTATGTCTCCCAGAGAATGAAATTTAATGCCGAAAAAGCCAGCGCCAATCAGGGGCCAGAGTGCCCCGCAAACGCTTCTTCGAGCTGTGGCCTAAAAAAATTATTAGCGGAGTAAATAGGTTGAATATTATAGTTATGATCTTCTTTGATAAGCTACTTTCTTACTTGTTGATACAGGCTGTCTGGAAGTACTGACTAGCGAACCTGTTCATTGAAAATCGCAAGCCGGGTATGGGTTTTCAAATATCACTTTATACCCGATAAAGATGTCCGAAATAATTAAAATAAATAGGAAACAGATATGCTAATAAAAGATACCGTTGGCAGCTTCGTCTGCTCATTGACTATCACAGGACTATTGATTTCTGCATCATCATCAGCACAAATGCTGGAGGAAATCACTGTCACCGCTCAGAAGCGGGTTGAGGGCCTCGGCGATGTGCCGCTGTCTATTCAAGTCGTTGCTGGAGATACGCTTGACCGGAGCAACATCTTCTCGTTTAAAGACCTGGTAGACCGCCTGCCCAATGTTACTTTCGGCGAATCACCCGGACAAAAGACAATCAGTATTCGAGGTGTGGGAACAGGTACCTTTAATGCCGCCGCCGAACAGTCTGTCGGTATGTATGTCGACGGCATCTACGCTAGCCGCGGCCTGCAGTTTAGCTCTCCCTTTCTTGATATTGAACGTGTCGAAGTGCTCAAAGGCCCGCAGGGGGTACTGCAAGGAAAAAACAGTATCGCCGGTGCGATTGTTGTCTCTACCCGTCGCCCGACGATGGAGAAGGAAGGCTATATTAGCGGCAGCTACGAAGTTGAAAACGACGGCTACAATATCGAGGGAGCCATTTCCGGCCCCCTTACTGACACACTGGCTTTACGGCTAACAGCACAACAAAACTTTGCCGGTGGCTGGATCGACACCAACAGCCGACTGGCAGCCGACGGTACCACCGTATTACGTGGTCAGAATGATCAAAACGAAAATACATTCTCATTACTGCGGTTGAGTAGTTTGTGGTCTCCTTCTGAGAACCTTGAACTTTTCCTAAAGCTGGAAACAGGAAAATCCAAAAATGAGGGCGTTGCTTATGGTGGCTATGCCATTCAACCCGGCGCAGTGGTAGGCGGCGTTACTAACGACCAAACACTGATTATCGACGACTACCTGAGCCGTGACCCCAACTATGGCACCATCACCGATGGCATCTCGAGTACCGGATTCAGAACTGAATATAACGAGGCTATCAATCTTTTTGAGGCTAACAACAAAGGCCTGTACCAGGAAATCGAAAACGACTCCGCCACTTTTCAGTTCGACTGGAACACGGGCGAACTGGGAACACTCACGGGGATAACGGGTTATTCTAGTTACGACGAAGAGAGCTATATTACCAATACAATGGCACCGTTGGACTGGTACCACACCTATGGTGAGAAAGGTAATGGTGGCGAAGAGTTCGAGCAGCTGACACAGGAAATCCGCCTGACATCTTCAGGCGGTGCCACGATTGACTATATCGTTGGCGTTTTTTACATGGACCGGACCATAAAACAAGATGGCGCTGGTACTAATGTTAATCTGAGCAATGGCGGATTCGGGCTTCCCCCTTTTTCTGATCTTAGTGGTATACGCCACTTTAATGAAGACACTGAAGCCTGGTCTGTATTTGGACAGATTACCTGGAATATCAGTGATGCCTTGCGCCTCAACCTTGGCGCAAGATACACCGATGAAACCAAAGAAGTGGATCACACGCTTGCAACACAGTTTCTGGTTGTAGTGCCACCACTCAACCAGCTTGTTCTAGACCAGTTTGCCATAGAGCCTTTCATCACTGAAGATTTGTCTACTGACGAGGTAAGTGATTCCAATACCGATCCTAGTGTCTCTGTGCAGTGGGATATGACAGATGATTTGATGTTATACACGTCCTACACTCAGGCGACCAAGGCGGGGGGCTTCAATTCATCAACATTCTCACCAGAAAACGCCAGCTTCGAGCCGGAACAGGCCACGGCTGTTGAAGTCGGGGTGAAGGGGCTTTTCATTGATGGCCGTCTAGGTGTCAATGCTTCTCTCTTCCATACTGAATATGACGATCTTCAGGTCGCCGCCCTGGACACCAATACCACCTCCTTCTTTTTCAAGAATGCTGCAAAAGCCACCTCGGAAGGTGTCGAAGCCGATTTCCGCTTCGCTGCGACGGAGGGGCTGGAGTTAGGAGGAGCAATGGCCTATCTGGATGTGAGTTACGATGATTTCCCCGGCGCCACTTGTTCAACAGGTACTTCACAAGAAGCGGATTGTGATCCCGTCAGTCTTACGCGCAACGCCAAAGGTGACACTCTGCGTGCTGCTCCGGAATGGACAGGCACCTTGTATGCGGATTATCGCTGGCTGCTTGATAGCGGCATGGAGGTAGCATTGAGAGGTGATGTCATCTACAGCGACGATTACTACATCGACACACCAAACGACCCATACCTGCAGCAGGACTCATTCACCAAGCTGGACCTGCTCGCTAGCATAACCAGTGCGTCCGGTGACTGGACGCTCTCAATCATTGGCAAGAACGTCACCGATAAAACCACTGTCAGTTTTGGTGGCGGTACCCCGCAGCGTGAAGGGGCATACTGGTCGAATGTAGATAGTCCTCGGCTTGTATACGTCAAGGCTGACTATCGTTTTTAAAGAAGTATTAAAAATGGCGGTCGCCAGTTCTTAGTAGGTTGGATGCAAATGCCGTTTTCATTCGACCTACGACTCTTAAGCAATAGCACTTTAAACGGTGTTCGCTTTTTTTCAGGCTCGAAATGGTCTATGGCGAATGACTAATTTAAATAGTTAGGTTTAAGGTCTTAAACCTAGTCAACATAATTGAAAATGTATTAATCACAGCAACATACGAATTTGAAGCCAATATATAGCTACCGAAAAAGCTAAGAAAAATCGTTAGGTTGAAGAATGTCTGTTGCTCAAGGTATAGCTGCAGGCCTTGAAGATTAGTTTACATATAAGCTAAATCGTCGGTATTGACCCAAAGCTGCCGTTTACATAGCTTGGGGTAAATGGCATATTAGCTGACAAAATAAACCACTATAAAAATAATAGCTGTAATGGAGTACTCTCTCATGCTGAATAAATCCCTGACTTTAGCGAGTCTATCTTTTTTATCACTAACTGCAAATGCCGCCTTATATGACCGTGGCAACGGCCTTATTTACGATGACTCGAGAAATGTTACATGGATGCAAGATGCCTCTTATGCTGTAACGCAGCATCAACAATCTGGTGGTCTATTGGGTGATGAAGATGGATACATGACATGGCATGAAGCATCTTCATGGGTAGATAACTTAAATTATGGCAATTATAGCGGCTGGCGTTTAGCGGCTGGCTCAGAATGGGGTGCTTACGAATTTAATAGCTTGCGTCAATCTCTAGGAAACTCTTCAGTTGGTGATTTTGGCAACTGTTCTGGGGGAGGTGATCCGTGCTTTCTAAATAATAGTTTTGTTGACCCTGTTTCAGGTGAAACTATAAGTTTAATAAATTTCCGAGACGGAGGAGAGGATGGTCATTCTGGAACGGGTATGTATTGGCATGGTACCTCATGGTCGCAAAATAGCAGTTATGACGTAGACCATGCATGGGCTTATAGAATGGGCTTCGGAAATGCATGGCATTTCGACAAAGGTATTAGTGCTTTAGCATGGGCGGTTGCAGATGGTGATATTGTTAATCAGAGCCTAGTTTCTTTTGTCCCGATCCCTTCAGCTGTATGGTTATTTGGTTCAGCTCTGTTAGGTTTGGCTGGCCTCAAGCGTAAGAAATAATCTCAAAAATAGATGCAATATCAAGGCACTTTCGGGGGCCTTTTTTGATTCTGCTAATGATTGTTATTGGCACATTTCGCCGCTTACCAGACGCGAAATTAGAGTCTGTTATTCGCCTAAAAGCGAATCAAATAATTATTGAAATTATTTTCGTTGCCTCGATTAGGCATGCTGGTATTATTAATTGTGCCACTGGCACTCTCAATCCTTAACTTGTAAGCAGCAAAGCGAATAAAATAATAATGCCATTCGATTCGTTAAAGTTTCGTTATAACTGGCGTCCGTATCAACAGCGTGTACTGGATGCAATAGACGACCATTTAGATGACAAGCGCTTACATGTAGTAGCTGCCCCTGGTGCGGGTAAGACAACGCTGGGATTAGAGGTATTTAGGCGCCTGAAGAAATCAGCGCTAGTGCTGTCACCAACACGAGTTATTCGCGATCAATGGATTGACCGATTATCGGATTATATCGATTCGGATAACGTTGGCTCCCTTGGCTGGGTCAGTAAAAATATCCATGAGCCAGCAATCCTTACCTCCATTACCTATCAGGCTTTACATTCTCAGTTTAGTGAAGAATTGGCTGCCGCTGAGTATGAGGCTGAAGCCTTGGCGTTGGACGAAGGTGTAACTGAGACAGAGCTAAATGTATTTATCGGTACACTAAAAACAAACAATATAGATGTCATTATATTGGATGAAGCTCACCACCTAAGGACTGAATGGTGGAGAGCGTTAGATAAAGTTTGTACCGCTCTGCCGCATATGATTCTTGTTTCTTTAACAGCTACGCCACCTTACGACGCACAGGGTAATGAGTGGAGTCGTTACGAGCAGTTATGTGGTCCCATCGATGAAGAGATATCAATTCCTGAGCTGGTAAAGGTGGGTACTTTGTGTGCCCATCAAGACTACATTTGGGCAGTTGATGTTAGCTCAACTGAAAAACAAAAAATCAAAGAGTATGACGACCGGGTCGCTACACTTTGCGATACCCTATACGCACACCAAGAATTCGACAATATTGTTATCTCTCATCCATGGGTTAGTACCAATTGTTCTGAAACAGAAGTTATAAAAAATCCGGAGCTGGCTATTGCGCTGCTAACATTTTTTAAACGGAAGCAGCACACTTTGCCAAAAGGGTTACTTGAAACTCTTGATTTGGGTGAGCAGGATATCCCTGAGTTGGGACGGTATTGGTGGCAAGTATTGGTAGAAGCTGTAATTTTTTCTAGCACCTTTCATCATAGTGATGTTCATAAAGGCTACGTTAGTCAGCTTAAAAAGCAATTAAGAGCTTCCGAATTACTGCATAAACGAGAACTGTCGTTAGAGTATTCAAGGCGGCTGAGCCGGTCTCTTTCTCAGAGCGCTTCGAAAATTGAGGGCTGTATTGATCTGCATAAACTTGAGTATCAGCAAAGAGGTGAATCTCTTTGCCAGGTAGTGCTGGTTGATTATATACGTGATGAAGAACTCGTTTCCGGTATTGATACCGGGGAATTAAGCCTAGGCGCCTAGCCTATATTTAAAGGTCTGGTTTTAGCGTCACCAGTTCCGGAAAAAATTGGTTTATTGACTGGCCGGTTGAGCATTATTCATAGCTCACGACTAGATCAGTTACTAGCGTTGGTCGACGGCGATCGTTTTAACATAGAACCCATGGGGAATTCTGAACACTACAAAAAAGTGTGCGGCCCGCTAAATCAACTGACAGTGGCTTTTACGGCTTTGCTAATGTCGGGAGAGATTAAAGCACTCGTCGGTACACGCGCACTTCTAGGTGAAGGTTGGGATGCTCCCGCCATTAACTCCCTGATACTTGCCAGTTCAGTAGGTTCTTTTATGCTCACCAATCAGATGCGCGGTCGAGCTATTCGTATCGATAAAAATAACCGTAATAAAACAAGTTCTATCTGGCATTTGGTGGCAATCGATGGCAAGGCAGGTTATTCGGGGTGGAGTGACTACTATGATTTGAAAAAGCGCTTTAATACTTTCGTGGGGCTTTCTGAGCGTGGCCTCACTATCGAAAGTGGTTTTGAAAGAATAAAGGCATCTGCGTTTAATGCACTTAATAGCCTCAATCCTCAATCACCTGTAGTTGCAAATAACTGGCAGATGAAAAAACGTTTTAAGCAAATTTGCGTGGTGAATGAGAGGTGGCAGCAGGCCTTAACCCTAGATGAATCCGCAAGGGTAATTCCTTCGGTCAAAACTCCATCAGTACCAAGTATACGGGCTTATCATTTAAAACATACCTTGATGTATTTATTGCTGGAGCTTGCAGGTGCAGTTTTTATTGCCATAAACTTGGCTTTGCATACGTATGCGAGTGGAGCGCCTGAGCTGGTGCTTCTACTGCTATTCGCTGTTGGCGGAGCTATGCTTTACAAACTGCCAAAAACGATAGCTGCAGTGCGTATCTTACTTAAACATTTGCCTGTTGATGGCTCCATTAAACAAATCGGTCTCGCCCTTAATGAGGCGCTTTGCCAAGCTGGTTTGATAGAAACTTCTATCAGGCGAATAAAAGTAAACGTCGTTAATAATTTCGATGGCACATTTTACTTAGCGTTGTCCGGTAGTACATTTTACGAATCATCCTTATTTGCCGACTGTTTGGCTGAAATTCTAGCGCCTATAGAAAGCCCTCGTTACTTAGTGGTGCGTGAAGGCACGCTCTATGGTATGAAGCGAGATGATTATCACGCAGTACCAATGAGGTTGGCGGTGAAAAAGGATTTTGCTCATATTTTTTATAAGGCTTGGTGTAAATACGTTGGGCCCACTGAATTAATTTATACCCGTACTGATGAAGGAAGGAGGAGATTAGTCAAGGCTAGAATGCAGGCGTTTTCCTCTACCTTTAGTCGTGAGATACGGCGGCAGGACAGATGGCAATCGAAGTAGTGAGTGGTGGTCGATCGGGATGCATATAAATTTTCTAGTACTTCAAAAATTATATATCCATCCCAATTTTAATCAATGTGGTACCAAATGGAGGTTTGGATAATTAGTGTCTTTCTCACGCTGGATTGTCATAGTTAGCTCTTGATTGGCAAAGTGGCGGGCTTCTCTATAGGCGGTAACACTGGGGCCGCCAATTTGTTGGAATTGGCGAATACCCCAGTTTGGGGCCCAAGCGCGTATACGGATGGCGCTATCAATAGCATCAAACCCATAGTGACCCACAACGGGCACTGTCTTATCAGTAATCATATTGGTGTTTTTTCACAATTCTAACCATTTTATAGGTTGGCTTTGTAAAGTGAATTTGATGATATTTATAGGTTCATAGATAATGCTAAGCATCAATAATAATTAGATTATCTTTTTGAGTTATGGGGACTTACGGTGATTAAAAAAGCTTTAGCCTTAATTGGCCTTATTCTTTCTATTTCCACCAATGCTGCAATTATCGATTTGGGTAGTGTAACTCGTGATACAGGTTCAGGTTTAGATTGGCTTGATCTAACTGAGACAGTAGGTATTTCATATAATTCTGTTACATCGGAATTTGGAGAAGGAGGCTTGTTTGAAGGTTATCGTTACGCAACAGCAGCAGAGTTTGATCAACTGGTAACGAACTTCGGATACGCGCCAGCTAATTCAGATTGCAATCTCGGATATAAATATTGTGATACTGCAATAACGGGTGACAGTTTTCTAGTTGAGCATATGATTAAGACTTTGGGCGATGTTGGAAAGTACTGGTACTCTCTTGGGATTGATCTTAACAATAGAGTTTCAAGTCAAGGCGCAGGTTGGGCTGCTGGTATGCTGGATCAGTACTATCAAGACCCAGCAACTGCAGGTTATATTTCTACAGCAAGAATAAGTGACAAAGAATTAGTATCTAGATATAACTTTCAACCAACCGTAGATTATGATGATTTTGTTGTGACACTTAACTCTCAAGCAACTTTAACCACTAGATATGCTGCTGTTGGCTCATTCTTGGTTAAGGATAATGAGTTTTATATTGCGCCCGTCCCAATTCCTAGTGCCATATGGCTATTCAGCTCAGCTTTGATTGGTTTAGCTGGCATCAAACGCAAAAAGTAATTTTCTATAAAGTGTATCCAAGACTCTATGATGGGGCCTTTTTTATATCTGTTTTAAGGTATTTTGTTGGCACGGAACTGAGGTGAGCAATAGTGAAAGCGTTAGGTGTGATGGCAGCTTTTGAATTAAGAGCTGTCGCTATTTTGAATTTAGTTTACATGTAAGTTAAAAAGAACATTTTCGGCAGTTGTTGACCCTTTACCTCATTGCTCATATCACTCGATCAAGTGATGCTTTAAATTAATTTTTGAATTCTTTCAGAATTGGTTTGACTGACAATAGAGTTAACTGGATACTGTTGCAGGAAAGTATAACCATAAAAATATATCCTCGAGAATAAGGCGCTTTTCCATGACGATTAAATCCATGCTCAGCTTGTTAATTGCTGGACTTTTCACTGTACCTGCTCAAGCAGCAGTGCTTAGTTTCCACAATTTTAATATTTCTGGAAGTTCAATTTATACTGAATATACGGGTTTTGGTACGGGTGTATTGGATGATGTCGGGACGCTTAGTCTTGACTACCATACGACGACCCCTGGTTTCGGTATTGCACATACACTAGCGGTGATTTCAGGTGCATGGGATGGTGATAAATTGGTAGCAACTTCTGGCTCATTAAGTTATGAGTCATGCACTTCGGTAGGCAATTGTATTGGTGATTGGAATTATCTGACCATGCTCAATGTGACGGACCCTATTATTATCAGTGGGGGTATAAATTTTCAATTTCAATTTGATGCTGTCTCAGTATACACATCAAACTTTACTGAGGTAAGTGAGGTGCCCCTACCCGCTGCTTGGTGGTTGTTTGGTTCTGCCTTGATCGGGCTGGCGGGCATTCAGCGTAAGAAATAAAACAATAAACTGAATAATAATTGGGCCTTTTTCATTTGTGTCAATGTCTCAAATTGGCACAACAGCGTCTATTGAAGTGTTTGTATCGTGATAGGCGCAATGTGACCCAAAACAGATATTAAAAGTTGTTAAGGTGTCGAAACTCTTTACGCAGACAGTCTTTATCTACTTTTTTATAGCTGGCATTATTGTTGTGGATAAAAACATAACAAAGTACGGAGTACTCTCTCATGCTAAAAAAATCTATTCTTCTAATTGGCCTGTTATCTTCAGCCTTTACTGTTGACGCTGCACTTATCGACATCGGTGCGCAAATAACCTCTGACGACAACTCTGTCACTGGTTCTGCAATCGGTACATATAACACTGATACAAGTCAGATACTGTTTGCAAGTGAGTCAATCTTCGTAACGCAGGATTACTATGGAGCGATAACAGCAGACGTCGATATTACTGGGACTGACGGTTTAATAAATGTCACAGACTGTGCTGATCTAGGAGGCGCCACCAATGTATGTCTTGAAATATGGATGAATTATTGGCTCGACTATGAAGTCCTTTCCAATTCGGTAAACACTGATGGGTTTGGGGGAATTACAGTATCCAATTATGGCGCTATATTAACCTACAATGTAGCTCCCGTTCCCGTTCCCGCAGCAGCATGGCTATTCAGTTCAGCATTGATTGGTTTGGCTGGTCTGAAACGCAAAAAATAATTTTCCAAATAGTTCATCTTAAGGCTCCTTCATCGGGGCCTTTTTTTATCTGCTCAATACTGTTCTTGGCACATTTGAGACCACAAGCCTCAGCTAAACTTTTTTTACGTCTGTTGTAGAGTCAGTTAGGGACCCTAAAAGAATGTCAAAATAATGAATGATACATTATGTGATAACCAGCTTTACTCCATTCGGTCATTGCCAGTGCAGCTGTGCAGGATCACGTTAAATTTCATCTAACCTAAACATTCTGAACAATTAGGCCGGTTTTTGTCAAAACGAAGTCAGTTCGATTTATAACTACCTTTGTATTTCAAAAATAGTCTTTGTTCTAATTCCTTCGCTACAATTAAACCGCCATCCCCGCCGCAAACGCAGAAGACCATGCCCACTGAAAATTAAATCCGCCTAAGTGTCCACTCACGTCAACCACCTCACCAATAAAAAATAATCCCGGCTGTTGTTTGGCTTCCATGGTTTTGGAACTCAGTGCATCAGTATCAACGCCGCCTAATGTGACTTCTGCCGTGCGGTAGCCTTCAGTGGCTGAAGGTTTTAGCGACCAGTGATTAATTTTTTCAGCAATAGTTTTGAGTTGCTTGTCACTAAATTCTGCCAGTGCAGTAGCGCTGTGTTCGGGCCACCATAGCGCTTGTAACTCAAGCACCAATGATTTGGCTAGATGCTGGTGTAATACATTTTTTAATAAACTTTTCCCTAGCGACTGTTTGGCATTGAGTAACCAATCCGTGGCATTAATACCAGGCAATAAATCAATGTGTATTTCATCGCCGGGATACCAGTAGTTAGAAATTTGTAATACCGAGGGGCCGCTGATGCCGCGGTGGGTAAATAATATATTTTCAGTAAAGGATTGCTGCCGGCATTGAATGGTGACTTCCAGTGCCAAACCGGATAAGCGTTCGCACATTGGCTTGAGTGTGTTATCACTGAACATAAAGGGCACCAAGCCTGCTCTGCGCTCTGTAAGCGGTAGCTCAAATTGCTTCGCAATCTCGTAACCCATGCCGCTGCCGCCGAGCGTGGGTATCGATAAGGCCCCGGTAGCGACCACCAGCGAATGGCAGTGGATGGCGAGTTGCTGATGATCTTGTTCAATTTTGATTTTATAGCGACTGCGTTTATCAGCCTGTTGGTGTTTTTCTGAGTGCCCGGCAATGGCTAGCGATTCAATGCTGGTTAAATGGATATGTGTTTTAATTTCGGCGCCTGCCAGTTGGCATTCATCCAGCAGCATGTTGAGAATATCTTTGGCCGAGTTTATACAGAATAATTGGCTGTGTTTGCGTTCTTCGTACTCAATTTGATAGCGTTCGACCAGTGCAATAAAATCCCACTGGCTATATTGGGTGAGTGCTGATTTACAGAAATGTCGGTTGGCTGAAATAAAATTATCGGCTTCCACAAAGTGGTTGGTAAAGTTGCAGCGACCGCCGCCAGACATCAGGATTTTCTTGCCCACCTTATTGGCTTTTTCCAAAACGATGACCGATAGCCCACGCTGTGCTGCCGTAAGTGCGCAGAATAAACCGGAGGCGCCGCCCCCCAGGATCACGACATCGTATGTTTTTGAGTTGTTAGTCATTACTGAAATTGAATTATATTATGGGGGCTGTTAGATGGTTATATCTACAGCGTTGTCAGGGGCGCCATTGTACGTTACTTTGCGTCTTTATGATCTGTGAATGGTAGAAATCATGATGATGGTTTTTACCCCGATGCTGGTAAACGATAAAGGAAGCTATCAATGAAAGATGAAACTCTCGCCATCCATCATGGTTACGAAACCGATCCAACAACCCATGCCGTTGCAACGCCTATCTATCAAACGGTTGCTTATGAATTTGATAATGCACAGCATGGTGCGGATTTGTTTAATTTAACGGTGCCGGGGAATATTTATAGCCGGATTATGAACCCCACCAATGATGTGTTGGAACAGCGCATGGCAGCGTTGGAGGGAGGGATTGCTGGTCTAGTGGTAAGCTCAGGAAGTGCTGCAATTAATTATGCCATTCTGACCTTGGCCGAAGCAGGGGATAATATTGTCTCCACTCCGCAGCTCTATGGCGGTACTTATACTTTGTTTGCGCATATGTTGCCGAAGCTGGGAATTGAGGTACGGTTTGCGAAGGATGATAGTGCTGCCAGTTTGGCGGCCTTGATTGATGACAAAACCAAAGCTGTCTTTTGTGAAAGCATTGGTAACCCTGCGGGCAATATTGTGGATCTGGCCGCCATTGCCGATGCTGCACATGCGCAGGGTGTGCCGTTGATTGTGGACAATACGGTAGCCACACCGGTGTTGTGTAAACCCATTGCCTATGGCGCGGATATCGTAGTGCACTCACTGACTAAATATATCGGCGGTCATGGTACGACTTTGGGGGGCGTTATTGTTGATTCGGGACAGTTCCCTTGGGCAGAGCACAAACAGCGCTTCGCGGTATTGAATCAGCCAGAGCCTGCTTATCATGGCGTCATTTATACCGAGGCCTTTGAAGCTGCTGCATTTATTGGTCGTGCCCGTACTGTGCCATTGCGCAATACTGGCGCAGCGCTATCACCGATGAATGCCTTTCAGTTAATGCAAGGGCTGGAAACCTTGTCGTTGCGGATGGAGCGGCATACTGAAAACGCGTTAAAAGTTGCGGAATATTTATCGGCGCACGCCAGTGTGGAGTGGGTGAGTTATGCGGGCTTGGAAAGCTCTCCCTACCATGCCCTGGCGAAAAAATATATGCAGGGCAAGCCCGCGTCGATTTTATCTTTTGGCTTAAAAGGTGGGTTTGATAACGGCGTTAAATTTTATGACGGGCTGCAATTATTCAAACGTCTGGTCAATATCGGTGATGCTAAATCGTTAGCCTGTCACCCGGCGTCTACCACTCATCGTCAATTAACCGAAGCGGAACAAAAGCAGGCCGGGGTGTCACCGGAGATGATTCGCTTATCGGTCGGTATTGAGCATATCGATGATATTTTGGCGGATCTTGAACAGGCTATTGCGGGTGCCGTTTAAAAAGATTGCGGGGTTTAGTGGCTCAATGCCAAAGTAGTTTGGGCACTCGCTAAAGGTTTGTTTAATCTCTCGGTAATATTTACCGAGAGTAAATGGCTTTATGCTCGTCATCAATAAAAACGACTTAGTGGAATTTGTTTATGTCGGACTGGGTTCATCATCACGCTACGATCAATCATATCCATATGCACTTTGTGCAAGCCGGGCCTGATGATGGCTTGCCAGTGGTGTTGTGTCATGGCTTTCCACATTTATGGTTTAGTTGGCATCGGCAAATGACTGCGCTGGCGGCAGCAGGGTATAGGGTCATTGCTCCGGACATGCGCGGTATGGGGCAGACTGATGCCCCTGCATCTTATGAAGCCTATGGTGTCGATGACATTACTGCGGATTTAGTCGGGCTGTTGGATCATTTAGCCATTAGCAAAGCGGTGTTTGCTGGTTTGGATTTTGGCGCTTTTGCGATTTACGATTTAGCGTTTCGTCATCCTGAACGGGTGTTGGCGGTGATCGGGCTGGAAAATCCTGCGGCGCCTCATAACCCGGAGGTGTCACCACTCACCGAATATCAGGCGATCGGTGAGCAGCATTTTTTGCATATTGAATACTTCCGCCCCGTTGGCCCAGCGGATAACGATTTAGCGGCTGCACCCAGGGAGTTCTTTCAAAAAGTCTTTTGGACGCTGGGGGCAGAAGGGGATTTCTTTGCCATGTTTCAACACCCTCCAGGCACCACCTATTTACAGGCAATGAAAACCCCGCCGCCGTTACCTTGGGCTTGGTTGAGTGAATGGGAGCTGGAGTATTTTGTTTCCGAGTATTCACGCAGCGGTTTTACCGGCGGTTTAAACTGGTATCGGTCGATGGATTTGAAATGGCAGCAGCGAAAACCCTATGAAGGCGTTGCCAGTGCTATTCCGGCGTATTTTATTGGCAGTGAGCAGGATGTGGATTTGGAGGGTTTTCATGGTGATGATCCGATCAGTTTAATGCGTGCGCAATTCCCAGACTTGCGAAGAGTAGAGATGATTGCCGAGGCGGGCCACATGGTGCAGCTGGAAAAGTCTGAAGAGGTTAATGCACTAATGATAGAGTATTTACGCGATATTGAACGGCGCTAGAAATTTACAGTTGTCAAAGCCGTTCACCATCCCATCGTTAGCAAATCCCTGTATACTCGCGCCTTGAACTTATTTGGTATCATCACTCGTTAGAGTCATTCGGTAAAGTCAGCATCATGTCATCAAAATTCTGGAGTCCTTTAGTTAGTCAGTTGGAACCTTATACGCCCGGTGAGCAACCGCAGGTTAAAGGTTTGATCAAACTAAATACTAACGAAAACCCTTACCCGCCTTCGCCCAAGTTGGCTGCACTGCTCGATCAAGCGGCGATCAATAATTTACGGCTTTATCCCGACCCTAATAATGGTGGCTTAAAAAAAGCGCTTAGCGATTACTTGGGTGTTGCTACGGATCATATTTGTGTGGGCAATGGCTCCGATGAAATTTTGGCGTTTGCGTTTCAGGGTTTATTTAAGCCAGACAGCCCGGTGCTTTTCCCCGATATCACTTATGGTTTTTATACGGTGTATTGCAGTTTATATGGTATTGAGTATCAGCAGCTACCATTAGCAGAAAACTTCGACATTGCGCTTGATGCTTATATCAATCACACGGCGAATGGCGGCGTGATTTTTCCTAATCCAAATGCGCCCACCGGCATTGCTAAAGCGCTGGATGATATTGAGGCCTTGCTTAAGGTCAACACTGAGTCGGTAGTGATTATCGATGAGGCTTATGTCGATTTTGGCGCTGAGTCTGCTGTTAGTCTGGTCGCTAAATATCCTAATTTGTTAGTGGTACAAACGCTGTCCAAATCCCGTTCGCTGGCGGGCAGTCGCATTGGTTTTGCCGTGGGGCAGCCTGATTTAATTGAGGCGCTGGAGCGGATAAAAAATTGTTTTAATCCCTATTCCTTAGACCGTCTGGCTGAGTTAGCGGCAACCGTGGCGATTGAGGATGTCGATTATTTTCAGGCCTGTTGCGCCAAGATCATTGCCACCCGGGAATGGACGGCGGCAGAGCTCACTGAGCTGGGCTTCGACATATTGCCATCAAAAACCAATTTCATTATGGCAAAGCCGAACACGCTGCCGGCCAGAGAGCTATTTACCGCGTTGCGTGAGCAGAATATTGTAGTGCGTTATTTCAGCAAGCCGCGCATTGAAGAGTACTTGCGCATTAGTATTGGTACCGATGCAGAAATGCAGGCACTGGTGGCAGCGGTAAAAAGTATTACAGCTGGCAGGTAATTGTTCATAATTTGCTGCCATAGCTTTACAGAAATTAATGCTATGGTAGAGTTGTCGCCCTTATACCACCACGTACCTGGTACGATTTTAAAATTTCACGCGCGCTTTGGTAGGGCCCGCCACTGATTAGGAAAGTAACATGCCGGTTATTACCCTCCCTGACGGTAGTCAGCGTTCATTTGATCAACCCGTCACTATCTTTGATGTTGCCAATGATATTGGTCCAGGCCTGGCGAAAGCGTCACTGGCCGGAAAAATCAATGGCGAGTTGTTAGATACTTCTTATGTAATCGAGTCTGATGTTGAGTTGGCCATTGTCACTGAGCGTGATGATGAAGGGCTGGAATTAATTCGCCACTCGACCGCGCACTTGATGGCAATGGCAGTACAGGATTTATTTCCCGGTACGCAGGTCACTATCGGGCCGGTGATTGAAGACGGTTACTACTACGATTTCGCGGCAGAAAAGCCTTTTAGTGATGACGATCTAAAAAAGATCGAGCAGCGCATGCTTGAAATTACTAAAGAAGATCATCCCATTGTTAGAGAAGTCGTCAGTCGCGAACAGGCAATCAAAACGTTTGCTGATATGGGTGAAGAGTACAAGGTTCAAATTATTGAAGCCTTGCCCGGCAGCGAAGATATTTCTATTTATAAGCAAGGCCCGTGGATGGATTTATGCCGCGGCCCCCACGTACCCAGCACTGGTAAGTTACAAGCCTTTAAATTAATGAAAGTAGCGGGTGCCTATTGGCGCGGCGATTCCAACAATCAAATGCTACAGCGTATTTACGGTACGGCTTGGGCGAATAAAAAAGCGCTGAAAGCCTATTTACACCGCTTGGAAGAAGCGGAAAAGCGCGACCACCGTAAACTGGGTAAAAAATACGATCTGTTTCATATGCAGGAAGAAGCACCGGGTATGGTGTTTTGGCACCCCAAAGGTTGGAACATATATAAGACTATTGAAGGCTATATGCGTCAGCAGCAAGACCTCAATGGTTATAGTGAAATCAAAACCCCACAGCTGGTTGATTTTAGTTTGTGGGAAAAGTCAGGCCATGCCGCCAAGTTCAGTGCGGGTATGTTTACTCTGCAAGCCGATGAGCGCGATTTTGCAATCAAGCCGATGAACTGTCCTTGTCACGTGCAGGTATTTAATCAGGGGTTGAAGAGCTACCGGGATTTACCGCTGCGGTTGGCTGAGTTTGGCTCTTGTCATCGCAATGAGCCTTCAGGTTCGCTACACGGCATTATGCGGGTGCGGGGCTTTGTGCAGGACGATGCGCATATCTTCGCCACTGAGCAGCAAATTCAACCCGAAGTTGCGCAATTCATTGATCTATTACATGAGGTGTATGCGGACTTTGGCTTTAGTGATGTGATTTATCGTTTATCGACGCGCCCTGATGAACGGGTGGGTAGCGATGAATCCTGGGATAAGGCAGAGAAGGCGCTGGCCGATGCGCTGGATAGCAAAGGTCTGCCCTGGGAAGAGTTACCCGGCGAAGGGGCGTTTTATGGTCCCAAGATCGAATTCTCACTAAAAGATTGTATTGGTCGGGTGTGGCAATTGGGCACCATTCAGGTGGATTTCTCGATGCCAGGTCGCTTGGATGCGCAATATGTTGCCGAGGATGGATCACGGCAGGTACCGGTCATGTTACACCGGGCAATTCTGGGGTCATTTGAGCGTTTTATCGGCATTTTGATTGAGCACTATGAGGGCGCTTTTCCAACTTGGTTGGCACCGACTCAGGCGGTGATTGCCAATATTACGGACAAACAGTCCGAATATGTGCAAAAAGTAGAAGATTCCTTGAAAAATAAAGGATTTAGAGCGATTGCGGACTTGAGAAATGAGAAGATCGGCTTTAAAATCCGCGAGCACACAATTCAGAAGGTTCCTTACCTCTTAGTCATAGGTGATAAGGAAGTAGAAAATCAGACCGTGGCCGTGCGCGCGCGTAGTGGTGAGGATCTGGGCTCCATGTCTTTGGCAGCCTTTGAACAGCTCCTCAGCAACGACGTAGCTCGACGCGGCCGTGTCGTTTCTGAAACTGAATAACAGCGTTAAATTAACTGCGGAGAAATAGCGATTAAAGGTAAAAGCAAACGAGCCACGATCAACGACGAGATCGAAGCGAAAGAAGTTCGTCTAATTGGTGCCGACGGAGAGCAAGTTGGTATCGTACCTATCGAAGAAGCCCGTGCGGCAGCTGTACAAGCTGCGCTGGATTTGGTGCAAATAGCAGATTCCGATCCGATAGTCTGTAAGATCATGGACTACGGTAAACATGTGTTTGAAGCGAAGAAGCAAGTAGCTGCGCAAAAGAAAAAGCAGGTACGGACACAGGTTAAGGAGATAAAGTTTCGTCCTGGGACGGAAGAGGGAGACTATCAGGTAAAACTACGCAACCTGACACGTTTCCTTGAACACGGGGACAAAGCCAAGGTGACCTTGCGTTACCGCGGTCGTGAAATGGCCCACCAGGAAATTGGTATGGAGTTACTCAAGCGCGTCGAAAAAGATCTCGAAGAGCTGGGTTCTGTAGAGCAATTTCCAAAGATGGAAGGTCGTCAATTGACGATGGTCATTGCCCCAAAGAGTAAAAAGAAGTAACAGCGAGCTCACCGTTTTTTAATTGATGTGCTTTTAAATAAGTGTCTGTTAGTTAAAGGGCAAGGGCCTGTTTCTCTTTTGTTTTATCAATATATTTTGAACCCACTGAAGGCTCATGAGAGTTTTGATGGTTCCTAAATGCGGAGTATCTAACGATGCCAAAAGCTAAAGTACACAGCGGGGCAGCAAAGCGTTTCAAAAAAACCGGAAGCGGTTACAAACGCAAAAGCGCCCATAAAAGTCACATCTTGACCAAGATGACCACTAAACGTAAGCGTCAGCTACGTGGAACATCTGCAGTTCACGCTTCAGATAAAGTGTTAATCGATCGTATGTTGCGCGCCAAAGGCTAAGCAGCTCACACTATTTATTAGGTTAAGAATCAGGAGACTATTATGCCTCGCGTAAAACGTGGTGTGACTGCACACCGTCGACACAAAAAGATTTTAAAGCAAGCCAAAGGTTACTACGGAGCTCGTTCAAGAGTATTTCGTGTTGCCAAGCAAGCGGTTATTAAAGCGGGTCAATACGCTTATCGTGACCGTCGCCAGCGCAAGCGTCAGTTCCGCGCCCTTTGGATCACTCGTATCAATGCCCAGTCACGCGCTAACGGTTTGGCTTATAGCCGTTTAATCGCTGGACTGAAGAAAGCAGAAATCGGCCTTGACCGCCGTGTTCTTGCTGACTTGGCAGTGCACGACAAAGCCGCTTTTGCTGCTGTAGTTGAAAAAGCAAAAGCAGCCTTGGCTTAATCGTCGTTGCGGCTAAAATTTTTGGCCACACGCGATAATTTGTAAACAGGGGACAGGATACTAATCCAAACCCGTTTACTCCGAGATAGGGAAAGGGCTGCCGCTCTTTCCCTATTTGCATTTTAGCAGGGCGGATTTTGTAGTTCTTTTTGTAGCCTTTGCTGTTATTACTAATAACCAAGAGAATGATTCGATGGAAAATCTGGACTCCCTGGCCGCTGCGGCTCGTGAAGCCATCGCCAACGCCGAAGATGCCGCCGCACTGGATCAGTTGCGCGTCGACTATCTAGGTAAAAAGGGCAGTATTACTGGCTTGTTGAAAGGTTTGGGCAAGTTGTCGGCGGAAGAGCGCCCTGCAGCCGGTGCTGAAATCAATAAAGTAAAGCAGGCCTTGCAAGAGCAAATAAGCGAGCGCAAAGAAATACTGGATGGCGCTGCGGTTGCTGCCAGATTAGCCGGCGAGACTATCGACATCACTTTGCCCGGTCGCGGTCAAGGTGTAGGTGGGTTGCATCCGGTTACCCGTACTATCGAGCGTATTTCCGAATTTTTTGAAACCATCGGCTTTGATGTCGTGGAAGGCCCCGAAATTGAAGACGACTATCACAATTTTGAAGCGCTAAATATTCCCGCACACCATCCGGCGCGCGCCATGCACGATACTTTTTATATTGATGAAACTACAGTGCTGCGTACGCATACGTCACCGGTACAAGTGCGGGTGATGGAAAATGCCACACCGCCGTTGAAGATAGTCTGTCCAGGTCGTGTTTATCGCTGTGATTCGGATTTAACCCACACGCCAATGTTTCATCAGGTTGAAGGTTTATTGATTAGTGAAAATAGTAGCTTTGCTGATCTTAAAGGCGTTGTTGAAGAATTTCTGCGCGTATTTTTTGAAAAAGATTTAGCGGTTCGTTTTCGTCCCTCTTACTTCCCGTTCACTGAACCTTCGGCTGAAGTCGATATTCAATGCGTGATGTGTTCCGGTGAAGGTTGTCGCGTCTGTAGCCAGACGGGTTGGCTGGAAGTTATGGGTTGTGGCATGGTCCATCCCAAAGTGTTCGAGTATTCAAATATCGATACGGAAAAATATACCGGCTTTGCCTTTGGTATGGGTGTAGAGCGGTTGGCGATGTTGCGTTATGGCGTCAATGATTTGCGTTTGTTTTTTGAAAATGATTTACGCTTTTTAGAGCAGTTTAGATAGCGCCACGATTGACTTGTTAGTTGCTGTCATCTTTGTGGCTGGCAAGTTTGGATAACAATAAGATTCCCCGTTGTCGGGAATATCAAAAGTTTAGTTAGGATTTTAAACAGATGAAAATCAGCGAACAATGGTTACGTGAATGGGTTAACCCCAATGTTTCTACCGAAGAATTAGTAGAAAAAATTACCATGGCGGGTTTGGAGGTCGATGGCACTGAGCCAGTAGCAGGCGCTTTTACCGGTGTCGTGGTGGGTGAAATCCTATCGATAGAACAACATCCTGATGCGGATAAATTGAGAGTTTGTCAGGTGGCCGGTGGTGATGAAGTGGTGCAAGTCGTGTGCGGAGCACCAATGCTCGTGCCGGTTTGAAAATACCCTTCGCGACCGTAGGTGCAGTGTTACCGGCAGAAGACAAAGGCGGCTTTAAAATTAAAAAAGCCAAACTGCGCGGGGTGGAATCCTTCGGCATGTTGTGTTCTGAAAGTGAGCTGCAATTATCTGATGCTAATGAGGGTTTGATGGAGTTGGCGGCAGACGCAACTACCGGTCAGGATATTCGCGATTACTTGAATTTGAATGACACTATTATTGAAGTTGATCTCACGCCCAATCGTGCCGATTGTTTAAGTGTCGCCGGTATTGCCCGTGATACCGGGGTGTTATATCAAGCGGCAGTAACACCCGTCGACATTAAACCGGTAGCTGCGCAAATCGACACTGTTTTCCCCATCGACATTCAAGCGGGTGCGGATTGCCCGCGCTATGTTGGTCGGGTCATCAAAGGTGTTGATGTCAGTCAGCCGACCCCGTTGTGGATGGTGGAAAAACTACGTCGCTCCGGTATTCGCTCTATTGATGCTGTCGTTGATGTCACCAATTTTGTCTTGCTGGAACAAGGCCAGCCCATGCACGCCTTCGATTTGAATCGTGTGCAAGGCGGTATTCGGGTTCGTCACGCCGAGCAGGGTGAAAAAATTACGTTACTGGATGGCCAGGAGCTGAGCTTGAATGCCGGTTCGCTGGTTATTGCTGATCACCAGCAAGCCATCGCCCTTGCGGGCATTATGGGTGGCGACGCCAGTGCGGTTAAAACTGATACGCAGGATATTTTATTAGAAGCGGCCTTTTTTACGCCGCTGAATATTGCCGGTCGTGCTCGCTCTTATGGTTTGCACACTGACTCTTCACATCGCTTTGAGCGCGGTGTGGATTACCAATTACAGGTGGCGGCTATTGAGCGCGCTACGCAGTTATTGCTGGATGTTGTGGGTGGCCAGCCCGGCCCTGTGCAGGAAGTGATCGCTGCGGAAAATGTGCCGGTGGCTACGGAAGTTGTTTTACGCCACGCCCGCATTCAAAAACTGTTGGGATTGACCATCGACAAACCGGCGGTGACCGATATGTTGACGCGCTTAGGTCTTGGGGTGACAGAAACCGACGAGGGCTGGAACGTGGTTGCACCTTCATGGCGTTTTGATATCGCCATTGAAGCCGACCTGCTGGAAGAAATTGCGCGCATCTACGGTTATAACAGACTACCAGTTACGCAAATTCATTCTGATCTTAGCCTGAAGGGCAAGCCCGAAACCAAGTTGGGCTTAAGATCTATCCGTCGTCAATTGATTGCCCTTGGTTATCAAGAGGCGATTACCTATAGTTTCGTAGAGCCCAAAGTGCAGCAATGGGTGTGTCCACAAGATGACACCGTAGCATTGGCTAATCCTATCTCGGCGGATATGTCGGTGATGCGTACCAGCTTGTGGCCGGGCTTGCTCACTGCGCTCAAACACAACCTAAACCGTCAGCAATCCCGGTTGCGGATGTTTGAATCAGGCTTGCGGTTTATCCCCAATGCTGAAGGCCTGCCCACGCAGGACGCGATGCTAGCGGGGGCGATTACCGGCCGGCGGGCACCTGAATCCTGGTCTGAAAAGGGCGAGACGGTCGATTTTTATGACCTGAAAGGGGATTTGGAATCGGTATTTAAGCTGGGTGGTAATAGTACCAATATCGAATTTACCAAGAGTGAACACCCCGCGCTACACCCCGGTCAGACCGCGGTGATTAGTCGCAATGGTGAGAACGTTGGCTATATAGGTGCCATCCACCCCGAACTCCAGAAAAAGCTTGGACTTTCGCAAACTATTTACCTTTTTGAGGTGAAATTGTCGGCCATTACCGATTCTGAGCTGCCAAAGTTCACAGAATTGTCAAAATTCCCTGAGGTGCGCCGTGACCTGGCAATCCTTATCAGCCGTGAAATTGAGGCTGAAACAGTACTGGAAGTGGTTAGAAATACAGCAGGCAATGAACTTAAAAACCTCAGGTTGTTTGACATATATGAGGGTAAAGGCATTGATACTAAAGCAAAAAGTCTAGCTCTAGGTTTGACGTATCAGCATTCTTCGCGCACACTTACTGAGGATGAGGTAAATGTCTCAGTAGATCGCGTAGTGGCCCAGTTGCAACAGCGCTTTAACGCGACCCTACGATGATCGAATAACAGCTGCTTAGCAGCGTATTAAGTGAAGGATGCAGTGAATGACCGCTCTGACCAAATCTGAAATGGCTGAAAAGCTGTATGAAGAACTAGGGCTTAATAAGCGTGAAGCCAAGGAAGTTGTCGAACACTTTTTTGAAGAAATTCGCCATTCATTAGAAGACAACGAGCAGGTGAAATTATCAGGTTTTGGTAATTTTGATCTGCGTGATAAAAGTCAGCGCCCAGGACGTAACCCGAAAACAGGGGAAGAGATCCCCATCTGCGCACGCCGCGTAGTGACCTTTCGTCCCGGCCAGAAGTTAAAAGCACGAGTAGAAGCCTATGTTGGAACCGAGCAATAACGCAGAATTACCGGTAATACCGGGCAAGCGTTATTTTACTATTGGAGAAGTCAGTGACCTATGTGCGGTAAAGCCGCACGTATTGCGTTATTGGGAGCAGGAATTTCCTAATCTGAAGCCGGTTAAGCGCCGGGGTAACCGCCGCTATTATCAGCGTGAAGATGTTATTTTAATTCGTCAAATCCGCAGCCTGCTTTACGATCAGGGCTATACCATTGGTGGTGCGCGTCAGCGTATGTCCGGTGAGGGCGAAGAAGGCGAAATAGATAGCAACGATTACAAGCAAATGATTCGTCAAATGATTACTGAACTGGAAGATGTCTTATTAGTGTTAAAAGCCTGATCGTTCATTGGTTTAGGTTATCGAAAAGGCCGCAATAATTAGCGGCCTTTTTATTGCGTTAAATTCCCCACCAGTGTGTCATCATCGCTTGAGTGACGCTTGCCCCTTTAAGTTAAGTCGAGACCTTAATGAGCCAAGTCAGTGATTTTATCGATAGCTATCTCATGCTGTGTAATCAGGGCAGCATCGATCAGCTGATGAATTTATTTACCGTGGACGCCACGATCGAAGACCCAATAGCCACGCGCTTTAGTGGCGACACGGTTCGATCCTTTTATCAATCGGCCGCAGCAATGGGGGTGAAATTTAGCCGTACCGGTGCAACCCGCATGGCCAGCCACTACATTGCCTTCCCGTTGCGTGTGCAATACCCCTCAGGTGCGTCAATCGACGCGATAGAAATTGTAGCGTTGGGTCAGGGCGGACGAATTCAATCCGTGCATGCGTATTGGGGGCCGACCGACGACAATAAAGTTATCACCATTGAGCGTTATATAGATTCGTTAAATAATCGCGACAGCAACAACTTAAGCGATTTTTTTGACCCGTCAATTGGTATCGAAGACCCCATCGGTTCACCGCCCCGATTTGGTTTTGAAGGAACGAAACAATTTTACGGCCTAGCCGCGACCATTAATTTGCAGGCTGAGCTGGGGGGCGTGATTTGTTGCGCAGGCAATTTTGCCGCCTTTCCGCTCACAGTGCTGATGGACAACCGTGGTCAGCGGATGCGCTTTGAGGGATTGGATTTGTTTGAATATAACGACGCAGGGCGAATTATTTCAGGCAAGGTATTTTGGAGCGGCGAAAATATGACGGTGGTAGGGTAGCCAACAACGCAGTTTGCGGTTAAGGCTTATCCAGGGGAGGGCGGCTGTCACTCATTAGCCGGTCAAGTGTTTGCTGCGCTTGCTTACGATCGTTTAAGTCCTTCACTTCTAGCATTTCACAGTCATCCTTGATCATATCGTCAATACTGACTGGGTAGTGGCGGCAATCTTCAGGGCGGTCTTCATAAATATCACACGTATATTTGAGGCTAGCTGAATCTTGTTGCAACCAGGGGCAGCGGTGTAATTGCTCGCCACTGGCCGGGTCAAACCAAATCTCATCGCCGCGCACATAGGCTGCGATATCAGGCCGAAATAACTCCCAGCTTTCAATATCACTCCGCGATGCCGACAGCGCAGCATTGCCATAGTGGATGCAGCATTTACCGCATTGGTTACAGTCTTTCATAAGTGATGGCTATTAAATAAATCGGTGGCAGCATAGCAACAATCGCAGCGATAAACTGCGTATAATCCCCCGTTCTTTTGCAATAGATCAGCGCAGCTAATGAATAACGTCAGCAAGCCCGCCAACAACTACGCCTGTATCGGCCTCTATAATCCCAAGTCACCGGAAAATGTCGGCTCAGTGATGCGCGCAGCAGGTTGCTACGGGGTCAGCTCGGTATTCTACACCGGCCGCCGCTACGACTTCGCCAAGCCCTTTTATACCGACACCCAAAGAGCCTACGAAAAACTACCCTTGGTCGGCGTCGAAGATTTGGAGGACATCATTCCCTTTGGCTGTGTACCCGTCGCCGTGGAACTAGTCAAAGGTGCCAAACCATTACCAGAATACAAACACCCACCCCGTGCCTTTTACATCTTCGGCCCCGAGGATGGCACCCTCAGTAAAAAAATCACCCGCTTTTGCAGCGACACCATCTATATCCCCACCACCGGTTGCATGAATCTAGCCGCCACCGTCAACGTAGTTCTCTACGATCGCCTGGCCAAAGGTGATGATTTTTCGTACCACCACAAAGAACTAATTCTAAAACCCTAAGTCTATGTTTTAGCACCAGTAAAAGCCGTTATTCGGCTTGTTCCAGCTAGGCTTTTCGGTATAATGGCCGTCCTCTCGAACTGCCCCTATGGACAGGCAAAAGCAGTAAAAACCGAGATTTTCGGGGCGTAGCGCAGTCTGGTAGCGCACTACACTGGGGGTGTAGTGGTCGCAGGTTCAAATCCTGCCGTTCCGACCAATCCATAAAAAAGGTCACCTATAAAAAGGTGGCCTTTTTTGTTCGTTAGCACGCAGCAAAGCTGCGTGCGTACACGGGTTCACAAAATGCGCGCGCATTTTGCTACGAGGCGTTTACGCCGAAGCCCCGAAGGGGTCGGAACAGCATTAAAGCTGTTCTGATTCAATCCTGTCGTCCCGGCCATATAATTGCTAAAGATTAATAGCTTAGAGGCCTGCTTGATCGCGGGCTTTTTTGTGTTTGTAGATTTAAGTCCATATTAAGTCCAAGTGATTTGCCTTTAGCCTGTGCAGCCAATGGCTATCAGGACGCTGATTAGGCGACCCCCCGCCAGCCTTTGACGACCCCATAAACCAGTTAAAAGCAGGGCTTCCTTTCAATAGGCCGTAGTGAACTGGGCAGACCTTGATCACGTTTTACAGGAGTTGAATGTTTTATTTTTTGCTGCGCGTAATTCAGAAAGGGCAAATTATAGGTGGAAAAACCTATTATATAGGTGTATAAACCTACTTTTAAGGTTTTTTGGATTTGCACATGCTAGAAGCCATTCTTGGATCAATCAATGCTGAACGAGTATTGCTCTTTTTAACGGCAAGAGAGCAAGGCTATGCAACGGAAATTGCTCGTACATTTAATACCGACCTTAGTCCCGTACAAAAACAGTTGGAGCGGATGGAGCGAGATGGCTTATTGATAAATCAGAAGGTGGGTAATACACGTGTTTATTCATTTAATCCGCGCTATGCCTTTGTTGAGGAGGTGAAGCAGCTTATGGAAAAGGCCTTAAGTATGTGCCCGGAGGCGACCAGGGAAGAATTGCTATATGACAGGCGTAGGCCGCGTAAAAAAGGTAAGGCTCTATGAGTGTGGTGAAAGGCATTTCAAGGCTAGATCTTGCCGGTTTAATTGCTCAAACCTTGAAAGCAGAAGGGGTTGACGTAGTGTTAACAGGAGGATCGTGCGTTTCGATATACTCCAACGAGCGTTATGTCTCAATGGATCTCGATTTTATTGATGTTAGCCTTAAAACCAACAAGCAAATCGGTTCGGCTTTAAAGGCGATAGGTTTTGAATCTACGCAACACAATAGCCGCTATTTTGCTCATCCTAATACTCACTTAACGGTTGAATTTCCTTCTGCGCCATTAACCATTGGGGATGAGTTTATACCATCCTCACAAGTGGCCAGTTTAGAAACAGCGCAGGGTGCTTTGAGGTTGTTGTCGCCTACTGATTGCGTGAAAGACCGGTTGGCTAACTATTATTATTTTGGTGACAGGCAGTGTCTCGATCAGGCTTTAATGGTAGCGGCTCAGCACCCAATGAATCTCGTGAATTTGAAAGAGTGGCATGAGAACGAAAAGCAGAATGAGCGGTATTTGGAATTTTTGGCCGCAATGAAAAATACCAAAAAATGCGGTGACAACTGATACTCATTCGTATTTTCCCATTAGTTTTTCCACCACTTTATTGTAAACTTCCCCCTACATTTTAACTCACCGGTAAAAAGGATTTTGCCATGCCTCGTAAGCCAAGGATGTATTTGGGTGGAATGCCCTGTCATGTCATACAGCGCGGAAACAACCGTGACGCCTGTTTTTATTCTGAAGTAGATTATCACTTCTAACTTGATCAGCTAGGTGATGCTTGCCGTCGGTTCCGGGTGACTTCAAATTATCTGGGGTGTTGCAGATTTATTCCGGACAGTGGTGCGTACCCGTTAAGTTCTTAAAATCCAGAAGTTATAGAATTGCTGTAATTTAAAACTATTAAATATTAAAAATCTTTTCTGGCAGGTCTTGAAAATAAATTAGATAAACTTATATAGCAGATAAGCACGAGGTGCTAACTGCCGTTAAAGCGGCTTAATAAGTTTATTTTATATCTTTATATTTTGGAGGATGCGTTATGAAAACTATCGATTTTAGCCCTTTATACAGAAGTAGTATTGGCTTTGACCGGGTCGCTTCTTTACTTGATGCGTCATTAAATTCTGATCCTAATACAGTTGCTTATCCACCTTATAATATTGAGGTGCTGGATGAAAATCGTTATGAAATCGCTTTGGCCGTAGCGGGTTTTGATCGTAGCGAATTGGATATTCAGATTGAAAAAGGTGTATTGACGGTGGCCGGTAAAAAAGCGGATGACAAAAAAGATCGTCAATATTTGTATCGGGGTATCGCCAATCGCAGTTTTGAGCGCCGGTTTAATTTGGCAGATCATATTGAAGTGGTGGATGCCAAAATATCTCACGGTCTGCTGACGATTGATTTGGTCAAGGAAATACCAGAGGCCATGAAACCCAAGTCAATTACCATTAATGAGTCAACAGCTATTGAGCACAATGAAGGTTCAGAAGCCGCTTAGTGCGGCTTCTGATAATGGAATGAGATAGGAGGTACGCGATGGACTTACATAAATTAAATCCCTGGAATTGGTTTAAGCATGAGGAAAATCAAAATACTGCTACCGGGCAGATTCCAGTAAAGCGTGAGGCGAACGAATTGGCGATGCCAGCAAGGTCCGATCACGGTTTGCATCCTATGCTGCGTTTGCATCAGGATATAGACCGGATGTTTGATGATGTGTTTCGGGGTTTTGGTTTTCCCTCCTTATCGACTGGGTTTGGTTCAGGTTTTCAGGGGGCGGGTGGTTGGTTGCAGGAGACTGGGTTCAGAGCAAACTTGAATGTCTCCAGCGACAATGACGCTTATCAAATTTCTGTAGAGGCGCCAGGTCTGACTGAAGCCGACTTTTCAGTAGAGGTTAGGGGTGATGTGTTGACTATTCAGGGACAGAAACAAGAGGAGCAGGAAAACAAAGAGCGACAGTTTTATCGAGTAGAAAGAAGTTATGGTAGTTTTCAGCGTACACTTGCTTTGCCAGAGGATGCTTTGGCGGATGATATCCAGGCGAATTTAAAACAGGGTGTGTTGACTATTACCATCCCCCGCAAGGCTCTGCCTGAGGGTAGCTCGAAAAAAATTACAATCAATACCTAAAGGCTATACGTTCAGGTAATAACTTCGCAATTTTATGGTTCCAATAGATGGCGGTGCTGCCGCCATCCCGCCCGGTTAAGGAATCTATTGCATTTTAGTGTATGTGACTTAAGCTCAGCACGTGACGGAGTGAATCCGCTTGTCATGCTCCATACCGTTTTTCGTTATACATTGTCTTTGTGCCAAGGCTAATCATATGGAATTTAAAGATTATTACAAAGTATTGGGAATAAAACCCGATGCGGACGTGAAAGAGATCAAGACGGCCTATCGCAAATTAGCTCGCAAGTATCATCCCGATATGAATCCTGACGAGGGGCAGAGGAACGCTTTAAGGAAGTTGCGGAAGCTTATGAGGTGCTCAAAGACGAAACCCGTCGCGCTGAGTTTGATGAGCTGCGTAAGTACGGTGGCCAGTCGAACAGTGGCTTTCAACCACCTCCGGGTTGGCAGTCGGCTAGTGGCGGCCAGCAAAGTAGTGAGGATTTCTCTGACTTTTTTAATTCAATGTTTGGCGGCCGCCAACACTCTGGGCAAACGCGCTCAAGGCGGGGTCAGGATATTGAAGTCGAGTTTCCGGTTTTTTTGGAAGATACCGTTACGGCCAGCCAGCGCGCGGTTGAATACACTATTCCTACTCATGACAATGGTCAGTTAAAACAGATCAAAAAACATCTCAACGTTAAAATACCGCAAGGGGTTGTGGATGGTGAGAGAATTCGCTTAAAAGGGCAGGGGGTTCCCGGCTTTGGCGGTGGCGAGGCGGGGATTTATATCTGCATATTCGGCTTGTGCCTCATCCCTTATTCGATGTGCAAGGCCGCAATTTGATCCTCACAGTACCTCTTGCCCCTTGGGAGGCGGCGCTTGGGACAACCGTTGTTGTGCCCACATTGACGGGCAAGATAAACCTGACGATTTCAGCCAATACACCCGCAGGTAAGAAGTTAAGGATAAAGGGGAAAGGATTACCGACAAAGTCCGTTGCGGGAGATCTTTATGCCGTTATCAAAATTGTGATGCCAAATATGGTCGATACCGAGGCGCAACAGCTTTGGCGTAAACTGGCCGACAGCAGTCAGTTTGACCCCAGAGCCGAGTGGAGTAATTAGCTATGAGCGCACCAATATTACATATCTCTTTTACTGAGCTTTGCGATTTGGAAAGCATTGAAAGCGACGTCATTATCAGCATGGTAGAACACGGCATTGTTAAACCAATTGAGGGAGAGCACGAGACTGAATGGGTATTTGAATCAACGACTGTACATTGGATAAAAAAAGCTGCGCGGTTGGCAGCGGATTTTGAAATCGACTGGGTCGCTGTGGCACTTATCATTGAACTGATCCAGCAAAGAGAAGCGCTTGAGCGTGAGAATGAACTTTATCGCTTGCAGCTGGAGCGATTCATCGAAGGTTAGAAATTCTTTCCCTTGCTAATGCAGCCGGCAGTTGAATTAAAGGGGTCATTAAAGGGCTCTGACCCCTTTAATGACCCCTTTAATACGTTTCGCATTCCGTTCCACCATTTTGGCCTATACTGCAATAATGCAAAATTCCTCGATTAATCAAGAAGCGGAGTTTACCGCCTTAGAGCATCAACAGCTGCTAAAACTGATGCTGAGAGATAATGCTGGGCGAGCGCGGGGCGGCACTTTTATTTATGCGGTACTCTGGTTAGTGATCGGTGTGGGGAGTGGCTGGTATCAGCAACAAGCCTCACTGTTTTGGGGTAATCTTGTTTTTTTGTTGGCGTTTGGCCTGGTGCGTTTGTGGGTGTTGAGCCGAGTAGAATTCTGGGCTGAATCAAATCGTTCTTGGGCGCGTTTTTGTTATCTGGGCGTTATTTTAGTTAACCCATTGCATATGGGTGTTTTAGCCGCGCTGAGTATTTATAGTGAGGCTTGGTCTTCCATTCAGGTCCCCTTGCTGTTGTTTATTTGCGGTATTGCAGCAGCAGGCACTTCGGTGTTGAGTATTGATCGCTATATACGCTATTTATTTCCCAGTTTTTGTATGCTGCCTGCTGTCGTGGTGCTGTGTCTGGATTTGAATACCGACAATGCCTTGATCGCATTCCTTTGTTTGGGTTTGACGGCGTATCTTATTATCACTTCGGCCATAGTTAACCGCGATTACTGGCGGGCATTAAGAACCAGTAAATTGTTGGAGGCAAAGGCGGCCGAGCTTCACCAGTTATCCGTGACCGATCCTCTAACCCAGCTGTACAATCGGTTGTACTTTGAAAAGCAGTTTGATCTTGAGTGGCGCAGGGCTCATCGCAGCCAGCACAGTCTGGCAATTTTGATCGTTGATCTCGATCATTTTAAGCGGATAAACGATAATTTTGGTCATGGCTTTGGCGATTATTGCCTGCAGCACAGTGCGCAGATGATTAGCCAGCAGATGGTGCGAGCAGGGGATTTTGTTGCCCGTTATGGTGGTGAGGAGTTTATCGTCTTGCTGCCTAATACTGATGTTGATGGCGGTCTGGTGGTGGCTAATAAAATACGCGAGGCGATAAAACTGAGCGAGTTAGTGCAGGGTCAGCACCGCACCATCGTTACCGCCAGCATTGGTATGGCAGTTGTCACGCCTGCTGACGATGTTGAGCGGCATAGTCTAGTTAAACTTGCCGATACTGCACTGTATCGCGCTAAGGAGCTTGGGCGCGATCGCGTGGAGTTGGCGGCGGAATCATGGCTTCAGAAATTAAAGGGGTCAGAGCCCTTTAATAAGAGTGTCACTCCTACTTAAAATTTTGCAGTAAATTGTTTCTTTAATCATCCACCTCCAGTCATTTTTTCCGGATCAAGCAGTCGCGCTAATTCTGCTCGGCTCAGTTCGGTATTTTCATCTGCAACATCAATAATCGGTCGTTTTTCGGCATAGGCTTGTGTGGCAATTTTTGCTGCTTGCGCGTAGCCGATCATCGGGTTGATAATTAAAGGGCTCTGACCCCTTTAATAGGGTTGATAATTAAAGGGCTCTGACCCCTTTAATAAGGCTACACTAGAAGCAAGCTTTTCAATTCAAAAGGTAGATGTATGCGAAATAGTGCGCTCATGCTTCCCCGGCCAGATGTCATACTTTTTGATTGGCACGGCACCTTGGTAGATACGCAGGATGCCATGTTCGAAGCAATGGAAGAAATGCTTCCTTTGTTAGAAGATTTGGATTTGGTAGATCGGTTAATACCTGAAAAGCAGTGTTCATCTAAAGACGACGTTAAGTTAGTTCGTTATATACGTATATTTAGAAATCTTCACCCGAAGATATTAGCTGAAAGAAGGGTTTCGAGAACCGATATTTTTAACGCAATATTTGGTGATGATACCGATGCAAAAAATATAGCACACGCAGCGTATAATGAATGCTATCGTAACCACTTTGGTCATGTTCGTCCATTCCAGCAAGGCGTCGGCGAATATCTCTCAATTATTAATCGATTAGGTATAAGTTTAGGGGTTGCTACCAACCGCAGTAGAGAATTTTTAGATCATGAGCTGCAAACAGTAGATGATGGTGATTGGTGTTCACTGATAGATACTACGGCTTGCGCAAATGATGTAACACATTACAAGCCTCATCCAGAAGTTATTAATGCTGCTCTGGCTAAAATTAACCAATCCGCGAGCACCAAGGTTTGGTATGTGGGCGATAGCTATTTGGACATGGTGACCGCTAAAAACGCAGGTGTAACTTCAGTTTTTTACAACGGTGCTTGCTGGGATAAAGGTTATATCAAACAACTTTTCCGGGAGTCCCCCGATAGCTATCCAGATGCCATTATTAATAGCTTCGATGAGCTCATTGATTTACTTGCAAGAATCCAAGCTGATGTCCCAGGCGCTTTTAATATAAATATCGCGGGAGTTCGGCCGGAAAGATTCGAATCTCCGCAACCTCCAGCTTACCGAATTGAGCCTGACTGGCACCCCTCTGTTGCCAAACTTACGCCACCAAAAACCATATTATTTGATTGGCATGCAACTTTGGTCGATACCTTGGATGCAATGTACCACGCTGTCGATGACATGTTGCCGGAGCTAAGGGAAAAAGGCTTACTTGATCGCATGGTAAATCCGGATCAGAGTAAATCACCCGAAGATGCCAAATTGGTAGAATATGTTCAAAGCTATGCGCAACTTCATCCAAGAGTAAAAGCTGATCGAAAAATTTCCAGAACGGATATCTTCGAAGTCCTGTTTGGCGGCGATCAAGAAGCGAAGCAAATAGCCCACAAAATATTTACTCATCATTATCGCAATCACTATGGCACTGTTCTGCCTTTTGAGCCGCAGGTAAAAAATATGCTCGTCGGTTTAAGAGCATTGGATCTAAAGGTCGGCGTTATAACTAACCGTGATAGAGAATTTTTTGATCATGAGCTATCCGCTGTAGATGGCACCGGCTGGACGGATTTATTCGATATCAGCATTTGCGGAGATGACACGCCACTACGAAAGCCACATCCTGATCAGTTACTTCTCGCCGCCAATATGATGCATGCCAATTCAATCAAAGATATATGGTATGTGGGTGACAGCACAACCGATACCATCGCTGCCAAACGCGCGGGGCAAACCAGTGTTTTTTTTAATGGTGCACAATGGGATCTTCCCTGGCTAGAAAAAATCTTTCCAGGGACAGAATCACACCCCTATAAACCCGACGTTGTAGTAAACGATTTTTCAGAGTTCTGGGCTTTAGTGCTTGCAGTATTGAACAATAATTAGGGATTAAAGGTTTAGAGCCCTTGTATAAATGTTTCCGGCATTCCGGGGACAGCCTGGCTAATCAGAATATTTAGAGCTTGGGTAAAACTTGCTACTATCAATGGGGGTTGTCAACTGCCATAAACACCAAGTTAGGGGGGCAATATCCCTGAGCCTTACGCTGAAAAATGCGCTAGCTATGAGCAACGAAGTACATAGCGCGTTACCCTACTAAGCGACCTGAGCTGCCTTAAGGCTCTGCAAGTCCAATCCTGTCGAACTGACCAGACGCCTTGTTGGGTGCTCCTTTATTCCTTGGTCTTGGTATCTGCTGCTGTTTATCTGCACTAAATCTTCTATAATCCACTGCCAAATTCCTTGAGCTAAACAGTAATCCCCACTCGGAGATTGGATACATTCACCTCATACCTTGAGAACCAGGCACTATGAAATTTCGTTTCCCCATTGTCATTATTGATGAAGACTTTCGCTCAGAAAATATCTCAGGTTCAGGAATCCGTGACTTGGCGGAGGCTATAGGCCAGGAAGGGGTGGAAGTTGTTGGGTTTACCAGTTATGGCGATCTAAGCTCATTTGCCCAGCAGTCCAGCCGTGCATCGTGCTTTATTGTGTCGATTGATGATGAAGAGTTGGATTCGGTTGAGGATGAGGCTGAGTCGCAAGCCTTACTGGCAGTACGAAAATTCATCAGTGAGGTGCGTCGGCGTAATATTGATATTCCGATTTTTCTGTATGGTGAAACCCGTACTTCACGACATATCCCCAACGATATTCTGCGTGAGTTACACGGCTTTATTCATATGTTTGAAGATACCCCTGAGTTTGTTGCTCGCCACATTATTCGCGAGGCGAAAAAGTATCTGGATTCTTTAGCCCCGCCATTCTTCAATGCGCTAATGGATTATGCCAGCGACAGTTCTTATTCCTGGCACTGCCCGGGCCACTCTGGTGGGGTGGCCTTTCTAAAAAGTCCGGTAGGGCAAATGTTCCACCAGTTTTTTGGGGAAAATATGTTACGGGCCGATGTGTGTAATTCGGTGGATGAGCTAGGCCAATTACTGGATCATACTGGACCAGTAGCCGATAGTGAAAATAACGCTGCCCGCATATTTGGTTGTGACCATTTGTTTTTTGTAACCAATGGCACATCTACTTCTAATAAAGTGGTATGGCATTCTACGGTTGCGCCGGGCGATGTGGTGGTGGTTGACCGTAACTGTCATAAATCAATTTTACACTCGATTATTATGACGGGGGCGATTCCGGTTTTCCTGATGCCAACCCGCAATCACTACGGCATTATTGGCCCTATTTCTAAAAGTGAATTTAGCCCTGAGACGATTCAGCGCAAGATTGAAGCGAATCCGTTCGCCAAGAATGCCGTTAATAAAAAACCGCGTATTCTTACCATTACCCAAAGTACCTATGATGGGATTGTCTACAACGTTGAAGAAATCAAAAGTATGCTGGGCTCGACTATAGATACCTTGCATTTTGATGAGGCGTGGTTACCTCATGCAGCTTTTCATCCGTTTTATAAAAATATGCATGCTATCGGTGAAGGGCGTCCTCGCTCAGAGGACCCTGTAGTGTTTGCCACTCAATCAACCCATAAAATGTTGGCGGGCTTGTCGCAGGCTTCGCAAATTTTAGTGCAGGACAGTGCTACGCGAAAACTGGATACGCATCGATTTAATGAGTCGTATTTAATGCATAGCTCTACCAGCCCTCAGTACTCGATTATTGCTTCCTGTGATGTGGCCGCGGCGATGATGGAGCATCCGGGCGGTAATGCCTTGGTTGAAGAGTCTATTCTGGAAGCGTTGGATTTTCGTCGCGCCATGCGCAAAGTCGATGAAGAGTTTGGTGATGATTGGTGGTTCCAGGTGTGGGGCCCGGACGATATTGTTGATGAAGGTATCGGTGATCGGGATGATTGGGTGATTAAAACCGAAGATACCTGGCATGGATTTGGCGAAATTGAAACCGGCTTTAATATGTTGGACCCAATAAAAGCCACTATCATCACGCCCGGATTAAATTTAGCCGGTGAGTTCGATGAAATGGGTATTCCGGCGACTATCGTCAGCAAGTATTTGGCGGAGCACGGAATCATTATTGAAAAAACCGGGCTGTATTCCTTTTTCATTATGTTCACTATTGGTATCACCAAAGGTCGCTGGAATTCTATGGTGACCGAGTTGCAGCAGTTCAAGGATGATTATGATCAAAACTTGCCGATGTGGCGGGTTATGCCTGAGTTTGCGAAAAAATTTCCACGCTATGAAAAAGTTGGGTTGAAGGACTTATGTACGGCTATACATCAGGTTTATCGCGAGTTTGATGTCGCCAGAATAACCACAGAAATGTATTTGTCGGATTTTATTCCCTCATTAACCCCTGCCGATGCCTGGGCAAAAATGGCCCACCGACAAGTAGAGCGTGTGTCCATTGATGATCTCGAAGGACGTATCACCGCCATGCTGGTGACGCCTTATCCGCCAGGTATTCCACTGCTGATTCCCGGAGAGCACTACAATAAAGTTATTGTTAGCTATCTGAAATTTGTGCGCGAATTTAATACCCGTTTCCCTGGTTTTGAAACCGATGTACATGGTTTGGTGCGTGAGAAAATCAACGGCGTCGATGAGTACTTTGTTGACGTGGTAGCTAATTAAGCTACTGATTTTCTATCTATGGTTTTACTATCTATGATTTTATTAGGGAGTGTTTTATGTCGCTAGTCTGGCAACAACTGCCTGAAGGTACAACCGATGGCCCCATTATTGTTGCAGCAAGCTATTTGCAACAGGATGAAGTGCTCGCTCAGCAGGCGGTAAACGACAGTATTGAGAAAGCTGTTGAAATTGTTCCGTTAAATATTAGCGACGAGTCGATGTATATGATATTCGAGTGGAATGCACAGCGTGGTTTGCTCAGTATTGCCTTGACGGATGAAGCCAAATCCAATGATTCCCAACGTACTGTGCGGTGTGAGCTACCTGCTATGGTAGCTATCGATCGGGAAACAATGCGGTTTTGGATTCGTGATTACCTTACTACTTGTGATGGCTTCATGCATTTTTCCTTAATTGCTGTGTTTCATACCGGTGACCGAACAGCAGTCGATTTACTCTAAACGGATCTGCCAGCTCCTATTGAATTGTCACAAAGCTTTCCTTATAAGTTCATATATCTGCAATAATTTACATTTACCTTGTGCTCATGGAAACGAGCAACGCCCCTGTCGGTAGTTCATCAAAAGTCTTTTTTAAGACTTTATGGTTATCAGACATTCATCTTGGTAGTCGTGACTGTCACGCGGCCTATCTTCTTCACTTCTTAAACCACATCGAATGCGAGCGGCTTTATCTGGTCGGCGATATATTCGATATGTTAGCAATGAAACGCAAAGTCTTTTGGCCGCAAGAGCATAGCGATGTGGTTAAGCAACTTTACTGTATGGCGCAACAGCAGCACACCGAGATCGTTTATATCCCCGGCAATCACGACATGCCCATGCGGCATTTTGATCAGGGCCTGCTGCTAAATGTTCAGCTACACCGGCAGTTTATTCACACTACGGTCGATGGTAAGAAATTATTAGTGGTACATGGTGATGAATTTGATCATGCAGTTCTTTACCGTGCGATGAATCGACTCATTGGTGATCCTGCATACGACCTTATGGTGTTTCTCAATCGGTGGTTTCATCGCTTGCGCAGTATTTTTGGGCTGCCCTTTTGGTCGTTGGCCAGCTATCTAAAAACGAATATTTCACAGGCGCGAGCAACCATCGAGGCGTTTGAGCAGGCTGCGGCGATGGAAGCAAGGCAGCGGCATTTGGATGGTGTGGTTTGTGGGCATATTCATCAGGCCAATCTGCGGGAGATTGATGGGATTATGTATTGCAATGACGGCGATTGGACTGAAACCTGCTCGGCGCTGGTTGAGCATAATGATGGCCGCTTAGAACTGATGCATTGGCGTGATATTGAAAACATGATCGATCAGCAACAGTGGTCATTAGGCAAAGCTGCGTAGCTGAATGTTGAAGGAAGAGAGCAATGATTAGCATTGAATCAGTATTGGAACAAAAACTGCCGGGTTTGTCTGAGCGGCAACCTCTATTGGGTAAAACCTTACTCAAATTTATGCGTTACCTGTTTCATGAGCGCGAATTTCAGCAATTTGGAGAAACCTATCCCCACGTTGAAGGTTTCGATTTTGTTGAGCAGGCGCTCGCTTATTTTGATTTTTCTTACCGGGTTAAAGCTAGCGAGCAGGAGCGAATCCCCACTCACGGCAGAGTGGTGATAGTCGCCAACCACCCGATTGGTAGTTTAGATGGTTTGGCATTATTGAAAATGATTGGTGAGATTAGACCGGATGTAAAAGCGGTTGCTAACGAAATTTTATACGCGTTGGACCCTCTGCGCTCATTGTTACTGCCTGTCGATAATATGAATGGCCGCAGTGGCAAAGTGCAGCTGAGGGCGATAAAAGATCATTTGGCCGCAGAAGGGGCAGTCATTATTTTCCCCGCTGGGGAAGTGTCAAGAATGAGCCCGACGGGGATCAAGGATGGGCGTTGGAATAGTGGTTTCCTGCGTTTTGCTAAAAGCCGGCAGGCGCCGATTTTACCGGTATTTGTCGATGGCAGAAATTCTATTTTCTTTTATAGCTTGTCTATATTAGCCAAGCCTATTTCAACCCTGTGGTTGATTAGGGAGATGTTCAAGCACGCTAAAAACCATGTCGATATTAGCGTAGGGCATTTGGTTTACCCTGAACAGTATCAAGGCCTTGGGTTAAAGCCCGACGCAGTCGCCAAGTTATTTAAGAAAAATACCTATCGGCTACCCAAAAAAAATAAACCGCAATTAGGGTTTGTGACCGAGTTTGAGGCCGTTGCGCACCCAGAGAACAGACAATTATTAAAACGGGAAATTGGCCAGTGCGAATTGCTGGGTGCTACTGCTGATGGTAAATCCATATATTTATTTCACTATAAAACCAGTTCAGTGATTATGCGTGAAATTGGCCGCTTGCGAGAGCTGACCTTTCGTGCGGTAAAGGAGGGTACCGGCCGTCGGCGCGATATCGATATTTATGATAGCTACTATGATCACCTGGTGTTGTGGGACGATCAGGAATTGGAAATTGTCGGCGCCTATCGGATGGCACAAAGTCAGCAGTTGCTTGCTAGTCAAGAGAGTAAAAAACTATATACACAAACGCTTTTTAATTTTGAGCCAGGTTTTAATCGCTATTTTGCTAATGGCCTGGAGCTGGGTCGCAGTTTTGTACAGCCGAAGTTCTGGGGTATGCGCAGCCTCGATTATTTATGGTATGGCATAGGAGCCTATCTGAAAAGATACCCGGATATTCGCTATTTGTTTGGACCGGTTAGCATTAGTCATGATTACCCGGATAAAGCCAAAGATCTGTTGATTTGTTTTTACGCCATGCATTTTGGTAGTGATGAGCCATTGGCTAGCGCAAAAAACCCTTACCTGATGAATTCTGAATGCAATAACCTTGAACTGGCCGAGATGTTCTCGGGCGATGATTACGCTACTGAATTTAAAGTGCTCAAAGAAAAACTAACGCAAATGGATTTAGCGGTGCCTACTTTATATAAGCAATACACTGAGCTTTGTGAGCCGGGTGGTGCTACCTTTTCTGCCTTTAATGTAGATCATGATTTTGCTGATTGTGTGGATGGTTTGATTGTGGTGGATCTCACGAAAGTAAAAGCCAATAAACGTAAACGTTACCTGGATCAAAATTGATTATCGATTCTACAGTTGTCTACCAGTTAAGGTGAGCTGCGATTACTATTAATTATCAATCTCTATTACCTGAGCTGCATCAACTAGAACAGTTGATTAATCGCGCCTCACCGGTATTGCGCAGTGAGGTATTAACCACAGTTAGCTATCATGATGTGGAATTGCCGGTGTATGCCTGTTATTTAGGCAGTGAAGCTTTAGACGCGCCAGTCCTGGTGTTTACTGGTGGTGTCCACGGTGTGGAGCGTATTGGTTGTCAGGTTGTGCTGGCGTTTATGGAAACATTGGTACAGCGTCTGCAGTGGGACCATAGCTTGATCAATGGGTTGGATAATCTCAGGTTATTATTTATACCGTTAGTTAATCCGGTAGGGGTGATTCTCCAAACCCGAGCCAATGGCAGCAGTGTCGATTTAATGCGTAATGCACCGGTAGAGGCTGAGCATCGAGTGCCGCTTTTTATAGGGGGTCATCGATTAACGTCGATACTGCCGTGGTACCGTGGTAAAAAAGAAGCGCCGATGGAACCAGAAGCGCAAGCTTTATGTCAGGCATTAACATCCCAGTTACAACATTCCCCTTTTACACTTTCCCTGGATGTTCATTCTGGTTACGGCTTTTTTGATCGGCTGTGGTTTCCTCTGGCTAGCAGTTATCGGCCCATTGAAAATTTGCCAGAAATTTATGCGCTTTATGATTTGCTTGAGAGTACCTATCCGAATCTGGATTATGTGTTTGAGCCACAATCCAGACAGTATTTAGCCCATGGCGATTTATGGGATTACCTCTATTTGAACCATGCCCAAAATGGTCAGGTGTTCTTACCGTTAACATTGGAAATGGGGTCCTGGAATTGGGTGAAAAAAAATCCCAGCCAGTTATTAAGCGCGGTGGGGTTATTTAACCCGGTGAAACCTCATCGTACCCAGCGTGTGTTGCGCCGTCATACCATCCTGTTAGAGTTTTTTATCCGCGCTGCCAGAGCGCATGAGCAGTGGCTACCAAAGATAAGCAAGCCATCGTCACGTGAGCAACTTCGGCAGCAAGCACTGTCGCTTTGGTATTAACAGGGCTCAGGCAATGATCGTGGTGCTACGGTTACTTCATTGTTATTTCAATGTTGCTGTTAGCTGAGGTATGAAAACAGTGTTAGCCAATATTAAAACCTGGGTGTTATTACGCGGATTATCCCGTGAGCAGCAACACTGGGGTGAGTTTCTCAACCTCTGCCGTCATCGGTTTCCTGATAAGCAGTTTATTACGCTCGACCTGCCGGGTTGTGGAATTTATCACCATCAGCAGTCGCCGTTATCCATTACCAAAATACGTCGCCATCTACAGTTCGAATTACAGAAAAATCATCATCAGGAGTTGGCACAGGGTTTTGGGATTATTGGTTTGTCACTGGGTGCAATGGTGGCGCTGGACTGGTTGCAGCATGACCATCAGAGGGTGGCGGCGGTGGTGGTGATGAACACCAGTGCGAATAATTTTCCGCCGTTCTGGCGATTTAAATTTACTGCATTAGGAACTGCGCTCCGTACTCTGTTAGCAAAGTCAGTGGCGCAGCGAGAGGCCAATATTTTACAGCTTGTGAGCCAGCAGCATGGTGTTGATCAGCAAGTATTGATGCAGTGGCAAACTATCCAGCAGCAACGGCCAGTGAGTGTCGTGACATTTTTTCGACAGTTAATAGCGGCAGCACGATTTTCCCTTCCTGATTTTTTTCCAAAAACCAGCGTTTTGGTGTTAGCCAGTAGCAATGACGGTATGGTATCGAGTGAATGCAGCAAAAAAATTGCTGAACGTTACGCCTGGCCATTGGCATTAAATAATCTGGCCGGTCATGATCTCACCCTCGATCAGCCAGTTTGGGTGGTCGATCAACTGCAACAATGGTGGCAGGCTGACGATTGCAGTTGATATCGTGCTACACTTCCCTGATAAATTAATCACCACTCGGGGTTTCATATCATGGCAAGGCGTTCACCGTTTATATTCAGTGTTTTGTTGTTGGCTTACTGTTTGTTGTTGTCAGGATGTGGCATCAATAATATTCCCACCAACGATGAAAAAGTAAAATCCAGCTGGGCCCAGGTTCAGAATCAATATCAACGCCGTGCTGATTTAATTCCCAATTTAGTAGCGACCGTCAAAGGCTACGCTGCCCAGGAAAAAGAAACACTGGTAGCGGTGACTGAGGCCCGCTCGAAAGTGTCATCGATGCAAGTGTCTAAAGATATTTTGAATGACCCTGCCGCATTGGCGAAATTTGAACAGGCGCAGGGCCAGTTGGGTAGTGCTTTAAATCGACTGATGGTAGTGGCAGAGCGTTACCCTGATTTAAAATCCAATCAAAATTTCTTGGCGCTGCAGTCACAACTTGAAGGTACTGAAAACAGAATTAGTGTAGCGCGTCGCGATTATATTGGCGCTGTTGAAATTTATAATACCGAAATTCGTACCTTCCCCGGCAAAATATGGCATTCCCTGATGTATAGCGATATGCCTATTCGCGAAACGTTTGAAGCCACCACCGCCGGTGCTGAAGCTGCGCCTGAGGTGGCGTTTTGATCGTGCGTCAATGTGCTGTCGCGCTATTATTGCTGTGTTGGTTTGCTTCAGCTTACGCTGCGCCTGATTTTCCAAAACTGACTGGTCGGGTGGTTGACCAGGCTAATTATTTGAGCAGTGATGCTGAGGTGCAACTCACTCAGCAGTTACAAGCCCATGAAAATGCCAGCAGCAATCAACTGGTAGTGGTCACGTTGGCTGATTTGCAAGGCTATAGCATAGAAGAGTTCAGTTATCAGTTAGGACGCGAGTGGGGGATTGGCCAGAAAGATAAAAATAATGGTGTGCTGTTAATTGTGGCTAAAGCTGAACGCAAAGTACGGATTGAAGTGGGTTACGGCCTTGAAGGTGAACTAACGGATGCTATTAGCGCTAATATCATCAATAGCATTATTCTGCCGGCATTTAAGCAGCGTCAATTTCAAAGCGGTATTGTAGATGGTACCAGTGCCGTCATTGAGGCATTGGGCGGCCAGTATGTAATGAAAAAATCTAGTTCCCGGAAACAAACTGTTAGCAAAGCGTATTTAGCTTTATTGCTGCTGGCGATATTTATGGGGCCATTTTTTGGGATGATGTCTCCCGGTAGTCGGCTCGGCCGACGCGGCCATGGTTCTGGTTACTATGGTGGTGGCTTGGGCGGTGGCTTTGGTGGTCGTGGCGGTGGTAGTTTTGGCGGCGGTTTTGGTGGCGGAGGCGGTGGCTTCGGCGGCGGCGGCGCCTCGGGGGGATGGTAATGAAATTATTAAAAGAACAAGAATTACAGGCGATCAGTGACGCTATTAATGCGGTAGAGCAACATACCGATGCCGAATTGGTGACGGTATTAGCCCGCCAAGCAGATGACTATCGATATATCCCAACATTATGGGCGGCAGTGTTGGCGTTATTAGCGCCGGGTGTGGTTTGGTTATCCGGTATGTGGCTGGGCACCTTGGAAATTCTGTTAGTGCAGCTGTCGGTGTTTTTTATACTGGCGTTGGTGTTGCGTTTGCCATTTATACTGTTTCGAATTATTCCCGCCTCGGTGCGTTATTGGCGAGCATCAAATTTGGCGCGGCGGCAGTTTTTGGAAAACAACTTGCATCACACCAATCAGGATTGTGGCGTACTGATTTTTGTTTCGGAAGCCGAGCAGTATGTTGAAATTTTGGCGGATCGTGGCATTGATCAGCATGTTAGTGCGGAGCAGTGGCAAGTGATTGTGGATGATTTTATTGCCAGTGTTAAGCAAGGTAATACTCAGCAGGGGTTTATTGAGTGTATTAACGCCTGCGGTAAGTTGTTAGCAGAGCATGCGCCAGCTACTGCTGAGAAAAATGAGCTGCCTAATCATTTAGTGGTGATTTAATTGCATGCGGTATTAGTTCAGCTTGATCTGAGACTAGAATACATTGGTTTGTAAAATGACAGCTGATCGATTAAATGCCTGTATTGCGAAGATCCATTGAACCCACTACCACAAAGGATATTCTTTAGCCGGTCACTTCCACGTAGGTGGGAATCCAGAGCTACAAAGTAAGGGTCATGAATTCCAGTTTAATTTTTTAACAACTCTACGATTCCAGTCTGCATTTTTATAGCTACGTTAGTATATTTAATCGCATAAAGATTCCCGCCTGCGCGATCTGTGGACTCCTCCCCCTTACGGAATGACGTAAAAAGTGAGTTCTCTGCTCGCACGAAACTCCCGAAGTGAGAAATAGTGAAAGTGTTAGTTTTGATGGTTATTTTAATTGATAGCGGTGATTTAGTTTATATGTAAGATAAAGTTTAGGTTTTGTCGGAGTTTGACTCCAAGCGGTCCTTTCGACATAACTCTCCCTGCTATGCTGCATCCGGTTGTTGCAAAAAAAGAGTAATAGCCGCTCATTTAAGCTGCTGAAGCGAATATTGTTGTTTATAGTGCCTCTGCTCGCTAGCTGACTTTGGTGAGACTTGGCTACTTACTTCTTAAGCTTTGCCGTCGCCAGCATTCAATGAGCCTCTCATTGTCTAGATCGCATTCTCTTATATTACTCTTTAAATCTGTACTATAAAAATATCGACATAACTATTGTGTTTGTTATGATATTAGGAAATATAAAGAATAAAAATTTTAAGGAATTCTCTTCAGTGCTTATAAAAAATATTGTAACTGTGTCAACCGTTTTATTTGTGACAGCCTGTGGCGGTGGCGGTGGCGGTGGCGGTAATATTTCACCCTCCAATGAGGTCACCTCTGATCAAACGCCAATATTACCTGACCCCTTGGTGCCCACTGCTCGTTTTGAAGAGAAGGATGTCTACCAGGTTGCTAGCACAACATACAATTCTGTACTGGCCACCCTAAACTTGAACGATTTTTCAACGGGCTTTGTTAGTGGTTTTGCCAAAGGCTTAAGTTCCAGTTCACCGAGCAATTCCAATCAACAGCAATTTGGGCCGATGCGTACAGATTGTGCTCATGGTGGATATAGCTCGTTGTCCTATTTCCTTGTTGATATAAGCGAACTATTCAATGGGCAGCTACAAGATGGTGATAGCTTGGAGTCGTCATGGAACAACTGTCATGATGTTAGCGGTTTTACTTTCAATGGTGGATTTAATTTTGAGGTGAATGAATTCTCTGGTGATTTTTTTAGCGGTCAATATATTCTCGATATTGACTACAGTCTTATTAATTTTTCAGCGTCTTATGATTACAACCAGAGTTTTCAAGTTGATGGAAGCCTAACTTCTTCCGTTAATACCATGAGTTACCCAGCTTATTCCGCGACTTCTTCAGGTAACGATGTCCGTATTCAAAGTGGCCTTGCGAGCATTTTGAAAAATTTTAGTATTACCATCAATAGTAGTGGTACTGGTTCACAATCGATAGCAGGGGAGGGGTTTATTAATAGCTCTGTTGGTGGTGACATAAAGTTCACTATTGTTGATGCTCTTGAACAACGGTCAGGCGAGAATGTTACCGCTGGAACTATTGTTATCGAGGGGGATAATAATAGTTCCATTTTATTGTCTATCAATTCTTCTAGCGTGGAAATCGAAATGGATCTCGATGGTGATAGTATTTACGAAGATAGCATCATCTCCTCAGTATATAATTTTACCGCACCGCTGGATGCCATTACCGTTAATAATGCGTCCTATATCAGCGAAGACGCTTTGGAGTTTGCAGAAGGTATGCACTACATGATCCAAAGTAACGTGAACCAATTTAAGCTATTTGTTAATAATGCAGCCGATGCCTATGCTGGAAATTACGAACTCTACACAGTCAATTGCCAAAATTGGGGTGATACCGAATTTGATTTTAATTTCGCTGACAGTGACAGTGTGTACGCTGGGGAATTGGCTACGGGTGACAAAATTATAGGTTCCTGGAATGACTGTTCCTACCCTGATACTCAGCGTTATTCAGGCTCCATAGATTTTGAAGTAGTAAATCAAACAGGTAATTTCAACACTGCGGACTACGAAATCACCTTTGAAGGCTCTATTTACTTAAGTAGTCCAAACAACAATTCTCTATATGCAACTAATTACCAGTTTACACTAACGGAAATCGCCGCTTCAGACCAGCAGGTTCATTTCACTAGCGATGAAATTAGTTTTGGTGTTTTCGATAGTTTTTCCAACATAAATGTCTACGGTACTAATACTGATGGTATAAAAGGCATTTCAGGTACCGGTAGTTATATTGCATATGATCAAATTGTCAGCGTTAGCATCACTGACACCGTTACCGTTGACGATAATCGTAGGCCGAATGGCGGCACTATTATCGTCACTGACCCCCACGGATCTACCATCACGATTAGTCCCCTTGGTGACAATGATTATCAGCTGGATGTCGATATTGATGGAGACGAATCGATAGATTCAACGTTTATTAAAAACGGTTATTAAGTATATAAAAGACGTTTTGATTTGCAGCATGTTTGGCGTCTGCTTTGGCCCAGAAGCGAATATCAGTGATTGTGTGGCTTGGTCTGTGCCTCAAGTATCGCTTTGTCCTATCAAGCCTGCATATAAAGCTAAATCTAATACACTTTAGCAGCAAAGATAGAGACGCGTTATCTCTCCTTACCCGGCTCGGACTTTAGTCAAATTGACTAAAGTCTGGCTGACGTTTCTCCATAAAAGCGGTCATGGCTTCTTTGGCTTCCGGGCTCTTCATGCATTCGGCAAACTCTTTTCCTTCGGCTTCAATGATCGACATTAGCTGTGCTTTGTCGGTGTTGGTGAGCAAGTCTTTGGTGAGTCGAATGGCGGCAGCGGGTAGCGCGGCAATGATTTGTGCTTGTTCGCGGGCGGTAGCTAAAGCGTCGTCGGTAACCTGATTAATAAGACCGTATTGAAACGCGGTTTCGGCATTGATCGCTGCGCCAGTATAGAGTAGCGCTGCCGCATGGCGCTGGCCGATAAGCCGGGGTAATAAAAAGCTGGAACCAAATTCAGGACATAAAGCCAGTTTAACAAAAGGGAGTTGGAATTTAGCCGTGGTGTCAGCGTAGACCATGTCACAATGCAGCAGCAAGGTCGTACCGATACCGACGGCGTGGCCCTGCACGGCGGCTATAATGGGTTTGGTGCAATTGGGTACGGCGTTCAAAAAACGCACTACACCATTATTCAAGCCATCGCTGGTATGGCTAATAAAATCCATCAGATCATTGCCGGCAGTAAAACTATCGCCCCGTCCTGAAATAATAATCACTCGAACCTTGGGGTTGGTATTGGCTTGTTCAAAGGCTTCGGAAGCTTGTGCATACATATCTACAGTGATGGCATTTTTCTTTTCCGGACGGTTGAACTCTATATGCAAGATGCCGTCATCGGTAAGGGTGCTTATAACTGTGCTCATGGTGGAGTCCTATAGCGTAGTGCGGCTCTATGGGAGCGCAGTGGATTGTCAGACGCGTGTATCAGCCGCTAAGCTTAACGGAAGTTTTACTTCCATTGTAGGCCTGTTTTTATTTCCCCTTTAATTACTGGTTGGGGTTGAGGGCGCGCGGGTATTCACTATCAGGTCGAGTCGCCGTTGTGAGTGGTGGTTTATGCTGCCGAGCAATGCAAGTCAGGCGTGTTAGAATGCCGGCAATTTAAAGTTTTTTTATCATTATCAATGAATACAGTTAGAGGAATTTATGTCAATTAGACCCAGACGTTCAGTTTTATATATGCCAGGTTCCAATCAGCGGGCGTTAGAAAAAGCCAAAAGTCTGGCCGCTGATACTGTGGTATTGGATCTGGAAGATTCAGTCGGGCCAGAGAAAAAAGTGGGGGCCAGGGAGCAAGTAGTCAAAGCTGCAGCGTCAGGTGGTTATGGTAAGCGCGAACTAATTATCCGTGCCAACAGCCTTGATACCTCCTGGGGAGAGGCGGATATCCAGGCGATAGCCGGGTCCAGGGCTGATGGTGTGTGTTTACCGAAAGTAGAAACCGCCGAGCAAGCACAGGCGGCACTTGCCATTATGAGCGCAGCTGGTGCGCCGAATATGCCGTTATGGGTAATGATCGAAACGCCATTGGGTGTGCTAAATATTCAGCAGATTGCTGCGGTCGATCCGCGGGTTGAAGTCATTGTGATGGGGACAACGGATTTAGCCAAAGAATTAAGAGTCCCGCATACGCCAGACCGATTGGGTTTGCAGTTTGCTTTGTCAGCGTGCGTATTAGCAGCCAGAGCCAATGGTAAAGAAATCCTCGATGGGGTCTATCTGGATTTAGACGATGAGGCAGGCTTTGCTAACGCCTGTGAGCAGGGGCGTGATTTGGGCTTTGATGGTAAAACGCTGATTCACCCAAAACAATTAGCCTCGGCGAACAACGTGTTTGGCCCAAGCAAGGCTGATATTGTCCGTGCAGAAAAAATAATTACTGCCTGGCAAGTCGCTGAAGCTGAGGGTAAAGGTGTGGTGGTGGTTGACGGTAAATTAGTCGAGGGTATGCATGTGGATGAAGCCAGGCGGCATTTAGAACTAGCGAAAATAATCGCGGAATTACATCAAGCATAATCAGCCTATCCCTTGGTTAGACAGTAATGTTGCGGTAATCATTAAGTCAATTTAACTGGCAATCACTTTATCCCCGCTTATGATTGGGTTATTCCTGCTATTGAATAACCAAGAGGGTGTGTATGCAAAATCTTACTGGAAAAATTGCGGTAGTGACGGGTGGTGCCAGTGGCATTGGCGCGGCGCTGGTAAGGCAGTTACTGGGTGAGGGTGCCAAAGTTGTCGTTGCCGATGTTGAGCAGGGTGCCTTGGACAAAGCCTTGGCCGAATTTTCTGCGTTAGGAGAGGTGTCGGGTGTCGTTACCGATGTGTCTAGCGCTGACTCAGTAGAAGCGTTAGCAGTCAAAGTGTTTGCTGATCACGGCGCTTGCCATTTGTTATTCAATAATGCCGGTGTGGCAGCCCCTAATGCCAATATCTGGGAAACCACGGTCAACGATTGGAAGTGGGTGTTCGGGGTTAATGTGATGGGGGTTGTGCATGGTATTCAAGCCTTTGTGCCGCGGATGATTGCCTCCGGCGAAGAAGGTCATGTCATTAATACCTCCTCTGGTGATGGCGGAATCTCGCCGCTACCTTATCAGTCGGTGTATGCCTCCAGTAAAGCCTCTGTTTCTATTATTACTGAGTGTTTGGGCGCGCAGTTGGCTAGCGAAAACACTAAATTATCGGCCTCTATTTTTTACCCCTCAGGCGGGCTGTTAGCGACGGGAATATGGACCACCGACCGCAATAGGCCAAAAGAACTGGCGCGGGAAAAAGCCTATGCACCAGTGCCATCGATTGAAGATTTTAAAGCGGCAGCCAATGCTGCAGGGATGGAGTTGGAATTCCAGGACCTGGATGAGCTGGCGCGCTTTACCCTGGAAGGCATTCGCGAAAAGCGTTTTATTATTATGATCGGTGTTGAAGAAGCAGAAGCGACATTGACTGATCGCGCCCAGCGTTATGGACGGGCAGAGCTGCCAATTGACTTGGCGCATATTCCTTCCCTGTAAGATCGGAACGCGCTATCGGGGGATTAACTTCCCCTTCTTGTTACGGCGCCACTGTGGCGAGAGTGCGCAATAAAATAACGGGTATGTTCCTACCAGATTTTTCTTTATAGCGATCTACCGCAGAATTTAGTTTTCGAATTTGCGGCCATATTTCTGCACGTTTTTGTGCGCTCAATTGCTCTGCTGTTACCCTCCGTTTCTCTCTGCCTACTTGAATATTAAACGTGGGATTGGCTTGAAGATTAAACCACCAGGCTGGTGGTTTGATTTGGCCATTATTTGAGGCGATGATGATAATGCCATTATCAGCTAAGGGATAATATTGGACGGGTACTGTACGGATGCAATTGCTTTTGGCGCCGATGGTATGCATTAGCACCATTGGGTGCCAGAGTGTTGCGCCAATTCTGCCATCGGTGGCTTGATAGATACGGCTATGTAACTTCGAGAACCAAAGAAAATTGGCCATTTATTTCTCCTGCTGGATATTCTAACTATAGCTTCGCCAAGAAAACGCCACATCGTCCAAAAAGATGAGGTAGACTTGCCGCCATTGAAAACCTCTTAAATTGAATGTGATGCTGGAGATTAATATGCGAATCGGATTTATGGTTGGTGCGGGTACCGAAAAAGATAATTCATTAGTTAGCGCTATTAATTTTTCCAAGCGTGTAGAGCAATTGGGGTTTGATAACGTATGGATGGCGAATATTTTCGGTTATGACGCGATGACGATGATGGCTGCTGTTGGGCGTGAGACGACAACGCTTGGTGTTGGCACAGCTGTCATACCGACTTATCCACGCCACCCGATGGCGATGGCCCAGCAAGCGATGACAACGGCAGCGATGAGTAACGGTCGTTTTGCTTTGGGTATTGGTCTGTCACACAAGATTGTCATCGAAAATATGCTGGGCATGTCTTATGACAAACCGGCCAAGCATATGCGCGAATATCTGGATGTGTTAATACCGTTATTGAAGGGTGAAAACGTTAGCTATCAGGGCGAGCAATACAATGTTCACTGCCAATTGGATGTAGCCGACAAATTTGAGATCCCGGTTATTGTGGCTGCATTAGGGCCGGTAATGTTAAAGCTTGCCGGACAGATGACAGCAGGGACTTCAACCTGGATGACCGGTGTTGATACTTTGGAAAAACATATTATTCCGACGATTACTGCTGCAACAAACGACGCAGGTAGAGCCGCGCCTCGTGTTGTCGCCGGTTTGCCTATCGTGTTGACCAGTGATGTCGATGCGGCAAAAGCAAAAATAGACAAGGCATTGGCTGTTTACGGCAACCTACCCTCCTATCGTGCAATGCTGGATAAAGAAGGTTCGGAAGGCCCGTCAGGGGTTGCGTTGTTAGGCGATGAAACGGCTTTACGAAAAAAAATCCAACAGCTACGTGATATCGGCGTAACCGATTTTAATGCCGCTGTGATGAATGTGGAAGAGGGCGCATTCGAGCGCACGCTGGCGTTTTTGCAGTCAGAACTGAGCTGATTAATACGCTATGTCGCTAGGCAGAGAAATTTATCATCATCACGATGAGTTCGGCCCGTTAATTGTTTTTGATGATGGTAATAAACGCTATTTGGCGTTTGGCGCAGGCGATGAACAAAGCTGTTCTTTAAAATCCAATCCCTTTTTATTACAGCACGACTACAGCCAGGCGATGTTATTGGTGTTGTTATTCATTCAACCGCGTCGGCTAACGTTGCTAGGTTTAGGCGGTGGTTGTCTGGTGACGACTTTGCATCAGTATTTACCCGATATAAATATTACCGCAGTAGAGCTGCGACCCCATGTAGTGAAAATTGCACAGCGTTTTTTTCAATTGCCTCGCAGTTCGCGCCTGTCGATTGTAGTTGATGACGCCAGTGAATTTTTAGAAACCCATGAGGGTGAAAAAGTCGATGTATTGTTTGGTGATATCTATGATGCCGAGGGTTTGGATTTACAGCAAACCCAGCCTTGGTTTATCGAAGCGTGTTATCAACAACTAGAAGATGATGGTTGGCTGGTATTAAATTGTTGGCGCCATCATCGCGGCGAGCAAGAGATGATGGATACCCTGACCCGATTATTTGCTGATGTAAGAACGTGTTCAACTATTGAAGGTAATTGGGTTGTGCTGGCGGGTAAAAAAGCCAACACAATTAGTGTTGGGCAGTTAAAAAATGATGCCAAAAAATGGTCGAAAGTGTTGGGCTATTCGCTATTGCCGAGCTTGGGCCGTTTACAGCAGTGGCGAGCAGTCCCGGTTGATTAAGCTGGGCGCAATAAGTTAGAGAGTTTGGCGTTGGGTTTTTTGGCTTGGCGACAAATCAGCGCCATTTTGCCAATAGCCTGTACCAGTGCGGCCCGGTGTTGTTGGCAAATTTGTTCGGCAAATTGTTTACGTATCGCTGGATCGTTAATATTGATTTTGATTTTTATCAGCTCATGATCCTCCAGTGCCCGCTCAATTTCTTTATCGATGGTTTCGGTCAACCCTTTTTCGGCAATCATCACCACAGGGTTTAAATTATGACCAATAGCGCGAAGTTCTTTTTTGCGAGAGTTGGAAAGTTCCATAATGCGAATTGCAGCCGTATCTGGTAAAAAGGGCGCGTAGTTTATAGCGCCCAGTCTATTGGTGAAAGCCTTACTCGCTATTTTTATGCTAACCCCGTTTTAGTAATTGTCTATTTTGGAAACCAATCATCGATGGCGAAGAAAGGTAGTACCAGCAAAGGCTGGATGAAAGAGCATTTTAGTGATGAGTACGTATTGCGTGCCCAGCGCGAGGGCTATCGCTCCCGTGCTTGCTATAAGTTGTTGGAATTAAACGAAAAAGACAAATTGATCAGGCCCGGTATGACAGTGGTCGATCTGGGTAGCGCGCCCGGTGGCTGGTCGCAGGTGGCGGCGCAATTGGTGGGTGACAAGGGGCGGGTAGTAGCCTCCGATATCTTGCCAATGGACAACCTGGCCGGAGTGGATTTTGTACAGGGCGATTTCACTGATGAGCAAGTGTTTGATTCTATTATGGAATTATTGGGGGATAAGCCTGTAGACCTTGTAATTTCAGATATGGCCCCCAATATGTCCGGTATGGCAGCCGTTGATCAGCCACAATCTATGTATTTAGTGGAGCTGGCATTGGATATGGCGCGGCAGGTGTTGAAACCTGGCGGCGTTTTTGTTGCCAAAGTATTTCAGGGAGAAGGTTTTGATACCTTATTGCAGGACATGCGTACAAGTTTTAACTCGGTACAATCGCGCAAGCCTGCGGCATCCCGTTCACGTTCACGGGAGATCTATCAGGTGGGCAAGGGCTTCAAAGGCATGTGACAAAAGCCTTAACAGTGGCTTGAGTGCATGGTGGCTACCGCCAATTTGTAGTAAAGTGAGCGTCAATTGACGTCAGCATTTAGAGGGTTCTCTTTTGAACGATATGGGTAAAATTTATTATTGTGGTTGGTTATCGCGGCAGTGCTGCTGACGGTGTTTAATAATTTTAGTGTGCAGCCCAAATCTGCTGAGCTCAACTACTCCCAGTTTATCCAGGAAGTGCAGCAGGACAGGGTCAGCAAAGTCGTGATCGATGGCCTGACAATTTTTGGCACCCGCTTTGATAATTCCACTTTTGAAACGGTTCGTCCTATGCTGGATGACCCGAAACTGATTGATGACCTGATTGAGCACCGTGTAGAGGTCGTCGGCAGTAAGCCGGAGCAGCAGAGCCTGTGGACCCAATTACTGGTCGCCTGTTTCCCCATCCTCATCATTATCGCCGTGTTTATGTTCTTTATGCGCCAGATGCAGGGCGGCGGCGGTGGCCGTGGTGGCCCAATGGCATTTGGTAAGAGTAAAGCGCGGCTGTTAGGCGAAGACCAGATTAAAACGACTTTTGCCGATGTGGCGGGGGTTGATGAAGCCAAGGAAGACGTACAGGAATTAGTTGAGTTTCTGCGTGACCCCGGCAGATTCCAGAAATTGGGTGGTCGTATTCCCCGCGGTGTATTGATGGTTGGTCAGCCTGGTACTGGTAAAACCTTGTTAGCCAAGGCCATTGCCGGTGAAGCTAAAGTCCCGTTCTTCTCTATTTCAGGTTCTGATTTCGTCGAAATGTTCGTAGGTGTCGGTGCTTCCCGTGTGCGCGATATGTTCGAGCAAGCCAAGAAGCAAGCGCCTTGTATTATCTTTATCGATGAGATCGATGCGGTGGGTCGTCACCGTGGTGCTGGTCTGGGTGGTGGACATGATGAGCGCGAGCAAACCTTGAACCAACTATTGGTAGAAATGGATGGTTTTGAAGTCAACGATGGCGTGATCGTGATTGCCGCGACTAACCGTCCTGATGTATTAGATCCCGCATTACTACGTCCTGGCCGCTTTGACCGCCAGGTGGTGGTGGGCCTGCCAGATATCCGTGGTCGCGAACAAATTTTAAAAGTGCATATGCGTAAAGTGCCATTAAATGATGGTGTTGATCCTTCTCTAATTGCGCGTGGTACTCCCGGTTTTTCTGGTGCTGATTTGGCTAATTTGGTCAATGAGGCCGCCTTGTTTGCTGCCCGTGCCAATGTGCGTACCGTGGGCATGGAGCAGTTTGAGTTGGCCAAGGACAAAATCATGATGGGCGCTGAGCGCAAGTCAATGGTGATGTCTGAAAGTGAGAAGCGTAATACCGCTTATCACGAGGCGGGTCACGCGATTGTCGGTCGCTTGGTACCTGAGCATGACCCGGTATATAAAGTCAGCATCATTCCTCGTGGCCGCGCTTTGGGTGTCACTATGTTCCTGCCAGAGGAAGACCGTTACAGTTTGAGTCGCCGTCATATCCTCAGCCAGATTTGCTCCTTGTATGGTGGTCGTATCGCTGAAGAAATGACGTTGGGGCCAGATGGCGTGACTACTGGCGCATCTAACGATATTCAACGCGCGTCGGAAATTGCCCGTAATATGGTGACCAAATGGGGCTTGTCGGAAAAAATGGGACCATTGATGTATGACGAAGCGCAGGAAGAAGTTTTCCTCGGTCGCTCCGCTGGCGCCAATTCGAAAAGCATTTCTGGTGAAACCGCCCAGCATATTGATGAGGAAGTACGTCGTATTTCCGATGAGTGTTATGGCCGAGCTCAGAAAATACTGGAAGAGCATCGTGAGCAGTTAGATATGATGGCCGAAGCGTTAATGACCTATGAAACCATCGATGCTTCCCAGATCGACGATATCATGGCTGGCCGCAAACCCAAGGAACCAGCAGATTGGCACAGTGATAACACTCCGCCCAGTGGGGTGCTGGCGCTACTGGTGCTAGCACTGAAACCCAGCCCAAGGACGATCCTATAGGTGGTCCGGCGGGTGAGCACTAGCCACTGATGGCTGCAACGCCACTGAACTTCCCTGATCAAAACAACAGCCGTTCACTACAATGTGGTGAACGGCTGTTGCATTTCGATGTGCCTCAAATTATGGGGTACTCAATGTTACTCCGATTCATTTTCAGATGGTGGCAGCTTGCATCAAGCTGGCGAGCTAAATATTGATATGGCCCTGTTCCGTTGTGAGCAAATGCTTCAGGAGGGCGCGGCTATTATTGATGTGGGCGGCGAGTCCACTCGCCCTGGTGCAGAGCCTGTAGGGGTGCAGCAGGAACTGGATCGAGTGTTGCCCATCGTTAACGCCATTCATAAACGCTTCGATACCATTATTTCCATTGATACCAGTAGTCCGGAGTTGATGCTTGAAGCTGCCAAAGTCGGTGCTGGTTTGCTCAATGATGTGCGTGCCTTATCACGTCCCGGTGCGATTGAGGCGGCAGCGGCTACCGGTCTGCCGGTATGCTTGATGCATATGCAGGGGCAACCCCAAACCATGCAGCAGCAACCTGATTATGGCAATGTGGTGCGGGAGGTTATTGATTATCTATTGGCACGTGTTGCGAGTTGTGAGCAAGCAGGTATCGAACGCAGTCAATTAATTTTGGACCCGGGGTTTGGCTTCGGTAAATCCGTTGAGCATAATTTAGTGCTATTGAATCGTTTGCCCCAGCTAGTGGCGCAGGGGATGCCAGTATTAGTAGGTTTGTCGCGTAAATCATTGATCGGCAAAGTACTAGGACGAGAGGTTGATCAGCGATTGGCAGGCAGTTTGGCGTTGGCATTACTTGCAGCCCAGCGAGGGGCATCTATTATTCGAGTGCATGATGTTCAACAGACAGTGGATGCCATCAGTTTGTGGGCTGCAGTAGATCGGGAAATGGTTGCTGGCAGTGAATAGAAATAATTAATATCGGCCTCATAAAAAGTGGCTGCATAACAAAAAATAAATTTGAGGAAGACGGTAAATGGCACGTAAATATTTTGGCACTGACGGTATTCGTGGGCGCGTGGGTACTGGGCCTATTACGCCGGAGTTTGTGCTTAAATTAGGCTGGGCTGCAGGTAAGGTCTTTGCACAGTCAGGTCGCAGTAAAATTATTATTGGTAAAGATACGCGGATTTCCGGCTATATGTTTGAATCTGCACTGGAAGCGGGTTTAGTGGCTGCTGGTGTTGATGTAATCATGCTGGGGCCAATGCCTACGCCGGCCATTGCGTATTTAACACGTACCTTTCATGCTCAGGCTGGCATCGTAATTAGTGCTTCCCATAATGCGTATCACGATAACGGCATTAAATTTTTCTCGTCTAATGGCACCAAGCTGGATGATGAAGTCGAACTCGCCATTGAAAAACAAATTGATGAACGTATGACTACAGTCGAGTCTGCCTATTTAGGCAAAGTCGAACGGATGACTGATGCGCCTGGTCGCTATATCGAATTTTGTAAATCCACGGTGCCATCCGGTTTTAGCTTGCGTGGTTTAAAAATTGTTGTGGACTGCGCTCATGGGGCGACATATTACGTAGCGCCAGCGGTATTTGAAGAATTAGGTGCCGAAGTTATTGTTATGGGTGCCGCGCCCAATGGCCTTAACATTAATGAACAAGTTGGTTCTACAAAGCCAAAAGCCTTGCAGAAATTGGTGCTGGAGCAAAAAGCAGACTTGGGTATTGCCTTTGATGGTGATGGTGATCGTTTGGCTTTTGTTGACCGCAATGGTGAGCTGGTGGATGGTGATGAGTTGTTATTTGTGATTGCTCAAGACCAAATGCGTACCGCCGGGTCTTGTTCCGGGGTGGTGGGGACGTTGATGTCTAACCTGGGTTTTGAACTGGCTTTGAAAGATTTGGAAATTCCTTTTGCCAGAGCCAATGTCGGCGATCGTTATGTTAATGAGCTGATGAAATCCCGTGGCTGGAAACTGGGCGGCGAAAACTCCGGGCATATTATTTGTGCCGATGTGACCACAACCGGTGATGGCTTGGTGGCGGCACTTAAGGTGTTGTTTGCCTTGGTCAACGGCTCAGCGCCTCTACATGATCTGAAAACAGGGATGCAGAAATTTCCACAAGTGATGATTAATGTTGCCAACGTGGATAAAGCCAAGTTGGTGGATAATGCGGCTATTAACCAAGCGGTTGCCGCGGCAGAGAAAAAACTGGATGGCCGTGGTCGGGTACTATTACGGCCTTCAGGCACTGAACCGGTAGTCCGGGTGATGGTAGAGGGTGAGGATGGTGTGCTGGTTAAATCGCTGGCCGAAGAGATTGCAGCAGTGGTTGAACAGGCTGCGGCATAGCGCTTTTATGCTTCACGGTTAATTGTGCAACGACTAACCATTAGATCCCGGATAAATCCTTGTGTTTCAGGCAGTTGCTTTGGCTAGCTACCTTGTATGTTGCAAGTAGTTTGGGTAAGATTGCCGCCTTTTTGGCAAGCACCTAATAGTAGTTTTAACGGAATTTAGCATGCGGCGTGGTTTGGTAGTAGGTAACTGGAAAATGCATGGCTCAAAAGCCAGTGTTGCCGAACTGGTTACCGGCTTGAAACGGCTTACTAGCCATGCTGATGCTGATCTTGCAGTCTGTCCGCCTTATGTATTTATTCCCTCGGTAGTCGATGGTTTAGCAGCAACGGACATCACCGTAGGTGCGCAAAACGTTAGTGATCAAGCTGAAGGGGCTTTCACCGGAGAAGTTTCAGCCGGGATGTTAGCGGAGTTCGGTTGTCGCTATGTGATTGTTGGGCATTCCGAGCGTAGAACGTTGTTTGCCGATAGTGACAAGCTAGTGGCTGCTAAATTTGTGGCGGCGCAACAAGTCGGTCTAACGCCCATATTATGTGTTGGTGAAAGCTTGGCACAGCGTGAGGCCGGTGAGACTTTAACATTGGTAGAAGAGCAGTTGCTGGCAGTTATTGATAGCGCCGGTATACAGGCTTTATCGAAAGCCGTTGTGGCCTATGAGCCCATTTGGGCGATAGGTACCGGTAAAACTGCCAGTCCGGAGCAGGCACAGCAAGTTCATGCCCATATCAGGCAGGTGGTAGCTAAGGCAAGTTCGACAGTGGCAGCCGGGTTACAAATTTTATACGGCGGCAGTGTTAAGGCCGATAATGCGGCAGAACTTTTTGCCAACCAGGATATCGATGGTGCTTTAGTAGGCGGGGCATCATTACAAATTGAAGACTTTGCAGCGATTTACAACGCTGCCGGTTAAGCCTGCAAAACAGGCATAAATGTAACGAACAGGTAAAACCTAATGGAACAAATTATTCTTATTATTCACATGCTAATCGCATTGGCTATCATCGGCCTGATTATGATTCAGCAAGGTAAGGGCGCTGATATGGGAGCCTCTTTTGGTGCGGGTTCTTCCCAGACACTGTTTGGCAGTGGTGGCGGTGGTAGTGTGCTGACGCTGGCAACGACCTGGTTGGTAGCGCTATTTTTTGCCACTAGTTTTGGTTTGGCGGTGATTGCAAAAAATAATTCCGCCAATGCTGGAGCCGTTGATTTACCCATCCCGGCAGTAGTGGAAAGCAAGTCTGCCGCAGATGTAGAAATTCCTGCTATCGATGAGCAAGCACTGCAAGAATCGATGGGTACTATGGCCGATGATATTCCCGAAATAGGTGCATCGACAACGACACCCGCTGAGTCGGACATCCCGGAATAGGCTAGACGTTTAACAACCAGATAAGCCGAAGTGGTGGAATTGGTAGACACGCCATCTTGAGGGGGTGGTGAGCTATGCTCGTGCGGGTTCAAGTCCCGCCTTCGGCACCAACAACTAAAGATCAACTAGCAATGGTTGGTCTTTTTTTATGTCTCCAGTAACGTCCAGTTATCGTTATTGCTACAAACTTCCCTACATGTCACAGCATGAAAGTGATACAGAAAGGATTACTAGCCAGTTGCATAAAATAGGCGAACGAATCTTTGAGTATTACGAATATGGTAAGGGCTACGGCAAAAAGAAGGGCATGCACTGGAAACCTTTAACCGGCTTCATGCTCGATATGAGCAGCTAGAGGCGCAGTGGTGCCGTGCAATAGCTGTTCACCTTAAGGGACTTGAGTTATTCGACTAAGCAAAACAATAAGTTAGATTCGAATCAAATGGTTTCTGTGTTCGTGAGTAGATGTCCGTTGTTGGGGTGTAAGCGGTCGGTGTGATATTTAGTTTATATGTAAGATAAATTAGTCGGTATTGACTCAATCTTACTGTTTACATAGAACAGGATAGGTGTCATAAAGGCTCTGGCATTTAATCTTACGTGATTGGCTGGTGTTTCCAATATTATTATAGGTATATTATAAGCTACACTTAATTGTTGTGATTGCTCGTGATTTGAATATTTTAATTTATTAAAGAAATAAAAATAATACTAGAGAGGGTTAGGGTTGTGTTATCAAAAATTCTAATAATAACCATGTTTTTTGTATTCTCCGGAAGAGCTGGCGCTGAAATTTTTTTGCCGGATTCTCTTTGCGATAACCCCTATGACTGTCAAGCGGCAACAACTATATTTAGTTCTGATAATGTCGCCATTTTTTCATCTCCGAGCCAATATATCTGGGCCGGCTATAATTTGGGCGGAGCTTCGAACTATTATGATACTGGGAGCGAGCCATCGTATAGTGAGCCAGAAACAACCTCCTCAATCTCTGGTACCCTTTGGATTAAATCCAAAGCGATATATTACAATGAGCCGATTATAATTGAGGTTTTTGCACCCAATCCATACCCGTGGGATGCTGCTGAATATCTTAATCCAGTTTTCACACTTAACGCAGAAGCGCTACTTACCGGAACGGGGATGGGTTCTAGGCTGTACTCTGATGATATATTAATCCCCCCCGGTTCCGATAATATGACAGTAGCACCTTTCGCACCTTCTTGTGTTGAGTGTGGTGAGATTATGGAACTCAATCTTTTGTATCTGCTCTACAGGGAAGTGTCTCCCGATGTATATGCTTTTGAGCTAAATTCATTAGACAACCGAACAGTCATTTATACACAAGAAGATTATTTTTATACAAGTCAGCATCTTGGTACCGCAACGTATAGTCTTGCGAATGTACCATTGCCAACAGCTACATGGTTGTTTTTTTCTGCATTAATTGGTTTGGTTGGCATCAATCGGAGAAAGTAATCAATGGCAATCAATGGTGGCAGACTCGATTGAAAACCTATTCTGTCTTCTCTTGGCACAACAGCGACCGAATGAGCTAAAAATACTTGTCAGTCGCACTATGATCCTTAACAGCCTGAGGGCTGTTAAGTCCCTGCGGGCTTCGCCTTCGGCTCGGTCCAAACGCTATGCGTGTTTGTGACCCATTGCAGGCCCGAGTAATTACGTGCGCATTCCAGTTGGCAGGAAATTGGATAGGGTCGATCTTATCGCGGCACGATGTGGGGGCGGACCAATAATTTTACGTTGTTTGTAAAATTTTGCTCTGACCCCCGCTAGAAACCGTTGGCACGATGTTGTTTCGAAGTATCTGCCAGAATGGCAAGTTGATAAATCGGAGTGACCTGAAAAAGGTTTATTTAGGGAAATCGTGCCGACGGTTTCTGTCAGGGGTCAGAGCCACTTTTGTAAACAGCACAAAAGTGGGTCCGACCCCGCACTGTGCCATGGCAAGTATTATTTCTATCCGACCTCGTACCAACGTCTCTAATTGGCACAAACTACCTAATAGCCTCAACTAACCTTGGGGCTTTTTCATGTCCGTTATTAGGGTATTTTTATACATAAAATCCTATCGAGGTGAGTCACCAGTGGCGGCAGGTTTAACTCAATTCCAAGCAATTGAAATGCAGTGACTTTTCTCTAATGTAACACCGGCAGGGATATGGTTTTTTATCCCCTTGATATACGCGGCCTGTAGGAGGTTGTTCAAGTCCCGCCTTCCACCAACAACTAAAGATCAACTAGCAATGGTTGGTCTTTTTTTATGTCTGCAAGAATATGAGGTTCGCTACTCCTATATTTGATAACTAGATTTTATTTTCCGGCCGGACATCTGCATAGATCGATTTGGGGAACCAACGTTCAGCCGTCTTAATGAGATAGGGCGTGCCTGTTAACATCAGCGTTTTGTTGTTGATCGCAGCTCCTACCCCGCTATCCCCCATCCAGACGGCGGCGAGATCTGGCAGAGTGCTGCTAATGTATAAGTCCACCTCTCTTCCGGTATCGCTGTCGCATAGATCGACCACGCCACCATTGGCAATCAACCACCATTGTTTTTGACCGGACTGGTCATTGAGAATAATGCTGAATACAGAATCACCATCAGGCAGCTCCGCAACATTCAGCGTGCGATGAAAGTCCCACATAAATGTACCTGCATCCAGATCACTATCACACAGCTGATCCCTGGCCCAACGTAAACCCCATCGCGCAAGGCCATCAATCACGGGAGCCAACTCCCGGCCACATGCGGTTAGATGATATTCAACGCTTCGCTGAGCGGCTGATTTACGAATAACTAACCCGTGCTGCTCCAGATGCTTCAGCCGCTTGCTGAGTATGGTCGGTGATATACGTGGCATGGCGCGCTGGAATTCGTTGTAGCGACAAGCACCGAAGAACAGTTCACGGAGGATCAGCAGCGTCCATTTGTCGCCGACAATATCAGCAGCTTTAACAGCTGGGCATAGGCTACCTGGGGTATTCATTTTTTCTCCTATCTAATCGCGCGGCTCGCAAAATTAATATCTCTACACCGCTACGCAAAGTGTAGTGGTTTGCTACCGATAGCGCAGTATTCTACAACTGCCAACTGGCGGTAATCTGGATTCGTTATTTACCCAACGAGAGATCAGAGTTATGGAAACCCTAAACCGATATATGCAAGACTTAAGTCGAACCAACTTTGTAACAGCGTCCTGCGATGCCAGCATGAATACACGGCAGATGCCTCTGACAGACAGTTATAGAGTAAATCCAAAGCTGGCCCAAATTACCGATTATGCCTGCACCCGCAGCGATAATATAGACGCCAGCTCACCCCTTTATGGGGAAGTCCGCCTGACCCACAATAATCCATACCCGCTCGCGGTAGGTGTGCATACGGCCGTCGGTGGTGAAAGTGATTACCCAACGCCGGGCGATATACTCTGCGGTGCTTTGGCCGCTTGTCTGGATAGTACTATACGGATTATTGCCAATAAACTGAGTGTAGAATTGCTGGATCTGTCGGTCTCAGTGACTGCCGAGATAGACGTCAGAGGTACGCTGCGAGTCGACGATGATGTACCTGTGGGCTTCCAGAATATCGCGATTCATACCGATATTAAAACCGCAGCAGGAGTCGATAAAAACCTCATGGTGCAATTGCTTAAAGCCGCAGAGTATAGCTGTGTCATTGTCCAGACCTTGCGCAATGCACCAGATATCGCGATCACTTCCGACCTCCGATGTGAGGACGCTGCAGCAGCTTAGTTTGCTGCTCTTTCGAAAGTCAGAAAAGGGGACAGCGTCTGCATTGCTGTCCCTCGACATTTGCCACATTTAAAGAAATTAGAGCTTGTTGCTAATGCGTGATCTAGTAAGAGCGTTAGCTACAATGGTGGTTTTAGATTCAATAGCCGCAATTTAATTTACATGTAAGTTAAAAAGTAATTTTCAAATGAAAGTATTGCTTAACGGAATGATACTATTGACAGTCGAATTTACAGCTTCGTCAATTGACCCCTTATATTTAAGGTTATACCCTGAAATAGTCGGGTTCTAGGCTGCGTTGAATAAACGCTTTGCTTGTCGTATCCTGCTATTTGAAAAATAATAATTAAAAAGGACTGGATCATGAAATTTTTTTTCGCACTTATCTTTTTGACCCCTTCTATAACGTTTGCAGAAATTTATCATTTCTCTAATACGCTGCCATCTGGTAACGGTGTGCCTACAATCAGCGGTTATTTAGAGCGAGCTGGTGATGATGTATCTATTTTTCTTTCGGTCGACAATCACATAGTCGAGACTGGCTCATACCCTGTTGACCAAGTAGAACATTCGGACTTTCAAATAACCTATTCCTCAACAGTACAGAGTGAAAACTTTTATTATAGTGATTGGGGATATGATTACAGTTATGAAGAACTGTACGATAAAACCTGGATAAACGGGTATACAGCTGTCGAAAATATTGAGCAACGCGTGTACATTAGCTCGGCTCCTTTGGTCGCTGAGCCTGGCACAGTCACTATTGATATGCCCGAGCTGGTGCTTTATCAGAGCTCATATATTTGTGAATATTATTATGGTGACTCTTCACAAACAGGAACACCTACCGGTGGTTGTCATGACGAAGTGAATATCAATAATGGACTTGATGGATTAACGTTTGATTTGGTACTGGCTTATCACATAGATGGCCCCATCACTGAACAGCAATGGATTGAGACGCATTCAGTGACGTTGTCTGCTATACCTGTTCCTGCGGCAGCTTGGTTTTTTGGTTCAGCTTTAATTGGTCTTGCTGGAATCAAGCGTAAACAGTCACGTTAGTCCCTAGGATTAGGCCCCCGCGTAGATTGTTTATGGCGGGGCCTTGCTTATCTCCTGTACTGTTTCTTAATTGGTATTTTTTATAATTGATCCGTGGATTTGGGTTGCTCTAATGGCGAATTTATAGATTGATTACTGTATGTATATACAGTAATCTGCGCTAATGAAAATAATCCCGATTCCTTTTTTTGGTCACACCATTGCGGCAGGTTTCCCTAGCCCTGCCGATGATTTTATTGAAAGTTATCTGGACCTTAATGAATACCTGATCCGCCATCCCAGTGCGACCTATATGGCAAAAGCGCAGGGTCAGTCGATGGTCGGGCGTGGTATTTATGATGGCGATACGTTGATTGTTGATCGCCATATTGAGGCGCAGCATGGCAGTATTGTTATTGCCGCGTTGGATGGCGAGCTAACCTGCAAGATACTGGATACGCGGCGGCGTTTGTTAGTGCCAGCGCATGGCAATATGGCGCCGATACCTGTGGGTGACGATGCCGAGTTAATCATCGAGGGTGTTGTCACTCATTCCATTCGTCACCATGTTCGCATTGGTTGACTGCAATAGCTGCTATGCCAGCTGTGAACAAATTTTCAGGCCCGACCTTCGTGGTAAGCCGGTTGTTGTATTAAGCAATAACGACGGCTGTATTGTTGCGCGCAGCAAGGAAGCCAAAGCTTTGGGTATCCCGGACCTACAGCCTTTTTTTAAGATTGAAGGCTTGTTGCGCAAGCTTGGGGTGTATGTCTTCAGTAGTAACTACACATTGTACGGTGATATTAGCCAGCGTGTTATGAACACACTTAAAGACTATTCGCCAGAGGTGGAGGTTTACTCTATCGATGAAATGTTTTTGCAGCTGGACGGCATCGCCTGTGATCTTGGTGTTTACGGGCGGGATATTAAACAGCGACTCTGGCGAGATATCAGGATGCCGGTAGGCGTTGGTATTGCGCCAACGAAAACACTGGCCAAACTGGCCAATCATGCCGCCAAAAAAATTGTCAGCACCCATGGGGTTTGCGTGCTCGATACGCCGGTTAAGTGGCAGTGGTTACAGCGGCGACTGCCGGTGAAGCAAGTGTGGGGTATTGGATCACGGTTGAGCGGCAAGTTAAATGCCTTGGAGATATACAGTGTTTATGATTTGGCAACAGCGAACCCCAAGCGCTTACGCGGACAATTCGGGGTGAATGTTGAACGTATTATTGAAGAGCTTAACGGGGTTTCTGCCATTCCGCTTGCAGAGCAGCCACTGGCTAAAAAACAAATCTACTGTACGCGTTCTTTTGGCGACAAACCTACAACTCTGGAGCCGCTCGATAAAGCGGTGAGTGCTTATGCGAGTCGCGCAGCAGAGAAGTTGCGGGCGCAGCAGCATGTCGTTAGTACGTTGCAGGTATTCATTAATAGCTCGCCCTATGAAACTAATCATTACAGTCGGAATATTGTGGTGAAATTGCCGTACGCTACCGATGATAGTCGCCTTATTGTGAAAACTGCACGCGCTGGTTTGAGAGAAATATTTAAGCCCAATGTGCGGTATTTGAAAGCAGGGGTGGGATTAATAGAGTTATCAGATAAGCATTATCAGCAGCAGGATTTATTTATGTTGAGTCACTCGCCCAAGGTTGAAGCGTTAATGTCGGTGATGGATAGCATTAATAAGCGCTATGGTCAGGGCACAAGCTATATCGGTGCGCAAGGTTCGGGGAGTCGCTGGCAGATGCGGCAGAATTTTAAGTCGCCGGCTTACACAACAAAGTGGAGCGAGCTGCCCGCAGTCAGTTGTCACTAATCTATAGGTGATGCTCCCTTTAAGTCAGGTAATTATTTAATGTGTGGGTGTTACAGGATTGGTGTCGTGACTTAATGTCAGATAGACTTAACCGAAAAAAGACGGCTGTGCTCAATGTTGGCATGTCGATTGCTCTAACAATAATGCTAAGTTAACGGAGAAAAGTATTACGTATGAATAAGAGCTGGACATCCTATAAAACCGATTCGTTTTTTGACGAACTTATTACCCCCGCCGGAAAATCCCGCCAAACAGCCAAGCAGCTGATCAAATTACTCCAACATCTTTCCATTGATGAAATGCGTACGCGGCGTGCTGCAGCAGAATTGGCGATTAAGGAAATGGGCGTGTCTTTCACTATTTATAGTGAAGAGGGAAATATCGATAGAGCGTGGCCGTTCGATATCATCCCCGGGTTATTCCGTCGCGTGAATGGGATAAAGTGCGACTGGGGCTGATGCAGCGTAGCCGCGCGCTGAATTGCTTCATCGATGATATTTATAACAAACAAAAAATTATTGCCGACGGCATTATTCCGGCGGACATTGTTCTCGACTCAGGAAACTATAAAGCACAATGTCAGGGCATATCGCCACGATATGGGGTGTGGGCGCATATTTGTGGCTCCGATTTGGTGCGTGATAAAGATGGCAAGTTTTACGTGCTGGAAGATAATCTGCGAGTTCCGTCCGGCGTGTCCTATATGTTGGAAAATCGAGAAATCACCAAACGGGTGCTGCCCGAGTTATTTGAAAACTACAGTATTTTACCGGTCGATGATTATCCCTCGCGTTTGCACAGTACGTTAGCTTCGCTATCCCCGCGCAATCAAAAGCGCCCCTGCATCGTGGTGTTGACGCCAGGTATTTATAACTCCGCCTATTTTGAACACGCGTTTTTAGCGCAAGGTATGGGCGCGGAATTAGTCGAAGGCAGTGATTTGTTCGTTGATGACGACGACTGTGTCTATATGCGAACCGTAGATGGACCCATCAGGGTGGATGTGGTTTATCGTCGCATTGATGATGATTTCCTTGACCCGGAAGTTTTTAACAAGGATTCGGCCTTGGGTGTGCCCGGCATAATGCGGGCATGGAAAGCGGGTAATGTAGCCATTGCTAATGCGCCGGGAGCAGGGGTAGCGGATGATAAAGTCGTTTACGCTTATGTTAACGAGATGATTCGTTATTACTTAAACGAAAAACCATTGATGGCTAGTGTTAAAACCTATTTGTGCATGAATGAAAAAGATCGCGAATATGTGTTGGCTAATCTGGATAAGTTAGTAGTAAAACCCGCCAATGAATCCGGGGCTATGGTTTAATGGTCGGCCCCACGCCAGCCAGCGCTGCTAAACGGGCGGAGTTTGCCAAATTAATTGCAGCTAACCCGCGTAATTATATTGCGCAACCGACCTTGGCGCTGTCGACAGCCCCTACCTATATCGACGATAAGGTAGAACCCCGCCATTTGGATTTACGACCGTTTATTTTGCAGGGCAAAGAGAGCTGGGTAACCCCTGGCGGTTTGACCCGGGTGGCGCTGGTGAAGGGTTCCCTGGTGGTCAATTCCTCGCAAGGGGGTGGCAGTAAAGATACCTGGATTGTGGAGAATAACAAATGACCATGCTTTCGCGAGTGGCCGAGCGGCTTTATTGGATGGCGCGTTATTTAGAACGTGCAGAAGATATGGCCCGATTAACCAATGCCTATACCCATATGGCAATGGATATACCCAAAGGCGCAGAACCTGGGTGGGATGTGTTAGTACGGATCATGGACGCGGAAGCGGCTTATACCGATCACTACCGCGTGTACAACGAACAGAACGTGTTGAAGTTTATCATTGCCGATGAGGACAATGTCGGTGGTATTTACAATGCCATTCGAGCGGTGCGCGAAAATGTCCGCACTACTCGTGATGTATTGCCAGAAGAGGCGTGGGAATATGTCAATGAGCTGTATATCTATGCGCAGGAGCATGCTGATAAATCCATTGGCCGCCGCAATCGCTATAAATTTCTAGAAACGGTAATCACTAGTTGCCAAATGATCAGTGGCATGTTGTCATCCACGCTCAGTCGCGACCATGCCTACCGTTTTATTAAGCTTGGAAGGCTGTTGGAGCGTGCCGATATGACCACCCGGATAATTGATGTGGGTGCAGCGGCGTTATTGGGTGAAGATCGCCACCATACAACCGTAGATCCGTTAATTTGGGCCAGTTTATTAAAGTCCTTATCAGCAATGGGGGCCTACCGTCGTATGATTGGGCCGCAGGTTGAAGCTAATGATGTGGTTGACTTTGTCTTGCGCAACGAAACCTTACCCCGGTCGGTGAAGTTTTGTCTTAATGGCATGCGTGAAGAGTTGATACCGCTCACAAATCATAAGCCGGTAGTAAAGTTATTGGATAGAGCGCGTCGAAAGCAATCCGGATTTGATCCGTATAATTCGACGCGTGAACAGTTACATACTTTTGTGGATGAGTTTCAAGCAAGTTTGTTTAATATTAATAGAACCATTGATAGTACGTGGTTCCAGCAGGATCAGACATGAATATTATTGCTCCCCGAGTAATGGCTACCGTTAAAATCGGTAATACACTATGACCATCCGTGTCGCGATTAATCATCGCACCTCGTATAAATTTGATCGCCCCGTTAACTTATCAGCACATACGGTGAGGTTGAGACCTGCACCGCATTCCCGCACACCTATTCACAGCTATAGCTTAAAAATAAAGCCGCAAGAACATTTTATTAATTGGCAGCAAGATGCATTTGGTAATTATTTGGCGCGCTTGGTGTTTCCGGAAAAATGCACTGAATTCGAAGTGGATGTTGAAGTTATTGCCGATATGGTGACGATTAACCCTTTCGATTTTTTTGTGGAAGAGTACGCCGAGAAATATCCATTTAAATATCCTGCGCAGTTAAAAAAAGAATTACTACCGTATCTGGAAAAGTTAAAAGAAGGGAAAAAGTTCAAGAAGTTTTTAAACGGCTTTGATAAAAAACCGCGCGCGATTAATGACTTTTTAGTCGAGCTTAACCAATATGTAGAAAAAGAAATTGAGTATCTGGTGCGATTGGAACCGGGTATTCAAACACCGGAAGAAACATTAAAACTGGCTAAAGGTTCCTGTCGGGATTCGGCCTGGTTGCTGGTGCAGTTATTACGTCACTTGGGATTGGCGGCGCGTTTTGCCTCCGGATATCTGGTGCAACTTAAGCCTGATGAAAAATCGCTGGATGGCCCTTCGGGGGCGGCCGAGGATTTCACCGACTTGCATGCCTGGTGCGAAGTGTTTTTACCGGGCGCCGGTTGGGTTGGTTTAGATCCCACCTCGGGATTGTTCGCCAGTGAAGGTCATATCCCGTTAGCGTGTACTCCGAGCCCAGTGTCGGCAGCACCTATCGTCGGTGCTACCGATAAGTGCGAAGTTGAATTCGATTTTAGCAATACCGTTACCCGTGTGCTGGAAGATCCGCGAGTCACCAAACCGTACAGTGAAGACCAGTGGCAACATATTTTGGCGCTGGGCAAAGCGGTGGATGTGGAGTTTGAACAAAATGATGTGCGCTTAACCATGGGTGGTGAGCCGACCTTTGTGTCCATCGATGATATGGAGTCGGAGCAGTGGAACACCGATGCGCTCGGGGAAGACAAGCTCAGTCTGGCAAAAACGTTATTGCTGCGGTTGCGTGATCGCTACGCACCTAATGGTTTGCTGCATTACGGTCAGGGCAAATGGTATCCCGGTGAAGAAGTCCCGCGTTGGGCGCTGGGAGTATTCTGGCGGAAAGATGGTGAGCCGCTCTGGAACAACACAGAATTGCTGGCGCGCGTCGATAAAAAGTATGACTACGACGTCAACTACGCCAGCCGTTTTGGTAAGCATTTGTGTGGGTTGTTGGGTATACCCAAAGCCTGCTGTCAGCCAGCTTATGAAGATGCTTTATATTATTTAATGCAGGAGCAAAACCTGCCAAAAAATCTCGATATTTTGGCGCATAAGCTCAGCAGCAATCTTGATCGCCGCCGTTTGGCCAAACTTATTGAACGAGGTATGGATGTACCGACAGGGGTGGTGCTACCACTCAGTCGCAGCACAGGCTGGCCGTTAGAGGAAGAACAAAAAAGCTGGCACAGTAGTTTGTGGCCGATGAGGCGTGAGCGCATTACGCTAATTCCCGGTGATTCACCCATGGGCTTGCGTTTACCGTTGGGGAATTTACCGGAGTTTGCTAATAAAGCAGATCAGTTTACGCCTCAGCGTGATCCCTTCGAGCCACGCAAAGATTTACCGGCGCGTAGCGAACTAGCATTTGCAGACGATAAAACGGCTGATGAAGAGGCCCCGGTTGCGGAGGATCTCGAGGCCGTAGTACGAACCGCTATGTGTGTCGAGGTGCGGGACGGGCGCTTGCATATCTTTATGCCACCACTGGAGTATCTGGAAGATTATGTGGCACTGGTTGCCGCCATTGAAGCCACTGCTGCCAGTTTGAAAGTAGCAGTGATCATTGAGGGTTATGAACCGCCGCGCGATCCGCGTATGCAAAAATTATTGGTCACCCCTGACCCGGGTGTTATCGAAGTGAATGTGCATCCCTCTAACAACTGGGATGAGTTGGTCGCTACCACCACGTCGCTCTATGAAGAGGCGCGCTTATCACGTTTGTCCACCGAGAAATTTATGTTGGATGGTCGTCATACAGGTACTGGAGGCGGGAATCATATTACGCTGGGCGGAACCACTCCTGCGGATAGCCCGATGCTGCGCCGTCCGGATATTTTGCGCAGTTTTATTACTTTTTGGCAGCACCATCCCAGCTTGTCGTATTTGTTTTCCGGCATGTTTGTTGGGCCGACCAGCCAGGCGCCCCGGGTTGATGAGGGCCGCGATGAAATGCTCTATGAGCTGGAAGTGGCGTTCTCGCAAATGTCAGGCACGGAAGAGGTCGCTCAACCCTGGATAGTCGATCGCTTGTTGCGTAATTTGTTAATCGATGTCACGGGTAATACCCATCGCGCAGAGTTTTGTATCGATAAATTGTATTCCCCTTCCGGCAGTGCCGGGCGTTTGGGTATTTTGGAGTTTCGTGGTTTTGAAATGCCACCGCACTCGCGTATGGCGCTGGTGCAGGCGCTGTTGATTCGCAGCTTAGTGGCACGTTTTTGGAAAACGCCATACCACAAACCACTGACGCGCTGGGGCACAGAGTTACACGACCGGTTTATGTTGCCGCATTTTTTGTGGCAAGACATGAAATACGTGGTGAACGATTTGCAGGAGCATGGTTATCCCTTCCAGTTGGAGTGGTTAGCTCCATTTGAAGAGTTTCGTTTCCCGCATTACGGTCGCGTACAGATTGATGATATTGAACTGGAATTGCGCTGGGCAGTTGAGCCCTGGCATGTGTTGGGTGAAGAGACCAGCAGCTTTGGCACGTCGCGGTATGTCGACTCTTCGGTTGAGCGATTGCAGATCAAGGCCACGGGGTTGACCGAAGGGCGTTATGTGCTGGCTTGTAATGGTCGTCGTGTGCCCCTGCGTAGCACCGGCCAGCATGGCGAGTACGTGGGTGGGGTGCGTTATCGTGCCTGGCAACCGCCGTCGGCATTGCACCCGTTGATCGGTGTGCACGTACCGCTGAATTTTGATTTGATTGATACCTGGAATGGTCGCTCCATTGGCGGTTGTAGTTACCACGTCAGCCACCCGGGTGGTCGCAGCTACGATAGCTTCCCGGTTAACTCCTATGAGGCGGAATCCCGACGAATCAATCGCTTTACTACTGTGAACCACACGCAGGGGCCATTTATACCTATGCCTGAGGTGAGCGCGTTACGGCAGTTTTACCCTGATCAGCATGTGCCCAGACCCATGCAGCCACCACCTGAAGAGGCTGCTGGCGAATATCCTTATATATTGGATATGCGTAGTTCCGGGCGGTCATAATGAGAGTGACAGACTAAAATCTGGAGCGTCATGTTTAGTGATCTGCGGCGTAAGCGTATATAATGCGCCGCGATCACGGTGACTATTGGCGGAGCCCAAGCTGTGCTCGTCAACAATCTCATACAGGTAGAATACGTGACCGACCCTCTGCAACAATCCCAGAGTCAACTCCAAAGTCAGGACCCGGCCCAGAGTCAGGTTGAAACGGATGCCGAGCGGGTAAAACCGGCAGGGGCGCTCGACTATAACGCTATTAGTGGCTCGTTAGATGATACTCAGGCCGCTGATGGCAGTGTCAAAACGGAGTGGGGCTATCTGCTCAATAGCCTGAAGGATTTAGGGCCTAGCGTATTAAGTGAGCGAGAGCAGAAAGCGCGCAGAATTTTACGCGATGATGGTGCTACCTATAATATCTATGCCGAAAACGGCAGCCCAGCTCCAGTTGGGAGCTCGATCCAGTGCCTTATATTATTGGCAGTGAAGATTGGGGGAGGATTGAAGCGGGGCTGTTAGAGCGTTCAGAGCTGTTCAATTTGCTGGTACAGGACCTTTATGGGCCGCGCAACTTGCTGAGGAAGGGGCTATCCCGCCAGAAGCATTATTTAGTCACGGTGGTTTCTTGCGCGCTTGCCAGGGTATTGAATTGCCCGGTGAACACCAGCTGATACTGCATGCCGTTGATATGGTACGTCAGCGTGATGGCACTATGTGCGTGTTATCGGATCGTACTCAGGCACCCAGTGGCTCGGGCTATGTATTAGAAAACCGGACAGTTATGTCGCGGGTATTCCCCAGTTTGTATCGCGATAGCCATGTGCATCGATTGGCCAGTTTTTATCAGCGTTTACGGCTTAAGCTGATTTCATTATCACCGTCTGATGATGAGCCTTTAGTTGTAGTGCTTACACCCGGTGGCCAAAACGAAACCTATTTTGAGCATGCCTATCTAGCGAACTATCTCGGTTTTCCATTAGTACAAAGTGGCGATTTGATCGTTCGTAATGGCTTTGTCTGGATGAAAAGCCTCGATGGGTTAAAGCGGGTGGATGTTATTTTACGGCGGGTTGATGATGTTTTTTGTGACCCTGTTGAATTGCGCAGTGACTCCCGTCTAGGTGTGCCAGGTTTATTAGAGGTGGCGCGAAGTGGGCGCATAGTGATTGCCAATCCACTGGGCTCGGGAGTATTGGAAAACCCCATATTGCTGAAATGTTTACCTGAAATTAGCAAGTGTTTATTAGGGCGTGAGTTACGTCTGCCGTCGGTTAAAACCTATTGGTGTGGCGACGAAGAGGATTTGCGTTTTGTCGTGGCTAATATTCGTCAGTTGATTATTAAACCTGCCTATCGTGGCAGTGGCATCAGCAGCGTTTGGGGCGGTGATTTAACAACCGAACAGCTAAATAAATTACTCGCGACTATTCACAGCAATCGTTATCAATATGTGGCGCAGGAGCGTCTGGAAAAATCGTATATTCCGACATTCTCGGCGGGAAAATTAGAGCCTCGTCCCACATTGTTACGCACTTTTTCAGTAGCTACTGATAGCTCCTATATGATTTTGCCGGGTGGCCTTACCCGCGTGGGTGACGATACCACAAGCCGGGTAATTAGCATGCAATCCGGTAGCCCTAGCAAGGATACCTGGGTGACCGCGACGGAGCCGCAGCGCACGGCTGATAATGATCCCGCATTAGACACGCATTCTGCGCTACGTAGTTCCAGTCTGGTGAGTTTACCCAGTCGTGTGGTTGAGAACCTTTATTGGATGGGGCGTTATGCTGAGCGGGCAGAAGCGTCCTTACGTTTGTTACGTACCGTGTTTATGTTGTTGAATGGTGAAGAGCCCATTGGCCCCAATGCGCGGCGTATTTTATTGCAAACAGTGAGTCAGGTAACCGCAACATTGCCCGGCTTTATGAAAGCCAGTGCGGAGTTGCTGGCAGACCCGGAAGATGAATTACTGCAAATAATCAAAGATGGCAATCGGCTCGGTAGTATTAAATCAACATTGAATTCAATGCTCGCCAGCGCCGATGAATCCAAAGAGTTATTGTCCACTGATACTATCCGCGTTATCAATGATATACGTGATGCCTTGGGGGATTTGGATCTTGCGTTAACAGACAGTACCTCGGCGCCGGAAGAAGCACTTGATCCATTGGTAACCGTGTTGGCGGCATTGTCGGGGCTAATGCAAGAGAGCATGATTCGCAGTGTGGGGTGGCGATTTATGGAGCTTGGTAAGCGCATCGAGCGCTCCTTGCAGGCGGTACAAACTATCCGCAGTTTATTGACGCCGATAACCGGTGAAGGTGACCAGTCAACCCCGCTGACCGCACTGTTGATTACTATGGATGTATTGATCACTTATCGTCGTCGTAGTCGTGAGCGTCGCGGCATTGGATTAGGTCTTGAATTAGTGCTGTTGGATGAAAATAATCCGCGCTCAGTTATTTTTCAGCTGCAACGATTACAGCAGCACCTCAGTGTACTCCCCAAAGTAAATACGGTTTCGCAAGAGCTGGAAGAAGAGGAGCGAGCGTTAATGGAGGCGATTACCAGTTTGAAATTATCGCGCTTGCCGGACTTACTCGAAGACAATGGCGCACAGCGCGAAGCATTGAATAATTTATTGGTGCAATTGGATAGATTATTAAAAGATTTCAATGGTTTTATTAGTGATAAGCATTTTGATCATCGCACCGATACCCAGCAACTGGTGACGACATTTTGGGGAGCACGTTAATGCGTTTTCGGATTCGCCATATCACCCACTATAAATATGCACAGCAAGTCAGCCGTTGTTATAACCTGGCGAATGTGGTGCCACGGGATACCGATAGTCAGCGGGCGATTAAAAGTCGTATTACGGTTTCACCACAGGCGGCAACTACCCATAAACGCACGGATTATTTTGGCAATATTGCCTACCATTTTGAAATTCAGCGGCCTCACACTGAGCTCACTATTACTGCCGAAACCGATATTGACATCGACAGCCGTGATAGCGAATTGGATTTGGGGGCATCGTACGGTGAGTCGTTAGCGTATTTACGGGATACTCTCACCCCTGAAACCATTGCAGCGCGTGAATTTTTATTAAATTCTCAAATGATTGAACCCAGTCGTGCGATGGCCGAGTATGCCAAGCCTTCGTTTAACCTTAATCGTTCACTTAAATCCTGTGTCAGTGAATTAACCACTCGCATTTTTAATGATTTTGAGTACGATCCCGGTTTTTCAACTATCGCCACACCGTTGGCGGAGGTGTTAGAGCATAAGCGCGGCGTCTGTCAGGATTTTGCTCACTTACAAATTGGTTGCTTGCGCTCAATGGGCATTCCTGCCAAATATGTCTCGGGTTATATTGAAACCCTGCCCAAGCCCGGTGAAGTTAAGCTGGTAGGAGCTGATGCAACGCACGCCTGGGTGGCGTATTTTTGTCCTAAAGAAGGTTGGGTAGAATTTGATCCAACCAATAATACCGCCGCGGGTAGCCAGCACATAGTGACAGCATTTGGTCGGGATTATGGTGACGTTACGCCAATCAAAGGGGTTATTTTTGGAGGCGGAAAAAGCCCGGTTCTGAGTGTTTCAGTTGATGTGCGGCGTCTATAATAATGTTACCGTTATGCTTAGAGCTAAAATTTCCAATGCCAGTAATAAAGCTTACATAAAAGGATGTCTGTATATGTATAACAAATCTCTAATGGGAATAGCGCTGTTGTTATCCCTGCCAATAAATGCCACCATTTTTGTAACTGACCAACTTTACGATGATGCAGATGTAGTCATTTCATTCGACGAATTTGAGTTGTCTGAAGGGGAAGTTATCACTGATCAATATGTAGATTATGGCGTGACCTTTTCTAACGGTGGCTGTCAACGTCAGAACCAAGTAGTAAATTTCTTGTGCGCAAGTCAGTCTAGCCCACAAGACTTGATTACTGTTAATTTTGATAAGGCTGTTAGTCGGGCTGGCTTTAGGGTGACTTACATGTCCTCGGCTGGTGTTCAAATCACTACTGGTCTGGATGGTGTTGTTCAGGATGTATTTACCGTGAAATGTAGCGGCGATGAAGAGGACTTTTCAAATTGCTTTGGGTCAGTTGATTGGGTTATTGAGGTTGATGGGAATATCGACGCGATCAATTTTTTGACAGCTGATAATGTTGTTGCATTTGACGACTTTCAGATGAGTTATGCAGCTCCAGTGCCGGAAGAAGTTCCGGAGTCAACGACAGTGTTGTTACTGCTAGCGGGTATGTTAGGGCTGGGAGCAACGCGAATGAGGAGGAAGGGACTTTAGCTTAATTGGCAAAAGTGTTCTCCTGCCATCAAAACAAATTTGGATAATCCCGCCAATAGTACTGCAGAGCGGTATCTCCCCAACTTTTATAAATATATTCCCAGTTGAGCGCTTCAATCCGCCAGCCGTGATGAGGATCAAGATTGGTAAAAAATACCGGTGCGCCATAATCACAAAAGCGGGTATCTATAGTTAGTCTGACCTGGTTTTCAGTGAGGTTGGGTTCGGCTTTGTGGACGCAGCAGGAGTGAAAAATCAGCACGTCGCCCTGTTCAAAATCAGATACATGCCAAGTGCTTTCATCGTCGTAAATTTCACATTGAATACCGCCCACCCCCTGTGCCTGAAAAACCGGGCGCACCCCTTTTTTATGGGACTTGGGTAACACTTTTACCCGCCCCAGCTGTTGAGGTACATCATGTAGGGCCAGCCAAATGCCGGCCATCGTGGGGCCGGCGTTGTGTGAGTGCGCGTCCTGATGCGGTGGTGTTTCATAACCAATTTTACCTGGAGTAGAAATGCGCGCCATTTTCATCGGATAAACAAACACCTCTTCACCACACACTTTTTGCATTAAGTCGGTAACGTGTGGCTGATGGAAGAAACTATGAAAAGCTTCTAGAGATTGAATTTTTGGGTAGACTTCGTCCCAGATTGGATCGGTTTCAAAAAAGGGCTGGCCATGCAGTATCGGCTGTTGTTGTTCATCTAAACCAATATAAGGGGCGAGTTGATTTAGCAGTGTCTGCAGCATTTGCTGGCATTCAGCGGTTTCGATCAGGCGTTTAAAATACAAATATCCCCATTGCTGAAATCTGGCGCGTAATACGGATTCTTCCTCGTTGATATCAGAGATAATAAAATCTTGATTGTTACTGTCCGTAGGGGAGTTTTTCTTAGTTGCATTGCAGGCAGTCGGCATTAAGTTGTTCGCTAATCAAAGTCAGTTGATGGCCGCAGATTTTAGCATAGGCTTAGTTTTTTAAAATGAATATCCAGTAAGAATCGATTGGTCGGGGGCAAGCTCGCTGTTTTTAGTTGGAAGTGATGAGCTTATAAGTCTTCAAAGTCTTCGTCGCCAAAGCTGTCATTATCATTACCATGAGCAGCATAGTCAGGGTCTTTACAGCTATTGATTTTGATTATATAGCGGCCAGAGTTCAGGATCATCATGGTTTTTATTTTGGTTCTTTGCAGTGCCGTGGTCTGCTCATTGATTTGTAGCATTTTATTGCTGGCCTGCTGGAGTTCCTCGTCCATGACTTGTATACAGGGGTGTTTAATAAAGCCAATAGGAATTAAATGTTGCTGGTCGGGTTTGGTCATAAATATTTGGCGGGTATCTTTAAAATACATCACATCAACATCGCCATTTTGATCTAAATCTTTGGCGCACATTTGGTAAGCAAAATAGTTGTCGCAGAATAAAGTGTTAGCTGCAGCTTGATCGGGTTGTTTCGAGGTGCCAGCACAGGCGCTTAGTAAAAGGGCGCATAAGCAACAAAAAATTAGCTTGGTGTTTTGCATGTCGGTTGCTGCCTCCTGTAAGTGGGTATATTGCAACTAAATTATAGCGAGGGTAAATGACATTGCTGTGGCAGCATTCAAATAATAGTTAAATTTTTTGAGTAGCTGTTTGCAGATGATAATCATACGTGATTGGGTGTAGAGCGACCACCGTAGAACTACTTATAATTGACATCAATAGATAGGTATTAAGCACAGTACTTAGGCTCATTGAAAGCCCGAACAGCTAGTGAATAGCCGTCGCGGCTTGGCGTTCAATCATCAGGATTTCCTGACTGATATTAAATACCGCATCTGCTGCTTCTTCATCTTCACAGCCTTCGTGCTCAAAGCGCACCCCGAATCTAAAGCCGCTGTCAGTAATCGTGCGATTACAGATCAGGCCGTTGACCTCTGCCAGAGTGGAATCATCCGTACGAATAATCAGCGATAGAATATCGCCGATGGCAAAGTTGTGAGTAGACTCAATGCCAATACCAAAGCGATTAAAATCGACGGTACTGATATAACCCATCTCCCATTCACTGTCTCTATTGCGCAGCGATTTGATCAATACTTTCAAATGATTGGCGGGGTAGCGGGTGTGATGGCGGCGCTCATTGACGGCATTCATTATCATGGTCCGTTTTACTGCTCAGAAGTAGCACTGTACCACAGTTGCTGGGGGCCTAAAATCAATCTGTACAGAATGTTGTTGGGAGGGTAGGGCGCGCTATTATGAGGTGTTCGAGGGTCAAGACTTGACCTAACTTTACATAGCAGCGCTTGAATCGTTATGGCGGTGGTCGTACCATAATCGGCATCATTTATTGGGCTAAATTTCCATAATAAAAATTGGTTTAGCGCAGTAGATAGTCAGGGCTTTTGGTTATCAATATTGCAACTCTATCTACAGCTTTAATTATAATGTCATAACGAGGTATCACCCCATGTCAGAAACCATTGAAAAGTATGTTGCAGAAGACTCTCTAGCCTATCGCCTGTGCTGGGACTCTATTAATCATATCGTAGAGCGCTTCAAAATGAAGGAGGTCACAGGTGAGGATGGTGGTGCTTATCACCCTATTATGTTTGCCCGCGGTGGCAAAGAAGTAGGTGAACAGCGTGTCTGGATGGGGCAGGACGGTGTATTTAAATTGGTTTATGTTGGTCTGGTGGCAAACCCTCCCGGTGTTGATTCACATATGATGTTTGCGTTTACTGATAAAGATAACCCAGCGCCTCACTACACGGTAGATTCGGTTCACTTGGCGCATATGGGGCACTATGCCTATCACTGTGAAGTGATGCCTGGTGTCGATATCGGTGCCAACCTGAATTATGTTAATCATGTGTATGAGCCACTGTCAGAGTATAACAAAGGCTTGTATGGCACCGAGGGCTTTGTTAAGTCTGAGGAGCTTGGCTTACGTCAGTGGGCCTTTATGTCGCCTTGGATGTTGGCTGGTCGTGCACCAGATGCAGAAAGCTTTGATAAGCTGTTTCATTATATTGGTAAGTATCGTGAGCATTGGGCGCAGTTGATTGAAAACGGTATCCCACAAGATTGTTTGGAAGGCGTGGATATGTCCAAAATTGCTGATCGTGACTATCGCAATCGCTGCGCCGCCTTTAACCGTGATGTTGATCCGGTATATAACCAGTTGTTACCGCTAATGGGGCAGGAAGAAGGTGATCGTCAGATTCAGGTCCTGCGTTGTGTAGATGGTATCGAGCAAGATGGTGATTATCAGTTTTAATTAAGTCCGATGTTCGGCTAAAGCCAGAGCTATTTAGCTCTGGCTTTTTTATTGCTGGCTTTTTTGCTGTTGAACTTTACAATTTGTGCTTACTTTAGCTAAAGCGTTGATAGCACACCCATGAGTAGCGAAAACGATAAAAATTCTCCAGTAGCCATAGGCCCCTGGTGGCGAAAATCCTCTGAACTGATTTATGACAATCCCTGGATTTCACTGCGCCATGAAGAAGTAATCACACCCGCTGGCAGTGACGGCATTTATGGCAAAATTCATTTTAAGAATAGGGCGTTGGGCATTATTCCGTTAGATGAGAATTTGCAGACGGTGTTAGTTGGTCAGTACCGTTATGCACTGGATGAATACAGCTGGGAGATTCCGATGGGTGGCGGCTCTTTCGATCAGTCGCCCTTAAGTGCTGCGCAGCGTGAGTTGCAAGAAGAGACAGGCCTTCATGGTGGTGACTGGCAGCAATTATTTAAACTGCATACGTCCAACTCCGTCACCGATGAGGAAGGCTATGTATTTTTAGCCCGCAATCTACAACCGGGTCAGCAAGCGTTGGAAGATACTGAGGGCGACTTGGTGTTAAAACAGCTGCCTTTGAAGGACGCTGTGGCGATGGTCACCCGCGGCGAAATTACCGATCTTATTTCAATTGCCGGTTTATTGGCGGTGGAAAAATTATTAAAGAGTGGTGATTAGTTTTCATGGCTGCCCTTAATCTGAACGACAATGAAGTGCATATCTGGCGTACCGATATCCAATCAGTGCCGCCAGTACTATTGCCTGAATTTTTATCGATCATGTCCTTGGAGGAGCGCGAACGTAATCAGCGTTTCAAATTTGAGCAGGGGCGTTTTGATCACGCGTTAACTCGCGCATTGGTGCGTACGGTTTTATCCCGGTACTGCCAGCGCCAGCCTGAGGAATGGCGTTTTACCCAAGGTGAGCATGGCAAACCGGAGTTAGTGGATGCGCCAGTGGCGCTGGAATTTAACCTCAGTCACAGCTGTCGTTTTATTGTTTGTGCGGTCAGCAAACAGATGAAAATTGGAGTGGATGTTGAGCATACTGAGAGAAAAAATAGTCTGTCCTCGATAGCTGACCGGTTTTTTTCTGAGCAGGAAGTCAAAGATTTATTCGCATTGCCCGCGGCGGAACAAAGTAGCCGTTTTTTTGATTACTGGACGCTAAAAGAAGCTTATATGAAGGCGCGTGGAGAGGGGATTTCTCTGGGGCTGGGGAATTTCGGTTTTAGTTTTAACAATGAGGAGATAGCCATCGCCATGGCACCCATACTGAAGGATAACCCCGCCGATTGGTATTTTGAATTATCCAGCCCCAGTCCTGATCAGCGTATGGCACTGGCGGTTAAAATCGCTGGCTTACCACAGCCTCTGGATATCCAGCGGTTTGACGTTATCCCGCTATTAACAGCAGGTTAACGGTGTTACTCCGGCGAATTTAAATGCCTTTTAAGAACGGTTGTATTGTTTGCAGAACACCCTTAAAACATTTTGGGTTGCCGGCAACGATGTTGCCTGATTCCATATAGCCGTTGCCGCCCCGAAAGTCTGAAACCAAGCCGCCGGATTCGCGAATTAATAATACCCCCGCAGCGATATCCCATTGGTTCAGGCTAATTTCCCAAAACGCATCCAGTCGGCCGGCAGCAACATACGCTAAATCCAGTGAAGCGGCGCCAGCGCGACGAATACCGGCGGTTTGTTTGGCGACGGCGGCCATGCTTTCGGTGTAGGCCGGGATATGATCTTCACTACGGGATTTATAAGGGATACCAGTGCCAATTAATGCGCCGTCGAGAGATTTACGGTTGCTGACACGCATTCTGCGGCCATTAAGCTGGGCACCTTTGCCACGGCTGGCGGTAAATTCTTCCCGCCGTATGGGGTCGAGAATCACAGCATGTTCCAGTTGCCCTTTGTATAGGCAAGCGATTGAAATAGCGAAGTGGGGGATACCGCGAATAAAGTTCGTGGTGCCATCAATCGGATCGATCACCCACTGGTAATCACTGTCGGCATTGCCTTGACGGCCACCTTCTTCGCCCAGAAAGCCATGATCAGGGTGGGCTTTGGAGATATGGTAAATCACTTCCTTTTCTGCAGCCTGATCGACTTCAGTGACAAAGTCGTTAGCACTTTTTTCCTTTACCTCCAGGGTATCCAGCTGATCAGTGGCGCGGGCAACAATTTCGCCAGCCTGGCGCGCAGCACGGAGGGCAATATTTAGCATGGGTTCCATTGGGTAGACCTTATCGATTGAGCTGGATTTAGTGGCGGCGGATTATAGCAGCAACGGGATAAATAGTGCTAACGCTGAGGTTGGCTTTCCCTTGAGTGGATAGTGCTCATTTGAAGTATATCTAGAACCTTGGTAGCGCAAAGGGCTACTAAGGCTCTGTCATTAAAGGGCTGCACACTTGATTTGGCTTGATCCATTGGTCATGAGACACATGACAGCGCCGCTGCCGTTCTGCTGAGCCAAGTCTCAAATCAAGTTTTATGCAGTGTTTCAGGGTGTAACCAGGTGGAATAAATCACCCCGTGAATGCTACCTAATTCGGCTTGCAGGTCATCAATATACTGATGCAGTTTGATGCCTTCCAGTGCGCTTAAATCGACGGTGCGCAGGCGTTTTGAGATGGTTTTTATCACACCTAGGGTTTTGTCGTGGTGATCCAAACGCTGCACACAGGATTCAAGTTCCGCTAAATTAAATGCGGTTGAACGCGGGAATACCTCACTTTTTAGTAAGAAATCCAGTACCGCTTCAGGTTTCACTTTTTGTGAAGTATCGAGCCGGTACATTTGATAAGCACTGAGCGAACGCAGAATACTGATCCATAACACATTGCGATAGGGTTCAATTTCTTCGCGGGCGCCGCTGAGTGATGCCGAGCCTGCATCAACGATACGTGTAGTCATATCTGCTTGTTCAAGATTGCTACCCAGACGGATAAATTGGTAGGCATCGCCATGATTCATTGTGGTGGCTAACAGCCCGGTAATTTGCTGGCAGGACATAATGATATCGTTGAGTACTTTGTGTCGGCTACTGCGGGATAAATACATACCGGAACGTTTCGATACACTTAAATACAGTGCGTTGACGCACTCCCAGGTTTCGCTGGGTAAGACTTCGCGGGTGGTTCGCATATTTTCGCGCGCACTGGCGATTGTGCTAATCACTGAACCTTGATGGCTTCGATCACTGAAAATAAAGGAGATAATATTTTTTTCAGTGGCCTCCTTTTGCGTTGCTTTAAATTCTTCATGGATACCCAGCATATCGACCAGCAAACTCCAGTCTGGTTGAATGTTTTTGGGCAGATCAAGAATCAGTTGATGGCGCACTAGCATTAAGCGGGCAATATTTTCTGTGCGTTCAACGTAGCGGGCAAACCAATAAACACGTTCTGCAGTTTGGGATAACATTTATTTGCCCTCCGTTTCGACGATCCAGGTGTCTTTACTACCACCGCCCTGGGATGAGTTAACCACCAGTGAACCTTTGCGCAATGCCACCCGTGTTAGTCCGCCGGGCGTTACATAGGATGAGTCGCCTTGCAAAATAAAGGGGCGTAAATCCAGATGTCGCGGTTCAATTTTTCCATTGCAGAGGGTGGGGGCTGTGCTTAATTTTAAGGCGGGCTGTGCCATATAGTTCCTGGGATTTTTCTTAATCAGCGCGGCAAATTGCTCGCGTTCTTTTTTGGTTGAAGCGGGACCAACTAGCATGCCATAACCGCCCGATTCGTTAGCGGGTTTAACCACCATAGTTTCGAGGTTGTCCAGCACATGTTCGCGCTCTTTGTCGTTGACACATAAATAGGAAGGCACATTCGGTAAGATCGGCTCTTCGCCCAAATAGTATTTAATAATAGCAGGTACATAGGTGTAGATAATTTTGTCGTCGGCGACACCCGCACCAGGGGCGTTGGCGAGTGCAACATTGCCTTTTGCCCAGGCACGAAATAAACCGGGAGTGCCGACACAGGAATCCGGGTTGAACACTTCAGGGTCGAGAAATTCGTCATTAATACGACGATAAATAACATCAACACGTTCTAGCCCTTTAATTGTTTTCATATAGACGCAATCGTCTTTGCCCACAGTCAAGTTGCTGCCACTGACCAGTTCTGCACCCATACGCTGGGCTAAATAGGCGTGTTCAAAATAGGCTGAGTTATAAATCCCCGGGGTAAGCACTGCAATTTCAGGATTTTCAACTTTATTGGGGCTAAGTGAGGTGAGCATATCGAAAAGTTGTGAGGGATAATCATCAACCGGCAGGATGCTGTGCTTATTAAAGAGTTGTGGCAGTACCCGCTTGGTCACCGCGCGGTTTTCAAGCATATAGGATACGCCCGATGGTACTCGTAGGTTATCCTCCAGGACATAGACGGTGCCATTATCATCACGCACCAGATCCGAGCCGCAAATATTGGCCCAAACCCCGTGTCGCGGTTTGATTCCCATACACGCTTTTAAAAAATCTTTGGAGCCGAGAATAAGTTCTGAGGGAACGATTTTGTCCTTAAAGATTTTTTGCTCATTGTAGACGTCATTGATAAACATATTCAGGGCGGTAACCCGTTGCACCAATCCCTTTTCGACATTTACCCACTCTGACTTTGGAATGATTCGAGGAATAATATCCATTGGCCAGGCGCGATCAATATTTTCGCCTTCGCTGTAAATAGTAAAACTGATCCCCATTTCCTGAATAACGAGATCGGTGGCTTTTTGTCTGGCGACTAGATTCGATTCCGAAATCTTTTTCACATAAGAAAAAATACCTTTACCTGCGGGACGAGGTTTGTTCTTGGCAGCGATTAGCTCATCGTAAAAAATACCCGGGTCATAATTGGACCAATCAAATGATGGCCGTTTGGTTTTGGCGGTTTTATTCGCGGTAGGCTGTTTGGTTTTTGGAGACGCCATGTTTTTTTATCCGTTAGCTGAGTCGAGTGACAGAGTTATTAAAAAATAATTGAGTTGCTCCGGGGCCTTTATTGCCACTAACCGGGGCAGCGGATGCTGGCTCACGCGTACAGCATAATGGAATATAGCCTTCACCAGTTAATTGCGCTGAAGTTGGATCAATGCCAATCCAGCCTGCACCCGGGATAAATACTTCGGTCCAGGCATGTAAATCAGTACTGTCTTGAGAAAAATTATTGTCGGCAGCGGCTAGCTGAATAGAGTAACCGGAGACGAATCGCGCTGCTACACCCAAGTGCCGAAAGCTCTGCACCAATAGCCAGGCTGAATCCCGGCAGGAGCCGCTGCCAATACTCAGGCTGGTTTCACAACTCTGTACGCCTTGCTCCAATCGTTCAACATAGCTGATTCTGTTCAGTAATGCTTGGCTGACGTATAGCAAAAAATCGACAATGCCAATATTACTGGTGCTTAAACTGTTCAGGAACTGCTGCATTTCGGCGCCAGCTGCTTGCACGTTTAAATAAGGTGCCAAGTCCTGAGCCATCTCAGCGGAGTAAACCAGTGGCCACAGGCTGGCATCGTCATCGATAAAGAAGTCAAAAGGGTTAATGGTTTGAATGTTAGCAATGATATCCACTTCGATGGAGAATTCACTAATCAGTTGGGAAAACATTACTCTAAGAATATGGTTGTTGAAGGCATCCTGCTGCCAGTATTGCAGGTGTTCAGCGGGGCTAATATTAAGATGGTAGTGCTGGATTTCAGTTCGGCAATGCGGTGCGGGGCGCAATCGAATAAGTTGCGGAAACAGCAGTACGGGGTCGCTGTATCGGTAATCAGTGCTGTGCTTGAGTGCTACGCGGATGGACATTTATGCTCTCTAGTGGCGCAAGCCCAGATGGGCGTTAGTGTTCATTATAGGCTGAGTAATGACTTTATATTGGATAAATCCGTATTAAAGTTATAAGTTTGCCATTCTTTATGGGTAAATTTCGTTAGTCGTTTAGTTCGTTACCTTTACTAAGTGCTTGTTGTTTTTGCTATTGCGGTCGCTTTTATATTCACTAGCCAAAGCGGGCACGGTTCGACTACTCTATGCTGACTTAAAGCTGCGTGAGTTGCTAGCAAATGCAGCGTATTTCTAGACTCCTGGGGATTTTTGTTGATGAATACTTCTTACCTTAATCAATACCCGGAGATTATTGCGATCTGCGTTGCAGTGTTTGGCTTTGTGGCTGCGGGTGTGGTTGCTGGCTGGTTTGAGACATTATTAAACCTGCTCGACCGCGGGGTGCGTAGTATCTCGCCACTGCGTGCAGATCAACTGGCCACCGCAACACCGCGCGGCGTGATTTCGAAAGTAGTGTACTACGCTACACTGATTTTCTTTTTGCTGTTGGCTATCCGCATTCTCGGTATTTTGGCGCTGAGTGAATGGCTGGATGTGGTGCTAAGTTTTATCCCGCAAATTTTACTGGGCGGCTTTATTATTATTGCCGGTTATTTGTTGGGGCTGTTGGTCTATAGCGTGGTGAGCAATTTATTGCACCCGGGCCAAAGTAAATTACTGCCTCGGTTAGCACAATCCATTGTGGTGATTACCGCGGTGATGACGGGTTTAGAGCAAATGAATATTGATGTTTCATTTGTTACCAACGTCATTGTTATCCTGTTGGCTACCAGTCTTGGTGGTTTGTCACTGGCCTTTGCCATGGGTTCAAAAAATCTGGTCGCTAATCTGGTTGCGCGTCGCGGACTGGCGCATTTATCGGTGGGGGATACTATTGAGGTGGGCGACGCGCGTGGTGTCATTATTGAATTTACCGCCACCGGTGTGGCTTTGGAGTGTGAGGCTGGTGTCACTCACATACCGGCTGCGCGTTTTCTTGAAGCCGATGTCACGGTGATAAAATCATGAGCGGCGATACGCTTCTGGTTAATTTTGCGAATCATCATCCCGCTGATGTGGCTGATCGTATGGATAATTATGCGGCGGCCGATATTGTCGAGCTGCTTGAAGCTTTTCCGCCAGCAGTGGCCTGTCCGGTGTTATCGAGACTGGCGAGTAGGCCATTAGCGTCGGTATTGAAAATTATTAGCCCGCGTCAGCTAGGTGCAATGTTAGCGTTGGGGCATTACTCCGACGTCATTGCATTGGTGTCGCATATGAACGGCAGCTGTCAGCAGCAAGTATTGGCGGCTGCGCCGGAAGATGTACAAGAGCAATTGGGTCGTTTATTTCATACTTCGTTAAAAACCTTGTCGGGTATCGCTAGCCCGGAATTTGTTCGAGTGGAGCTGGATAACAATTGCGGCGCTGTACGCGAGCAATTGTTCAGCAGTGAAATCGATGATGAGCAGCCGATTTTTGTGATCAATGAATTTGGTGAGTATCAGGGGATTGTTTCGCCAATGGTGTTATTACAACAGAAAAATGCTGACCGAAGGATTGCCGAAGTGTTGCAGCGGGTGGAGGCCTTGAGTGGTAATACGCCGTTTGCGGCAGCAGTCGGGGCGCCGCAGTGGACACGTTTTCGGGCGCTGCCAGTAGTCGACGGTCAGTCGCGCTTATTGGGCGCTTTAACACTTGAACAACTGGTCAGGGCAAGTAATGGGTTAACCGAAACTGACTCCGGCTTTGGCGAGTTGGTGGGCGAAGTGGCTGCCAGCTATATTGATATTTGCGCCAACTTAATGGAAATCACCATGGGGAGAAATACCATTGAACCTAAGTGATGCGTTAAAGGCCGATTATTTTGGTCGCTATCCGGCAGAGGCAGCGCGGATAGTCGAACAGTCGAATCCGTCGCAACTCAATATTAGCCAAGTACCCGCGCTGAATCTGGCGCCGTTATTAGAGCGTGTTGATCCTGCTCAGCTACGGGAATTGTTTTTGGTGTTACCTGAAGCCACTCAGCTGGAAGTGATTTCCGCACTGTCAACGGGTACCACCCTGACGTTGTTGCGGCATTTGACGGAAGCGGAGCGGGAGGGTTTGTTTACCGCGCTCCCGGATGGCAGCGAAAGTGAAATTCGCATGTTATTGGCTTTTCCTGAAGGGACCGCTGGCTATTATATGGATAGGTTGTACGGACATTATCGTACATCAATGACGGTGCGCGAGGCGCTTGAGCGGGTGCGCGATTCTAATCGCCGCCGCGCTCGCTCCATCTACATTACTGACGAAGATGGCAAGCTCGCAGGGAGGGTTGATTTACAGGATATGGCCTTATCCAGTGATGACGCCTTGATGTCATCACTGCTTAACCCGGCGGAGGGCTCAGCAAGATTAATCTCCCAGCGCGAAGAGCTGGTTAAAACCTTTGATCAATATCGTACCGATTCAATTCCGGTGGTCGATCAGGACAACAAATTAATTGGTGTGGTGCGCTACGCGGCTCTGTTTCAGGCGGCTGAGGATGCGGCAACGGTTAATATCCAGACCATGGTGGGTGCCAGCGCAGATGAGCGGGCGCTATCTCCGGCGCTATTTGCCGTTAAAAAACGGTTACCGTGGCTGCACATTAATTTGCTGACGGCTTTTTTGGCAGCGTCAGTGGTAGGTTTGTTCGAGGCTACTATCGCGCAATTTACTGCGCTGGCGATATTGCTGCCGGTGGTTGCCGGTCAATCCGGAAACGCTGGCTCGCAGGCGTTGGCAGTAACCATGCGGGGGCTGGCACTGAAAGAGGTCACTGGATTGCAATGGAAAGTTGTGCTGGCTAAAGAGCTTAAAGTTGGCGTTATTGATGGTATCGTGCTGGCATTGACCTGTGGTTTGGGGGTGTTTGTATGGAGCCAGTCCTTTGGTCTGGCGCTGGTCATTGCGATTGCTATGGTCTGTTCAATGGTAGCGGCAGGCCTTGCCGGTGCGTTGGTGCCCATGATTCTGATACGAGTAGGGCAGGACCCTGCTACCGCTTCATCCATTATTTTGACCACGGTAACCGATGTGGCAGGTTTTATTTCCTTTCTTGGTACCGCGACGCTGCTGTCGTCCATACTCTGATTGGCCCAGGGTCGGGAGTGATGTACACATCATCGAATCTATGCCTTTAGCTCAGCGGGTTTGCTCCGGCTATCGAAGACTAAACCTGTAAAACGATTCATTTATTCCGGATAGTAGTGTGAACCAAGTCGGGGGAAGGGTGTAGTTTATTACTGAATATGGCCACTACAGCGGGCAGATTCAAAGGTTTCATTCAACCCCCGTTATTCTGTTAAACTCTCGCGCCATTTCCAACCGACTAGAGAAAGAAGCTGACTGTGAGTATCGAAAATAGCGAACCCAATGCGCCGAGCAATCCTCTGAGCAATGCCCGAATTGTCCTGGTACATACGACACACCCCGGGAATATCGGTGCTGTTGCCAGAGCGATGAAAAATATGGGGCTGCAGCAGCTGTATTTGGTTAAGCCAAAAGCGTTCCCTCATGAGCGCGCCATTTGGCGTTCAGCCAGTGCAGTAGATATTCTGGATAACGCAGTAGTGGTTGAAACACTGGAAGAAGCAGTAGCTGATTGTGGGTTGGTGGTAGGCACCAGTGCGCGCGGTCGTCGCATTCCCTGGCCGCTAGTAAATCCCCGTGTCTGTGCAGAAAAAGTGTATCCGGAGCTAGCCCAGCACCCTGTTGCGCTGGTGTTCGGTCGTGAAGACCGAGGCCTGACTAATGAGGAGCTGCAAGCTTGCCATTTACATGTCAATATTCCAGCCAGTGAAGATTACTCTTCATTGAATTTGGGGATGGCTGTGCAGGTGGTGAGTTATGAATTACGCATGCATCATCTGGCGATGCAGGATCAACTATCCACTGATGAAATGCAGGAATGGGATACCCGTATGGCACGCGTCGATGAAATTGAGCGTATGTTTGTACACTTGGAAGAAACACTGATTGAAATGGACTTTTTAAATCCAGCGGCACCAAAACAATTGATGACCCGTTTGCGACGGCTCTACAACCGTACCCGAATGGACGATTTGGAAGTGCAGATGATGCGCGGAATTTTGACATCCACGCAACAGTGGGTCCGTAAGGCCAGAGATAAATAATTATATTTCTCCGTTTGTTGTGGTCAATAAAGGGTAGCAATGTTGCCACAGACGGATATTTGTTGAAGGTGTAGAGATAGTATTCCGTTTATTTTAGGAGGTCATTTAATCGTATATGTTCGATGCTAGATGGTTAACATTGAAATTCCCTACGCTACTGATGGTATTGCTAACGCTAGGTACTTCTGCGGCATTTGCTAACGACTTGCTACGCTTCTCTATCGGCAATAAAAATTCACCGGCCTTTCCTCCCTACCAATGGTATGACTTTTGCGGGGGTGGTTATCAGGGTTTTAATAAAGAGTTATATCGTCGGCTGGCGGTAGATCTTGGGTATTCGGCGATATTTAGCGAGGCAGATTTTGCTGATAATTCCAGTCAGTTGCAAAAAAATAGTTTGGCACTTGTTGCTACAAAAAAAGCTGATTTTACCTTAACGCATCCTGCTTTTATTACTGCGGGCGATGGATTTATTCTTGGTAAGACGCCGGTGTTACAGATCAGTCAAGTCGTATTGTTACCTGTCGATCGCCCCGACATTAGTGATATCAGTGATCTTAAAACTATGACTGGTGCTAGTATGGTGACGCCAGAAGTAAAAAATCACTTCAGAAATTTTGGCGTTGAATTGACTATGAAAAAATCGAGCTCACTTGAAGAGTCATTAAAGAATCTGGCGTCTAGCGAGGTGGATTATTGGATGACTTCAAAATTTGTTGCTCAGCATTTAATTAATGAGTATGGCTTACAAAATAAAGTGAAATTTTCAGGGCTCGACTTAGGGACTGCTTCCCGATTTTATATGGTGACAAATACTTCAGAAAACAATGCCCGGCTTATGACTAGGGTAGATGATTTAATTGCGTCGTATTATCAGACGGGTTATATAGATTTTCTAAAGTTCAGTGTGATGAAAAAATGGCTTGCTACCAGGTCTTGCGCAGAAAAGTCTGAGTGATTACCTTGGGTCGTTTGTGCTGTTATTGAATTAAGAATAATTATTTTTGTGGAGACATCTCAATCGGGCAGGCGTCGGGTAAATCGCTCAACGATGCAATAAAGTGGGCTTTAACCCGTTCTATATCCATCATCGCCACACCGCTGGAAAACCCAAACCAGACATAAAGTCCATTTAAGTCTTTAAACATATCCGGCAGGTTTTTAGGCGGTAAGATGATGCCATCCAGATAAGCCTGATAGAGTGGGGCGATATCATCGATATGAACTTTGCCAATAAATAACATGGGCAGCAACTCTGGAAGGCCCAGCTGGATGGCGCTGCGAATAAAGTTAACGATCTCAACAAAGCCTCGAACGTAAGATAAATCTTTAGTAAATGGTGCCCCGCCAGTGAGTGGTGCGCCGCGAAAAATACGTTGGGTAATAGAGTAGGCTTCGATTTCTGATTGGCCTTGGGACATCAGTGCTAAATACACTTCTCTAAAATCAGCGCCTGATTCCGCTAAATAAATGGCATTGACACGGTCGCTAATGCGTCGCGCCCGAGAGGGGAAGCTGCTAAACGTGAGGGTTTCAATGAGTACTGCAAGCCCTTCCTGATGAGCTGCAATGCGTGGCGATCCGATACTCAGCCAGCTGGCCCATGGTTGGTTGCGACCGTTGAGCGTTGTGCCTACATGGACCCAGCCTTCATGGACTTCAAGTACGCGCAGTTCGCGTTCAGAGAAAACAGCTTTTGCATTCAGTTTAATTGCATCGCCACCGGCAGCCGCATCAGAAACAATACCGTCAGAAAGTACTACTTTGAAATCACCTGCCGCGAAATAGTTGTTCAACTTGTTAGTGAGGTATTCAACGCTTTGTTGGGCATTGAGGTCTTTCTTGTGTTGGAAGGAGAGGTGTGCTGCCGCTGGGTGCGAGAACACCGCACCTAAATTCTTACCAATTTCCCAAAGGTTGCGGTAGTCACCACTTAGATGGTCGTGGGTCGATCCATAGAGCCGTTTGCTAAAGGTACCAAACTCTTTGCTACCGCGAAATTTCACTAATTCCAGAACTTGCAGGTATTGATCGGTGGTGGCTAATAAAATTTTAGCCAGTGGATCGGTTTTCCCAAGGCGGGTATTAATATCTTGTGAGAGCGTTTTCAGTTCTTGACGCTTGGTATCATAGTCATAGTCTGCCTCCATGGATTGATAATATGCTTGATCAGCCTTGGGTAGCTCCCGAGCTTCGCTGCGAATAATATTTTCACGCCATTCATAAGGCCACTTGATACTATCCAAAATACGAATAGGCCGTTGGATGCTAATTAACTGATCGGAGAGTGTTTTAAGATCGGTGAGATATTTTTTTGTTATTCACTGTAGGTCATTCCACCGTGGCGGTCATTGAGAGCGTAATAAAATTGAGCTGATCGGTAATGACTATAGAGGTAAATGATCGCGGGGCCAATGTTTTACTAAAATTATCAGGGAGTGTCTTGAGGTACAGAGCACTGACACGTTCAGCATATAGCTTGCAATTATTGCGCATCACTAGCAGACACTAGGGATGTCATTCATAATCCCTGACTTCTATCTATTACCCTATTATTTGTCATGCCTGCTACTAGTGTTGCTGTAACATCTCCTGCTCGAAAGCGCCGAAGTGGTCGCATGTTGTGGCTGCGCACCACTTTGCGAAAATCCCAGCAAGAAGCGGTTGCCAGTTCTACCATGACCGCGACCAGCGACCACTTCTTTATTGCCTATGCGGTTTATTTGCAAGCGAGTATGGGGCAGATGGCTTTACTGACGGGGTTGCCCCAATTATTTGGCGCGGCCGCGCAGTTATTTTCAGTATGGTTTGCCAGCCATTTTGTACGTAAGCGTTTCATCAGTATGTTTGCTTTTTTGCAGGCGCTGGTTGTGCTGGCTATGGCTGTGGGGGCGATTGTCTCGCCCAGTCGCCCGGTTTGGGTTTTCATCAGTTTGTGCGTCGCCTACCAAGTTTGCCTGAATCTTATTCAGCCTCATTGGCGAGCCTGGATGGGGAGCGTAGTGCCTGAGCGTAGACGAGGCACTTTTTTGCTTCGCGTACACGCTTAACAATGGTTGCTTCACTGTTTATTTTTTTTATCGGTGGTGGCTTGTTAACCTTATCAACGCAACTTGATAAAACCTGGCTGGGATTTGCCTTATTATTTTTAATTGCTGCCACGGGACGCTTTGCCTCCAGCGTCCTACTTACCCAAATGCACGACCCTGATAACACACCAATAACTGAAAGCCGTGTATTTGCCGATACCTTGCGAAACTTTAAAGCGATTTGGCAAGATAAAACTTTTCGTCATTACAGTTTATTCGTGGCGGGAATGCAGGGCATGGTGGCGATATCTGCGCCATACTTTGCTGTTTATATGTTGCAGGATTTACAATTCAGTTATTTTCAGTTTGTCACTGCCAGTGTAGTCTCCATCGTTGTCCAGTTTCTTTCACTGCGTTTGTGGGGTAGGTTTAGTGATCGGTTTGGTAATCACTTTGTGATGATTAGTACCAGTTGCCTATTGCCTTGTTTACCCTTGTTGTGGATTTTTTCCACCGACTTTATTTATATATTGTTGGTGCAAGCGGTATCTGGTTTTGCCTGGAGTGGGTTTAATTTATGTACCGCGAATTATTTATACGATATACGACCGCATCGCTCTGATTTTGCTACCTATGCAGCTCTGCAGGCTGCGTTGGGTGCGAGCCTGGTTTTTATCGGGGCATTAGTGGGGGGTGTGATTACTAGCTATGCAGAGCCGTTGGTTGCTGCAGCCGCGCTGCAAGATTATCTAGCCAGTGCACTGTTTGTCGTGTTTATTGCTTCTAGCGTGTTACGGGCGTTGATTACCGCCTGGTTTATTCCGCGCTCCGTTGAGCCAAAAATACGTCCGCGGCCGAAAATTTTAGCGGTAGTTTATCGGGTTGCCCGATTTAATGCCATATCGGGTGTGTCGCTGGACTGGTTAACTGTAGTGAAAAGACGTTCGCCTAATGATAGAGAATAGTGTGGGTGAGCGGAAATTGCTAAAGCTAATATTTTAGCCAGTAAGGTAGTACCATTAAAATGAGTGCAATAATAATCAGTAAGCCCAGGCTATTCACCAAGTAGGGCAAAATAAAAAGTCCGATGGCAGAGCAAAAAGGGACTACTGCTTTGTGTTTCTTACTGTAAATAAAATAACCAAAGCCGATGGCGCCTAAAATAACACTCCAAACCAGTTGAAATTCAGTGTTCATGATTGGCACACTCCCGGTATTCGACGTTATATTTTTTCTTTGGGTATGTTTATTTCAATTTTAGTTTGGGTCGGCGTCCTGAAAAAGACCTGAGAACTATCAATTTCATCAAAATATTTAACGGTATATATTGTATTGCTGCGTTCTAATTTCTCAATCAGATCTTTTAAACCGGCGGATTGCAGTGCAATGTGATCCAGGTAGCCCTGTTTATCATTGTAAAAATGTTGTTCGCTTTCATTTAGGTGAATGATAGGCCTGTCATTATAGTATAGCCAATAGCCTGGGCTTGACATAGTGGGCCTGGCGCCCACTGTTAGGCCCAGCACGTTACAGAAAAAATCTTTCTCTTGCTCCAATAATACTTTAGGCGCTTTGATATTGATGTGATGGAGTAGCATGGTCAGTCCAGATACGAGAAGTGCTAGAGGGTTTCTGTTTCAAGCGATTTAGTTTTTGTTACTGTACTAAAAAAACCAGTTATTACCTAGTCAGTGCAAAGCGATACTGACTGTTGTTATATTTTGAATTTACTAATCCTTACAGTTTCTGACTTTTATTTGCCTGTACATAAAAGCACAATGTGGTTTTTATATTTCACGTATTGGGTGTTTGATGAGTATAACTATAAGAAATCATTATAAATCAGCCGTGCTTATGCTGTGCTCTATGATTGTAGGGCTAGCCGCTACCGCTCAGGATTATTCGGAGGCGAGTTTGAAAGCTGAGGATACCATTGCCGGAGAGCAAACCTGGCAGCAATACTGCGCTTTTTGCCATACATTACGGCAAGGTGAGGCCGATATCGCAGGACCTAATTTACACCAGCTTTTTAAACGCAAGGTCGGCGCTAAATCAGGCTTCAATTATTCAGCGGTGCTGAAGAATGATCAGCGTGACTGGACGCCAGAGTTATTTGCCGCCTATGTTCAGAACCCCGCCGCAACATTACCTGGTAATGCGATGCCTGCGGTTGATATACCTGTTGATAAGGTGCGTCCATTGCTGGCCTATGTGATGCGTACGGGAGAGTCAGTAGATTGGGATCAGCCAAGCAACAAGGGGACGGTGGCCGGCGGGCTTGATGGTGAGCTGCGGGATTCAGCGCCTGAGTTCTGGCAGCTCTATATGGATAACACGGTGAAATTCACCGTGCCTTATGAAGACCGTAGCTATAGTTTTGTCGCCTATTTTAATGAAGATGGCACGGTAACGGGTAACAACCGCGGGCTGCAAGGTATTTGGCGGATGCGCGATAAGCGCAGTTTCTGTTTTGCCATTCAACGTATAGCGGTGCACCCTTATGAGTGGATGCACTGCGTACGGCCGAAAGTACTGAAAAATATGCAGTTTGGAAAAGTGGTAGATACTCTTACGCCAGTGAAAGGTTTTGACGACTTTACAGTGGATGTGACATTTATCGAAGATCGTCCCCATCCTTTGGAAGGTGATGCGCACCCTGACTATTGGACTTTTTTGTTCAACAATACCATGCGATACGACGTTAAAATCAACGGTAAAACTGAAGTCATAGACGTATTATTTAATCGGGATAACTCTATTAGTAGCCCGCAAGGCGTCACGGGACAATGGCGCACAGAAGGTGACGGACGCAAGCAGGATAAGATGTGCTATCACCTCGATAATGTGCCAGGTATGGAGGGCCAGTTGAGTGAGTGTTTTGCGCTGGTGCTGATGTTTAATCCTAGAGTCGGTGCGCGCTGGCCTTCACGTTTTGAGCAGGGTAATACTTACTGGGCTGAAGTGACCGAAGGGCGCTAACTTACTTTTTATTTTGTTGCTAAAAATAATGATGTAGTGGGAAATAGAAACATGACAGCCATTGAAACTGAGCGAGCGTTCGCGCCTAAATCTTATGCCTTTGTGATCTATATATTATTGGCGTATGGCTTTACGTGGCTGCTTACTGTGCCGCTGATGTTATCTATAAGGGGCGTCATTAGTATTCAGTTACCGCATAGTTTGGAAATGTTGGCAGCCTTTGGGCCGATGCTGGCGGCATTGGTAGTATGTCGTCACTATGCTGGTGCCGAAGGTGTTTATCAATTATTACGTGGTTTTGGTCGATGGCGGGTTGGCGGTTACTGGTTGATTTTTTCTATTGTTAGCCCTTTTTTTTTGCTGGGATTTGCCGCGATGATTGTTGGCGTTAGCAGTGGTAGCTTTCCAGATTTTGCTAGCACCGGAGTTTTGCAATTATTAACCCTTGCGGGGCTGTATAAAATAGTTGTGGTGACCGGCTTGGTACAAGGTGTGGGTGAAGAGCCCGGCTGGCGAGGATTGGCGCTGCCTTTTTTACGTGGTCGCTATGGCCCTATTGTTGCGTCGTTAATTTTATTTCCTATATGGTTTTTTTGGCACTTGCCAATGTTTCTATCGCGGCCGGAATTCGGAGTGGCACAGTTTTTAGGGTTTGCTCTGGGTATTTTATCCGCGACCATATGGTTGACATTGCTATGGGACAAAACCCAAAGTATTTTGATTGCAGTGTTATGGCATACGTTAATTAATATCGCTCGCAATATTGCCCTGGCTGTTTCGCCAGCCCTGTTTATGACGATAAATGTGACGGTACTACTAGGCGCTATACTGATTGTTATTTACTGGATATTTTATGCTAAAGCTGCCAACTCGGGTGTTAGCTAGTTTGGAGCATCTAAGCACTGGCTTCGGCGTTAGCTATTTCCGGTAGCTCTCGCTTCCATTTTAATTTCTTTTCAATGGCAGCGATGATCATGCCAGCAATATCTTTACCGGTGGCCGTCTCGATTGCTTCCAGCCCCGGCGATGAATTGACCTCCAATAACAAGGGGCCTTCTTTTGAGCGGATAATATCAACGCCGGCGATTTGCAAGCCCAGTGCTTTGCTGGCTTTTACTGCCATCAGTTTTTCTTCCGGGGTTATTTTGACTATCTTTACTGAACCGTCCACATTAGTTTTGGGACGAAACTCTCCCGGTACTGCTTTGCGTTCAATTGAGGCGACTACTTTATTATCAATGACAAAACAGCGCAGATCACGGCCGTTAGTCTCTTTAATAAATTGTTGTACTAGCAAATTGGCATTGAGTGATTTAAATGCGTTGATAACACTTTCCGCTGCCTTTTTGGTTTCTGCTACCACCATACCTTTACCCTGATCGCCATCAAGCAATTTAATAATCAACGGTGCACCGCCGACCATTTCGATCAAGTCATTGGTATCCATGGGGGAATTGGCAAAACCAGTAGTAGGGATGTTGATGCCACTTTTCAACATCAGCTGGAGTGAAAATAACTTATCTCTTGCTTGAGTCACTGCGCTAGAGCTATTGGTGGTGTAAATGCCCATGCTTTCAAATTGGCGAGCGAGTGCCGTGCCGTAATAGGTGAGGCTAGGGCGAATTCTTGTCACTACTGAGTCGAGGTCGTCGAGCAATGCGCCACCCCGGTAGTGAGCTTCGGGCTGATCGGCATCTAATTTCATATAACACTGCTTGATATCAATAAACAACATTTCATGGCCGCGTTCTTCCCCGGCTTCGAGTAGACGTTGATTGCTATAAAGCTCTTCATTGCTGGCCAGCAAACCAATTTTTAGACCGGTTTTTATGGTTTCTGTCTGGCCATAATATTGTTCGATTTGCTGTTTGTTGATGTCGCCCAGAATACAGCGCCGAGCGGGATCGATAATTAACCGTTTTTTCATCGCTTCCCGCCCCAGCAGCATTCTAAAGCCCATCGAGTCACGGTTGGCGAGTGTCAGCTCAACTTCCCAGACGTTATCACCTAGCTTGAGTTGTGAGGAAATGACAAAGCGGGTTTCCGGCACGCCACTGGAGCTTTTAACGGTTCGTTTGTCCAGTATGGGGCGCTCACAACGGATGACGGCTTTGCGGTTGTTTTGTACCGGATGAACTTCAAAACTGACCCAGGGCACTCCATCTCTACGAAATTGATGAATGTTAAAGGCGTGGATGGATGAGGTTTTGGCGCCGGAGTCAATGCGGGCTTTGATAGCGGGTACACCCAATTCCGGGAATGAGCACCACTCGGTGCTTCCAACAATCGTTTTTGCTTTTTTACTATCCATTCTTTGCCTGTTATTAAATTAATTAAGAGCGCTTTTCTAATGGAGAAGAATTCACCGAGCATTACCTGGTTGGATGGTAGAGCGGTGTCCGCAACGCCCCAAAACCCGCAACCTCCGAGATAATCTGGACGCCAACTCTACTAAAATCCCATGCTATTAAACAGCAGCAATCCTGTTTATCTTAATTGGCTGATTAATACTGTGGTAAATATTGATGTTTATCGTCTTGGGGCGTTGGCTGGGCTGGTGAATAGGATTGCTAGGCCTTTACAAATCTGTATAATGCCGCGCACTTCGCAAGGTTATTAATAGCAGTATTCTTCCACTTGCGGTCTAGCTTTCCATTCTTAAGGTAAATCCTACTAAAACAGTAGGTTATATACTTGACTAAATTAGTAGGTTATTGCATAGTGGCGGCCACTCTCATTGTGCCGGAATTTCTATTATGCGTTTAACAACAAAAGGCCGATACGCAGTTACTGCGATGCTCGATTTGGCGATTCATACGGATTCAGGCCCCATCAGTTTGGCGGATATATCCCAGCGGCAGGGCATCTCCCTGTCATATTTAGAGCAGTTGTTCGCTAAGTTGCGGCGTGGTGAGTTGGTAAACAGTGTGCGTGGTCCCGGCGGCGGTTATTTATTGAGCCGCAGTGGCGCAGAAATTTTTGTCGCCCAGATTGTTGATGCCGTTAATGAGACAGTCGATGCCACGGGTTGTGGTGGTGACGGTGATTGCCAGCAAGGTGAAAAATGTCTAACGCATCATTTGTGGTGTGACCTTAGCGATCAAATACATTCCTTTTTGAGCAGTATCAGCCTGGCTAGTTTGGTGGATCGCCATGAGGTGCAAGAAGTATCTGCACGTCAGGATCGTGATAAAGCCGAGTCTGCTATCCCAGTAGCGACTGTTCTTTAATCGTTTATAGCGTTCCAGTATTGAGAGTAAAGATAGTAAAGAGATAGCCATGCAGCAGCCCATATATTTAGATTATGCCGCGACTACGCCTGTCGATCCTCAGGTGGCGGCAGCTATGAGTCGTTGCTTAACGATGGATGGCTTTTTTGCCAACCCCGCGCTCGCATATCTATGGCTGGCAGGCAGAAGAGCAAGTTGAAGCGGCGCGGCGAAATGTCGCTGAGCTAATAGCGTGTGATCCGCGCGAAGTCGTTTGGACGAGCGGGGCGACTGAGTCAAACAACCTGGCGCTGAAAGGGGTAATGGAAGCCGTTGATTTTAATGGTCACGTGATTACCTCAGTAACCGAACATAAAGCAGTGATCGATCCGGTTAATTGGTTGCAGCAGCGCGGCGTAGAGGTGACCTGGTTGCATCCTGACAGTAATGGCGTGATTCGTGTTGAGCAGGTGCGTGAAGCTCTTAGGGAAGATACGCGGCTGGTTAGTTTGATGCATGTGAATAATGAGACAGGGGTGATTAATCCAGTTGCCGAAGTGGGTGAACTGTGTCGCCAACAGCAAGTCTTATTTCATATAGATGCAGCGCAATCGGCAGGCAAGTTGCTACTGGATGCGCAGGCTTTACAGGCAGATTTGATTAGCTTATCGGCACACAAGTTTTATGGCCCGAAAGGGGTGGGAGCACTGTATGTACGGCGTGAAGTGCAACCGCAGCTTAAGCCTCTTATTCACGGTGGTGGTCATGAGCGCGGTATGCGTTCAGGTACCTTGGCGACCCATCAATTAGTAGGGATTGGCGAGGCGGCAAAAATCGCTGCTACTGTGGTTGCTGATGAGGCGATTCACATTGCCAGTTTGCGCGATCAAATGTGGCAGGGTATTGCCGATTTACCCGGCGTGCGGCGTAACGGTGACACCGCTCAGATAGCCCCCGGACATCTAAATGTCTGCTTTAGCGGCGTTGATGGTGAAACATTATTGCTATCGCTGCGGCAATTGGCGGTGTCCAGCGGCTCGGCTTGTACCTCGGCCAGTATGGAGCCGTCTTACGTTTTAAAAGCGATGGGCTTAAGTGATGAAGATGCCCATAGCTCGATACGTTTTTCATTGGGGCGTTTTACTAACGCTACGGATGTGGCGCAGGCCATTGACCATATCCGCACCATTTACACACAGCTACAGCAAACGGCCTAAGTTGTTTACGTAGCAATTTATAGAAAGAGTTAACACCATGACAGAGCAAATTAATCAGGCGTTAAAACGTGAATACGAAGCGGGGTTTATTTCGGCTATAGAGTCGGAAACCTTTGCTCCCGGTTTAACCGAAGATGTGATCCGGCGTATTTCGGCGATGAAAAATGAACCGGAATGGATGTTGGAGTGGCGCTTAAAAGGCTTTGCGATCTGGCAGGAAATGGAAACGCCAGAGTGGGCGCATGTGCATTATCCGGAAATTGATTTTCAAGCGATATCTTATTATTCTGCCCCCAAAAGCATGGCGGATAAACCCAAGTCTTTAGAAGAAGTCGACCCTGAATTATTGGCCACGTATGAAAAGTTAGGCATTCCACTCCTTGAGCAGCAGATGCTGGCAGGGGTGGCGGTTGATGCGGTGTTTGATTCGGTATCGGTGGTGACCACTTTCCGGGAAAAACTGGCGGAATCCGGTGTGATTTTTTGTCCCATCTCTGAAGCCTTGCAGGAATACCCCGAGCTGGTAAAAAAATATCTCGGTTCTGTGGTACCGCAACGTGATAATTATTATGCCGCGTTAAACTGTGCAGTCTTTACTGATGGTTCTTTTGTCTATATTCCTAAAGGCGTGCGTTGCCCAATGGAGTTGTCGACTTACTTCCGCATTAATGAACAAAACACCGGACAATTTGAGCGCACTTTAATTATTGCTGATGAAGGTAGTCACGTTAGTTATCTGGAGGGGTGTACTGCTCCGCAGCGCGATGAAAATCAATTGCACGCGGCAGTAGTGGAACTGATTGCTCTGGATGATGCTGAAATAAAATATTCCACCGTGCAAAACTGGTATCCCGGTGACGAGAACGGCAAGGGTGGTATTTATAATTTTGTGACCAAGCGCGCCGTCTGCCATACCAATGCCAAGGTCTCCTGGACACAAGTCGAAACTGGTTCCGCAGTAACCTGGAAATACCCTAGCTGTGTATTGCGCGGCGATAACAGCGTCGGTGAATTTTATTCCGTCGCGCTGACTCGTGGCATGCAGCAAGCCGACACGGGTACCAAAATGATTCATATGGGTAAGAACACCCGTTCAACGATTATTTCCAAAGGTATTTCAGCGGGTAAGAGTAATAACAGCTATCGCGGTTTGGTCCGCATGGGACCGCGTGCCGATGGCGCGCGTAATTTTACCCAGTGTGATTCGCTGTTAATTGGTGACCAGTGTGGCGCCCATACATTTCCTTATGTCGAATCCAGAAACCCTACCGCCATTGTTGAACATGAAGCCACCACGTCAAAAGTGTCAGATGATCAGATGTTTCTTTGTCAGCAGCGTGGCTTAAATGCAGAAAAAGCCGTGTCGATGATCGTCAATGGTTTTTGTAAGGAAGTCTTTAAAGAATTGCCGATGGAGTTTGCCGTAGAAGCGGGCAAGCTGTTAGAAATTAGTCTGGAAGGATCAGTCGGTTAACTTATAGTCACCGAAATTATCCGACCAAAATCAAGGTATTAAACAATATGTTGTCGATTAAAAATTTACAAGCCAGTGTCGAAGACAAGCAAATTTTGAAAGGTCTTACGCTGGACATCAAGCCCGGTGAAGTGCACGCGATCATGGGGCCAAATGGCGCCGGAAAAAGTACCTTGGGCTATGTGATTTCCGGTCGTGAGGGTTACGAAGTCGATGGCGGTGGTGTCACTTTGAATGGTGTCGATTTGTTAGAGTTGGATGCTGAAGAACGTGCTCGCGCCGGTTTGTTTTTAGCGTTTCAATACCCGGTAGAAATTCCCGGTGTCAGCAATATGGAATTTATGAAAGCCGCGGTGGATGCCCAGCGCCAAGCGCGCGGTGAAGAGTCGTTAAGCTCAAGAGAATTTTTAAAAATAGCCAAAGAGGCTTGCGCCCAAGTCAATTTGCCTTTGGATTTTTTAAAGCGTGGCGTTAACGAAGGATTTTCCGGCGGCGAGAAAAAGCGTAATGAAATCATGCAGATGATTTTATTAAAGCCCAAACTTTGTATTCTTGATGAGTCAGATTCAGGTTTGGATATTGATGCTTTACAAGTCGTTGCTGAAGGCGTTAATAGTCAGCGCTCTGAAGGTAGAAGTTTTATTGTAATTACCCACTATCAGCGCTTGCTGGATTACATCAAGCCTGATTTTGTGCATGTGCTGTCTGACGGCAAAATAGTAAAAAGTGGCGGCGCTGAATTAGCTCATGAACTAGAAGATCAGGGTTATGCCTGGTTGGTTAAAGGGCCGGAATCAGAGCTGGATTCGCAGGAGCAGTCTGCATGAGCCAGTGGTTACTGAATGCAGTAAGCCGTGCCGAAGCGGTAGATGATTGGTTGGCGCCGAAGCGGCAGGCATCACTACAATTGTTGCGAGATACGCAATGGCCAACGCGTAGGACCGAAGCTTGGAAATACACGCCGTTAGTGGCAATTGCTGATTCGACATTTACCAGTGCGGCGAATCACGCGAAAGTCAGCGTCGACCCTGTCGAGAGTTTAAACAGTATCGATTTGATATTTGTTGATGGAGAGCTGGTGACGCCGGTGGCCGACAATTTACCCGCTGGCTTATCGATAACAGCTTTTGCCGAGGTGTCTGCCGAAGATAAATTGTGGGCAACAGAAACGTTTAGCAATGCCAAGCCGCAGCGGCATTTATTTGGTTTGGTCAACGATGCGTTAGCGACCTCGGGTTTATTAATTGATGTAGCGGCAAATGCTGACATAGCGCAACCGCTGCGAGTAGTTGTCAGATTAAGCGAAGGTTGTGAGGCCCATACGCGGATATTGGTGCGTGTCGGAGAGAGCGCCAAAATTGCTGTGGTTGAAGATTTTGATGGCAGTGCGCCAAGCTTTAATACCGGCTTTGCTGAATACGACATCGCTGCAAATGCTGAGCTTGAGCACTACCGTTTCGCCTTGCAGACTGGTGAGGCACTATCTATTGGTGGTAGTCACTTTAACTTGGCGGCCAAGGCAAAGCTCAATAGCACTTTGGTTGGGTTTGGTAGCAAACTTTCAAGACTCGATGTTGATGTCAATTATTGTGGTGAGTTCGCGGAAACGCAGATGAATGCCATTTACTTGCTTGATGGGGAAGAGTTGTTTGATTTGCATAGCACTATTGAACACGCAGTTCCTAATTGTACTACCGAAGAAAATGTTCGCGGTATTGTGGCTGATCATGCTCGTGCCGTGTTTAACGGTCGTATCCATATTCATCGCGATGCGCAAAAAACGCTGGCCGAATTGAATAATCGTAACTTGTTGTTGTCGCGTAATGCCGAAATCAACACCAAGCCTGAGCTGGAAATTTATGCCGATGATGTGCGTTGCGCGCACGGCGCTACGATTGCCGAGATTGATAAAAAGGCCTTGTACTATTTACAGTCGCGGGGCATTAGCAAGGCGCAGGCACAAGTTATGCTGAGCTTTGGTTTTATCAATGAGTTGGTTGATCAAATGCCGAATACCATTTTGGCTGAGTGGTTGCGGCCACAGTTGCGTGAGCGTTTTGCGCAAATGGAAGTGAAATAAAGGTTGGATGATGAGTGTTGATATGAATACCGTGGCAGTTGCAACTTCAGGATTTGATGTTGAAGCTATTCGTGCCCAGTTTCCCATTTTGGCTCGCCAGTTAAATGGTAAGCCTTTGGTGTATTTGGATAACGCTGCAACTACTCAGAAACCCCAGTGTGTGATTGATGCGCTGGTACATTATTACACCACCTGCAATTCCAATGTGCATCGTGGGGCTCATCAGTTGGCCGATGAGGCCACGCGTTTATATGAAGGTGCGCGAGATATTATTGCGGATTTTTTGCATGCCGCTAATCGCTGTGAAGTTATCTGGACGTCGGGCACTACTGAATCGATAAATGTCGTTGCTAACGGTTTGTCCCAGTTGCTGTCTGCAGGTGAGGAAGTGTTGGTGACAGAAATGGAGCACCACGCTAATTTAGTTACGTGGCAGCAAGCGTGTTTAAAGGCCGGAGCGACCTTGAAAATTGCGCCGATTAAAGACAGTGGCGAATTGGATCGCGATGCATTTAGTCAGCTGCTTTCCAGTAATACTAAGTTGGTGGCGTTTCCTCATGTGTCGAATGCTTTAGGTACATTGAATCCGATCGAGGAACTGACTGCAGAAGCGAAAGCTGTGGGTGCCTGGGTTTTGATTGACGGTGCACAGGGTGTTGCTCATGAGTCCGTTGATGTGCAGGCGTTGGACTGTGACTTCTATGTATTTTCAGGGCATAAATTATTTGGTCCCACTGGTGGTGTGTTGTGGGGGCGTGAGGAATTATTGACCGATTGGCCGGTATGGCAAACCGGTGGTGAAATGATTGCCGAGGTGACTTATCAAACTGCTCGCTGGAATGTATACCTTACAAGTTAGAAGCAGGTACCCCAATATTGCCGGCGCGATTGGTATGGGGGAGGCCGTACGCTGGTTTTCGCAACTGGATATTGCTGCAGTGCAGACCCATGAGGCGGCACTCTTGGCGCACGCGACCGAATTAGCTCAGGCAGTTGATGGCTTGAAGTTAGTAGGCACTGCCCCAATAAAGTAGGGGTGTTGAGTTTTGTGATGGCGCAAGGACACCCGGCAGATATAGGCTTTCTATTGGATCGGCAGGGTATTGCGATCCGCACCGGGCATCACTGTGCTGAGCCTTTGATGGTGAGGATGCAAGTACCCGGTACTGCCAGGGCATCTTTTTCGCTCTATAACACATTGGCTGAGGTTGATGCCTTATTTGCCGGTTTAAACAAAGTTAAAACAATGCTGGGCTAAGTCGCGGGCTTGGTGTTACCAGTTGATGGAGTAGATATGACAGTTGCAAGCTTTGATCCGAATGCCCAAACGGTCAGCATGACCGAGGCCGCCTTGCGCCATTTTGAGCGCGCGTTGGCTGGCAAAGAAGGAAAAATTGTTCGTTTAAGCACTAAGGAGAGTGGCTGTACCGGCTATGCCTATGTGTTGGATTTGGTCGATGCTGCCGAGGACGGGGATGTGGTATTACAGCCCAATGATCAAGTCGGCTTGGCGGTTGCCGCCGATGCCATGGCGCTGCTGCACGGTACCGAAATAGATTATGTGAATGAAGGTGTGAATAGCGTTATTAAATTCAATAACCCCAATGTGGTGGCCGAGTGCGGCTGCGGCGAGAGTTTCAGCGTAGCCTAGCTGCAGGAAAACAATATGCAGCAATCGATGGTAGTAACCCAGCGCGACTGTCCCGCGCGGCGCGTCCCTTCCGGTGAGCCGGTAATTATTCCTGTTGGGCAATTTATATCGATCAACCAAAGTCTAGGGGTAACTATACCGTTACCTGGCAGGGCAATATGCTGCGGATTGATGGCACCGATGCTGAGGCCATTGGGCAGCAGCCGGAAGTGCTGGAGTTTGTTGATGATGGCAGCGGCCAAATCAATGAGCAGCAAGTCTGGCAGGCGCTGGATAGCATTTTTGACCCTGAAATTCCGATCAGCCTGGTAGAGCTGGGTCTGATCTATAAAGTGGCGATTGACCAGGCTGCCGGTCAGGTCAATATCACCATGACCTTAACTGCCCCCGGTTGTGGAATGGGGCCGGTATTGGTCAGCGATGTCGAATACCGGACCGGTAAAGTGCCTCATGTCAAAGCGGTAAAGGTAGAGTTGGTGTTTGACCCACCCTGGAGTCGTGAAATGATGAGTGAAGAGGCCCAGTTGGAAGCGGGATTGTTTTTTTAGCGGCCTTTATGGCTCAGAACCCCGCAGCACAATGGCAATACGGCGAGTTTAAACATGGTTGGCAACGATGGTTAGTACTGACGAAATCCTTGAAGATTTATCCTTTTTTGACGATTGGGAAGAGCGCTACAAATACATTATTGATCTGGGTAAGGATTTACCGGCAATGGATGCGTCTCTGCATACCCCGAGCGATTGGTCAAGGGCTGTCAAAGTAACGTCTGGCTAGATGTTCAGGTTGATCAGAGTGTGCTGAATTTTACCGTTGATAGCGACGCAGTTATTGTCAAAGGTCTGTTGGTGCTGGTGATGGCGGCATTTGATGGTAAGACCGCAGCGGAAATTACCGCTTTTGATGTCGATGGCTACTTTCGCCAGCTCGATCTGGAGCAGCATTTAAGCCCTACTCGCGGTAACGGTCTGAAGTCGATAGTGGCGCGTATTCAAGCTATCGCCAAGGCGGCGCAGGCAAGCTGATTGTCTGTGTGGCAGCCAGCCAGAGAATCCTCTAAAAATATCTCCTAAGTGCGTATTATTTATACTATTTTTCCGTAAATGTGCGTATAATTTGCGGCTCTAAAATTTCGTCGATTGGGCAGGAACCTAATCGCCAATTTACCCTCTCAAGCTTCGGTGAGGTATTCGCCGGATTAAGATTAAATGACGGAGTCTCCAATGTCAGTTGAACGTACTTTTTCTATTGTTAAGCCCGATGCAGTTGCCAAGAATGTTATCGGTGAGATTTACAGCCGTTTTGAAAAAAATGGCTTAAGCATCGTTGCAGCAAAAATGCTGCGTTTAAGCCGCGAGCAAGCTGAAGGTTTTTACGGCGAGCATAAGGGTCGTCCGTTTTTCCCCGCTTTGATTGAGTTCATGACCTCTGGCCCGGTAGTAGTGCAGGTATTGGAAGGCGAAAATGCTATTGCCAAAAATCGCGAGCTGATGGGTGCTACCAACCCTAAAGAAGCCGCTGCCGGTACAATCCGTGCTGATTTCGCTGAATCAATTGATGCTAATGCTGTTCACGGTTCTGATTCTCCAGAATCAGCAGCGCGCGAAATTGCTTACTTCTTCGCGACTAGCGATCAGTGTGACCGGGCGTAAGCTCAAGTTGAATGATAGATGACTGACCCTGTTCAGCACGCATCAGTCGATGCAAACACGAAAGCCCCAGCAGATAAAACCAATCTGTTGGGCTTTCGCGTGAACAGATGGAAGCATTTTTTCTGTCTATGGGGGAAAAACCTTTCCGTGCCCAGCAAATACTGAAATGGATCCATCATCAAGGTGTCGATGACTTTGATCAAATGACTAACGTCAGTAAAGTATTGCGGGAGCGGTTAAGTGAGTGTGCTGAAATCCGGCCCCCTGAAATTGTTTCGCAGCACGACTCGAGTGACGGTACCCGCAAATGGGCGATTCGCGTTACTGGTGGCAGTTTAGTAGAAACTGTATTAATTCCTGATGGCGAGCGCGGTACCTTATGTGTGTCGTCACAGGTCGGCTGCAGTCTGGATTGCAGTTTTTGTTCAACCGGCAAGCAAGGGTTTCAGCGTGATTTAACCGCTGCTGAAATCATCGGCCAGGTTTGGTTGGCCATAAAATCCTTTGATGGCTTTCCCTCTACCAATAAGCGTATTGTTACCAATGTGGTAATGATGGGAATGGGTGAGCCGCTATTGAATTTTGACAATGTCGTTGCTGCGATGAATATCATGCTGGATGATTTTGGTTACGGGATTTCAAAGCGTCGTGTGACGCTGAGTACTTCCGGCGTAGTACCTGCACTCGATAGATTGGCTGAAGTTGCAGAAGTGTCTCTCGCTATTTCGCTGCATGCGCCTAACGATACTTTGCGTAATGAACTGGTACCGATCAATAAGCGCTATCCTATCGCAAAATTATTAGCATCCTGTGAAAACTATTGGTCCAAGCAGTCGGATACACATCGCGTTACCACCGTCGAATATACGTTGATTGCCGGTGTTAATGACTGTGTCGAGCAGGCAAAAGAATTAGCCGTATTGCTGAAAGATTTCCCCTGTAAGATCAACCTGATTCCCTTTAACCCGTTTTCATTGTCTGATTATCGCCGTCCCAGTAAAAATGCCGTTGATCGTTTTTGGAAAATACTAAATGCAGCGGGTTTTGTTACCACCATTCGCAGCACCCGCGGTGATGATATTGATGCTGCTTGCGGACAACTGGTGGGTCAGGTGGCTGATCGCACGAAACGTAGCGAACGGCACAGAGCGAACTATACTCAAACTCAGGTATTAAATGTTCGCTAATGAAAGATAACGGGATATGGGTAATGAGGTTTCAACATAATAAAGTGATTAGAGTGCTGGCTAGATTATTACTGCTGTGTTCATTGTTAGGTTTAGCCGCTTGTGTGACCACAGAACGGGGTGGAATAGGCGACAAGCAAGATGATGTGAAAGCGCTGGAGTATTCTGTGCAACTAGCGCGAACCTATATTCGCGAAGGTAATTGGCAGGCAGCCAAGCGGCATTTGAAAAATGCACTGGAAATTGATGATACCTCCTTTGAGGTCTATGAGGCATTGGCCTTGGTGTTTCAAAATACCGGCGAATTCGAGTTGGCTGAAGAAAATTATAAAAAGTCGATTAGGTTAAATGGTGATTTTTCCCGGGTTAGAAATAATTACGCCACATTTTTATATTCTCAAAAACGTTATAAAGAAGCCACTGAGCAACTGGAAATCGTTGTTAGCGATACCTTGTATGAAAGACGTGCGGCTGCCTATGTGAATTTGGGGCGTGCCTATATGCAGTTGAATAAACTGAATAAGGCCGAAGAGTCTTTTAATCGAGCTTATTTAATGCAGCGCCGGAATTACGCCTTGATGTATCAACTGGCTGATGTGTATTACCAGTTAGGCGATTATCCAAAATCACAACAATATTATGACGCCTATCAAGCGCAGGCAAAAAAACAGCCCGCCGAAGCGTTGTGGCTGGGGATTCGCTTAGCCGATAAGTTTGATGATCGAAATAAGCTGTCGAGTTTTGCTTTAGCGTTGAAAAACTTATATCCAACCTCAAAAGAATATTTGCTGTATAAGGAAGCTTTTGGCAATGAATGATGGTGTCGCTTCAATGATTGATGAGCTGTTAGCAGATAGTCCTGGGAATGCACTGCGCAAGTCTCGTGAAGCTCAGTCTATGACTGTTCGTGAAGTGGCTGAACAATTGCGGTTGTTACCGCGTCAGGTAGAAGCGCTTGAATCTGACGATTACGCTAACTTGAACGGTGATATTTTTTGTAAAGGCTATTTAAAGTCTTATGGAAAATTGTTGGGTCTGAATACTGATCTTTTAATCGAAGCGTATTTACAAGTCCGTCCGACGGTTTCTACTAAAACAAACTATGCACCTAAAAATTACGGGCCAGTTCAAATTCAAACGCTGGGTAAAGGCCATTCTCTTCAATATTGGTTTTTGGCTGCCACTCTGCTTGTTATCGCGATTTTGTGGTTGGTATTGGGGGGTGATAGTAGTGCGGAAAAAAATGTAGTGGTTGAGAGTACTGAAGTTATCGTTGATCAGCAGTTAGCAACTGATGCCGAAACTGCGGCCATTATGGCTGGTAGTGCTATTGATCAGGAGTCTGCTGATGACATGATAGCAGCGCCCACCGCGACTGATACTTTAGTCGCGGAGGCAGTGTCGCCAGTATTATCCCAATCAACAACAAACGGGCAGCCAAGGCTGACGTCAGCAGGCGCAGAAAGCGTTGAGTCCGAGGCTAAAAGCTTGCTGAATTTTAGTTTTACCAATGATTGTTGGGTTGAAGTGAAAGATAGCAATGACACAGTTATTTTTGCAAATTTGAAGCGTGCCCGCGACACACTTGAATTGAGCGGTGCAGCCCCCTTTAAAGTATTGCTGGGTTATGCACCCGGGGTTAGCCTTGATTTTAATGGCGACCCGGTGACGATTACAGTGAATGAGGAGAATAATTCAGCACGGTTTACTGTCGGTCAGTTATAAGTTTTTTGTATTTTACAACGTTGTAAAGGCTCGTAAAGCGCCAGAGGTTAGTAGCAGTCATGCAGATGGAATCCCCCATTAAACGAAGAAAAACTCGCCAGATTATGGTGGGTAATGTAGCGGTTGGTGGTGATGCGCCTATTTCGGTACAGAGTATGACCAATACTGATACCTGCGATGTAGCTGCAACGGTGGCACAAATTAAACAGTTAGAAGCTGCGTGTGCAGATATTGTAAGAGTGTCAGTGCCGACCATGGACGCAGCCGAGGCTTTTAAAAAAATTCGCCAGCAAGTGAGTGTGCCGTTAGTTGCTGATATTCATTTCGATTACAAAATTGCCTTAAAAGTTGCAGAATACGGCGTTGATTGTTTGCGGATCAATCCAGGTAATATTGGGCGCGATGATAAAGTGCGCGCAGTTATTGATGCTGCCAGAGACAAAAATATTCCTATTCGTATTGGGGTAAATGCCGGTTCTTTGGAAAAAGAATTGCAACGTAAGTACGGTGAGCCAACCCCGGATGCCTTGGTGGAATCGGCCATGCGCCACATTGATATCCTCGATAGTCTGGATTTTCAAAATTTTAAATTAAGCGTAAAAGCCTCTGATGTGTTTATGGCTGTTGCCGCCTATCGAAAGATTTCGGCACAAATAGACCAGCCCTTGCATTTGGGCATTACCGAAGCCGGTGGCTTACGCGGTGGTACTGTTAAATCTGCAGTAGGTTTAGGTATGCTGCTAATGGATGGCATTGGCGACACTATTCGGGTGTCATTAGCGGCTGATCCGGTTGAAGAAGTTAAAGTGGGTTATGAAATTCTTAAAAGCTTAAAGCTGCGCAGCAAAGGGATTAATTTTATTGCCTGCCCGAGTTGTTCACGGCAAAATTTTGATGTAGTGGCAACGATGAATGCGCTGGAAGGTCGTTTGGAAGATGTCACTACACCGTTGGATGTGGCGGTTATCGGTTGTATTGTTAATGGCCCTGGCGAAGCTAAAGAAGCCGAAATCGGTTTGACTGGCGGTACACCCAAACACTTGATTTATGTCGACGGTGAAAAAGATCATAAAGTTGGCAAAGAAAATTTAATCGATCACCTTGAGGGTTTGATTCGCGATAAAGTTGCAGTCAAACAAAAGGCGGAACAAGATCTGATTGCCAAGCAATCCTAGTCAGCTTGATTTAATACTTTAAAGAAAATGTGTAAGGAATAACCTTGGCTAAAATACAATCCATACGTGGCATGAATGATTTATTGCCAGCCGATTCTGCGCTTTGGCAGTATCTAGAGCGCACGGTCAGTCAAGTCTTGTCCAGCTACAGCTACCAGGAAATCCGTTTTCCAATTCTTGAACAGACGGAATTATTCAAACGTTCGATCGGTGAAGTGACCGACATTGTTGAAAAAGAAATGTACACTTTTAACGATCGTAATGACGAGAGTCTTACCTTGCGTCCTGAAGGTACTGCTAGTTGTGTGCGTGCTTGTTTGCAAAATGGTTTGTTAGATAATCAGCAAGTTCAGCGTTTGTGGTACACGGGGCCGATGTTCCGTTATGAAAAACCCCAAAAAGGTCGGCTACGGCAGTTTCACCAAATTGGAGTAGAAAGCTTTGGCGTGGCAAGTCCCGATGTCGACGCTGAGTTAATTATGATTACGGCGAGACTGTGGCAGCAATTAGGCTTGATGCCCTATGTCACGCTGGAGCTGAACAGTATTGGTACCTTGGAGGCGCGGGCTAATTATCGAACTGCACTGCTTGAGTATCTTAATCAATATGTTGATCAATTGGATGAAGATAGCCAGCGCCGCTTGAGTTCAAATCCGCTGCGTATTCTCGATAGTAAAAATGTGCAGACGCAGCAAATTTTACAACAGGCGCCGGTGCTAACCGATTATCTGGATGAGGAGTCGCGTTCAGATTTTGAACAACTAAAACAGCTGTTAGATGAGGTAGGTATTCAATACCGGCTAAACCCGAAACTGGTGCGCGGTTTGGATTACTATAGTAAAACTGTGTTTGAGTGGGTAACCGATCAGTTAGGCGCGCAGGGCACGGTCTGTGCCGGTGGTCGCTATGACGGCTTGGTTGAGCAGCTGGGGGGTAAGCCATCTCCTGCGGTGGGTTTTGCGATGGGGATCGAACGGTTATGCCTGTTATTGGCCGAAACCGGAAATATACCGTCAACTTTGACCAATCAGCCCGATATTTATTTTGTTGTGGCTGGGGATCAGGCACAATTAGCCGCGGTCAAAATCGCCGAGGCGCTACGGACTGAATTACCGGCATTGAAGCTGATGTTTCACTGTGGTGGTGGTAAGTTTAAGAAACAGTTGAAAAAGGCCAATGACAGTGGTGCGGTTATCGCTCTGGTGCTGGGTGATGATGAGGCTGCGCTGAATCAGATCAATGTTAAGTGGTTGCGCGAAGAGCGTGAACAACAAACTGTAGCCGTTGCTGAATTAGCTACGCAGCTGCAAACAATTTTTAATAGTTAGTGATCGTTTAGTCGGTCAATAAATAAATACATTAATAATGACAGTTAGTGAGCGAGTATAACTATGGCGGATAGCTTTCAATCAGAAGACGAACAGGTCGAACAACTTAAGAAATGGTGGCGTGAAAATGGCCAATCTACGGTTATTACCATTGTGCTAGCTATTGCCGGTGTATTTGGTTGGCAGGCGTATCAGACCCAGCAACAGGCTACAGTTGATGCGGCCTCGGCAATTTATCAGAATTTATTGTCAGCTGCTGCAGGTGAGAATGGCGTGGTGACCAGTTCGCAAAAGGCTACCGCCAATCATCTGGCCGACACGCTGAAAAATGACTTCTCCGGCTCAACCTATGCACAATTTGCTGCCTTGTTTAAAGCCAAGCTGGCGGTAGAAGCCAATGATTTGGCGACTGCTGAGCAAGAGTTAACGTGGGTGTTGGCGCAAAATCCTACTACCGAAATTAATTTACAAGCACAGTTGCGCTTGGCGCGGGTGTTATTTGCACAGGATAAGTTTGATGACTCGCTGGCCTTACTTAATATCGATGCGGGTGCCTATGCGGCCTCCTATGAAGAAGTGAAAGGTGATATTTATTTGGCTAAGGGCGATAACGCTGCAGCAAAATTAGCCTATCAGAAAGCAGTAGAGTTAGCGGCGCAAGCGGCGCAACCTGGCTCCAACCCACTGTTAGAAATTAAGCTACAACAATTAACTAGCGAAGGGGATGCCTAAGCAATGGCGTTATTGATCACTACAGTACAACGTCTGGCAGTTTTACTACTGGCCTGTTTAATGCTGGCTTGTAGTTCCAACGATGGGGAAGAAGAGCAGGGTCCAGCGCCGTTAATCGAATTTGAAGCCGAGCGTGTGTTCAATAAAGTGTGGAGTCAATCACTGGGTGATGGTCAGGGCGGTATTTTTAATCGTCTGACTCCAGCTGTTGAAAACGGTGTAATTTATGTTGCCGCAGCTGATGGTGAGCTGGCTGCGTTTAGTTTGGATAAAGGTAAAGAACTGTGGGATGCAGAAGTAGAAGGCTTTTTGGTGGGCGGTGTTGGTGTCGGGCCTAGCCAATTACTATTAGGCACTACCGCTGGCGAAGTGGTTGCGGTTAGCAAAACCGATGGTGCTGAATTGTGGCGAGTACAAGTGGGTGGTGAAGTCCTGGCGGCACCACAATTCGCTAATGAATTGGTGATTGTACAAACGTTCGATGGTCAGTTGCTGGCATTAAAAGCCGCTGATGGTGAGCGGGTGTGGTCTTATCGTAACACTGTCCCGGTATTAACTTTACGCGGCACGAGTACGCCGTTAGTGTTTCGCGATGCAGTGATTGCCGGCTTTGCAAATGGTCGCGTGATCAGTTTTGAGTTGGCCACGGGTGCAGTGCGCTGGAATACGCGTATAGCAGTACCCAAAGGTGATTCGGAAATACAGCGCATTATTGATGTCGATGGCGCCATGCTGGAAGACAATGGCGTAATTTATGCGGTCAGTTATCAGGGTAAAGTAGCGGCGCTGGAGCCACAATCGGGTCGCCGCGTATGGGCCAATGACGCTTCCAGTTACGCAGGTATGTCACAGGGGTTCGGTAATATATACGTCTCCGGTCAGGATGGTAGTGTCACTGCCTTTGAAAAAAATGGCCAGGGTGCACGTTGGGCACAGACGGTTTTGGCTCGGCGTAAATTGACTGGATCAGCTACCCTGAGTAGTTATGTGGTGGTAGGTGATGTAGAAGGATATATCCATGCCTTGTCACAAGTAGATGGCCACATGGCTGCCCGCACTAAAGTTGATTCCGACGGTTTGCAGATAGACTTGCAACAAGTGGGCGATTTGTTATTGGTGTACGGTAATAGCGGTAAATTAGTTGCCTATAAGCTGGAAGAAAAAGCTAAAGGCTGGTTTTAAATTTTCTTTTTAGGCTGGTGCCAACCGCCAGCCTGTTCTCATTATTTTCTGTTAACGGTTTTCTCGCTATGGTTCCAGTAATTGCACTTGTCGGCCGTCCAAATGTGGGGAAATCCACATTGTTCAATCGGCTGACCAAAAGCCGCGATGCGCTGGTGGCCAACTTGCCGGGTTTAACCCGTGACCGTAAATATGGTGAAGCAACATTAGGCGACCGTCGTTTTATTGTGATTGATACAGGTGGTATCAGTGGCGAGGAAGAAGGTATTGATGCGGCGATGGCACAGCAATCCATGTTGGCGGTAGATGAGGCTGATGTGGTGTTTTTTATGTGCGATGCCCGTGCTGGCGTCACCGCCGGTGATGAAACGCTGGCACATAAGCTGCGGCAATCGAATAAGCCGGTGTTTTATATTGCCAATAAAATCGATGGTGTTGATCCCAATGTCGCTATGGCTGATTTTTACCGTTTAGGTATTAAACAGCTTTACCCGATGACCGCCAGCCATGGCAAAGGCGTGAAACAACTGCTGTCGGATATGTTCGAACATTTTCCGGAAGCCGAAATTGATGAAGAGGCAGACAAGCACCGCGGTACTAAAATTGCGATTATTGGTCGTCCCAATGTAGGCAAGTCCACACTGGTAAATCGCCTGCTCGGTGAGGAGCGGGTGGTGGTTTACGATCATCCGGGTACCACGCGTGACAGTATTTATATTGATTACGAGCGCGAAGGTGAGGCCTATACCTTGATTGATACCGCTGGTGTTAGACGGCGAAAGAACATCAAGGAAGCGGTAGAGAAATTCTCTATAGTTAAAGCCTTGAAGGCTATCGATGATGCCAATGTTGTAGTGTTGGTGATGGATGCGGCAGAAGGTTTAGTTGATCAGGATTTGCACTTATTAGGGCAGGCAATCGATGCCGGTCGGGCACTGGTAATTGCGCTTAATAAGTGGGACGGATTGGATGCCGATCATAAACAATGGGTAAAAAATGAATTAGAACGGCGCTTGCAGTTTATCGACTTTGCCGAAATTCATTTTATTTCAGCGCTACATGGCACTGGTGTCGGCCATCTCTATGAATCAATCGATAGCGCTTATCGCTCATCCATGGAGAAATTACAAACCAATAAACTAACGCACATTCTCGAAGGTGCGGTGTTTGATCATGCGCCACCGTTGATCAATGGTCGTCGAATTAAGCTGCGTTATGCCCATGCCGGTGGTTCAAATCCGCCAATTATCGTTATTCATGGTAACCAAACTGATAAAGTCCCGAGCAGCTATAGACGCTATTTGGAAAAAGTATTCCGCCGCGAACTGAAGTTGATAGGCACGCCAATACGTATTGAGTTCAAAGCCGGTGATAACCCTTATGCGGAAAAAAATGACAAAATTACCGGTCGTAAGCTGGAGCGTAAGGCACGGCTGAAGAACCAAACCGGCAAGAAAAAAGATAAAGTGAAAGCAAGCGTCAAGAAAACGCAGCGAGTTAATAAGAAGCAAGCGCCTAAAAAATAAGCGATTGCTGTCGTGATAGTTATGACTGCCCAGAAACCAGACCTCGACACCAAGCCCCATATTCAACAGTTTGTTGAAGCCTTCTATGGCAAATTATTAAATGATAAGCATTTGGCCCCCATCTTTCTGGATGTTGCTGCCGTCGATCTGAATAAACACCTGCCATTGATTTGCAGCTACTGGGAAAAATTATTACTCGGTGAGCGTGACTATAATCGCCATACCATGAATATCCATCGGGCGCTGAATGCTAAACAAGCACTGACCCAGCAGGATTTTGACCGCTGGTTGCAGTTATTTATCACCACGGTCGACCAGCACTTCAGCGGACCTAAAGCGGAGCAGGCCAAGCGTACTGCCAGCCAGATTGCCGCCAATATGTTTAATGCGGTGTCCGGCTAGCGGTTACAGTAATTACATAATAAAAACGAATGGTTAGGGCATCAATAGTCGCTAAACGGCATGTTGGTGACTCTCATCAAAAGTGACCGGTTTTGTCACAGCACAATGAGATTTTATGTCATTGAGTTTCAGTGGTGGCTGCTCAATACTTATTAACTTCATTAGCATGCCCTTGCTTATGCTTATCCATTACAAATATGTAATAGCAACAATGGCTTAGGCTTGGTAAAAAGGTTGACCGCAGGGCTTGTTAAGAGTGTTACAGTTACGCTCACAAGCACACAGCTGACGGGGTAAATCGTTACCGCCAGCATCACGCGACACACAAACAATAATGACAAATTAAATCAACGTCGCTGTACTCCCGTATCGACGTTATCAAACACACGAAGGAGAAATGCTATGTCAGCAGAGCCAGAGGTGTTAAACCAGGATTTTACTCTGGGCTATACCTACACCCGCTCCACGGGCCCCATTGTCGGCCGCTTTCTGACCGAACTACGCAATCGCAAAGTGGTTGGTATCAAAGGCAGTGACGGTAAAGTGATAGTGCCCCCTGTAGAATATGACCCGGTTACTGCCGAAGCATTGAGCGAGTTTGTCGATGTGGCTGATACCGGCACTGTACAGACCTGGTCCTGGATCAAACATCCACGTCCTTCGCACCTGTTACAAAAACCTTTCGCCTTTGCGCTGATCCTAATGGATGGTGCGGATACGCCTATGCTACATATGGTCGATGCGGGTGATGAAGCTGCTATGTCTACAGGCATGAAAGTTAAAGTACGTTGGGCCGATGAGCCGAAAGGTTTTATTGATGATATCGCCTATTTCGTAGCGGCGGATTCAGCCGATGTAGCGGGACCGTTAGCGGCGATTGAAGATCTTGAAGATATCACCGGTGTTGAATGTCCGATTTATTTGAAGTACAACTTTACTGCCGGGTCTGCAACATCCCGTTTTCTGACCCAGATTAAACAGGGTAAAATCGTTGGCCAGAAATGCCCTTCCTGTCTCAACGTTTATGTACCACCACGCGGCTCCTGTGCGTCCTGTGGTGTCGCCACTACGGAAGAAGTGGAATGCAACGACAAGGCAACCGTCGAGTCATTCACTATTGTTTATATTCCTATTCCTGGTCATCCTGTTAAACCGCCTTATGTTATTGCCAATCTAGTCGCGGATGGCTCCAATATTTCCTTCCTGCATCTGCTCAGTGAATGTGTCAACGAAGACGTACACATGGGCCAGAGAGTGCAAGCTGTGTGGCGGCCACAGGAAGAGTGGACCTACGCAATGGATAATATTTTATATTTCAAACCGCTCGACGAGCCCGATGTACCGCATGATCTAATTGGCAAGGTCAACCCTTCCGATCCGTCGTATCAACAAGGGGAGGGCTAAGCCATGAAAGATGTAGCAATCGTTTCCTTCGCTCAAACAAACTGTATGCGTACTGCTGGCGCGCAGAATGAAGTTGAATTAATTATGCCAGTGGTAAAGCAGGCGTTAGCAGATGCTGGTTTAAAAACTGTGCACGATGTGGATTTTGTTTGTTCCGGTAGCTGTGATTATCAGCAGGGCGCCGCTTTTGCTTTTGTATTAGGCGTTGACGCGCTCGGTGCGGTGCCGCCAATTAAAGAATCTCATGTGGAAATGGATGCGGCCTGGGCGTTGTACGAGAGCTGGCTAAAAATCCAAATGGGTAGCGCCGATAGCGCGTTGATTTATGGCTTTGGTAAATCATCACCGGGTGATTTACCCAATGTATTATCACTGCAACTTGATCCCTATTATCTAACACCGCTGGCGGTGGATTCTGTCAGCATGGCAGCAATGCAAGCGCGGATCATGTTGGATAAAGGTGATATTACTGAGCAGGATATGGCGCAGGTTGTTGCCAATTCCCGCGCTAATGCGAAAAAGAATAATCCGCAAGCGCAGCTAAGTGGTGATGTTAGTGTTGATGAGTTGTTAGCCGAAGAAACTTATCTGTCACCGCTGCGCAAACATGATTGCTGTCCTATCAGTGATGGTGCTTCGGCAATGGTGATTTGTACCGTTGAGAAAGCCAAAGAGTGGGGCAAGCCTTACGCGGTAATCAAAGGCATTGATCATCGTATTGATACGCATCATTTAGGTTTACGTGATTTAACTGAATCAGCCTCCACCCGTATCGCGGGAGAGAAGGCTGGTGTCTCAGCAGGTCCAGTGGAAGTGGCGGAATTGTATGCGCCCTTCAGTCATCAGGAAACTATTCTGAAGAAAGCGCTAGGACTGGATGATTCGGTGGACATTAATCCTTCCGGTGGTGTACTTGCTGGCAATTTAATGATGGCGTCGGGATTGTCGCGTATTGGTGAAGTTGCCAGGCGGATTATTTCCGGGCAATACCAACGAGGTGTAGCGCACGCGACCAGCGGTCCGTGTTTGCAGCAAAATATAGTACTAGTGTTAGAGGGGGCAGAATAATGGCTGAATTAGCTGCTGTTGTTGGTATTGGTCAAACTAAATACCAAACCAAACGTTTGGATGTCTCCATTGCTGGCTTGGTACGTGAAGCTGCGATGAATGCATTAATTGATGCCGATCTCGGTTGGGATGATATTGACGCGGTCATTATTGGTAAGGCGCCGGATATGTTCGAAGGCATCGTCATGCCTGAACTGTATCTCACCGATGCCTTAGGCTGTAATGGTAAGCCCATGTTGCGTGTGCATACTGCCGGTTCGGTCGGTGGTTCTACCGCTATTGTTGCTGCCTCTTATGTTCAGTCCGGCGTTTTTAAACGGATTTTAACCGTCACTTTTGAAAAACAATCGGAATCCAATGCGATGTGGGCGCTATCAAGTCCGCAGCCATTTTCTCCGCATTTGAATGCGGGGGCGGGTGGTTACTTTGCACCGATTATTCGTGAATATATGCGTCGCTCCAATGCGCCTTATGATGCGGGAATAAAAGTTGCGACCAAGGATCGTTTGCACGGTGCAAAAAATCCGTTGGCACATTTGCAGCTACCGAATATCACCATGAAAGAAGTAGAAGACTCACCGATGCTGTGGGATCCGATTCGCTTTTTGGAAGCTTGTCCATCTTCAGATGGCGCTTGTGCTATGGTAATCGCGCATGAAGATTTGGTGTCACAGTCACCGAAAAAACCCGCATGGATTAAAGGGCAGGCGATGCGGTCTGAGCCGACCATGTATGCAGGGCGTGAAGAAGTGAACCCGCAAGCCGGTCGTGATTGTGCGGCAGATGTTTACAAACAAGCGGGCATCACTGACCCACTGAAAGACTTTGACTGTGCTGAAGTGTATGTACCGTTTTCCTGGTATGAAGCCATGTGGCTGGAAAACCTGGGCTTTGCTGAAGAGGGTAAGGGCTGGGAGTTGAGTATGGCTGATGTCACTAATAATAATGCTGGCGGTAGTTGCCCATGGAATGCGTCAGGAGGGGTGTTATCTTCCAATGCTATTGGTGCGTCCGGGATGATACGGTTCGCCGAAGCTGCTCGTCAGGTGCGTAATGATGCTGGTGCTCATCAGGTTGAAGGGGCCAAAACGGCCTTGGGTCACGCCTATGGCGGTGGTGCCCAATTCTTCGCCATGTGGGTAGTAAGCGCAGATAAATAACCTGTGGCATCGTAATGCAGTGGTAACTCTGTACGCTTCCTAAGCTGGGCAGAAAGGCATAGCATACACAGTAGTACCAAAGCCAGTTCCAGTGCCTATCTGAACTGGCTTTTATTCATATATTTCATCAACATTTTTAGAACGATAAGAGCAGGCAAACCATTATGACTATGACATTTAATATTGCTGATCTATTTGAAAAAGTGGCAGAGACGGTTGGTGATCGTGAGGCAATTATCTGTGGCGATAATCGCGCTACTTACGATGCCCTGGAAAAAGGCGCCAATCAAATTGCACATTACTTGCAATCACAAGGTGTTGGTGCTGGCGATCACGTTGGCTTGTATATGTATAACAACGCAGAGTATCTGGAAGCGATGCTGGCCTGTTTTAAAATTCGCGCAGTTCCGATCAATGTAAATTACCGCTACGTAAAAGATGAACTACTTTATATTTTTGAAAATGCGGATATGGTTGCCTGTATTCACAACCGTGAATTTATTCCGCATATTGCTGAAATACGTGCTGCTGCAAAAGATATGCAGACATTTATTTCGGTTGATGATGGCTCCGACGAAGACCTTGTCCAGATTGACGCCATTGATTATCAGGTCGCAAAACAAGTACAAAGTGATAAGCGCGATTTTCCTGATCGCGCCGATGATGATTTATTTATTCTTTACACTGGTGGTACCACGGGTATGCCCAAAGGTGTTATGTGGCCGCATAAAAATGTATTTATGGCAGCTATGGGTGGCGGTGGACATTTCTCCCCTCTGGGGGCCTGTGTAGAGCCTGAAGATATCGCCAGTCGTGTGCTGGAAAATCCTATCGTCGGTATAGCATTGGCGCCATTGATGCACGGCGCGTCCTGGTGGTATGCCTGTATTCAATTGCTTGCTGGCAATAAGTTGGTACTAAATCATCACCGCTCACTGATTGGTGAAGAAGTATGGGATATCTGTGAGCGGGAAAAGTGTAACGCGGTGCAAATCGTAGGTGATGCCATGGCCATCCCGTTACTCGATGCCCTGGAAGCTAATCCCGACCGTTGGGATTTAACGCCGATTTTTAATGTTGGTTCAGGTGGTGCCGTTTTTTCTGAATCAAAACAAGATGCCTTTAAAGCTATTTTCCCCAATGTATTTATTACCAACTCCTTTGGTTCTTCCGAGTCCGGTCAAATGGGTATGGATAACGGCCAGAAAAAAGGCGAAGCCGGTTTGGGTAATGTCACCCGCAGTGAATTTATGGATGTCATTGTGGTGGAAGAGGGGCAACCGCCACGTCATGCTAAACCGGGTGAGATGGGTATCTTCTCTCGCTCCGGTTATATCCCTGTAGGTTATTACAATGCGCCAGAAAAAACGGCAGAGACTTTTCTTGATGTCGATGGAAAAATCTGGTTGCTGACTGGTGATGAATCTATTCTCGAAGAAGATGGCACCATTACGGTTTATGGACGTGGTTCAAACTGTATTAATTCCGGTGGTGAAAAATATTCCCTGAAGAAGTCGAGCAAGCGTTAAAAGCGCATGCTGATATTTTTGATGCGTTAGTGGTAGCCACACCGGACGATCGTTGGGGTAGCAAAGTCACTGCTGTCGTTTCTACTCGAGGTGGTAAACGTCCCAGTTTAGAAGATATCCAGGAAGAGGCACGTAAACATATTGCCGGCTATAAATTGCCACGTGAGCTACATATTGTTGATGAAGTACCTCGTGGCCCTAACGGTAAGCCTGATTATAAAACGGCGTTGGCGAAAGCCTTGAGTATGGAGTTTGTAGCCTAAGTCATGGCGGATATCTTATATGAAAAAAAAGGTCACATTGCCTATGTGACCTTTAATCGACCTGAGAAAAAAAATACCTGGACGCCGAACGCCTTTGTATTGCTGGCCGACGCTTGGCAGGATATTCAGGCCGATGACAATATTCGCTGCGTTATTTTGACCGGGACGGGCACTGAAGCGTTTTCTGCTGGTGGTGATTTAGGTTCATTGATTCCCTTGTTTACTGGCGCTAAAGTTGCAGAAACCGAGGAAGAAAAACGGTTTATGCAGGATTTGGAAACCTATACCAATCATGCGGTGCTCAAAGGTTTAGCCTGTTATAAACCGATTATTGGCGCAGTGAACGGCGTGGCTCTGGGCGGGGGTTTTGAAATCCTGCAGTGTACTGATATTCGTATTGCTGCCAAGGGCGTTAAGATGGGCTTGCCTGAGGTTAAGCGTGCACTGGTGCCGGGAGCGGGTTCTTTGGTGCGGTTGATTCGACAAATACCCCACGCCCACGCAATGGAAATATTGTTAACCGGTGAGATGGTCGAAGCGGAGCAGTTACTGCAATGGGGGTTTCTCAATTACGTAGTTGACCCCGATCAGTTAATGATAAAAGCGGAAGCTATCGCCGCAAAAATTATTGCCAATGGCCCCATTGCTGTGCAGGCATCGAAAGAAGTCGCGCTGCGTTCACTTACCGAAAATTGGGAGCAGGCTTTTGCTATTGAGCGAGAACTTTCTGCCAAGGTAATGAGTTCGGCCGATGCGCAGGAAGGCCCAAAAGCGTTTAAAGAGAAAAGAGTGCCGACATATCAGGGAAAATAATTCTCAATAATACCGATGCGGCATTGATGTACCAGTAAATCAAATAATTTAATAAGGAACTAGCCATGGCTGAAGCCCTAGATATCAGTACTGATAATTGTATTATCGAAAAAGAAGGTAAGACGCTAATTGTGACTTTGAATCGTCCCGAAGCCAAAAACGCGTTTAGCCCGGAAATGCTATTAGGGATGTATAAAGCCTGGCGTCGGTTGGATGAAGATGACGATTTGATGTGCGCTATCCTGACCGCCAATGGCGATACTTTTTGTGCTGGTATGGATTTAAAAGCCGGGGCTGAGGGGCATCGCAGTACTCAGGAATTTATGGAGTTGATGGGCACCGTTCCTAATATTCATTGGCAAGCGCTACTGCGTGACGACCGCCCCAGCAAACCATTGATACTGGCAGTTGAAGGTTATGCGCTGGCCGGAGGCACCGAGTTATTGGCCGGTACCGATTTACGTGTGGCCGCTGAAGATGCCACTTTTGGTGTTACTGAAGTGGCCCGTGGTTTATATCCCATGGCCGGGTCCAGTATTCGCATTCCCCGTCAAATCCCTTACTGTTTAGCGGCAGAAATTGTTTTATTAGGTCGTCATATCACCGCCCAAGAGGCGTTGGAATGGGGGCTTATTAATCGGGTGGTAGCTAAAGGTGGGGCATTGGCTGAAGCGAAAAAAATGGCGGCGCAGTTGTGCGAAACCGGACCTTTAGCCTTGAAGGCCATCACGCGTTCCTTGCGTGAGTTGGGGACTGATGTGCCCGAAGCTGAAGCGATGTTAAAATCCGACGAATTGGCTAACCCGGTGTTTGCTTCTGCTGATGCTAAAGAGGGGATGCGTGCTTTTAAGGAAAAACGTAAAGCGGTATTTAAGGGCGAGTAATCTTGTTTGCGATGTTTTCCCGGCTGATTAAAGCCGGGAGCGACTAGTCGATTGTGAACGTCCTTAACCATAGAGAGCCATTCCGACTCTGCTTCATTAAATTAAAAGATGTTAATGGAGCTAACTCTACCACCAAATGCATTATCATCATTCCATTCTTTACTTTAACAGCAAAGGGGCTGCAGTATAAAAAGCTAACGGTAGGATAAAAATATGTTTCCATACGCATTATTTCAACCTGGTAACCTGCGCCGGACTAACCAGTTATCGGCGATTAGTACGTTAGTTCATAGCTCTACCCTACCATTGTGAACCATCTGATTTCCGACACCGCGTTGTTTATCGCTGGTCAAGGCTACTTCCTGTTATTTATTATTTTAACGATATCGGGGCGAAAAAATACCAGCAACCTAATTTTGGCGCTTTTTATTTTGGTGCAGTCCACCAAAATATTTGATTTTTTCCTCTGTTATCAGTCCTATGCAATGCCTTCCTTAGTCAATGCTTTACATAATTTGTCATTTATTGCCGGGCCAATATTATATTTTTATGTGTCCTCATTATCCACCGGGTCTTTTCGTTGGCGTTTGAGTATGTTGTGGCATGTGGTGCCTTTTATAGCAGCGGTGACCTATACCTTAACCCAGTATGAATATTCTACTTCGATCACTGGCGGGGGGGCGCTTGGACAGAGTTTTATCCAGAGTACAGCCTTAGGCGCAGCATTCATGCCGCTATCAGTTCAGCCTGGTTTTTAGGATATTTGTTTTTGGCGTTGCGGCTTTTACCTAGCTATGAGCTGTTAATTCGCAATCAATATTCATCAATAGAGGCGATTACCTTACAGTGGCTGCATCGGATTATTGTATTCGCCGCGGCTTGTTATAGTGTGTTATTGGCTATTGATTTGTTGATTGTGTTGATTCCCGATATTGGGTTTAAGCCTAGAAGAGTTGTGCAATATATAAATGACATCAGTCTGTTTTATTTGTTTGGTCTGGCAGGGTTTCGTCATGGCTTGTTATTTAATAATCGCCAAATTAATACCGCTATGGCAAGTCCTGTCACCGCGGTGGAGTCTGAGGTGTTTCCCGTTGAAAGCATCAAAGCTACTGCTAAATATGGGAAGTCTTCGTTAACAGCAGAGTTAAATGCCGAAATACTCGCGCTCGTTGATCAATATATGCTTAAACAACAACCATACACCGATAGTGGTATGCAGTTATCGGATTTGGCTGACGCGATTAATTTATCCACCCATGAGATCAGTCAGGCGATCAATACTTCAGGAAGTAATTTTTATGATTATGTGAATGGCTACCGGGCACATAAGGCGAGAGAGTTACTTGAATCGGATCGCTACCATTATCTTGCTACTCAGGATATTGCAGTAGAAGCCGGTTTTGCCAGCAAATCGACTTTCTATAAATATTTCAAAAAACATTATAACTTCACTCCCGCGCAGTATCGTAAAAACTTTAGTCAGGCTACGGAAAATGCCGTGCCGATAACAACGAACAGTTAGTTTCTTAAAAATCAACAGCTTAAGTAAAATGTCACCAACTCGTACAGGTCTACCGAACAGCACTCTCGGTGATTGTACATCCACTATGATCACGACACCGAAAGTAGGTTGGCGTGGAAAATAAAAACAATGAACATTAAAAAGGCAATTGCTACTCTGATAGCTGTGGTGCTACTTGTAGGTGTTAGCTACTACCTGGGTAGCCGCCAAGAAAAGGTAATAGCGCCACTTACTGCGGGTGACCCCTGGGTGGCTTTTAATCAGGAGTTGAGTAAGGCGGCTGCATATATTCATCGCGATGAAACCCCTAAAGATCCGCTGACTATTGCAGAAGGGTATCGCTTTTTAGCGCGTATGCTGCGTTTGTCCTGGGAGCATACTTATGAGTATGCAGACCCTAATAACCCTAAGCTGTTTAAAGTCAATGAAGATTATATGAGCAATGGTATCAACACCACGGATTGCCTGTATTTGACTGCCATTATCGACGGCCACATTGACTACAAGCTTTCTGGCTTGCGTGGCACTGCACCACTGATTGAGATTTCCACCTATGAAGGTTTATATGGCACGGTCAAAAATAGTGTACGGGTTGATTTTATTACCGAGCAGGACTTGCAACTTGAACCAGATGGTAGTTTTAGCCTTATCCTTAGCCAAACGCCGCAAGCTAAAGGTTGGTTAAAAACCAGTGATAAAACCACCGTATTATTTGTACGTCAATACACGCATGACTGGAGTAATACACAAGCGGCCGAGTTGGTAGTTGAGCCATTGCAAACGCTAGCCGCGCGTCCAACCACACTGGTATCGGTTACCGATGGCTATGCCAATGCTGCGCATTTTTTAAATAATTATTTGGATATTTTTACCGGTTTGGCTGACCGGGGTAAGTCGCTCAAAGAAAATAATTTGATTCCGATTCCTACCATGATGCAAGCCAGTTTACCGGGTGGACACCGCTATGCGGCGGGTTCCTTTAATTTGCAAGCCGATGACATCATGCTGCTGAGTTTCAAGCCGGTGACGGCGCCTTATTGGGGGGTGCAACTGGGCAATTATTGGTCCGAGGTATTGGATTACGAAGGCAGCGGTTCGCATCTCAATAATCAAACGGCGGTACTGGACAATGATGGCCGCGTGACAATAGCGATATCGCAAGCACCACGCCCCAGGGAGCCACCAACTGGTTGGACACTCGTGACCATATTACAGGCTCGATTGTTTATCGTCAGTTGCGCAATATGGAGAGCCCGCCAGAATTTACCATCAAACTAATAAAACGACCCTAAATGAATGATTAATAGCAAATAAGTAATAACTCTATTGGAGAATGTAATGAAAAAACATCTACCGTTTCAACCTCGCTTATTGTCAGTCGCCATGCTCTCTATAATCGCTTCCTATAGCCAAGCGCAGAGCGAAACCCTGGCGCTTGAAGAGGTTGTGGTGACTGCACAAAAACGTGCACAATCCTTACAAGAAGTCCCGATCTCAGTTGTTGCCTATGACTCGGAAAAATTGTCGGCTAGGGGGATCGACGACCTAACCGACATTAGCGCCAGCATTCCTAACCTGGTGGTCAACGCCTTTAATAATGACCCCGGTGCCGTACGTTTATTTATGCGGGGTATTGGGCAAAATGATGTACAGCTTACCCAGGATCCTTCGGTCGCTTTGTATCTGGACGGGGTTTATATTGGCTCTTCTTTTGGATCTGGCTTTGAAGGGGTTGATATTGAACGGCTTGAGGTATTACGTGGCCCTCAAGGTACGTTGTATGGTCGCAACGCCACTGGCGGCGCGGTCAATATCATCACCAAGCGCGCTAATGTGGAAGCGTTAGAGTTTCGCCAGGATTTTACCGCTGGTAATTTGGGCGCATTAAAATCACGCACTACGTTGAATATTCCGCTCTCTGATACCGTTGCCGCTAAAGTAAATTATTTGATTTCCCAGCGCGACGGTTATGTTGAAAATAAAGGTCCCGGTGCTGATTTTGGTGAAGAAGATCGCACCAGTGCTGTTGTCGATCTGCGCTGGCAGGCAACGCAGGATTTGACCATTGATTATCGTTTTGAACAGGCCGAGATGGATGATAGCCAAAATTTTGAACAAGTCACGGCAATTAGCCCTGCAGCATTGACTGCATCGACCACGATTACACAGTGGGATGGTGATCGTCTTGATAGCGTTACTGCGTTACGAGAAATTAAAAAGAATGATCTGGAAATTACCGCCCATACTTTGCAAGCAGACTGGTCATTTCAGGATAGTATGACTTTTAAATCTATTACCGCTTACCGCGAATTTGATAACCATACCAATAGCGACCCCTTATCAACCGCCGAAGGTAATGGTTTACCGGTAGACTTTGCTGCCGGTCGCTTTGTATCTTATACAGGCTCACCTAGCATGGGTAACTACCAAACGGATTTTGAACAATTCTCGCAGGAATTCCAGTTGATCGGCAATGCAGAGCAGTTGGAATATGTAGCGGGTTTGTATTACTACCAAGATGAAGGGAATTCCAGCTCTAATACCAGTTTATCGCTGGGTCGTGAGCGCGGACTTGATATTACCGCCACCGAAAACACATCGCTGGCGTTATTCGGCGAGGCCACTTATACGCCTGCGGGAAATGAACGCTGGCATATTACTTTGGGGGCGCGATATTCAGAAGATAATCGCAAGGCTGAGCGTACTAACTTGAATATTACGCCGATAATAGATGATGCCAAATACGATAAAGATTTCACCAACTTTAATCCATCGTTAACCGTAGCTTTTGATCTCAATGATGAAATGAATGTTTACGCCAAAGTCGTGAGTGGTTTTAAATCGGGCGGTACTTCGCAGCGTTCTGCTAATGCCACTTTATTCGCTGACGGTTTTGATGAAGAAGAAATCCTCAGCTATGAAGCTGGTTTTAAAGGTGATTTTTGGCAGCAGCGTGTGCGCTTGAATATGGCTCTTTTCGATATGACTATCGATGGTAATCAAACTAGTGTGCAAACTGGCAGCACTCCCGGAGAGCGAGACTTTATCGGTATTGATGATAATAAGATAAAAGGCGTAGAAGTGGATTTATCGCTATTACTAGCCGAGGGGCTGACGTTGGATTTGGGCTACAGTTATCTTGATACGGAATTGGGCGAGGATGTTGTTGATTCAGGTACTTCGGCGGGGTCTTTTGCTTTGATTGAAACATTTGCTTACGCTCCAGAAAACAGCTTTACTGCCGCACTGGATTACGCCCAGCCATTGACGAATGGTGATTTGTACTGGAGTATTAATTACAGCTATCAGGACGAATTCAGTGGCTCGGTTAACCAGGCGGATAATGTAATCGAGGATGCCTATGGTTTGTGGGGCGCATCCGTTGCCTGGGACAATATCAATCTGGGCTCTATGGATGGTCATCTAAAATTATTGCTTTGGGGCAAAAACCTTGCCGATGAAGAATATACCGCCAGTGGTGGTGGTGCCTGGGCGGCTTTTGGATCTAGTGAAGTGTTTGTTTTTGGCGACCCAAGAACCTATGGTTTAACGGTTAGTTATATTTACTAGTAAAACGGCAAGTCAAACTGGCCGGCACATAGTTTGCCTGCCAGTTTTTTTTACTCTGGGGTATACCAAATAGGGGAGGTCCAGGCTCGCTCCTGAATAGTTTTGTCTAGGGTGGTACTTGCGCACACAGCGGGCTTAGAATCCTCTGGTAGTGAGTTACAGTCATACGTAGTCCAGCGGCAACTGGGATTTTCCACTACTCTGGCGTAATACATGACCGATTGTGATGGGTCAAAATCTTTGTCCGTCCACACTGTGCATAAACTGCTATGGCCGCCTTCACTACGCTGGCAACTGTCAACATCGACACTGGAGGAGGGTAGGTTGTCGCCCACCACGTCGATAACTCGTTGCTGCATATTACCGTCGCTATCGGTCCAGCCTTTAATAATTTGTATTTTTTGTAGTGGTGTTGCACCAGCTTTATTATCCATTAAGGCATTAACCAAAAACGTCGGCTTGGCATTGCTGTCAGGTATGGCGCTAAGATCACCACCCATCGGCACGCCATGTGCGTAGGCTTGTTCAATCATGGTGGTACTATTACAAAGATTGTCATCGTAATTCCAGCCGGCAAAAAAGCGAGGAAGAATACGCGGCCCACTCGTGCCAAAGGTTTCCTTACGTTTTAATGCGGCAAATAACGACTCACGGCTATTTTCTTCTGCCCATACGCCGGCAATACCACCGGGATTAAAGCGAGTAGCATCGGCTTTGGCTACGCCGGGAATACTAATCGGGTCTCGCAAGCGGCCCGTGCCGTTCTATCTAAACCCGTTGATCCTGGGTACTGATCCTCAACCACAGCGCCAGCCGCACCGGTATGGTTATCACCTCCGGCAATAAAACCAAATTTCATCGAGTTGATGCCGAGCACTTGTTGCTCTCTCAAGCCTTCAATTAATCCATAGCGGGCAAAACTCCAGCGCGAAATACACCCGCCTAATTTCATTCCGTCACGGCCGTAACTATCGTTGCAATCTTCCGCTGGCTCAGTGGGCAAGCGTAGTTTTTCAAAATTACACAGCTCATCCGGCCCACCAAATATCCGCGACAAGCCATTGCGGCATTCGGAGTCGCCTTTGACCTGCATAATTTCGACCAGTGGTTCCATGCTGCTGCGTAACTGTGCTAATTGTTGTTGCTCTTGCTTAGGGCGCTTGCTTAAAGAATAGGGATAAAACATACGGCCACTACTCCAGTTACTATTATGAGCAATAGTTAGCACATCACAGTCAGTTGCAGAATCAACGCAGGTTTGGCGTAACCAGCGCCACAGTTCTTCCGGTTTTTTTGCTTCTTTGGCGCTAAGTGGTGTAGGCGGTACCGCTGCATTGGCGAAAATGACATTGCGATGTAGGTTGGTACCTTCTTCCGCCAAACTGTATTCATAACCGACAAAACTTGTGAAGGCGCAGTCTGCTGATTTATCGTAGGCGTCTTCAGCCGCTTGTTGATGCTGTAGCCAGATATTGGTCGCTGAGCGTACACAATCCATACCACCGTCACCACAAATCCTGGCCGAGCGATCTTTAAATAAAGCAAACGATGCCAGCCGCGCCATTGGTTGCATGGCCTCGCCAACCGGTAGTTTGATATCTCCGCGGAATAATTGACACATGACCGTGTCGTAAGCACTGCTACCGGGCCTTAAGCATAAATCGGTTTCGCCCAAGTACTCTGCGTGGTCGGTCACTGCGGCAAAATCCAGTGGCCGATCCAGTGTAATGACCGGTACTTCCATTCCCTCGTCTTCACGCAAGCGCATGGCCAGCTGCTCTCCTTTGGCAAAAGCATAAACATCCGTAGGCTTAACGACATTGCCCCAAGCTGCGGCATCACCTGACAGTGACGTATGGATATGCAACGCGCCAAAATATGCCTGACGAAGGGGTTGTTATCCCGGCAGGGTTGACGGCGACCGTCAACAAAATCCGGAGTTAATGCCGGTGCAGAAATATAACGGTCAAATTGTTCAGGATCCTTATCCGCCAGTGCCACCTGATATTTCAACCACAAGAATAAGGCTATCAGCACAATTAACAGTGCAGCTAAGATGGTCAATAAAATTTTAACGCCACGGTGTAGTGCCATAAGAGTTTCCTAACGCCTGTTGTTATTAAAATAGTGTGTTTTTAACTGTATGTCATTATTCAATAAATTGAGGGTTATTAGTGTACGGTCCGATCGAAAAAAACTTTTTTCGGCAGAAAATATTAATATCCTGCCACGTGTGTATTGATTGAATAAATCCTGATACAAGGTAATATGCATTCATTCAAAAATTAAATGGCTAGGGAATAAGAATAATGGCAGTGAGCGGGCTAAGATCAAATGGTTTCAGATAGAAACTGTGAGAAAGCACAACACTTCAAAACTCGTATACAGTTGATGCTATTTTACGCAGTTAATTGTGCAGGCATCATTGCTAAGATAGCTAGCTCTATCATGCAGTCCCAAAAAGCCAGCGCAAAGTTACCAGGTTGAAATCCATGATAAAAATGTTTACGGCGGATTTTTTATCAACTACCTAATAACATTATCGCTGTTAATTACTGCATGTGAAAATACTGCAATTCAATCGATACTGTTACTAGAGATTATGTTTGGGAGGTATGATGGCTGATAATATTTTTCAGCAATTAATACAACAGCAAGCAATAGAGGCCTTGCTGATACGTTATGCTCACGCGTGTGATCGCCGGGATTGGAGCTTGTTAGAGACAGTCTTTGCTGAGCATATTGAAGTCAACTATGGTGGTGAATTTAAAGTGGCGGGTCGCGACGCTGTCATTAACATGATACAAAGTATGTTAGGTGGATGCGGTCCAACACAGCATTTGCTGGGTAATTTTACTATTGCGGTTAACGGTTTACAGGCAGGCAGCAGTTGTTATGTGCGCGCAGTCCATGAAGGTCTGGCTGAACAGCGGGGTCAATATTATGAAGTATGGGCTGAGTATACCGATACCTTGCAGTGGGTCTATGATCGCTGGCTGATAGTGTATCGCGAAATGAAAGTGCATAACGAAGTTGGTAGCCGGGCGGTATTGGCACCGGCTTAATGCTGGTTAAATCGAGGTGTAGCTAAAGGAGTTAGTGGATGATTAGGTTATTTGGAGTGTTGTCATTAAGGCTATGGTTATTAATGGTAGCAGGGTTTATGGCTGGTTGTGAAAATACAGCAGTTTCAACCAAGGCTATCGATAGCGATAACGGCTATAGCGATATTGCTGGTATTAACTTCGCCGTGGGTAAACCAGCGCCGACTTTCACTATACCGGGCGCGGACGGTAATAAGATTAGCCTGGCAGATTATCGTGGTAAGAAAAATGTCATGCTGCTATTTTATCGTGGTTACTGGTGCCCTTTTTGTATTGGGCATTTAGACGATATACAAAGTTTGTTCCCCAAGTTGGCAGACTTTAATGTACAACTGTTGGCCCTGAGCCCTGATGATGCAGAGAACTCGCAAAATCTGGCGAAGCGTTTTGATCAGCCTTATTTATTTTTGTCTGACCCTGATTTAGCCGTGACAGATCTCTATGGTGTACGGAAAGATGAAGACCTGCCACATCCAGCAGTCGTTTTAATAGACAAGGCCGGTGTGGTGCAATGGTTTTATGTAGGAGAAGACTATAAAAAACGTCCCTCAGCCAAACAGTTAGAAACGGTGATGCAGCGGGTATTTAAATAACATGAGCGATTGGGAATGGGACTATCGGCAACCCTTTCTGTTGGATGTTACCGTAGCGCCGGATGATATTGATGAGCTGGGACATACAAATAACGGTGTTTATACTCGTTGGTGTGAGCAAATTGCCTGGCAGCATTCCGATCAACTGGGTTTAAATGCACAGGACTATCAGCGCTTACAGCGCGCCATGGCCATTCAACAGGCAAACTATCAGTATTTAGCGGCAAGCTTTGCCGGCGAAAATATCGCCATTGCCACCTGGTTAACGGGTTTTGATAAGCGGCTGAAGATGCAGCGGCGCTTTCAAATGGTGAACAGAGCAACAGGAGTGACTATCTTTCGTGGGCAGTGGGATTTTGTATGCATCAGCTTAGCTAGTAATAAGCCTACTCGAATACCAGCGGAATTTATTGCGGTATATACGCCACATATAGTTGACCCCTGAATTGTAGGCGTAATGTCAGGGAGCTTAGAGTCTGCATATCTACAGCTACAACCTCCAAGTTTGGCTAGCAGTCCATGATTTTTAAAGCGTTTTTAAGGTTCAACATAATTTATTCCATTAAACACGGGATTAAACTAAACTGCATTAGAAATCTAACCGGTAAGTGTTGGTCTAAATGTTTTTACGTTGTCTTGGTACAAATAACCTTTCTCAAAAAATGCTACGGGTTATTTTTTCTATCTATTTAGGCGTAACCTGCTTAATCACTGGTATGCAGTTTTTGACTGAATATTTAAAAACACAAAATTCAATATCATATGAATTAAGTCAGCTGGAAGAAACAGTGCGCGCCTCTATTGCGACTAGTTTGTGGCAATACAATGATACTCAGTTGGATACGCTTATTGATGGGCTGGTGAAAATGCCTATTATCGAGGGCGTTGATGTTTTCGATAAATATGCCAAAAGTATGATTTCTAAAAGATCCTATGATCCGTCATCTACTCCGCTATCCATTTTCGAGAAAAAAACAGACCTGTATTGGACGCTTAACGGAGAGGAAGTATTCCTTGGAACTCTGGTACTTTACTCATCATCGGAAGTAGTTTTAGATCGAGTCTTGTTTGGCTTTTCGTTAATTGCGATTACCGCAATCATAAAATTATCACTGTTGTTTTGGTTGTTTATTTGGGCCTTTGATCGTTATATGGCAGGCCCCTTGAAAGAATTGATGTCGCAAGTCAATGATGTTCAATTGAGTCATGATATAAGCAAGCGGATTAATCTACCGAATATTGAAGATAACGAAATTAGTCAGCTTCAGGAGCATATGAATAACATGCTCTCCGCTATGGCGAGTGATCGTGAACGATTATTGGAAACTGAGCACGCTAAAAGAAGCTGGTTGGAGGATGCCGTCGAGAAGCGTACCGAAGCATTGAGAATATCCAATGAGAAGCTCAAAGAGTTAGCGGCAAGGGACTCGCTGACAGGGGTATTAAACCGGGGTGGTTTCTTTGAAACGGCGCAACATCTGCTTGACCTTTGCCAACGGCAGAAATCGCAAGCATCATTCATATTAATGGATTTAGATCACTTTAAATTAATTAACGACACTCATGGTCATTTTGTCGGTGACAACGTTCTTGTCCATTTTACTCAATCCATTCAACGCTTATTAAGGAAGTCCGACCTTGTTGGCAGGGTGGGTGGCGAAGAATTTGCTATCTTTCTCCCCGGAACAGGTATTAAAGACGCTCTCCAGCTTGCCGATAAAATTAGAAAGTCAATTGGCTGCTCAGTAGTAGAGATTGAGGACGTTACTGTTAATTATACGGTGAGCCTCGGTGTTGAATCGGCCGAGTCCAAGGACTATTCAATTGATGAGCTTTTTAAACGCGCCGATTTAAAGCTTTATGGGGCGAAAGAGAAGGGCCGCGATCGTGTTGAATAATATCAAGTCAAAAAGTATAAGCAGAATTGGCGCGGTCTTGCTGTTATTGTTATTGGCAAATAACACTATGGCGGATATTAGTGAGACCAAGACATTAAAGGTTTGCTATGACCAGTGGGCACCCATGACAATGTTTCCAACAGAAGCCTCATCTTCCCGGGGTGTTGTCATCGATATGCTTGAGCAGATATACATCCCAATGGGCTACACACTGAAGTATTATGAAGTGCCCCTGGCACGAGGGCTGGAAATGGTGGCAGAGGGCCTTTGTGACATGTTGCCTGAGTATTTATTTTCAAAAAACGCAGAGCAGGGTTTTGTGTATGCCGCCGAGTCAACGTTTGCATATTCAACAGCTTTTGTTATTAGACGAAATGATCCATGGCGGTATAGTGGTATCCAGTCGATAAAAGGAAAGCGTATCGCAACTGGACGCGGCTGGGATTACAGTTCAGCGAGTGCTGATTACCAGAACTATATTGACGATCCAGATAATTCAGGTTTCGTAGAGGTTGTCGCCGGTAACGATGATGTGGTTGAGCGGATTTTTCGCATGATTAAAGGAGATAGAGTCGACTTATATGCCGATAATAAACTTGTTCTTCAGTATGTTCTAAATCGCTTGAGCTTGAATAATGAGCTTGAAATTGTCCGCCCAGGCCTGGGCAACAAGTTAGTTGAAATGCCAATTTTCTCGAAAAGAATCCCTGCAACAAAAAGACAGGAGTTGATAAAAATCTGGAATGAAGGGCGAGTGTCTTTGCAAGGAGAAAAAGAAAAAATACTGCTGAAAAAATATAACCTCACAATTGAGGAATATTATTAATTCGACTTCCGAAGATGAAATAATTTTTGTGTTGTCTGCATATACTCAAGCGATAAAAGCTTTTGATAAGTACAGGTATGTTATTGTTTTGACATTGCGGCCCGGTTTAGCGGTTTTGATAAGTGGTTGGTGATGCGCGGTGCTTTTGAGTTGTGAGTGGCGCGATATAGGTAACGCTCTTGCGTGGTCAGTTTGACTTCGTGGGTATCAATTTGAGCATTTTAAATCTACTTGATTACCGGCTGAATTTATTGCCGTGAGTACACCACCTGTAATTTAACTATAAAAGGTAATGACCATGACCAGTAAACACGAGATAGAACAACAGGCAAGAGAGACTTATCATCGTTTTGTTGCGGTGCGCGACCAGATTGATTCGGGCAATAAAAGCTGGAGCGAACTGGCAGATTTTTTTACCGCGGATGCGGTTTATATTGACCCGGCCTGGGGAAGACAGGAAAGCAGGGAAGTGATCCGACAATTCTTTAACGATTCGATGGCGGGTTTGACGGGCTATGGTTGGTCATCGCCGGAGCGCTGGATTATGGTCGACGGCCACCGTGTTGTTAGTCAATGGGATCAGGTTTTAGGTAAAAAAACCGATGGCAGTGAGTGGATTGTACCGGGTTTATCTATTCTCTATTACGCGGGTGATGGTTTGTTTTGTTACAGTCATGATTATTTAAACATGACCCATATCGGCGAAACACTAAAATCCATGGCCTGGCAGCCACCGGCTGAATTTAATATGCCTCCAGCAAAACCCGATTGGTCTACCGCTTTGCCTGCGGCCTGGCAGCATTTAAGTAGTGCTTTTAAATAATAGTTAACAGTGCCTGGCTATTATTTTTAATAATCAGTAATAAAAATAAAGCAGAAAAGAATCATGAATACTGAATTTGTTGAAGCCTATTACCAGACCTACAATAGTGAAGATCCAGTAGCATTAAGTCAGTTTTATCACGATGATGTAGAGTTGTCTTCTTCTCAGGGCACTCAGGTTGGTGTTGACTCTATTCTGGATACCTACCGATATCTGATATCGATATTCAATGACCAGATGACACCTGAAAAAATTACTATTAAAGGTGATCAAGTAGAGGTGATGATTAGCGATCGGTTTACCGCCAAAGTAAATGTCGATGATTTTATGGGTATGGCATTAGCTGCAGGTGATAGCTTTACCTTAAAGTTGCGCGGTATTTATACTGTGGTTGATGAGAAATTTAAAACGATTGTTATTGAGCAGGTCGAATAAGTTATAGGGCCTGTTACAGGTATGAAAGTATCGGTGAAACAGTTGTTATCACACTTAATACTGTTTGATGGATTACCTTGGTAGCAGCTTAATTGCTGTCACTCCCACACAGGCGCACTACTGTTCGCGATAATTTATATTAGTCTTACCCGCGAAAAGCCTGCCCTCGAAAGATTGAATCGGGGGGCGGGTATCCAGTTGCGATTAATGATCAAAATTGCTCGAACTCTTTTATACATTGCAAAAAAAGAGTGTTTTACAAATGTCGACTGTATGCACTCCGTAACTCTGGATCCGACGTCTGCGCGTAGGATGACGACCTGGAAATCAAGTTTCAACTTTGCATTTCATAGAGTTAGCCTGGTATTTATAGGCTCAAGCGCTACAAACGACATTTTACCCCGGACAACAGTGCGCACAGGCGGGAACCCAGTTGACGCAACGACTAATTCTGGAGTAACTGCAACGCCAGCTTTCAAGCGACCCCTTTGCCTATAAAACTGAATGAGATTCACGGTGCCTGTTCTACAGGGCCAGGTTTTTGTTGCAGTTCGTATTTTTATATTTCTCATTACTTTCTAGGCCAGAACGGAATTACGCCAGGAACCCTTTTTTTGTAATCCAGATAAGTATCGCCAAAGTGAGCTTCGAGTGATTTTTCTTCGAAGTGTAGCCCAATAAAAATATACAGGGTCAGACTAACGGAGAGCATGAATTGGGTCATGCTCATATAAGCGGTAGACCATATTCCGATCAAAACTCCGGTTTGGATGGGGTGTCGAACGACGCTGTAGAGGAATTTTTCTTTCAAATATATTCCCTCGGTAGTCCTCATGATTAAACTTTGTTTGAGCCCCATTAGGTGGAAGTGGTCTATCTCAAAGGTAGCAGCCACCAGTATCAGCCAGCCAAGGATATGGATGGCCTTCAGTACTAAAATGATAATCGCATTATCTATATTCCATACCGTGCCTGATAAAGGTTGCCAGTAAAGGCAGAAAGCGAACATAAAGAGGCCTGATATCAAAACGTAGGTACTGCGTTCCGCCTCGGCAGGGATAAGTTTGCTTAGTCTTTCCTTAAAAGAGGGGCGCGCGGCGATACTGTGATGCACGCCGAATAAAATGAGAATGAGACCGTTGATAATCACTGCCAGCGCTGTACTACTATCGGCCACACCAGAATTGATGTGTAAAGGCAGAAAGCTCCAGCTACCCATATAAAGCATAAAAGCAGTAAGCCCAGTCAAACCGATCAAGTAAGAGAAAATTCCATAAATCGAGATAAGAGTTTTTTTCATTTTATTGGACTCCAGAGAAACAATTAAAGTTCCTGATCATAAAACAACCATAGTATTACACAAGCGCTTTTTACATATGCTTTTAGCAAGCTCCTGTTACCTTAGATATTCCAATGAGTGAAATTTGACTAATGACCAGAGGCAGAGCTAAATGCTTTGCAGATTATTTTCCACTCCAATAGTAAGTCAGTTTTTCCTATAAATATTATCCTTGGATTGAATCCATTGCCTATGTTTAACTTAGAGTGCTTTAACTATAATTAATAAATCCACCTTTGGTAATTTGTTATTGTTCCTCTAGGTTAACTTTTCTTGTCTATAGTTTTTTCAACACTAGTTTGGCGTTCTGTCGCGGTTTTTTATCGTGGGCCGACGTAGAGCAAATAATTGAGGGTGGGTTATGTTGCAAGTTAGTGGTTTTATCCCCAGGAGTTTAATCGTCGCTGGATTAAGCTGGATGTTTTCAGCTCAGGCGGATGGAATTTATTCTCCCGGTGGTTGGCCAACATTGCACCAGGACGCGGGCAATCGTCGGGCGGTGGATGTCAGGGTGTTAAATCGCAATTATCAACGCTGGCATCGCTTGTCCGGTGCGACGGTGCTGACCGTTCCAACTACCAGTCCTGATGGCCAGACTATTTATGCCACCACAGCGCTGGGAGCGAATAACAGTAATTTGCATGCCTACTCGATTAACGGAGATTTACTGTGGCAGTCCAGCCCCTGGCAAAACGCTAATGACAGTGTTGATCCCTGTGCGTTTTTATCGAGCCCAATTATCGATACCGTCGGCGATATTTATATCAGCGATTGTAATCAGTTATTTGCTTTTAAGCCTGATGGGGTAGTGAAATGGGTGATTGAATTGCCTGCAGTGCAAGCGGAGGATTGGCGAGCAGCAGGTGATCATCCGGTCAATGCATTAACAACCGCAGCCTTTACTGCCGAGGGAGATATTCTCGGCGTGACCAATTTTGGTGATGTGATTATTGTGGACCGGCAAACCGGTGACATTCTGAATCAGCCGTATCGTCTGCCCGGTTTAATTCCACCGTACTCTACTATTCAACCTTTGCCGGACAGTTTATTCGGCAATGGCATGATGGACCCGAACTTTAGGGAGTGGGCCTGGCAATTAATTTTTGGTGGCAATATGCGCTCCGCCAATACGCCGGCTGTTGCCGCGAGTGGCCGTTTGTTTGTGGTGGGAAGTGGCAGCCGCAAGGGCATGGGTGCTTTGTACGGTTTGGATTTGGTTGCAGGCGAACAGAGCTTGACAATTACCGAAGCTTTTATTACTGAAATTGGTCTGGGCAGTGGTTCCAGCCCGGCACTATCACCTGCGGAACATCAGGCTTATGTCAGCGATGAAGAAGGTTGGTTGTATGGCATTAATACTGAAGCCGGAAGCATTGACTGGAAGGTACAAACCAAAGCTACTGCGGGTGCGGCCGGCGTTGGCAGTGATGGCACTGTCTATGCGTTACAAGCCTATGCACCGGCGGTAGTGGCAGTTAGTCCAGCTGGAGCTATCTTATGGCAAAGTGATTTTAGCGTGTTGGCAAAACGGTTGCCTTCATCCTGGTTGTTAGGTGAGCCGGTAGCGGTTGGTAATGGTAATCCAACAATCACGGCCGATGCGATTTTGGTGCCAGTAATTTATGGCTATGAAGTCTCATTGTTTGGTCGCAGATTCGCAGTGCCGGTTGACTCCACCGTGGCAGCAATTGACAAAGCTACAGGTAAAGCGATGGCCGATATAGTAAGTTTACCTGATGACTCATCAGGTATTACTGCGGTGTTGGCAGATGGCACTATCGTGAGTAGTTTAGGTGCGGCAACCACCTCAGCGCTCAGTCCGCTTAAGTTTATCGTTGATAGGTTATTGCCGGGTGAGTTGACTATGCTCAGCGCTGTGGGTGGTGTGCAGGTGGCAATACCGCAATAGTGGTTTTTTTCGTTTCGGCTAAGTACAGTCGTTAGATGCTTTTCCCGCTTACCTGATCAAGCCGCAGGCGGTAAAAATTGCCGGGCGATACGTTGTCCCAATTTATCTAACAAGGCCGCACTGGTGCCACAGCTTAGTTCAATTTGTCGCGCCCACAGGCAGTATCGCCACAGCGGGTAATCACGATCAACACCAATACCACCGTGCAAATGTTGCGCTGCCTGACTGACGCGATGGCAGACATCGCCGGTCCAGATTTTTGCCACTATCACTGCCTCGGTTGCTTTGAGGTCCTGATTGATTAATGACACTGCTTGTTGTGTCACCAGCCGCAAACATTCTACATCGATAAAACAATCTGCAGCGCGGTGGCCGACGGCCTGAAAGGTCGCGATTTGCACACCAAACTGTTGACGTTCCGACGTGTAACTAGCCGTCATACGCAGCATGCGATCACAGACGCCAACCGCCATCATGGCGTAAGCGGCGGTAGTCGCTTCCACCATCCACTGCATCATGGTTTCAGCCTGTTGGCCTTGTGCGATAAGCGTGGCCGGAGCTTGATCGAGTTGCAGTTGATACTGCGGTTCACCGGCGGTAACGTGCTGGCGTTGCAGTGTCGAGGTGTTCGGATTACGCTCTAAAAGAAAAACACCCAAGCCCTGTTCGGTGCGTGCCGACAGTAAAATCCCTTGGGCTTGCTCAGCAAAAGGGACGCAGTGTTTGCTGCCAGTCAGCAACCATTGTCCATTGGCATCGGCTGCGGTGGTAGTCGGGGCCAGACTATTTTCATTACCCGCTTCGATTAAGGCTGATGTCAGCATAGCGGTACCGTTAGCGATCAATGGTAACCAGTGTTGGTTAACGGTTGTATCAGCAAAACGTTGCAGGCTGGCGGCACTGGAAACCAGCACGGGAATGACTGGCACTGGCGCGACAGTGCGACCGACTTCTTCTATCAGTAAACACAGGGTTTCAAATCCAAAGCCCATACCGCCGTAGGCCGTGTCGATAGCAACGCCTAGCAGGCCTGCTTCTGCCAGATCAGACCAAAGTTTGTTATCGAAACGATCGGCTTGCTGATCGATAAGTTTTAATTGCTCGTTGCTGGTCTGGTCACCGAGAATCTGTTGCGCCAGTTTGATGACGTCGAGTTGTTCTTCACTGTAAGAAAAATTCATAACGATTGCTCCTATCGTTTTGCCAATGGCATCCATAAACCAGCGGCGGCGATAATATCCCGCTGCACTTCGTTGCAACCGCCACCAAAGGTCAGGATTGAACCGACGCGATAACGGTGCTCAATTTTGCCCTGCAAAATAGCGCCAGTTGAGTCTTCGCGAATAATGCCAGCTTGTCCCATCACCTCCAGTAATAAGCGATAGGCTTCGACAAAAAATTCAGTACCGTAGACTTTGGCGGCTGATGCCTCCGCCATTCCCAACGTGCCTTCACACATCGCCCAGGCTTGTTTAAGGCAGATCATACGCAGTGCTTCCAGTCGCACTTTGACGATGGCCAGGTTGCGTTGCACCCAGGGTTTGCTGATCAACGGCTCACCATCTTCTGCACTGTGTGGGCTGCCCACTCGGCCACTTCCTGAAATAAATTAAACACTGGGCCATGATTGACCAGTGACAAACGCTCGCGATTAAGTTGTCCGGTAATCAGTTTCCAGCCTTTGTTGATTTCACCCACACGCCACTTGTCGGACAGCCGCAAGTCTTGAAAATAAGTGGCATTGGTGCGTACGCCCAAAGTCCACACCGGGGTGGCGGAAAACCCGGGCGTAGTCGTTGGCACCAAAAACATGGTCAAGCCTTTGTGTTTTTTGCTGGGGTCAGGGTCAGTGCGGGCGGCAAGCCAAACGTAGTCAGAAAAATTCGCCAGGCTAGTCCACATTTTTTGCCCGTTAATAATCCAGTCGTCACCGTCGCGTTCAGCTTTGGTGGTCAGGCTGGCCAGATCGGTACCCGCACCGGGTTCGGAATAACCAATCGCCACGACTTTTTCACCATTGAGAATGCCTTTGACTGCCTCCTCTCGTACTTCAGTTTCAGCATATTCAGCGAGAACCGGGCCAATCGCTTCGGTGGTAAGAAAAGGGTAGGGGAAGCCTGATGCCATTACTTCTTCGGTAAAAATATATTGCTCCATTGCAGTGACTTCACGACCGCCTAATTCTTTTGGCCATGACAAACTAATCCATCCATCCGCTCCCATGCGGGCAAACTGCTTTCTAAATTCTGGGCCGCCGCCTTCAAAATATTCCGGGTTTTTCATTTCGGCGCGCATGGCAGGTGTCATAATACTTTTCATGTATTCACGCACTTCCTGCTGCAAACGATACTGCTCAGGGGTAAAGTCAATGTTCATAGTTGGCCTATAACGGTGATTCTAGCGGTGAGTCGTAAGAGATTAAATTTTTGTATCCTGATCTTGCCAGTATTGATCTCGCAACTGCCGTCGATAAATTTTTCCTGCTTCACTGCGGGGGATGCTGGCAACAAAGTCTACGCTGCGCGGCCATTTTTGTTTGGCTAGATGCGGTTTTACAAATTCAATTAATTCCTCGGCCAGCGCAGCACTGGCTTTAATACCATCAACCAGTTGCACGACGGCTTTTACCTGTTCGCGCAAATCGGGATGCGGCACACCGACGCAGGCAACATCGGCAATGTTGGGGTGGGTCAATAACACATCATCAATTTCCTGCGGGTAGAGATTCACACCGCCGGAAATAATGGTTTCGGCACTGCGGCCGGTAATAAACAAATAGCCATCCTCATCGATATAACCAATATCTCCTGCGGTAAAATAGCCGTCGCGTTGCGCGTTCGTAGTTTTTTCCGGGGCTTTGTAATATTCAAAACTGCTAGCGGCAGGGTTGATAATCCAGATTTGACCTTCGGTACCGGCGGCAACGTTATTGCCTTGCTCATCACAGATTTTAAGTTGTGTTGGGCCAGGCTTACCCACCGTACCGGGTTTGGCTAACCACTCTTGCGGGCTAACAATCGTGCCGGAACCTTCGGTACCGGCAAACATTTCCCAAATAATAGGGCCAAACCAATCAAGCATTTGTTGTTTGGTTTTTACTGAGCAGGGCGCCGCGCCGTGAATGATAAATTTCAGTGTTGAAAGATCGTATTGCTCGCGGCAAGTTGCCGGTAAATCCAGCATCCGCATAAACATGGTGGGCACAAAAAAACTGTGAGTGATACCGTGCTGGCTAATGAGTTGCAGGGTTTTTTCCGGTTCCCATTTATCCATAATGACAACCCCGATCCCCGCAGTCATCGGCGTTGTCATGCAGAGGTTAAAAGGGCCGGAATGATAGAGTGGTCCGGTTACTAACGATTTATCTGTGCCGCTATCAGGATCGAATTGAAAGACTGCTGTGAGTAAAGCCTGTAGCTCCGCCGCTTTGGCCGGGTCGGGTTGTTTGCGCAACACGCCTTTGGGCGACCGGTAGTGCCGGAAGTGTATTGCATAACGCTACCCAGAGAGGCCTGTTCTATATCATCGCTGGGGTATTTTGCCAGTTCAGTTTCATAGTCCTCAAAGCCATTGATCTTGCCACCAAAGCCGAGGCTTACCTTTAATTTTGTGGCTTGTTTGATGGCTTTCTCTGCTGCTTCGCTGGTGCGGACATCGGCAAAAAGGGCGACAGCATCGCAATCATCGACAATGTAGGCAATCTCCTCGGCGGATAAATGCCAGTTAACCGTAGTCAGGCGCGCGCCAATACGGTGGGCAGCGAAACGCACTTCAATAAATTCGGGGCGGTTACCCGATAGAATAGCAATGCCATCTCCGCGTTGATAACCGCGGTCCAGTAACAGGTGAGCAATGCGATTGATGCGATCGTTAAGCTGCTTGAAACTGCGATTGCCATGCTCGGAAATGATGGCGGAGCGGTTGGGATCCAGCGCTGCGACCGCAGCTATTTCCATGCCTTCGGCAGCCCGGCTGCGTGCTGCTTCGACGACTGAGGTTGCGGTGTCTGTCATAGCGGTATCCTTTAGCCTGATGGGCTATGCAATATTATTTATTTTATGTGTTGTTAAAAAGACTGTGTTACAAAGGTTGATACATATAAAGTAATTCAGTTATTACTATCGTCATTCCTGTTCAGGCCACACTACTATCCGGGATAAATATGAAACACCATAAATAAATCGAAGTCATCACCGATCAAGTCGGGAATGACTCAATATAAAATGAGTCTGTATGTTGGCTCTGAGCGTTTCGGTATTGTGGTGAAGACCGAAACGCTAAGTTAGTTTTATTTCCTTGTCAGAATGAGTGACAGAATCTGTTGGGTTGCAGCCCGATAATTCATCAGCGCTGTGTTTACTTTTTGATTTGCTGCGCCATCATCTTATCCATCTTTTCACCAAAGGGCGGTAACGTGCCAGCTAGTTTTGGCAGATTAACAAGGCCTTGCTTAAATACCGTTTTGGCATGGCTAAAGGTTTTGAAACCTTCAAAGCCATGATAATTACCCATGCCGCTTGGACCAACACCGCCAAAAGGTGCATCGTCACAGGCAAAGTGCATGGCGATATCATTAACCGATACGCCACCAGCGATGGTGTTATCCAGGATGTGTTCCTGTTCATCCTGATTTTTTCCAAAGTAGTATAAGGCCAAGGGCTGGGGGCGGTCGTTTATATATTCAATACAGTCATCCAGTTTGCGATAACTTTTCACATTCAGAATCGAGCCGAAAATTTCATCCTGCATGCACAGCATGTCATCGGTAGGCTCAATAATTAAATGCAGTGGAATTTTGTGGTGTGGGTTTTTGCTGCTATCGCGCCAGTCTTCATTGGCGGGGTTTAATTCGACAATACGCGCGCCTTTTTCTTTGGCGTCATCTATATAGCCTTTGATGCGATTAAAGTGACGCTCGTTAATCAGAGCTACATAATCCGGGTTATGCATCAATGTAGGAAATTGAGTGGCAATGGTTTCCTTGCAGGTAGTGATAAACGCTTCAATACGGCTGGCGGGGATAAAAGCATAATCCGGAGAAATACACAGTTGGCCACCATTCATACTTTTGCCGGTAATTAATTTTTCAGCAACTTCGGCAATAGGCATGGAGTCGGAAACAATCACTGGTGATTTGCCACCCAGCTCCAGTGTCACCGGGGTTAAATTTTCAGCCGCGGCTTTCATCACCAATTTACCAATGCTGGTCGCACCGGTAAAAATAATATGGTCCAAGGGTAGGCTACTAAATGCAGCGCCAACTTCGGGGCCGCCATTGGCAAAGGCAATTTCTGTTTCTTCAAAATATTTAGCAAACAGTGTCTTCATGACTTCGGCTGTGGCCGGGGTGAATTCTGACGGTTTTATTATGACGCGATTACCCGCAGCTAAAATATCGGCCAATGGGCTGAAAATCATATTCACCGGCACATTCCAGGGCGTCATGATACCGACAACGCCTTTGGGTTGATATTTTATGACTGTTTTGGCTCCGAATAAATTCATTGGGATAGGAGCTTTGCGTTTTTCCGGTTTCATCCATTTTTTTAGATTTTTACGGGCATTTTTTAAAGTGCTAACCGAGGTAAAAATATCAGTCATTAGGGTGACGTGGCGTGAGCGGCAACCAAAGTCAGTATTAACGGCATCGCAAATGGCAGTTTGATTATCGACTAAGAGCGCAATACAGCGATTGATACGATCAACACGGGTTTCATAGGCTACATAGCCTTCTTTTTTAAACGCTGCTCGTTGACGCGTAACTAAGTCAAGTAGGGGGGCTTTAATTTCGTCGAGTGGTAATCCCGCAGTCATGGTTCTTTCCTCAAAGTTAATTCGATTTACACAGTCGCTGATCTTTTTGTTTATGATTGTTGCTTGCGATCAGCAAGAATCATATCGGCACATTTTTCCGCGATCATTACGCAGGCGGCATTGGTATTACCGGATAAAATGGTAGGCATAATCGATGCGTCTGCAACTCTCAAGCCGGTGACACCGCGCACCCGCAGCTGATTATCAACCACAGCTTTTTTATCTTTGCCCATTTTGCAAGTACCAACCGGGTGATAAACCGATTCTCCTTTTTCCCTGACATAGGCGAGTAATTGTTCATCAGTTTGTAATTGCCGTCCGGGTTGTATTTCCTGATCACGGTACTTATCCATTGTAGGTGCATCAAAAATGGCGCGTGTTTTTCTAATAGCAGCGAGTGTTTTAATCCGGTCGTGCTCAGTATCCAGATAATTCGCTTTAATAGAGGGATGAGCCATGGGGTCGCCACTTTTGATATGCACTTGGCCGCGGCTGGTAGGGCGTAAGTAACATACCGTGGCGGTGGTGCCTGGTACGGTATCAATATTTCCTTTGGCATTGGTTTCACCCGCAGCCGGGCAAAATGAATCTGTGCATCAGCGCGATCTGAGTCATCATCACAGCGAAAGAATGCACCAGCTTGTGCCGCAGGGTGTACTAACAAGCCGCTGCGCTGTAAAAAAAACCTGGCGATATTTTTCATCATATGCAATGGGCGGGTTTCATCAAAAAACGTGACAACATTTTTTAAACCCTGCTGGATATTAACGGTGAGGTGGTCTTGCAGGTTTTCACCGACACCAGGTAAATGATGCACTGTGTCGATACCGTAAGTCGTTAGTAGTTTTTTATCGCCAATACCAGATAGCTCTAACAGCTGTGGTGAGTTGATAGCGCCGCCGCAGAGAATGACTTCACCGCCGGCTGCTAACTGAGCGGTTTTATTGATACCTTTTTGGGAGTAGGCAATGCCGCTCGCCTGCTTATCAGTAAACAGGATTTTTTGTGTTAACGCATGGAGTTGTATATCAAGGTTAGGGCGTTTGTCGCAAAGCTTCAAAAAAGTTCGCGCGGTACTTTGGCGCAAACCGTTTTTGATATTGAGCTGGTAGAAACCCATACCTTCTTGTTGTTCGCCATTAAAATCCTCGGTGTGTGGTATGCCGGACTCAATTCCTGCCTGCACAAATAAATCGGCAAGCTCAAATTTGTTTTCAACTTCTTCAACCCAAAGTGGGCCACCGTAGCCGTGGTAGTGATTTTCGCCGGCCGCATAATGTTCGCCGCGTTTAAAGTAGGGCAGTACATCATCATAGCCCCAGCCTTTATTGCCTGCAGCGGCCCATTCGTCATAGTCTGCTTTTTGACCGCGAATATAGACCATGCCATTGATGGAACTGGAGCCACCCAACACTTTACCGCGAGGCCAGCTAATTTTTCGCTGATTCATCTGTGGCTCAGGGTCGGTTTCATAGCACCAGTTTAGCTTGGGGTCCTTCATTAAAAAGGCAAACCCTAAAGGAATATGAATAAGTGGGTTGCTATCTTTACCACCGGCTTCCAGAAGTAACACGTTACGACTGGCTTCGCGTGATAGGTGATAAGCCAGTGCGCAGCCAGCGGAACCGGCACCGACGATAATGTAATCGTACTGAGGAATGTTTTCGGCGGAACTCATACAGAACAAATCCTGATTCTTTTGTAATCGGGGAATTATACAGGCTTGCTCTCTTTCGTAGGTGTTTTGCGGGTCACGAGGCGATTAAATTTTTTTAACAGAGTCCCCCCTCGGCAGAGCTAGGATACAAGGGGGATGGAGCGCGCGGTGGCTTCAAGCAGTTTGTTTCTGACCAAGTTGTAATAATAGCAAGGCCAGTACGCCACTCACGGATTCAAAAATAATCGCTGCAAAATTATAGCCGTTATCACCACTATCAACCGTCAGGCCATAGGCGCGTGCACCAGCCAGGCCTGCGAATATAAATATCGAGACTAGCAGGCCCTGGGGTACCCGTGCGATCTGTGAGCAGCAAAACAGTAAATACAGTCCCATCGTACACTGTAAGCCGCCATACATCGCACGCACTTCAATCAAGGCAGTGCCATCACCAAGGCCCATGCCAGTGTATTCATTCAAGATCATTGGGTTAAACAGGCAGTACAATCCATAGAGTGTGAATATCACGCCTATTACCAGTAAAAATCCTCTTGCTAGCATCATTGTCTATTCCTCGCCTCAAGTATTATGGTGTTTGTTTTTACCGTTTATCTTAGCTAGCTAATCACTATAAGCAAGGCGTGATTATCAATCCTGCTTTGAATTCGTGCGATTTGTTAGTCGACGTTTAGCTATCTGCTCTATATAGTGCCTGCTCATTTTTCTGATACTGTCGCTGTCATTATGACTAACCGCCGAGCTGAGCTTTTGCTGCTATCCGTTGCCCTAATCGCGGCTGTGGGGTGGATTCTTTCAAAAATGGTATTGTCGGAAATGGAAGCTTATACCTTTATGAGTATTCGCTTTTTACTAGCCGCAGCCACGCTGGCATTGTTTTGTGGCAAAGATATTCGGCAGTTGGATCGCAATCAGATATTTCGTTGTTTGGCCACAGGTACTGCCTTGGGCTCGGGATTGTTATGTTGGTCTTTGGGTTTAAAGCTCACTGATAAGGTGGGTGAGGGCGCGTTTATCGTTAGTCTGGGCGTTGTGGTCGTGCCTCTGGTTGGTAGAATATTTTTTGCCGAAAAAATTTCACTGTTACTCCTGGTCAGTTTGATTCCCGCCGTCGCCGGTTTGTATTTTTTGGCGCTGGATAACATGCAACAAGGTCTGGGTTTTGGGTTTGATAAAGCACAGTATTGTTTTTTGGGATCTATATTAGCTTTCGCTCTGCATTTAAATTTATCCGGTCATTATGTCACTAGTATTGCGCCATTGGCGTTATCAACCTTGCAGTTGGGTATGGCCGGCTTAATGGCAACAGTTGGTGCGCTGTTAGTTGATCCTCCACTGGGTCAACAGCATGGCGGAGAGATTGCTCAGCTGACGTGGGTTTTGTTAATCGCAAGTGCGTTGGTGGCAACCAGCTTACGTTTCTCTTTACAAACACAAGCGCTGCAACATCTAAAGCCCAGTCACGCCAGTATGATTTTATTAGCTGAGCCGGTATTAACAGTGCTGATGAGTATGTGGTGGTTGGATGAAGTGCTGAGCGGAAATCAGATAGTCGGTTGTTTGCTGATTTTTGGTGGGGTGGTTTTCTATCGGTTGGGGCCGGTGTTGAGGCGGCGGTGAGATGATTGTCATCATCGTGGAAAAGGTGTTTTGTCGTTATTTTTGAATGTCTGATGTTTGTCATTCCTGATCAGGTCGCACTACTGTCCGGAATAAATAAGAAACATCGCAGATAAGTTGAAGTCATCCCCGACTCCGATCGGGAATGACAGCATTGTGTGGGAATGAAAAAATAAATGGGAGTAACGATATTGTGCTGAAAATTAAAACCTAACCAAATCAACAAGCATCCTGCTCAATACACTCCTGAGCATTCATTACCTGATTACGTCCTTTACCTTTTGCACGGTAAAGCGCCTTATCCGCTCTTGAAAACAAACTGGACATATTATCCCCGTCCATCAATGTTGCCAAGCCAACACTGACCGTGACAGCGATGGAATTGTCTTCAAAGGTTGTCGTCATTTTTTCAATCGATTGGCGGATACGTTCTGCCACGATTGCAGCACCTTGGTTGGACGTATTGTTCAGCACCAGTACAAACTCTTCGCCACCAAAACGATAGGCGCGGTAGGCGGAATCGGTTTCACGGCTGCATTGTGCCAAATTGCTGGCGACATCTTTTAAAACATAATCACCAGCGGCGTGGCCATAGTCGTCATTGATCAGTTTGAACTTGTCGATATCTACAACGAGTAAAGACAATGGGAGTTTGTGGCGAGTAGCCAAGGCTATTTCACGCTCTAATGTATTTTCCAGTGCCAGACGATTACCGGAACCCGTGAGTGGATCACGCAGAGCGCTTAGTACGGCTTCTTTATACATGAGGGCATTGCGAATAGGGCAGATCAAACAGCTGATGAGCATTTCCAATAATTGTAATTCGGATTCGTTAAAACGTTTGCTGCGACTGAAACCGATTTCCCCAGTGACTCCTGTTTGACGACAAGTTTGTAGTGGCAGTTATGCCGGGCATTTTTACCCAGCTCTATCGCTTCGGAAATCTTATCGTTTTGGTAGTGCAGGCTAGCAATGTTCAGACTGCGATTGGCTTCCTCAAAAAATAGCTGCATCAGCTGAGGTAGCTCTAAAGTAGTTTGCAATAAATTGCTCAATTGCAAGCGCAGTTCGGCGTATTGATTCGCCTTGTTGGCTGGTTTGCGATTTGTGGTGCTGCGTTTTAGCCCGTTTTGATTTGTGTTTTGGGTCGGAAAGGCAACAGTATTTGAATGTTGAACGGTAGTTACCATAGCCAGATAGCCTCAAATCATTGCGTGTTTACACTGCTTATAGGCTGTCGCGCTTAAGTCAGCTTGTTAGTAAATTGTTTCGTTGAAGCAGTTAAAGCGAAATCTGTGCCACAAATATAAAAAATTATCTAACTTGTTGATATTGTTGTATTAAATGCTTTTTTTGGGGCGGATTTTCGGGTGCCAAAGCGGCAATGGCGGCAATCAAAAGCGGCAAGGGGTCAAAATTCTGCCGGTCATTTTCACTATCCCCAGCCTTTTCTGTGGCATGAATTTGGCGGTGTTTACAGGGCAATTTTGGCTAGGCAATTAAATCGCAGCTGCGTATACTACGTTGTCATAAATAACTATAAATAAAATCAATGTGCTAGTGTGAGCAGAGCCTCATCAGTCGATGATGTTGCTCGTTTACTTTCAGTCGATTCCACAGGATCCAATCATGGCGTTACCCGATCTCTCTAAATCTGAATATGAAGTCTTGCGTGTGCTCTGGCGGCAGGGGGATTCCAGTTTTCGGGCGGTGCATGAGCAGCTCGATAATGGCTGGGCTTATACCACCACCAAGACTGTGATGGATCGAATGGTTAAGAAGGGATTGCTGCAGCGGGAAAAGTCCGATGGCGTGTTCACTTATCAGGCTCAAATATCAAGGCCGCAAGGTCTCGCTAAAATGGTCCGTTTTTTTGCCAGTAATGTGTTGGAAGTCGATACCAATTCGGTGGTGGCCATGTTTACCAATAATCAGGAAATGAGTAAGGCGGAAGTCAAAGAGTTGAAAGATTTGGTTAACACGTTGAATGATGAGTAGCTATATTGTTAATTCTTAAACCCTGTAAATACCAATAAGCAGGTTTAGCTGTATGTTTGCACCGGTCACCGACTTAATAAGTTTTATTGCGCTATCTGTGTTGTTACAGCAGTCATTGTATGCGGCTATCTTATTGTTGCCAGCTTTAGCGCTAGCCTGGTTGTTGCGTCGGTCTTCGCCTTATATCCTGATGGCTATTTGGTTGGTGGTGATGGCGCGGATGATTGTACCGCCCGGTTATTATTCCCAGCTTAGTTTGCGCTCGGCCCTGGAAGGCTGGCTCTTTGAGCAGTCCATAATGGACTCCCTGCGTACCATCGATAGTTTTGTGCCTTGGTTTAGTACGCCGTTATTTCAGCAATTCCCTTACCTCACCTGGAATGTATTTGGTTTACTCTGTTGGTTGCTGCCCAGTGTTTGGATGGTGCGGCGTTTATTGAAACGGCGCGCTGATTATTTTAAGTTAGCCAATGCCTCGCTGGTCGATGTTGGTGCTGGTAGTGATCATGTGTTGGCGCTGGTGGCCAAGTGGCGTCATATTTTTACGATTCGGCGTAGAGTCAGGTTGGTGATTTCGGCCCAGGCTCAGGGACCTTTTACGGTAGGCAGCTGGCGTCCGAAAGTCGTGTTGCCTGTTACTCTGGTCGAACAATTATCCGAAGCGGAACTTGAGGCGGTGATTGCACATGAAATGGCGCATGTTAGTCGCTTTGACGATATGTGGCTGAGTACCGAGCAGTGGTTAAGTTGTATCTTTTTTTTCCATCCCGCCATTTGGTTGTGTCGCAGTGCCATGCATCGGTTTAGGGAAATGATTTGTGATCGTTTGGTATTGGCGTCCAAAGAAATTCCACCCAGAATTTATGCGCAAAGTTTATTAGCGGTTATCGAGTTGTGTCAGCAGCAATCATCGCGTCCATCAGTCAGTGGCATGATTGGCACCTATGAAGAATGTCGTCAGCGTATTGAGCGTATGCAACATCACCGACAGGCAAAAGTATTTGTGGATGGTTGGTTGCTGTTTACTATTATTGCTTTTTCGCTTTTGGTTATTCTGCCGATGGCGCCAGTGGATAAATTTTCCGAGGCGGATAAAGTTGCCCCCATTACTGGCGTGCCAGCTGGCTTGCAGGATTACACGGTATCACCTATTACGGGTGGTGTTTTGGGTTCGCGCTTTGGACCCCGCGAGTTTAATAAAACCTTTGATATCATTGGCGGAAGCCATCATTTGCATACGGGTGTCGATATTTATGCTGCTAAAGGCACGCCGATTGTTGCTATGCTTGACGGCGAGGTAATAAAAGCAATGCCTGCTTATAGTGATGAGATGAGTATGTTTCGTGGGGGCTATGTGATGATTCGCCACGGCGGTATTCAAGGCGAAAGTGTTATTTCTTTGTATTCCCGTTGGCTGGCTTACGTGTCAAGGCGGGTGATGTGGTTGCCACTGGCAGCGTATTAGCTGAACTGGGCGAGACAGTTATTAGTTCACCCGGCGATCATTTACATTTCGAAGTGCGTCGTGGTCCGGAATATATCAACCCTGAACAGATAATCGATTTTACTCGTTAATACTGCGGCCCATCATTTAGGTTGCGCATCAAACGCCTGGCCATTCACGTTTTTACTCGCTGCGCCCATTAGATATAAATACAGTGGCATAATTTCAGCGGGCAGCGGATTATTATCTGGCTGCTCGGCCGGGTAGGCGGTGCGGCGCATATTGGTATTGGTGGCGCCAGGGTTAAGTGAGTTGCAGCGGATGTTGCTGGTATTCCCTAATTCATCGGCTAAGGTTTGCATCAAGCCTTCAGTAGCAAATTTTGATACTGCGTAGGCACCCCAATAGGCGCGACCACGGCGACCTACACTGGACGAGGTGAAAATAATAGAGGCATCTGCGGATTTTTCCATTAACGGTAGCAGTGCCTGCGTCAGCATAAATTCAGCATTGATGTTTATCTGCATCACTTCCAACCATTCGTCGCTGTTGGTCTGGGCAATACTTTTACGATCACCGAGGATGCTGGCATTGTGTAGTAGCCCGTCGAGTTGGCCAAACTCAGTCTCTAGCGTATCCGCCAAATCGCGGTAGTCTTTCATTACGGCGCCGCCTAAATGAATCGGGTAAATAGCCGCTTGCGGATAGCCTGCATTTTCTATCTCGTCGTAGACGGCTTCCAGTTTTTCGATAGTTTTACCCACCAAAACGACGGTAGCGCCATGGGCGGCGTAGGTAATCGCGGCAGTGCGGCCAATACCATCACCGGCGCCGGTGACTAAAATAGTTTTATTGACGAGCAGTTGGGCTGGCGCTTGGTAGGTATGGGGTGAAGACATGATGTGTTCTCGAAAATTAATACTTAAAATGGCGATTTAATACCGCCATGATTTCATTGGCGTGATCGACATAAAAGTCGGCCTGCCAACTATCGGCAGGGTCGTGTGCTTCGATGTAGCCATAGTTGACCGCGAGCGTTTTCATTGCGGCATTTTTGCCTGCTTCTATATCTCTGCGGTGGTCACCTAAATACAGTGTGCGGGTAGGCGCACATTGAATTTGTTGGCAGGCTAGTAGCATGGGCTCCGGGTCGGGCTTAGTGCGGCTGACATCATCGGGGCAAACCAGAGATGCACAACGCTCGTTTAATTTCAGTGCTGCTAAAATGGGTTCGGCATAGCGGCGTGGTTTATTGGTGACAATACCCCAGGGGAGTTTTTGTTGTTCCAGATGATCTAACAGTTCTTTCATGCCAGGGAATAAACAAGTATCCACAGCCAGATGTTGTTCATACAGATCAAGTAACTCTTGCCTGCGTGCTTCAAAATGGTGATCACCTTCTTTAAGTTTTAACGCCAGCGTGACTAGGGCGCGAGCGCCATGAGAAACCGTTGCACGAATATCTGCATAAGCGAGGGGTGGTTGATCGTGGCGCTGCCGGAGTTGGTTAACTGCTACCGCAAAATCCGGTGCGGTATCAATCAAAGTGCCGTCGAGATCGAACAGAACTGCTTCCAGTGGAATCATATTAAAGCCGGTCGCTGGGCGTGAACCAGGTAATTCACATCGACATCATTGTCATTCAGTTTGTAGTGTTTTGTCAGTGGGTTGTACGTCATACCCGTCATATGTTGCAGTTGCAGGCCGGTAGCGCGCAACCAGTGTGCTAGTTCGGAAGGCTTAATAAATTTATCGTAATCGTGAGTGCCTTTGGGGAGTAGCTTTAATACATATTCAGCGCCAACAATGCTCAGTAAATACGATTTGGGGTTACGGTTAATAGTGGAGAAATACAGGTGGCCGCCGGGTTTGACAAGCTCGGCACAAGCTTGAATAACGGAGCCTGGATCGGGTACGTGTTCTAGCATTTCCAGACAAGTGACAATGTCGTACTGTCCGGCTTCTTTGCAGGCTAGCTCTTCTGCGGTGCACTGCCGGTAATTGACCGATACACCTGACTCAAGCTGATGTAGCTTAGCCACCGATAGCGGTGCTTCCCCATATCGATACCACTAACGATAGCGCCACGTTGCGCCATGGCCTCGGATAAAATACCGCCGCCGCAGCCTACGTCCAGTAATTTACTACCGGCGACAGGTGAGTGCAGGTCAATAAAATTGGCCCGCAAGGGGTTGATATCATGTAGCGGTTTAAACTCGCTATTTAGATCCCACCAGCGGCTGGCAAGTGCTTCAAATTTGGCTATTTCAGCTTGATCGACATTGGCTGCGGTCACAGTATTTTCCCGTTTATTGGCTTGAGGTCAGTGTTTGGGGCTAGTGATTTTATCACGCCATTGTTGCGCTTTAGCTTTTATTTCCCGGATATCAAGATGTGCCAACTGGCGATCGGCCATCACCTGCTGGCCATTAATCCAGCTATGGGTGACATGCTGCGCGCAGGCGGTATAGACCAATTGTGATACGGGTTGATATATCGGTTGTTGCTCCAGTTGGCTGAAGTCGATGGCGATAATGTCGGCTTGCTTACCTACTTCCAGTGAGCCGAGTTTGTGTTCCAGTGACATTGCCTTGGCGCCATTCAGTGTTGCTGCTTCCAATGCTTGCCAATCACCCAGGGCGGAGGCATCACCAGTGGCGACTTTGGCGAGTAGTGCTGCGGTTTGTAACTCGGCAAACATATCCAGGCTGTTATTGCTGGCAGCGCCATCGGTTCCAAGGGCGACATTAATGCCTTCAGCTTGCAAGGTTTGCACGGGACAAAAGCCGCTGGCCAGTTTCATATTGGATTGCGGGCAGTGGATAACATGGGCGCCGCTTTGTTTGACCAGCTCGATATCGTCGGCATTGAGTGCGGTCATATGGACTAATTGCGTTTTCGGGCTAAGCACCCCCAACGCATTGAGTCGCGCCAGTGGTCGTTGGCCCAGTTGTGCAACTTCATCATCCACTTCTTTTTGCGTCTCATGGACGTGGATATGAATATTGATATCCAGTTCCGCTGCCAGCATCGCTACTTTTTGTAAAGCTTCATCGCTTACGGTGTAGGGGGCGTGGGGGCCAAAGACTACGTTGACCAGATCGCTGTGCTTAAAGTCATCCCTTACTGCCAGACCTTTGCGAATGTAATCGTCCGGGTCCTGTCCCCAAATAGTAGGGAAGTTGAATACCGGGAAGGTGATTTGCGCGCGCATACCGGCATCACTGGCTACTTTGGCGACCACATTGGGAAAGAAATACATATCGCTAAATGTGGTGGTACCCGAGCGTAACATTTCCGCTACCGCCAGTTGGGTGCCGTCGCGAACAAATTCCTCATCCACCCACTGACCTTCAGCAGGCCAGATATGTTGTTCTAACCATTGTTGCAAAGGGGTGTCGTCAGCCATGCCGCGAAATAGGCTCATGGCGGCGTGACCATGGGCATTGATTAGGCCGGGGCAAAGCACATGTTGGGGCAAATCAATACCGTATTGCGCATCAAATCGTTGCAGCGCTTGCTCGGTCGGCAAGATGGCGACAATCTCTCCATTGTGAATAGCAATAGAGTGATTTTTGAGTACGGTTTGTGCTGGTCGAATTGGAATTATCCAGCCGGCGCTGATTAAAGTATCAATGGTTGCTGGCAATGTGTTGCTTGCTGAATCAGTCATAAGGTGGTTTTTTATCGCTGTTTTTTCAGTGCCCGCGAGTATAACGGGATTTTGTCAGAAATGCTTTTAAATAGCCGCTGAAAAAAGCGCGAAAAGGCGCTTTTTATCGGCTTTACAGCTGTCGGTATCACATTGATTTATGGTATGATTTTGCGCTTATAACGGCTGCTTGTTGGCGGTTTTTTGAGCGTTATAAATGGCTACAAAAATCATCTGGGTTGAGATGGCTGGCGGGGCTTTTTGGAACGGATAAAACACCTTGTTTTGCCGTGGTAGATTGGGCGCTTAAGCCGATAATATAAGTAATACAAAGCTAAAATAATCAGGAATTGCATTTCATATGGCTGAATCAAGCAACATCGCAAGTAACGAAATCCTGCCGGTAAATATCGAAGACGAACTGAAAAAATCCTACCTTGATTACTCCATGAGTGTCATCGTCGGGCGTGCTTTGCCAGATGTTCGGGATGGATTAAAGCCAGTTCACCGTCGAGTGTTATTTGCCATGAGCGAATTAAACAACGACTGGAACAAAGGCTATAAAAAATCTGCCCGTGTGGTGGGTGATGTTATCGGTAAATACCATCCGCACGGTGATTCGGCGGTATATGAAACTATCGTACGGATGGCGCAGCCATTTTCACTGCGTTATATGCTGGTTGATGGTCAGGGTAACTTCGGTTCCATCGATGGCGACTCTGCCGCGGCGATGCGTTACACCGAAATCCGGATGCGTAAAATTGCCCACGAAATTCTTGCGGATTTGGATAAAGAAACTGTCGACTGGGTGCCTAACTATGACGGTACCGAGCAAATTCCAGCCGTTATGCCGACTAAAGTCCCCAACCTGTTAATCAATGGTTCCTCGGGTATAGCGGTGGGGATGGCGACCAATATTCCGCCGCACAATTTGAATGAAGTGGTAACCGCCTGTTTGGCTTTGATTGATAACCCCGATACCACTATCGAAGAGTTAATGTCTTATATTCCTGGTCCTGATTTCCCTACAGCGGCAATCATTAATGGTCGTGCTGGGATTCTGCAGGCTTATCGCACTGGTAAAGGTCGTATTTATATCCGCGCCCGTGCCGAAGTCATCAGCAATGAAAAAACCAATAAAGACACTATTATCATTCACGAGTTACCGTATCAGGTAAACAAAGCGCGCTTGATTGAAAAAATCGCTGATTTGGTAAAAGAGAAAAAGATCGAAGGTATTTCAGAACTGCGTGACGAGTCTGATAAAGACGGTATGCGCGTCGTGATTGAAATGAAACGCGGTGAAATGGGTGATGTCTGCCTGAATAACCTTTACGCGCAAACCCAGTTAGAAAATGTATTCGGTATTAATATTGTGGCGCTGGTTGACGGCCAACCAAAATTATTAAATCTGAAACAATTATTAGAATATTTCATCCTGCACCGTCGCGAAGTGGTCACGCGACGTACCGTGTACTTGTTAAGAAAAGCCCGCGAACGCGGTCATATTCTGGAAGGTCTTGCAGTTGCGATTTCCAATATCGATGAAATGATCGAGCTGATCAAAGCCTCTGACACTACAGCTGAGGCGAAAGATAAATTATCTGCCAGAGCATGGGCCCCTGGCGAAGTCATGGGTATGCTGGAGCGCATTGGCGACAGCGATTTGAAAACCGCCGCTTCCCGTCCTGAAGATTTACCCGCAGGTTTTGGTTTTATCGATGGCCAATACTTTTTATCGCCAGCACAAGTGCAAGCTATTCTCGATATGCGCTTGCAAAAACTGACTGGCCTTGAACATGAAAAACTGCTGAAAGAGTATCAGGAAAAGTTAGACGAAATTGCTGAGTATTTAGCTATTTTGGGTGATTCATTAAAGTTGATGGCCATCATTCGCGAAGAGCTGGCTGCTATCGTGGCCGAGTATGGCGATGAGCGTCGTACTGAAATTATTGAATCGCTGCGTGATTTAACTGAAGAAGATTTGATCACTGAAGAAGACCGTGTGGTAACCATTTCTCATGGCGGTTACGCCAAAACCCAGGCCTTGAGTGATTATCAGGCGCAGCGTCGCGGTGGTATGGGACGATCTGCGACCGCAGTAAAAGACGAAGATTATGTTGAACATCTGGTCATTGCCAGCACCCACGATACCATTTTGTGTTTCTCCAATGTGGGTAAAGTGTATTGGTTAAAAGTATTCCATATTCCTTTAGCGGGTCGTAATGCGCGTGGTCGTCCAATGGTTAATTTATTACCTCTGGATGAAGGCGAGCGCATCACGTCTATTATGCCAGTCAATGAATACACCGAAGGTCACTATATCTTTATGGCGACTGCCAACGGCACCGTGAAGAAAACCGCATTAACGGATTTTGCGCGCCAGCGCAGTGTTGGTTTGCGGGCATTGGAGCTGGAAGAGGGCGATGTGCTGATTGGTACAGAAGTGACTACCGGTGATTGTGACGTTATGTTGTTTAGTACTGCGGGTAAAGCGGTGCGCTTTAATGAGAACGATGTGCGTGCAATGGGTCGTACCGCAAAAGGTGTTCGCGGTATTCGCATGGACGAAGGCCATAAAATGATTTCTTTGCTGGTGCCTAAAGAGGGTGGCCGGATGTTGTCCGTATCGGAAAATGGCTATGGCAAACGCACCGAGTTCACGGAGTTTGCAACCAAGGGACGTGGTAATAAAGGCATGATCTTTATGCAGGCTTCCGATCGCAATGGTGCCATTGTCGGTGCGGTACAAGTGTTCGATGGCGATGAGCTTATGATGATCTCTGATCAGGGCACTATGGTGCGTACCCGCACTGATGAAATTTCGGTCTTAGGTCGTAACACTCAAGGTGTTCGTGTGATTCGCTTGAAAGAAGGTGAGCATGTGGTGGGCGTTGAGCGTATCGAAGAGCCCGATGAAGTGGTCGCGATCGATGCAGCCCCCGCAAGCGTGGTTGATGATGCGGCTGCGATGATTGAAGCAAGTGTCGATGATGCAGGTGATGAGTCGCCTGCAGATACAGAAGAGTAATAGATTAATCGTCCGGCGTTAATATTTTAACGCCGGGCTCGTTTTTATTGTTGAGGTTTTATTAGATGTCCCGTAAATATAATTTTTGTGCTGGTCCTGCGTCATTACCTGAAGCGGTGTTACAGCAAGCCGCTGCCGAACTGGTTGATTTTCAGGGTGCCGGTTTGTCGGTGATGGAAATGAGCCACCGCTCAGCAGAAGTCGTCGCTATTGCCAATAAAGCGGAAGCGGATTTTCGTGAGCTGCTGAATATTTCTGATGATTACGCGGTATTGTTTTTACAGGGCGGCGCCAGCACCCAGTTTGCTTCCGTACCATTAAATTTGCTGGGCGATAAAAGCTCTGCTGATTATGTGAATACCGGTCAGTGGTCGAAAAAAGCGATTAAAGAAGGCAAGCGTTTTGCTGATGTTAATGTTGTTGCCAGCTCCGAGGATACTAATTTCACCACTATCCCCGCTGTTGATAGCTGGCAGTTAGATAAAAATGCCGCCTACCTGCATTACACGCCAAATGAAACCATCGGTGGGGTTGAGTTTTTGTGGACACCGCAAGTCGATGTGCCCTTAGTAGCGGATATGTCGTCAACAATTTTATCTCGTCCGGTTGATGTTAATCAGTTTGGGTTGATCTACGCCGGTGCACAAAAAAATATCGGCCCAGCCGGTTTGACCATGGTTATTGTACGCAAGGATTTATTGGGTAAAGCCAGCGCACATTGTCCAACCATGCTCGATTATCAGGTCGCTGCGGAAAATGATTCCATGTATAACACGCCGCCAACCTACTCAATGTATTTGGCCGGATTGGTGTTTCAGTGGTTAAAGGATCAAGGCGGCTTAACAGCGATTGAAGCGTTGAACCGTCGTAAAGCCGAAAAGCTTTATGGCTTTATTGATGCCAGCGCGTTTTATGCAAACCCGGTTGAGGTGGCCAGTCGTTCGTGGATGAATATCCCTTTCACTTTGGCTAACACCGACTTGGAAAAACAGTTTTTAGCTGAGTCAGAAGCTGCTGGTTTACTTAATCTAAAAGGGCACCGCAGTGTCGGTGGTATGCGTGCCAGTATTTATAACGCGGTACCGGAAGAGGCTGTCGATGCGTTGATTGCGTTTATGAAAGACTTTGAAGCTCGGGCATAATTTTATTAATTTCAATAGCTATTAATTTAAACCCAGACAGGGCGGCTGAACGGTAATGTCAGACAACAAGGATCTAGAACAACTGCGCCAGGAAATCGATTCAATCGATACGCAGATACATCAGTTAATCAATCAGCGAGCAGGCTGTGCCGAGCGGGTGGCGCAAACTAAACTGAAAGAGTTTGCTGATAACGGTAACGCCGATGTATCAAAGGTGTTGTTCTATCGCCCCGAGCGTGAAGCACAAGTATTGCAAAAAGTGATTGATCGCAATCAAGGGCCGTTGGATGGCAAGACGGTAGCGCGTATTTTTCGTGAAATCATGTCGGCTTGTCTGGCCTTGGAAAAGCCCATGGAAGTGGCTTATTTTGGCCCTGAAGGGACATTCACCCAAGCGGCAACGATAAAGCATTTTGGGCAGGCAGTGGTGAGCTTACCGCAGCCCAGTATTGCTAATGTTTTTGATCAAGTAGAATCAGGTCAGTGTCACTATGGTGTCGTGCCAGTTGAAAACTCCACCGAAGGTATGGTGAGTCACACGCTGGATAACTTCATGGATTCACCACTGAAAATTTGTGGTGAAGTAGAATTGCGCATCCAGTTACATTTATTAGCTAACGCCACTGCAAGCTCCGATACGATCACGTCTATTTGTGCCCATCAGCAGGCACTGGCGCAGGCGCGTAACTGGCTGGAAAATAACTGGCCGGGTATTGAACTGGTGGCGGTTGCCAGCAATGCAGAAGCCGCTCGCATGGCCAGAGATGATTCATCTATTGCTGCGGTAGCAGGTGATATTGCTGCCGAGCAATATGGTTTGATGAAATTAGCCAGCAGCATTGAAGACTACGCTAATAATACCACCCGTTTTTTAATTATTGGTCAGCAGGATACGCCTCCCAGTGGCAGTGATAAAACCTCCTTGATTGTTGAGGTCAGCAATAAACCTGGCGCATTATTAAAACTGTTAGAGCCGTTTCATACTGCTGGAGTGAGTTTGACCCGTATCGATACGCGGCCTTCGCGTAGAGATACATGGGCTTATGTGTTTTTTATTGAGTTCGAAGGTCATCAGCACGATGAAAAAGTCAGTAGCATCTTGTCTGATTTATCTGACCATTCCAGAATGTTGAAAATCCTTGGGTCCTATCCCAAAGCCGTTTTATAAGTAGCCTGTCTTTTGTATAGGGGGCTGGCAGAGTACGTGCCAGCGTAATTAAACCGTTATTGATTAGTTGTTAAATCGATATGAGTTTAAAAATAAAATTTATTTTTATCGGTGTCGCCGTGTTGCTGGTTATTAATGCCACTGCGGTGGGCTATTTTTATTTCTATCTACCGATGGTGATTGCATCAGCGCAAGACACCGAAAGTGTGCTTGCTGAAACAGACGTATCAGCCAGTGCTGACGTTATGGATACCGAAGATTATATCGATGTGGCTGCTGATGGTTTTAGTGATGATTACTATATGGTGCATTTTAACTACGGCGATGCTGTCGATTTATGTATGAACGAAGCGCGTTCACGCAATAGTAATTTGATTCAGTTAGTGGTGAATGAACACTCCACGCGTTTTAATACTAATGCCAAGATGTATTTGGTAACGTTAGAAAGCTATGTCGGTACCCCGATGCTTTATGATGAAAAAAAGCATACCTGTGATGTGGATCCAAAAGTGCAGGGCGTAACATTCTATAAAGAAATTATTCGCCGCAAAGCGGTGAGGCCTGTGCCTTAGTTTTTTTGTAGGAGCAGGATTAAAAGCCCAAAGCCCAAAGCCCAAAGCATCATAGATAGACTTATGTCACCCCCGACTTGATTTAATATTTTGAGTCATCCCCGATCAGGTCGGGAATGACGAATTGGTTTAACCAATCGTTTTCCCCTGATCCGCCATATACACTGACCCGTGAATGGCTTTGGCATCATCTGATGCGATGAAGGCTATCACTGCAGCAATATCTTCTGCTTCTGACATGCCGCGTACGCCGGCGGTGCGCATAATCAAATCGAAGTCTGCATTTTCAGGCATGCCGACTTTGGCAATCTGCGGCGTGTTGGTGCCGCCAGGGCAAACGGCATTGATGCGAATGTTTTGGTTTATAAATTCCAGTGCCAGTGCTTTAGTAAGGCCGATGATACCGTGCTTGGCGCTACAGTAGGTGGCGGAATACGCTTGCCCTTGTACGCTGGCGAGTGAACCGATGTTGACGATATTACCGCCGGTTTCTAACAGTTGCGGTATGGCGGCCTGACTGAGATAAAAAGCACTGCCGAGGTTGACCGCTAAATCCTGCAGCCACAATTCATCTGTCACTTCATGCAGGGCGCGAAATACATGTCCGCCTGCGCAGTTGATCAGTACATCCAAACGTCCATAGTGCTCGATGCACTGTGCAACGACATCGCGACAATTGTGCGCCACGCTAATATCTGCTGGTTGCATAGAAGCCACGCCATCAGATTGCTCGATGGCCTGTTGGGTGATGGCGAGGTCATCGATGTTGCGTCCCACGCCAAAAATTTTAGCGCCTTCGCTGGCGAGCCGTTTGGCGGTGGCGGCACCGATACCGGAAGAGGCGCCAGTAATTAAAATAACTTTATTATCAAAACGTTGCATGACTGTACTCTCGGAAAGTTGGAGGTAATGGGTTTTATTCGGCGAGGCCCGCTTTGTTCCAGCGGCTAATCAATTGCTGGCTTTCGGTAATCGCAGAGTCACGAACGATGGCGGCCATTTCCATGGCGTCGCCCTCGACGCTGATATCACGCCAGGTTTTGGTGAGTAAGCTACCGTTGGACAGAGCTTCAAATTGCCAGTCTTCAATCATGCTGAAAAAACTCGCGGTTTTAATTTCCTGAGCGGATAGCGGGACTTGGCTAAAGGGGGCGGTGGTCACTTTAATTGATAATAAGATGCTACCTAAGTCATCTTCATCGACTGCAATTAATTCCAGCAGCGATACAACGGCAGTGTTGTAGCAGTAAATCGCCTGGCCGGGAGTAAAGGTACCGCAGCCAACGCCGCCGGGGAAATAATCCAGAATACGTTGTGGCGTCATTGCAAACGCAGCGCCTTGCTGGCAACTGATTTGTAATGCTAGCTGTTCCTGATGGGCGATCATGTGGCTGCTCGGTCATTGTTATTGTTAAGCCGCTTTATAAGGGATTACTTTCTTGCGGGCAATAAAAAAGGCGACTTAAACAGTCGCCTTTCTTAATGGTAATGTCAGTCGCCGTATTAGCGCTCCAGATGTTGTAATTTGTCTGGCTTGTTAGCCCAGTCTTCAGCATCTTCAGGGGGGGCTTTCATCTCAGTGATGTTTGGCCATACTTCAGCCAGCTCGGCATTCAGTTCCATAAACACTTGCTGATCTTCCGGTAGCTCATCTTCAGAGTAGATTGCATCGACAGGACATTCCGGTTCACACAGAGCGCAATCGATACACTCGTCAGGGTGGATTACCAGAAAGTTTGGGCCTTCATAAAAACAGTCAACAGGGCATACTTCTACACAATCGGTGTGCTTACACTTAATGCACTGTTCCCCAACTACAAATGTCATTTCGGTCTTGCCTCTTTCAATATATGTTCAGCGTTCTAAGGAAGCTTGGGTCGTGATTTGTTAACGGCGCGTAGTCTAGCACTAGAATTTTAAAATGTAGACTGATTTTTGGCTAAACAATTGTTAATTGAGCATTTTTTTCAGTTTATAGACTAATTCAAGCGCCTGTTTAGGGCTCAGATCATCCGGTTCAATCGTCCCCAGTTCATCAATAGCAGGGTGACTTGCCGCGCTGAACAGATCAGATTGCAGTGGGGATTCTACTGCAGTTCCCGGTTTGGATGCTGAGTCAAAAGTTCTAGTTGAAGTTATAGGTGCCGGTTCCGCGGTTAGAGCCGGCTTATCACCATTTTCCAGGCTGGCCAGTTTGGCTTTTGCCGCTTGAATCACAACTTCTGGAATTCCCGCCAGTTTGGCGACCTGCAAGCCATAACTCTTGCTGGCCGGGCTTCCTGAATGCTGTGCAGGAACACAATATGGTCATTGTGCTCGGTAGCATCCAGGTGAATATTGTGGGCTAGTGGGTAATCAGTCGGCAGCGCGGTCAGCTCAAAATAGTGGGTAGCGAACAGGGTGAAGGCTTTGACCTGACTGGCCAAATGCACGGCACTGGCCCAAGCCAGTGATAGACCATCAAAGGTACTGGTGCCACGGCCGATTTCATCCATTAACACCAGCGAGTGTTCGGTCGCATTGTGCAGAATATTCGCTGTTTCGGTCATCTCAACCATAAAGGTCGACCGGCCACCGGCCAAATCATCCGAGGAACCAATGCGGGTGAAAATTTGATCAGCCAAGCTTAAGGTGGCGGCAGTAGCAGGTACAAAACTGCCAATATGCGCGAGTAACACAATCACCGCAGTTTGCCGCATATAGGTCGACTTACCCCCCATGTTCGGGCCAGTGACAATCAACATACGGCGCTCATTATCAAAGTGGACATCGTTGGGAATAAACGGCTCGTCCAACACTTGCTCGACGACCAGGTGCCGCCCTTGTTCGATATTGATACAAGCTTGCTCACTAAAGGTCGGTTGGCTCAGGCTCAAGTGATCGGCGCGTTCGGCGAGGTTGGCGAGTACATCCAGTTCGGCCAACGCGGCGGCAGTGGTTTGCAAGGCGGCGAGTTGCTCATTGAGTTGTTCGATCAACTCCTCATACAGTGCTTTTTCCAACGTTAAGGCACGGCTTTTGGCGCTGAGAGCTTTGTCTTCAAACACTTTTAATTCGGGAGTGATAAAACGCTCGGCATTTTTCAGCGTTTGGCGGCGAATATATTCCACTGGTGCTTTTTCTGATTGCGCGCGGCTGATTTCAATATAGTAACCATGTACCCGGTTGTAGCCGACTTTTAAGGTGCTGAGACCGGTGCGCTGTTTTTCCTGCACCTCTAAGTCCACCAAAAACTGACCGGCATTGCTGCTGAGGTTACGCAGCTCGTCCAGTTCTTCGTTATAGCCTGCGGCAATCACACCGCCATCGCGAATCACTACCGGTGGGTTTTCGATTATCGCGCGGTCAAGTAAAGCCGTTAGCTCAGGATAGTTACCGGCATTGGTGGCGAGCTGGTTAATTAAGGGGGCATTAATCGCTGCACATTGGCGTTGTAATTCAGGCAGCACATTGAGCGATTGGCAGAGCCGCGATAAATCCCTGGGTCGCGCCGAGCGCAATGCAACGCGCGCTAAAATGCGCTCCATATCGCCCACCGGTTTCAAGCAGTCGCGAAAGGTATCAAACTGGTAATCCTTGAGCAGCGCACTAATCGCCGCTTGCCGCTGCTGGAGGGTTTCGCGATTGGTTAGCGGCCGGTTTAACCAGCGCCGTAATAGGCGGCCACCCATCGCGGTTTTGGTTTTATCCATCACCCACAACAGCGTGTGCTGATCACCACCGCTCATATTGGTATCAATTTCCAAATTGCGGCGCGTGGCCGCATCCAGAATCACGCTGTCCTCGCGGCGCTCATGAATCAGGCTGCGAATATGCGGCAGGGCAGTGCGCTGGGTTTCTTTGGCGTATTGCAGCAGACAACCAGCGGCGGCAATGGCCAGTGGTAAATCGGCACAGCCAAAACCGCTGAGGTCGCGGGTATTAAATTGTTGGGTTAACAGGCGCTCGGCAGTTTCCAGCTCGAACTCCCACGGTGGGCGACGGCGCACGCCGTTGCGTGCGAGAATATCATCATGGGCGAGATCCTCGTGGATCAACACCTCCGCCGGGTCCAGTCGCTGTAATTCACTCAGCACCGCGTCGATAGAATCCACTTCCAGTACTTGAAAGCGACCGCTACCAATATCCAATGTCGATAAACCATAGCGGCCATTGCCGGGGTTGATCGCCAATAACAAATTATCCCGACGTGCCTCTAATAATGCCTCGTCACTGATCGTGCCGGGAGTGACCACTCGCATCACTTTGCGCTCAACCGGGCCTTTGCTGGTCGCTGGGTCGCCTATTTGTTCACAAATCGCAATCGACTCACCACAGCGCACCAGCTTGGCTAAATAACCATCCGCTGAATGATAGGGGATACCCGCCATCGGAATGGGTTGGCCATTGGATTTACCGCGAGCGGTGAGGGTGATGTCCATTAGTTCGGACGCGCGTTTGGCGTCGTCGAAAAACAATTCGTAAAAATCACCCATGCGATAAAACACGATTTCATTGGGGTGCTGAGCCTTGATTTTTAAGTACTGCTGCATCATGGGCGTATGATTTTCACTGTCTATAACTTTTTGATTCATATGGTATTTTTATCCGACACACACTGGTGTTTGGCGGTTATTTGTTTCTGGAGTGGGAGGCTGTTGCAATTAAATCAGTAATTTAAAGGTCTTAAGTCATCTTATCGTTGATAAAAGTGTAACATTTAGTGTAACTTTTTTTTAAAGGTTATTTATCAACATGTAAATGTTATATCTAAGGGGTAATCCGGGGGAGAGGTAATGGGTAACTCCCAATGATAACTTAGCCGATATTTCTCTCTTCGTAGAGGTCGATCAATTTACTCAAGTCTTCCAATAAATTTGCAATGGAGAGAATCGTGTCTTCGCTATAGGCGGCGTTGTATTCTTCAAGAATAGAAGACTGATTATTATAGAGTAGGGTTATCTCTTCTAATTCCTGCTCACCAAAATCGTCGAAAAAATTCTCATAGAGATAGATAACATCATGCAGGTCTCGGGCAGCAGTTCTGCCATTCATAGCCCCTAATTTCTGCTGAATTAGCTTGCTGATCTTATAAGTCAGGATGCCATCGATTTCGATTATATCGTCGTCATTAGGTGTTCCTCGCAGTGAGGTTTCGATTTTGAGGTTTACATCCCCTGCATAAATAACACGGTAGCGTTTTACCGTGTCGGTATCTTTCTTGATGGTGATATCAGGGTTTCGTAGATGGGCCTTGGATTTTCCCAGCTGGGTAAATACTTCTTTGATCGGGGATTCCAGTTTCAGGGATTTCGCGCAGTCAAAGTCGAGGTCTTCGCTAAAACGATCCAATCCATAGCAGAGCCTTAGCGCAGTGCCGCCTTTGAGTACCATGGGTAGTTCCTTTTTACGGAGCCCGTGGCAAATCGCGGTCATGACTTCCAGGTGCTCTTCCCGTTGCTCTTTAGATAAGCTCATTATCATTCACCCATGTGATAAGTAATTTCTTCTGCTTGTCGTTTGCTAGTGACAGCAATTCATCTACAGCTTCTTTGATGGCGTTGCTGGGTATATCCAGCATCAATTGATCGAGCATAAAAAAGCTGGGGTATTGGTTCTTTTTAAGAATACTTGTGAAAAGGATATCCTTGATAGCGCGTAATGGGGTGGCGCAGAGGTTTGTACCCATAGTGATATCGTGCTTGCTGAGAAAGTCGCTGCAGTCAAACAATTCTTTATCGGTAAGCCCTGGAGCGCTTTCGTAATTCTTCCCAGCGATTTGAAACTTATTATTGTTGAGCATCCCCATCTGATGCCAGTCGGCTTGTTTGCCCTGATAAGGAATGTTGAGTGCACTTAGTCCAGTAATATAAGGCTGAATTATGGTTTTGATTAAGTCCTGTGTCTCGTCTTGAAACCAACGTGGCCATAGCGCAGTAGCATTGGCAAGTTGTGTACTAGGATAGCGGCTGAGTAGCCGTTGAATACGTTTTTCCTGCAAAGGCGTAAGCGCTTTATTTTCTTTATAGAGGAACTCAAGTGCCTTAAGCGTTTTGAGTAGTGAGCCTTCTACGGCAAAAAGCTTCTTGCCATCGACTTTGCGGAAGTAAAGTATGTGATTTCCCAGATTGATAGGACTGATGCGCTTATCAGATTCATAGATGATCGACTCCGGCAGGTCAGTTGCCAATCCCATCTCATAAGCAGCCAAAGCTCCAGATGGACTGATCTGAACATCGTGCTGCTCCCTGATTGAGCGGAGGACTTCTTCTTCTCTAGGTGGCAGGTCGCCAAAGAATTTACTCTTGTAGGGTTTGTAAAAGAGCCCATTGCGTAATTTATTGAGTCCCTGCTGTTTGTACAGGCGAGAAGCCGCCTTATCGACCTGCTGGCTGTCAGGAGATAATTTATGAAGCGTGCGGCTGGCGATCACACCACCTGCTGGCAGCTGGTCAAACTGTTCTTTTACTTGCTTCGCAAGGCTCATGACGATACCTACATTAAATTGAGATAAAATATCATGCGATTTTATCGCAATTAAAGGAGTCTAGCACAGATCTAGTCGCGAGAGGTTTAATAATAACTATCTGATGTAAAGGGTGCTGGAGGGATGTGATTAAACTCGACGCCATAAAAAAGCCGATGGGCGTTAACCATCGGCTTTAGCGTAGGTATTTGGTTTAGCGGTTAAAAGCGGTGTACCACTTTAACGGCATCCGTGACTTTGGATGCATCAATATAGCCCACCAGGTTCGGGTTGTTAGATACCGACTCCACCATTGCTTCGTCAGATGCCGCCTGTAACGGTGCAGTAGCTTTGCCCGTAAACACTAATCGTCCCCAGTAGGATTTCATTTGTGCATCCGACTTGCCGACAAAATCACTATTGAAGGTTGATCGTGTTGCGCTGCCTTCAGGCAGCTCGACAGGCGTTGCTGCGTTGCCGTTGCTGAAGGCTTTCACTTTACCAAGAAAAATGCGTTTTAATAACGTTGGGTCATCAGCGCCGGCATTACTCGGGTGAACGATAATAGCGATCTCTGCATAGCTACTGGCTGGTGCAGCCAAGCCGACTATTAACAGCAGTGACGCAAGCAGTGTATTCAATTTAATGTTGTTCATAGCGCGTCCCTTAAAATATAAAGTCAATAGCAACTTGGATGGCATCGGTATTATCGTCATCGTTTCCAAACCGTGGCGTAGCAGCACCAGCCGTTTTGGTGTCGTCGCTATACATGTGGTATTCCATCTTCAAGCTGGCGGAGGGGTGAAAATCATAACGGGCGCCGACAATGATGGTGTTTACATCGACAACGCTACCGCCTGCATCTAGCAGCGCTAAATTAGAACCTTGATCTTTAAACTCCTGGACGGAGTAGGTGAGGTGTGGTGTCCACATTCCCATCGTGTAAGCGGCAGAGACGAACCAGGCCGCGTCAAGATCATTAGCCAGTTTTGCATCCGGGATAGGGCCTGTGCCAAGTGAGCCGGCTGGCAAGCCTGCTAGTTCCTCTGCCGTTTCATAAGAGAGATTAGGAGCGGTTGTCTCATACCAGGTGTATTCGGCAACAATAAACAGGTTGTCGCTGGGGCGTAACTTAACGGCAGCACCGAAGTATTCTGCGTTGAAAGGGGATAGCTCTAGACCACCGCCTACATCGCCCTGGATATCAAACTCTTCATATTTAAAACCAGCAAGCCTAAAGGTGGCCCAATCGTCCAGAGTGGCTTCTACTGAGCCGCCCCATACTCTATAGCTTAGAGGGTTGTCGCTGCCATAAGCGTTTTCGTCATCAGTGAGCCGGCCAAACAATACATTAGAGCTAACCTCCCAATCACCATAGAAATCCTGATACATCAGGTTAACCCCGTCATACTTATTGGCAGGGACTGAGTAAACATCAGCCGGTGGACGAATCCAGTGGTAGGTGTAGCCAACATCGATTGAATCGGTGTAGCTATAAATCGGGATCAATTTACGGCCAGCTTGCACCTTTAAGGTTGGCGTCAGGTCGTAGCTCAAGTATGCCCATTCAATCTTGGCATCCCAGCTATCGGCGCCAGCGGCTTTAATTTGTACGGTGGCATTTAAGCCGTCACCGAGGTTGGAACTCGCTTGCAAAGCAATGATCGATAAAGCATCAAAGGTTAATTTGTCGTCAAGGTTGCCGTTTTGGTCGCTACTAACGCCTGCGATGGCATTCGTTCGGTAAACCGAATCACTGTCCAGGGTTTGACCGACACCAATTGTGCCGAAGCCGCTCCAATTTATATCCGCGGCATGGGCTGACGTTGTTAAACAGCATGCAGCTATTAACGATCCCACTTTTTTTGAAAGATTATTCATGCAATACCCCTAATCATGTTGGTAAATAATAGGTATGGCTTCGGCATCAAGTTCTGATACCTGGACATACGCACTATAGTTAACGACGACTACTTAAACTTTAAATTGACGACCTACATCGCCCAGTTGCTTTGAGAAATTTTCTAATGAATGAGTGAGTTCATCCGCCTGCTGAATGGCTTTAATCGATATATCAGAGGCAGACTGCATGGCTGTGACATTATCTTTGATCGCCAGTGAGGTATTACTCTGCTCCTCAGTGGCTACTGCGATTTGATGGTTCATATCGTTGATAGACGCAACCTTGGTAGTGATTTGTTCCAGCGTGCTGCCGGTTTTTTCCGCTTGTGACACACTGTCTTCCGCGCGTGTTTTACTTGTCTGCATGGCTTCCACCGCCATTTGGGCGGCGTCCTGCAGTTGCTCAATAACTTTTTGAATTTCCTGGGTCGATTGCTGGGTGCGTGATGCCAGCGTGCGGACCTCATCGGCCACCACTGCAAAGCCGCGACCTTGCTCACCGGCGCGGGCGGCCTCAATGGCCGCATTCAGTGCCAGCAAATTGGTTTGTTCGGCAATACCGCGGATCACATCCAGAATTTGCGCCACGTTGTCAGTGTCTGATTCCAGCTTGATAATAATTTCAGATGCAGAAGTAATTTCTAATGCCAGCTCACCGATGGTGCTGACGGTTTTGTTAACAATTAACTGGCCTTCTTTGGATTCTGTATCGGCATCGGTTGCCGCTGTTGCCGCATCGGATGCATGGGTTGCTACCTGACTAACGGTCACAATTAGTTCATCAATCGATTGTGTGACGGTTTCGGCAATGCGGTATTGTTCACTGGATGCCGATGACGATTCTGAAACCATCGAGCTTAATTGTTGCGCCACAGTCGATAAAGGCTCAATCACTGAAATAACTTCGCCCATCGTTTTGTGTAGCTTGTCCACAAAATGATTGAACCAGTAAACAAGATCACCCATCTCGTCTTCAGTTTTTTGCTCTATACGCAAAGTGAGGTTGCCTTCGCCCTGTGCAATATCTTTCAATGAATCGGTAATGGCCGTGAGATTATTGGTAATCATATAGACAATGCTAAAGGAGATCGTCAGGAGCAGAACAATAACCAGTGCGCCAATGAGAAAGCCCATTTTGATAGCATTGTCAGTAGCCGCTAGAGAGTCCGCTAAAACCTGCTCAAACATTTTAAGGCTATCGCTATGAAAATTTTTGAAATTCGTTTTTGCAGTAGTTTGTAAGGTGTTTTTACTTTCAACCAGACTGTTGATAGCACTGAAATCTACAGTGCCGTCGATCATTGATAAGGTTAATTTATATGCATTATCAAAATAGTTATTTAGCGACGAGGCCATGGTGTCGATTTGTTTTTTGCGGCCAGGCTCTAACTTTGATAATTCATCAAGCGAAGCAAGAATGGCGTTGCGGGTGTTTTGGGCGCTAGTGGCCATTTCCATCTCGCCATTAGAAATAGCAATATTGAGCAGCTCATCAATTCTTTCCAGTAACACAATATTCGACGCGGCTTTTTCCAATACCGGAAAATAAACACTGCCTATAGATGCCATGCGCGCTTCATTGGCTTTGGTTACGTTGTAGTTAATGCCCAGATAAAGAATAAACCCGAGAATAGCTACAGCTGGGATAATAAAAATTTTGTACTTGATAGATAGGTTTTTTATCCACTTCATTTAATAGTATCCCTTATCAATAAATAAGCGTTTCATTATTAATGAGCGCAGGATGTTTAAGTTGCTAACTGCGACAATTTATAAAACAAAGTTTTATGATTGGCTGTTTTATGCAATAGTAAATATATCGACCATATAACCGATAAGTGTAGTAACAATTTTAAAAAACGACTATAGGCATATCCACATACTGCTTATGTTAAAAAGCAAGTATATACACCTGTGCTTATAGTAATAAGTACTTATAAAAGCATCGCGGGAGTGGTCAGTGTTGTTGTGTTCTGGATAGTAATCTCTTTAGTATCAGTCATATAAGTGTCCAGGATTGATACCTTGCAGGCACAGTCGTAGCCACCTTTTTTTCGCAAATGCAATAGATTTACATTCAGCGTTAATATTTGGATTGATGCTATTCATACAAAGAAAATTGAATTCAGATAGATAAACCCTGATTAATTTTATCCAGAATTTTTTATTTTTGAATTAAAACGGCTTTTTTTAAACTTAAAAATCCGTGGCGCGGGACATGTAGTCTTGTGAAAGTAGTAGCTAATTGGTCTTTAACACTATTGAAGCAAGGAGGCTATCAGTTACAAGCTGTTAGGGCGCTAGCCTAAGGCGACGAAATGGGTAACAGGGGTATTTGGGGTCGTACACTTGTCAGATTCAATCATAGTAAATAGAGTACTGTATCAATAGAGTAATAATGTTAAGTCATGTATTAATGGAACCACAGGCACCTATGATCCACCTTATTTACAGCAGTCATTCACATAACGCACTCAGTGCCATTGATGTTGAAAACATATTAAAGAGCAGTCATCGCAATAATCGACAACTGAACATAACGGGGATTTTATTGTACCAACAAGACTTGTTTTTACAGGTTTTGGAAGGCCCCGACGATGCCGTACGTGAGCGCTTCGAGATAATCAAACAGGATCCACGGCATGACAAAGTTGAAGTGCTGCAGGAATACACCATTAGCCAGCGAGACTTCCCTGATTGGGCGATGGGTTTTAAACAAATTGGCAGCCATGTAAGCCCGGCTCTTCTCAGTGAGGCCAGAGTCTTCACGTCGTTAGCTGATTTAATACCCGAGGTCAGAAATGAAATGACGCGGGATTATCTGTCCTCTTTTCAGCGCTTGTTATTTTCTTAATCAGCAGACGGTATTTTTCACTGGGGGTTAAATCGCTGTGAGCAATAGATCGGCATAGATACCATCGGCGGCGACCAGGCTCTGGTGAGTACCGCGCTCTTTGATGATACCGTTAGTTAATACCAGTATCTGGTCGGAGTGCTGGATAGTACTGAGACGGTGGGCAATCGCGATAACCGATTTTTCCATAAATACATGATCGATGGCGCGCTTGATTAACTGCTCAGTCACCGAGTCCACCGCGCTGGTGGCTTCGTCCAGCATCACCACTTCGCTGCCGCCGGCTATCGCTCTGGCAAAGGCAATCAGTTGCGACTGGCCAACCGACAAATTGCCACCATTATCACGGCACTGGAATTGATAAGCGCCAGGTAATTGCTCAATAAACTCATTGGCGTAAACATAGTTGGCAGCCGCCACAATGTCTGCGTCAGTAATACCGGCTCTGCCCAGACCAATGTTAAAGGCAATACTGTCATTAAATAAAAATACTTCCTGCTGCATTAAGGAAAAAAACTTTCTGACCGTGGCCTTGGGGATAGTGGTTAATTCAATCCCGTTGAGGGTGATTGAGCCCTGATAGTTGTCATAGGTTTTGGTTAACAAGCGCAGGATGGTAGATTTGCCAGAACCGGTGGTGCCGACCAATGCAATTTTTTCGCCCTTGTTCAAGGTAAAGGAAATACCTTTCAATACTTGCGGGCCATCGTCGTTATAGCGGAACCAAACATCATCAAATACTAACGATTCGAATGTGTTGAGTCGGGCATCGATGGCAGGTTCAGTCGTTGTTACTTGTTCTTCCAGTGGTTGGGCGAAGACTTCTTCAATATGCTGCATCGCTGCCAGCGCTCGTTGAATGGATGCCAGTTGCGAAGTGAAATCACGAATCGGCACAAAAATTTTATCCAGCGAATTGATAAAACCAATTAATACCCCGACGGTAATCGTTGCCGTCAATACTTCTCCCGCACCGTACCAAATGATCAAGCCCAGACTCACGGTTGTCACCCCTTCAATCAGCGAGTACAGCGCAGAGTCGAAGAAGTTAGAGCGCCCCTGCGCTTTTTCGAAGGTGGAGGTGAAGTGCTGATACTGTTTATGCACGGCGGTTTCTGCGGCATACAGTTGCACGGTTTTGATGCCGTTAAGGCATTCCTGCAAATAGCCGGTACCCTGTGACAACACCTGTCTGGATTTAACAAAGGCATCGCGCATCAGTCGTCGCAGCTTTTCGGTGATGTAATAAATCAACGGGCCGACTAATAACAAAACCAGCGTTAGCCGCCAACTGATGGTAGCCAAAAATATCAGCAGTGCCAGCGTGGTGAGCAAATCCCTTACCATGCTGAGAAAGCCCTGGGCAAAGGTTTCGTTGATGGCTTCCAGGTCACTGGTCAGTCGCGTTAAAGTGACACCCAGCGGGGTTTTATCAAAGTAGCGGCGGGGGAAATACAATACCCGGCTGAACATCACTTTGCGTAAATCCAAAATGGCTTTTTGTGAGGCTTTTTGCAGGGAATAATTATAAATCGCATCACTAATATAATTGGCCACTAATACGCCTAGCAGTAGCGCTATCCAAAGCCACAGGCCGTCAAACTTTGCCGGTACCAATTGCTCATCAATGATGCGCATAATCAGCCAGGGGTAGAGCACACTGAATAACACCGAGAAGGGAATAAACGCTATGCCCAGGGTGACATCGAAACGGTAGGGGCTTAAAAAACTGACAAAGCGTTTGATCAGGAGCCAGTCAAAACCGGCCGCGGCCTGCTCTTGCGGTGGCGTATTGGTAGTGTTTTTTTGCGCGGTGGCTTCAGTCGTAGGTGCTGACATTAGTCTTTACCTTCGTCTGATAGTTGCGGGCCTTTATTGATATCCGGTTGCGGCTTTTGACTTGCATCCTGCTGCAAATCCCAAGTCTCACGATAATAATCCGATGTGGTGAGCAATTGCTGGTGTGACCCTTGGGCCACTATTTCGCCAGCTTCCAGCACCAGTATATGGTCGACCTTTTCCAGCACGCTGGCACGGTGCGACACAATGACAGTGCACTGGCTACGCAAGTTATTAAAAATCTGGTCCAGTAGAAACCGTTCCGTTTTATTATCCACCGCCGATAACACATTATCGAGAATCATTAATTTGCTCGGGGTATACATGGCGCGTGCCAGACTGAGGCGCTGCTTTTGGCCGCCAGATAATAGAATGCCTTTTTCTCCCACCAGCGTATTTTCCCGCTGTGGAAATTGATCGACCTCGTTGCGCATATCGCTTTGCATTAACGCTGTGTCTAAACTGAGTGCTTCGGTATTGTTTTCACTGTCAGCTGCGTCACTGTCAATGTCATCGGTGCCAAATCGAATATTATTGGCCACCGTATCTGAAAATAAAAACGGTTGCTGGGTGATAGTACGCACCGCGCTGCGCAAATCACTTTTGGATATGGCCGTAACGTCGCGGCCATCGATAAATACCTGCCCGGGGTCAACATCAAGGTAGCGATTAAGGCAATTCACCAGCGTGCTTTTACCCGCGCCCACTTTGCCAAGAATACCCAGCGTTTGGCCGGGGATAATTGTGAAGCTAATATTTTTTAAGGTGTACTGCTCATCTTGAGGGTAACGGTAGCTAAGGTTTTTAACTTCAATGCCCTGAGTAAACAGCGTGTCACGATCATCGGAACTCAAGTGCTGTTGTTCGCGCGCGGCCACAGGCTGGTCGAGAATAGTACGTAAACTCTCCAAACTCACCATGCCGGTTTGATACGCTGAAAAAATCATCCCCATCGAAATAAACGGCATCGCTAATAACGTGGCGTAGGCTAACAGCGCAGTGAGCTCGCCAATCGTCAGCCCTTGATCAATCAAGTAGCTCCCACCAACAGCTAAAATCAACACCTTCATGATCCGGTCGGTATAGCCAATGATCGGCAGCACCAGCGTGCGAATCCGTGCCAGCGTTAACGAGCGTGCCAGAATGGCCTGGTTGTGAACATCAAACTCAGCAATCGCCCAGGGTTGTACCTGATACGATTTAATTTCTTCAATGCCGGATAAAATACCCACGGTATGACTGGACAGGGTTTGTAACTCGCCCATGCGCTTTTTCACCATCTGCCGCATATACGCAATGGCGCGGTGAGCAATAAAAAAAGTGACGATCACCGGCACAATACAGTAGAGGGTCAAGGACGGTGAAATCCCCCACATCTTCACCGGCGTCAACGACAGCGCAAAGAAAATATTAAAAATCTGCAGCATCACAATGCCTGCCAGCGCCCGCACCCCATTGATATCGTTATTAACAATAGAAATCAATTTGCCAGTTTCGTGGCCGTCATAAAAATCCTTCTGCTGCTTGGTAAGCTTTGCAAAGGCATCATCCTTGAGCTCGCGCTCAATGGCTCTGCCAGGATTAAAGAATAAAACCCGCGACACCGTGCGCGTGACAATCATCATCAGCGCAAAACCAATCACCAGCGCAATGTTATACACCAGTTGCTGTTGGTTCTTTGCCAGTTCCCCGCTGAGCAAGTCAATACTCAGTCCAATATGCACCGGGATATTCACCGCCAGCCAATTGGTTACAAAAATCAGCACAATACCAAAGCCATAGGATTTTTTGTGATGCAGCAGGTACTGTAAAAGAAAGCGCGGGTTGCTGATGGCGGCTGAAGAGTTCAATGCTGGGTCGCTATTCATGGGTGAAGGGGGTTGAGGGGGCGTATTGTACATTGATTTGGGGGAGGGTGTGGACGGTGGTGGTGGGCTTGTTCGTTAACCAATTGCCCAGTAGTTCGTAACTGGTACTCCCGATCAGGTTGCACTGCTACTCATAATAAATCTGCAACCCCATAGACAGTAAGCAGTCACCCACGACCCTCCAAAGGCAGCAGTCATCCCCGACCCTCCAAAGACAGCAGTCATCCTCGACCCCGATCGGGGATCCAGGCCCCTAGACATTCAGCAGTCATCCTCGACCCCGATCGAGGATCCAGAGCTACAGCGTGCGAAAGAGCAAATTTCCTCCGGATTTATTTATAACTCCTTACTACAACAATTCGTAGCATTGGAGTACAGCAATTCCGGGGGATATTTTACTGATTGCGTCCTCATGTTGATGGCTCACTATTCTGGCTGTAATGATCTGATCTATAGGATTAATTACTTACGAAGCACTATTGTGTAAATACTCATAGTGTGTTGATATAAGATTATAACAATAAGTTTCCTAACAACTTGGCTAGGCGGATGGATATCCGGTGGTTATTAAAAGGATTTTAAAACTATTTTGGTTATGGATTGACCGGTAGGAAGCTCGCATAAACATGAGGGGATGGTTTTGGTTGCGGGTTTTGAATCATTAGGTTTCCAACAATGGCTGCAAAGTATTGGTAAGGCTGAAAAGACCGCCAAGAATTATGCGAGCGCGATAGAAGGCAGTATCAGCCATTGGGCTATTGACGCTGGCTTGGTTAACACAAAACTCAATCTCATCACAGAGCCTAGTCAGTTACATCCACTGCTTGATCCCATTCAGCAACTACCCACCTTTCAAGAAAAAAACACCAAAGGCAAGGGCATGTACAGCGCGGCTTTGCGTCAGTACGCTGAATATTTAAACGACATTACCGGTCAGGTATTGCGTGATGACATTGAACAAATCCTCAGTAACAACACCATTACCGCCACCGATAAATCAGCACTGGTCAATACCCGCATCGGTCAGGGCAAATTTCGCAGTCAATTAATTGAACAGTGGCAGGGATGCGCGGTTACTGGTTATCGGGATGTGCGTTTTTTGGTCGCTTCGCATATTAAGCCTTGGTCAAAGTCAGAAGACCAAGAGGGATTGGATATGTTCAATGGCTTATTGTTATTACCTAATTTGGATAAGGTGTTCGACCTTGGCTATATAACGTTTGAAGAGTCAGGCACAATCCGCATCTCACAACAATTAGAAGATTATCGTACATTAGGAATAGAGCAGGGGATGTCAGTCAGCGTACATACAAAGCATCAGTCTTATTTAGCCTTCCATAGGGAGTGCCAATTTAGGCCTTGATAATTATGACGCCACCACCCACCGACAAACTTGAAATCCAAACCCGTGAAGAGATTGATGAAAAGCTCATCGCTGCAGGTTGGTCAGTTCAAGACAAAAAACGCATTAACCTACACGAATCAATAGGCGTTGCTGTCCGCGAATTCGACACTGACACCGGCCCCGCCGACTACATGCTGTTCATCGCAGGACGTGCCTGCGGCATTATCGAAGCTAAACGCGAAGGTGCCAGCCTCGGCCACGTTGCCGAACAATCTGCTCGTTATGCCACCTCCAAAACCAAACATATCCAGCGCTGGGCAGCCGAAGATCAACCCTTGCCGTTCTTATATGAGGCTACCAACCACGTTATTCGCTTTCGCGACGAACGCGACCCAGTCACGCGTTCGCGCAATATTTTCCATTTTCACCGGCCAGAAACCTTAAAAGACTGGTTAGAACAAAACGACACCTTTCGTGCTCGCTTACAACAGCTACCCGCACTGAACACCACGGGACTGCGTGATTGCCAAATCGAAGCCGTTAACGGTATCGAAGCCTCCCTCAAACAAGGCAAGCAACGCGCCTTGCTACAAATGGCCACCGGCGCCGGTAAAACCTTTACCGCCTGCACCGAAGTCTATCGCCTAGCTAAATTCGCCAAAGCTAAGCGCGTCTTGTTTCTGGTCGATAGAGGCAACTTAGGTCGGCAAGCACACAAAGAATTCCAGCAATACACCACCCCTGATGATGGCCGCAAATTCACCGAGCTCTACAACGCCCACATCCTCGGCCCCGGTGGCATTGGCGATGAAATCAAAGTCACCATCTCAACCATCCAGCGCATGTACTCACAACTGTGCGGCAAAGAAATGGATGAAGAGATAGAAGAGCATTCCACTTTTGAGATGGGCGCCAGCAGCACTGTCGCGCAGGAAGTGGTCTACAACCCCCATATCCCCATCGAGACATTCGATGTCATCATCATCGATGAATGCCACCGCTCTATCTACAACCTGTGGAGCCAAGTGCTCGATTACTTTGACGCTTTCTTAATCGGCCTTACCGCCACACCCACCAAAAAAACCATCGGCTACTTTCACCAAAACGTGGTGTCGGAATACACCCACGAAGATGCCGTCATCGACCGCGTTAACGTCGGTTACGACATCTACCGCATCAAAACCGAAAAGTCCGAACAGGGCGGTTTAATGGAGGCCGGCACCAATATCGAAGTGCGCGACCGCCTCACCAAACAAAAACGCTGGGAGCTACTCGACGAAGACGAGCAATACCAAAGAACCCAGCTCGACCGCAGCGTTATCGCCCCCAACCAAATACGCACCGTCATTCAAACCTTTAAAGACCGCTGCCTGCCCGAATGCTTCCCCGGCCGCAGCTGGGTACCCAAAACCCTGTTCTTCGCCAAAGACGATGACCACGCCGACCGCATCGTTGATGCCATCCGTGAGGCCTTCGGTGAAGGCAACGACTTCTGTAAAAAAGTTACTTACCGAGTCGGCAAAAAAGGCGCAGAAGAAACCATCCAGGAATTTCGCACCAGCCCACGCCTGCGCATCGCCGTCACCGTCGATATGATAGCCACCGGCACCGACATCAAACCGCTGGAATGCTTAGTGTTTATGCGCGATGTCCGCAGCCAAGCTTATTACGAACAAATGAAAGGCCGTGGCACCCGCGTCATCGGTGACGACGTACTGCTTAAAGTCACACCCGATGCCCCCACCAAAACCCGCTTTGTGCTGGTCGATGCCGTCGGCGTTACCGAAACTGACAAAACCGAAACCAAAAGCCTTGAGAGCAAACCCTCAGTTACTACCGAAAAGCTCATGCAACAAATCGCCATGGGGGATAGAAGCCCCGAAAGCCTGCAAACCCTAGGCAACCGATTAATCCGTTTAGATATGAAGCTCAGCGACGGCCAGCGCAAACAAATCAATAAATTGTTAGAAAAGATAATGGGGCATCCTCTCCCTGAGGGAGAGGACCGAGGAGAGGGAATAAAGGTAACAGAAGAGGCGAACTTAACCCTCGTCGCCGCTAAATTAGTACACGCAGGCAATACCGATTTTCTCGCAGAAAAACTCAAAGCCCAATACGGCAGCGATGAAGTCAGCGACGAACAACGCAAAGCCGTTTACGAACATTGGCCGACGCCGCCATCAAACCCTTCCATAACCCAGATTTGCGCGAACTGCTAGAAACCCTGCGCCGCGACACCGATCAACTGATCGACGACAGCGCCGATGAATTACTAGAAGCCGGTTACGATGCCGAAAAAGCCCAAGGCATCATCACCCGCTATGAAAGTTTTATTAAAGAACACAAAGACGAACTCGACGCCATCCAGCTGATCTACGCCAAACCCTACACCCAGCGCCACCTAAGCTATCAGCAAATCGAAGACCTAGCCGACGAAATCAAACAGCCCCCCTACAATATCGCCCCACTAGAAGTGTGGAAGGCCTACGAGCAACTGGAAAAAGCCAAAGTCAAAGGCGTACCCGCCAAAGAACTGCTCACCAATATTGTCAGCTTGATTCGTTTCTCCACCGGCTTAAGTGAAGTGCTTGAGCCATTCCCGGAATTGGTGAATCAGCGTTTTGAGGCTTGGTTAGAGCAACAATCCCAAGCCCGTCATTCCCGCGAAGGCGGGAATCCATTTACAGTAGAACAACAACAGTGGCTGCAACGCATCAAAGATCAAATCGCCAATAACGCCGAATTTGAAATGGATGATTTTGAAATGATACCTGCCTGTAAAGAAGAGGGGGCTTGTTAAAGGCGCAAAGTTTATTTGGGAAAGAATTACCTGTGATAGTGCAGGAACTTAATGGGTATTTGATTGCATGAGTGAAGTTGAAGCTGACCCAATTCTGAAAATATTGGAGACCCGGCGCTTTGTTTGGGAACAGCATGAGCTTGAACGTTGGGAGAGGCGGGGATCGCTTCCTAAGACGGAAGCTTGGAAAAATAAGTACAAAGAGCCATTAGGGATCGAAGACGATAATCTCGATGATCTACCCAAAAATTGGTTTTGGGCTTCAGTCTCTCAAGTCGGATTTGTGATTAGCGGTCAAACACCCAAGGGGATTGCCGATATCGCCGGAGAAAGCGGAACCCCGTGGTTCAAAGTCGGGGATATGAATACGGACGGGAACGAGCTATTCATTCATAAAGCAAGCACCTATCTTACTGTCGATCAGCTGAATTCATTGAAACTGCATGTTCAGCCAGAGGGTACAGTGATATTCCCTAAAAGAGGCGGGGCAATAGCTACTAACAAGAAAAGAATCCTTTTTCAGCCTAGTGGTTATGACTTAAATACGATGGGGGTTTACCCCGTTGGGGTTGAGCAGAAGTATTTTTGGTATTGGTTTCAAACAGTTGATCTGGGTGTTATTGCTGACGGGGCGATAGTGCCACAAATAAATCATGGGGATATTGAGCCGTTATTAATACCTATCGCCCCACCCGAACAACAAAAACGCATCGTCGCCAAAATCGAAGAACTCTTCTCCCATATCGACGCCGGCATAGCCGCCCTCAACAAAGCCAAACAACTTCTCAAACAATACCGCCAATCCGTCCTCAAAGCCGCCGTCACAGGCGAACTCACCAAACAATGGCGTGAAGATAATAATATTTCATTAGAGGGTTGGCAGCAATCTTCTATTGGTGAAATAGCAGTGGTTCAAACAGGGAAAACACCAAGGCGTTCGAATCCAGAATTCTGGGATAACGGAGATATACCGTGGTTGACTAGCTCGGCTACAAACAACGCATACACTCATCATGCAGAGCAGTTTGTTACACAAGCAGCAGTTGATGGTGGCTTAAAGCTGTTTGGTTCGGGGACTTTGCTGTTGGCAATGTATGGAGAGGGTAAAACCCGGGGGCAGGTAACTGAGATAACCTTTCAAGCAACATGTAATCAAGCTTGTGCTGCCATTATTGTTGATGAAGAGAAGGCAAGTAAGGCTTATGTACGTCTTCGACTACTAGAAAATTATGAAGAAACAAGAAAGGCTGCTTCAGGCGGAAATCAGCCAAACCTAAATTTATCAAAGGTTCGCAATATTACCTTGCCTTTGCCTGCATTGGCCGAACAGTCGGTAATAGTCTCAGAAGTCGAAAATAAGTTTGATGCTATTGATCGGTTAGCAAATGATATAGGGGCTCAGCTACTTAAAGCAGAAAAAATAAACAGTCGATTTTAGCTTCGGCTTTTTCAGGGAGTTTAGGGTGAAGATAGAAGATGGAAAAGATTTTGGTGTGCATTCTGATCTAATAGAAAAATTACTTTCTCGTGGATTAACTGAGTTTACATTAGCTCAACAACAGGCTTTGAAAGGGGGCTTGGTGTCAGGAGAGAGTCTGTTTATCTCTGCGCCAACCTCAGGCGGGAAAACTACAATTGCAGAAATAGCCGCCGTCCAAACTGCGCTCAAAGGTGGTAAGTCAGTTTATCTTCTCTCCCATAAGGCTTTGGCGGAAGAAAAATATAAGTTATTCAGCGAAGTTTACGGTGATAAAGACGATAAATGGTTTGATGTGGCAATATCAACTGGTGACCGTATTGAAGGTGGTTGGAATAACGGAATACTTGTCGCAACATACGAGAAGTTTCTTTCAATGGTCTCTACTTCAGATGACCTTGTTATTGATGGTGTATTAGTTATAGCTGATGAAATACAGCTTTTAAATGACGAGTCTAGAGGGGCAGATGTAGAAACGTTATGTACTAAGATTAAATTAAGTGATCCTGCGCAGCTTATTTGCTTAAGTGCGACAGTGAATAATTCTAATGAGTTGGCAAGCTGGATTGGAGCTACAGAGATTCGTGTTATTGAAAGAGATGTGCCTTTGTCTCAGCAAATATGGTATCAGGGCTCTGGGTTTGAGTGTGATTTCGGAGAAGAGGAAATCAAGGAGATGAGAGGGGGCTCCCATCCACCACTATAGATGCTTGCCACCACTTACTCAAAGAAGAGTTTGGCCCTGTTTTGGTCTTTACCATGACCCGCAACAGGGCGGTTCAATTGGCTGAGGAATTTTCTGCCCAATTGCAAAAAGATCCTCAAGGGTTCCAGTTTTCTTCTCAGCTTGATTTCTTTTCAGAACCAGTAACTTTATCAAGATCTTTGGGGGGAGTGTCTGAAAAAAGAGTGGCTTTCCATACAGCAGACCTATCGCTCGATGAAAGAGAGTTGGTTGAAAAAGGGTTGTTGGATGGTTCTTTCGATATTGTATTTGCCACGCCTACACTAGCAGCTGGAGTCAACTTCCCTTTTCAGACAGTGCTATTTGACTCATTCGAAAGGCCCTGGGTGCCTAATAATCGCTGGCTGCCTAAGGATGAATTCCAAAATATGTCTGGTCGTGCCGGTAGGCTTGGAATGCATTCTAAGGGTTATTCTGTTTTGCTTCCATCAAATCGTGCTCAACAAATTCAAGCAAATAATTTAATTGGGAATGAAAAGGTAGATGTTTCATCAAAGTTGATTGAAAAAAGTTTAAGAAAGTTAGTTTTGAATATATTTTCAAGCAGGGTTGCAAACACTAGAAAGAGTATTGCTGACTTTTTTGAGAATACTTTTTGGTGGTATGAGCAGTCTGAAAAAAATCCAGAAAAGCTAAGGGTTTTACCTGGAAAAATTGATGAGTCAATTCAATGGCTTCTTGATCAAGGTTTTATTCAGTTCGAACAAGACTATTATTTTGCGACAGACCTTGGCGTAGCCACAGCCAGGGTTGGCTTATTGCCGCCTACGGTAAGAGAGGTCGTGGATGTTGTTAGCAATAATATCCAGGTCTTTAGTGGTGGCGTCGAAAATTGGGTTATTGGTTTGATTCACGCTATTTGTGCCTCTAGTGATTTTGCTGAGGGCGGGCAGCGATTTTTACCGTTTGCAAGAGGCAATAGACCTGAGGCAAAGGCCACCAGATTCCTAAGAGGCAATAATTTGTTTTTGAATATTAATGCGTCAAATATGCCTGATAAAGTTCAGAATGCTGCCTATGCCATTAGCCTTTGGATAGAGGGTGTTCCTGAGAGACAGTTGAGTCATGAGCTGCCAGCAATAACATATGGTTATATGCAGAGATTAAGCGATGATGTGGCTTGGGTTCTATCGGGACTACAAACAGTCCTCTCCTTACCTAGTTTAAATATCCCTGAGAAATTCTTAACAGAGCTTTCTTTGGTTGTTGAGAGGATAAAGTTCGGTGTTCCTGTAGACCTTGTTGATTTGGTAAAAATAGCTAGGTCTGAGCGTGTGCCTGGGTTTGGGAGGCACAGGGCTATGGTTCTTAAGGCTGAGGGTTTACATGATCCAAATTCTCTCCATTCTATTGATGTTAATAAACTCAATTCGGTGCTTGAAAATCCGGATAGAGTGGCTGCCTTGCTTAACGCTATCGCAAACTATCTAGATAAGCCATTAAAGCGTTGGGAAAGAGAGCATTCCCAGAGAGCAGAGGTTGTTGGGATCGATAAACAGTTAATTACTGATTCTTATGAACTTATCGGTGATGATTACGAAACCCCGATAGAGACTTTGCTTAATTTAGTACAAGGCTGGGTTGTTGAAAAAATAGATGACTTGAAGCGCCAAGGTGTGCCGGATTTCCAGATATGTTGTGATGGACGTACAACCCTTGTTGAATGTAAGACAAAGTTGAAAGAGGGGCTCTTGTTTCTAAAGATGACGCATTTGCTGTTTTGATTAAGGGCGCAGATATAAATTGTGATAGTTATTTGACTCTAGGCAAGCCTGACTTCGATGCGTTTTCTAAGAATAAGGCGGCTGGTACAACGAATGTATCTTTAGTAAGTCATGTTGTATTTATTGAGTCAATTGTCAAATACTTAGAAGGTAAGATTAACGCGAGCCAGCTATTTGACTGGTTGGTTACACCAGGGCCTAAAACTTTAGATAACCTTGAGTTGGTTGTTAATCTATTAGTGGAAAAATAATGTCAGCATCAGAAATAGTCAACAAAGTCGGGAGCAACGCCCACGTATTGCGCGATGACGGCGTAGGCTACGGCGATTACGTCGAGCAGTTTTTTCGTCAAACTTTGAGTAGTGAATAATGGCAAGGTATTCAGACCCTACATTACGCGGGATGCTTCTTGAGGAAGCAATACTCTATATTCTGTCAAAGACAGGATACACGCCAATCTTTGAGAAAAATGGGGACTCTTCCCTTAATGATGGCTCGTCAGGATTAGAAATATATGGCAGGGGTGCCAAACATCAAATTGATGCTGTCGCTGATTTTCAGTATACGCCGCCATTCTGTAACCAGCAGAGATTGTTGATAGAGGCAAAATTTAAAGACTCTAAGACAGGCATTGAAATTGTTCGTAACGCGGCCGGTGTTCATAAGGATGTTTCGGAGTATTGGGTAGTCGATAACATCAGTGGGCGGAGGGTGGCTAGCAAAAGGTTTCATTACCTTTATGCTATTTTTTCAAAAGAAGACTTTTCAAAGCCCGCCCAGGATTATGCTTACGCGCAGGATATATTCCTACTGCCTCTCAAGAATAATACGCTTTTTCGCCCCATTATCTCAGCAATTGATGCAGTTAGTTTTGACGAATTAGACAATAAGCCAAAGCTATCAGTTGTGCGGAAGTTAGTGAGAGATCAGCTTTTCGGTGATTACAGACAAGCTGATTTTGTGGATGAGGATGATGATCTATTTGAGTATAGGGGCACTTGTTAGAGTTCATTGGTGTTTGTAGGCAGCGAGGAAGTGGTTTTCTTACAATGTTTAACGGGAGTTTTCCCGTTTTTCTATCTGCTAGTCGCTCTATGGAAGATTTTGTATTCCGGGACGAGAATTATGTGCGAATTCGTGTTGGTGAAGCTGGGTGGTCAATAGAGTCAGAGGCTGGTGAAGAGCTATTCACTTTTGATTTACCCGAGGAAATATTTAATAAATATCAGCGAAGTGGTGGTTTAACCCGAAGACAGTTACTGAATATAAAAGATACTCATATGAGTAGTTTTCATGTTTTTGTCTCTCAAGGTGACGATTTGAAGTTGGTTAGTTTTAAACTTGATAGGAACTGGTTTCGTCAAGTTAGTCGGAATTTAGGTAATTAGTAATTATGAGCGCATCAGAAATAGTCAACAAAGTCTGGAACTACGCCCACGTACTACGCGATGACGGCGTAGGTTACGGCGATTACGTCGAGCAAATCACCTTTTTAATCTTTTTAAAAATGGCCGATGAGCGCGAAGAGTCCGGCCAGCAAGTCGCCGTTCCTGCAAAATACAGCTGGTCAAAACTGGTCAAACTCGACGGTGATGCACTGGAAATTCAATACCGCCATACCCTCGAAGAGCTGGGCAAAGCAGGCGGTATGTTAGGCACCATCTTCCGCAAGGCGCAAAACAAAATACAAGACCCGGCCAAGCTCGAACGCCTGATCAAAATGATCGAAAAAGAAGCCTGGTCAACCCTGCCGGTGGATGTCAAAGGTGAAATCTACGAAGGCCTGTTAGAGCGCAACGCCCAGGATGTAAAAGGCGGTGCCGGTCAATACTTTACCCCACGCCCCTTAATCCAGGCCATGGTCGATGTCATGCAGCCCGATGTCATGGACACCGTCGCCGACCCGGCTACCGGCACCGGCGGATTCTTACTCGCGGCCTATGACTATATGGCCCCCAAAGCCACCTCCAAAAAAGAACAAAAGCATTTACGCGAAAAAGCCCTGCGCGGTAACGACATCGTCGATAGCGTCACCCGCCTATGCGCCATGAACCTCTACCTCCACGGTATCGGCAGCGCCGACGGCGAATGTCCCGTGATCAGCCAGGATGCTCTAGCCAAAGAAGTCAGCGACAACGACCGCGTCGATATCGTGCTAGCCAATCCACCCTTCGGCAAAAAAAGCTCCATCACAGTCATCAGCGAAAAAACCGGCAAAGCCGAATCTGAAAAACTCACCTACGAACGCGAAGACTTCTGGGCCACCACCTCCAACAAACAACTTAACTTCGTCCAGCATATCTACAACATGCTAAAAATCGACGGCAAAGCCGCCGTCGTAGTCCCTGATAACGTCCTCTTCGAAGGCGGCGCCGGCGAAACCATCCGCAAAAACCTACTAGAGCGCACCAACCTCCACACCATCCTGCGCCTCCCCACCGGCATCTTCTACGCCCAAGGCGTAAAGGCAAACGTCATCTTCTTCGACAACAAACCCGCCGCCAAAACCCCCTGGACCAAAAAACTCTGGATCTACGACTTCCGCACCAACGTCCACATGACCCTAAAAACCAATCGCCTCAAAAAAAGCGACTTTGAAGAATTTATCAAACTCTACAAGCCCAATGACATTAAAAAACGCAAAGCGACTTGGGATGAGAAAAAGGGCGAAGGCCGCTGGCGCAGTTACAGCTATGATGAAATTGTAGCCAGAGATAAAACCAATTTAGATATTTTTTGGTTGAAGGATGATGCGCTGGAAGATACCGAGAATTTGCCTGCGCCTGAGGTGTTGGCTGCTGAGATTGTTGAGCAGTTAGAGGCAGCGTTGGAGGAGTTTAGGTCTGTTGAGGAAGTACTCATACGTGAGTAGCCAAGGTAGGTTAGTTGAATTACAGGAGGCAAATGATGCAATTGCGTTTTTATGGATAACGACAATTTCTGAGAAACATGTCCAAGATAAGACTCAGTATAAAGAGTCTTTTTCAGCATTAGTTGGTTTGCTGACAGCAATTAATGGTATGGCAGATGTCATCACCGATCTTAAAGAAGAGCACCAAAGATATTCAAGTGTAGTTTTGTATCGATCATTAATAGAGCATTTCCTTAAGTCGACATACATAACTGTAAAGGCTGGCTCGGAAAGATCTGACCAAGTAGGTTTTGATTATAATTGGTACTGTCGGTACACAGAGGCATTACAATACGGGAAAGGTATTAAAGAAAGCCTAGAGCTAACGCATAAGGTCAAAAGCAAGATGAATATTAAACGTATAGCTAGGGAGTATTTTGATTATATGGAGGGTGTTTCAGAAAGAAAAATTGATAAGCTTACCTCTTCCTTTAGTTACAAGAACATTATTAGGTACATAAGTAGTCATAAATCCGGGATTGTCGGTAAAGATAGTCCGCTTTTTTCAGATATGATAAAGATATATCCCTCTCTTTCTTCATATGTACATGGAGGTGTTAGCGCGGTATCAGATATGAATTTTAAAAGCTTCGATGATAAAAATTATCTTCACGATATTCCTGAATCCTCGCTGTTGCTTTGTATGTTCTCAAAGGCAAGTATGCTTTCTTTACTTGGTTTGGAATCAAAAAATATAAGCGAGGTTGGAAAAAAAGCTAGTGAGATATTTCTTTCTGTTGCCGAAGATTGATAACTAAAAGTTTAATATGATTGGTGTGAAAAATAAATGTTACCAGGCGAGACCGTTCATGTGAAAAAACCACATTCTTCGAAATTGTCAGAAGGTCTTCTTAGGCAGCGTAGAAATCTATTGTTGATATCTATACCCTAATCATTATCCATTGGTTAACAAACCGGTAAAAAAATGGAAGAGTGAAATTAGATGGCGATCTCAAAGAGGCTCAAGTTCAGGTTCTAAGTATATTGAACTTGCAAAGAAAATGCGTTCTATTGTTAGAGATCATAAGCCAACGATTCAAATTAAAGGGGTCGTAACGATTATTTATTGATCAATCGCCCACCCATTCTTCCCAAGTTTTAGGGTCAGGTCTTGATTTATGTATCGGAAAAAAACCAATTAAAGGGGTCGTAACGATTATTTATTGATCAATCGCCCACCCATTCTTCCCAAGTTTTAGGGTCAGGTCTTGATTTATGTATCGGAAAAAAACTGGCGAAAACTGGGGTCAGACTCGAATTAACCTTGGATATTCTTACCTGCCTTCACTTAAAAGGTCTCGGACTATCCATAGATTATTTCGGCACAGGTTTTTCCTCGCTGTCACTGCTACACAAAGTTCCATTCACTGAACTAAAAATTGGTAAATCTTTTATTCAAAAAACTGGGGTCAGACTCGAATTAACCTCGGATATGCTTACCAGCCTTCGCTAAAAGTTATCGGACTATCCATAGATGATTTCGCACAGGTTTTTCCTCGCTGTCACTGCTACAAAGTTCCATTCACTGAACTAAAAATTGGTAAATCTTTTATTCAGGATATATGTGAATTCGAGTCTGACCCCAGTTGTTGTTATTCAGGATATATGTGAATTCGAGTCTGACCCCAGTTGTTGTTAAGGGTATTGCAGGTTGATCGCTGTTTCTAGCGAGCTGCCGGTTAGCTTAATTTTGGCACCCTCATATTTTGGAAAGCCACTAGGTTGATAATTATTAGAAAAACCACTGCCTTCTTTCGGTTGTGGGAACGGTAAAAATTTCATATCCATTTTGCCATTGTCATTGGCATCATGCAGCGCTTGAATCGCATAGTCGCTATCAGGTGCCAGACCTTCAAAAGTCACGGTTAAATTGGCGCCTTGTTCCAGTTTAAACTTGGTATTACGTAATGCCTTTTTAGTTTTTAACCAGGTTTTTTCTTCCTTAAATAAGGTAACAATCATAGTGCCACCGTCTTTGATGTTTACGCCATTTAACGTAACGGTGATTTTGGCCTCACCAAGCACTGCCCCAGGGGCAGAAACCTCTCCACTAACAATGCTGGAATCGGCTGAGTCATGGCCGCCCGCTTGTGCCAGTAGAACAAAAGAGTATAGGCCTAAGGCCAATATCGCTGAAGCTATCTTCATTACCATTCCTCGATATCAATTAAGTGTGTTGCCTGGATGACTCGCATCGTACTCAAGTACATGTAGTTTGTCTTGAGCATTAATGTAAAAAAAAGAAAAGAGCAGAGAGTGGTATGGCGGCTGCATTGAGGCCGGTTTGGAATCAAAGTGGCAAGCACAAAAGCACAAAAGCACAAAAGCACAAAAGCACAAAAGCACAAAAGCACAAAAGCACAAAAGCACAAAAGCACAAAAGCACAAAAGCACAAAAGCACAAAAGCACAAAAGCACAAAAGCACAAAAGCACGAAGTGCGTTGAACGCCTGCTTTATGAAAGGCGGCCCGAAGGGGATAAGCATATCGGGGCGTGGCGCTAAGAGGATGCTTTGGCACTGGCTTAAGCGAACAAGGCTGACGGTCTTTATGGTTACCGAACTGAGCGGGTGAGTTGCTTCGCAAGGCTGAGTTAGCTGTTAAGGTGTGAGTTGTTGTTTGATACGTTGCAAACAGCCCGTCGGCCCTATAAGCTAGCAGGCATGAATACCTTTATTCAAAACTGCCTTAAGCCAATCGTTTTTGCCACGGTCATATTGTTGTTGTTTTCCTGCGCCTCAACGGAGCTGAAAACAGAAGCTCCGGCTGTTGACAGTGTCACTGCTATCCCCCCAAAAAATATCACCATTGCGTTATTAGGGGCAACTGGGATGGTAGGCGGTTTTGTTTTGCAAGAAGCGCTGGCGCAGGGCTATTCGGTCAAGGCTTTAGCCCGAACGCCAGCAAAGTTGGCGGCCTTTAACGATCAGATAACCATTGTTCAAGGCGATGCCCTTGACCCCGTTGCGCTTGAGCAATGGCTCAATGGTAGTGATGTAATTATTAGCGCACTAGGCCCGGTCAAGGCCGACGGCAGTGCTGCTGATGGAGTCAGCACGACGGTAACGGGCCATATCATTGGGTTAATGCCAAGGCATAATATCAAGCGCTATATCGTGGTTTCCGGGGCGGCGGTGGATGTGCCGGGTGATGATCGCAACTTGAAAGGCAGGGTGATACAAACATTGGCCACTATTACGTTGAAATCTACCGTAGAAGATAAACAAGCCGAGTACCAGTTGCTTGCTGCTAGCGATATCGAGTGGACGCTAGTGCGCTGCCCGCTGATCACGGCCAAGTCATTTGAGCATCAAGCTCTTGCAACACTCGATACCCCGCATCATTTATTGTGCGTGCCGGTGAGTTGGCTGAATTTTTGATAGGACAAATTTCTTCACAGGCGTTTATTGCTAAAAGCCCCTTCGTTGGCAGTGTCAATTGACGCGGCGGTGGCAATTGTTGTGAGTGTAGAAAATTAAAGGGGTCGTAAGGATTATTTATTGATCAATCGCCCACCCATTCTTCCCAAGTTTTAGGGTCAGGTCTTGATTTATGTATCGCACACGATGCATGCTTTTGACCTTCGGGTCCCTTTGTAGTCGCCTGAGTTTTGTCAGAAATAACGGCGCTTACAGCGAGGACTGTTTGATTCAAATACGCTAAGGCGTATTTTCACCCTACGGGCGACCTAAAGGTCGTCCAAATTACTGACGTAATTTGTGAGTGAAAAATGATTGAGTAGAGCCTGCCCCGCGAACGAAGAGAGTGCTTTGGGTATCAAAAATGGCGAGTTGATTCGCTTTGCTGAGCCTGCCCCGTGAAACGTTTTGGGTACACCCTGCGGGTCGCCTTGAATAAAACAGGCGTTCAACGCACTTCATGCTTTTGTCCCGATCATGGTCGGGAATGACGGCGGAGAGTGCTGCGAATAAAAGGTTCAGAGTCTTTGAAAAAATAGACGCAAACTATGTCACCATGGATGATTTACCATTGTATTATTAGGCCTGATCATGGGTTACCCCTTGATTGACGGAGTAGGGTGGTTTAGGCAAGTAAAGAAAATGAACTCGCCGTAGGGCGACCCCAGCTCCCACCCCTAACAAGCCAAACCTGGAAAATTAAGTGACAATGCCCGATGGAAATCGTCACTCTTTTTTAAAACGGGGGGCGACAGAGTTAAATATTCAACCCATATTTTATATTGAAAGTTAATCAACTGTTCCCCCCAACCCACGAATATAAAAAAACGACCCCACCATCCCCATAATGCAAGACGGCAATATAGTCGCAACAATATTCGGTGTCCCGGCCACAAAATGCGTTGCGTACAAAATCACCACCACTATCCCATTAGGAATGGCCATGCCTGTTAATAGCTGGTGCTTTTTGCCATTGCGCTGTGTCACTACCCACAGTATTAGCGACAAAAAAAACAGGGTGCTGATAAAACTTAATGCGCCCTGGGTGATAAACGCTTGCAAACTTTGGCCAGTGCCCTGATTGGCATAAAACGCCCAGCTGCCGTAGCCGGTGGCGGCTATTAGTGAATAGACAATATTTTTGCGATTCATTTTGTTGGCCTATGCCGCTGCTTGCAGGGTTTGTTTTTCTTCCAGTGATACCACCATCATCACCACGTCGTGGCGTTCGGGGGAGATGTTTTCTTCAAAGAATTTTCTTACATGCTCGGTTTTGCACTTAAAGTTGTAAGAGGAATACACCTTGCCGTGATGTTGAAAAAGATTACCGAGAATAAAATTTTCGCGGTCGAGGGAGGCTTCGGCATCCATCACGGTTATCGCGCGTTCAGCGACGGCTACGATGTGAGCGGGAATGGTCAGTGCTTGGCCGCTGGCGTCGATTTGCGGGTATACGGTTGAGTTGAGGTTGTAATGCTGCGCCAGCGCCCCGGTCATTTTATTAACCCCTTCATACACTGCTGGGTTGGGCGTGGCGGCGACAATATAACCCCCAATAAATTTGGGAATATCTTCCGGGCCCAGTAGTTGTTGCAGTGCATTACCGGTGAGTTTTTGGCCCTGATACTCGGGCAGTGTGTAAGAGAGCTGGCCCATAAATACTGGCTTGCCATTGATCTCTAAATGTTTGGCGGTGGCGAAGCCAATTACATTGCGCTGTTCATCTTCGACACAAACGATCTTGGCGTATATGCCGAGGTCGGCAATGGCATGCCACACGTGGGTCCAGTTGGTGATGCTCTCCTGTTCGTTCACACCGAAAGAGGAGGCCTTGGCGCAGACATGGATAAATTGATCCATTAGCCGTGCTTTTTCAGCGGCCGGTAAAGCGCTGGGGTTATCGATAATACGTGTATTGAAATTCATGATGCGTGGTACCTATTTGATTGAACTAGAAGTTCGTGGTTAATTTTCATTGATCAAAAATCAGGCGAGCTAAACCGCAGGCCGAAAAAACCCCTCAGCCAGAGGTGAACATCTGCCGATTTATTGTCTATTTGTTTAAGTGTTCAATTAGTAGCAATAACTATTTGATTTTGTTCACTAAATTGTATTTTCCCTTGAAATAACAAGCGCTGTAGTTCAAGGGCACCCAAAAACACCGGCGATTTTCTGCCGAGCGTAATAAGGGCGGTGTTGCAGTTGATATATTGATAAGGTTAAAAATCTGTTCAATTAATAATCTATCAGTATAAAAAACACGCGGATTATCCCATGGGCGAGAGAATTTTCACTTGTTTATATTGTAAATAGTTGTCAGAAATTATTTTTATTACCAAATGATATATGAAGCACCGATTCATATCAGCTCCCGCGGCCAGTGACAGCGAAGAGGAGAATGTTTGAGGGTGTTTAATCAATAAACAAAAAGAGGCTTACAGAGGTGAATGATTGCGCAGGGCGCGTTCAATTTTTGACAGTTCTATCGGTTTTGCCAGGTGATCGTCCATACCCGACTGGTAGGCCTTGCTGATGTACTCCTCAACCGCGTGGGCGGTGAGGGCAATTATCGGGGTTCGGCTTTGATGTTTTTGTGCTTCGATTTTGCGAATGGCCACCGTGGCCTCGTAACCATCCATGACCGGCATTTCACAATCCATGAAAATCAAATCGAAATTGTCCTGGCTCTCAATAAAATCCAAAAGGGCCTCTTTGCCATTATTAGCAAAGCGCGGTTGCTGCCCTAGCTTTTCCAACATGGCTTTTAGCACCTGCTGGTTAACGATATTGTCTTCTACCACTAGCAGTTTCATTGCCGGGATTTTTTCCTGGCCAGTCGTTGCCGCATCGCTCAGGTCGTTGGCGACACTACCCTCGTGGGCGGCTCGCAGGGGCAGTGATATCCAAAAAGTAGAGCCTTGGCCCGAGGTACTTTCCACGCCAACAACCCCCCCCATTAATTCGGCCAGCTGCTTGCAAATAGCCAGCCCCAAACCAGTACCGCCATACTTGCGAGTGGTGGAGCTGTCTTCTTGGGTGTAGCTTTCAAATAGGTTGGGCTGTGCTTCTGCGGGAATACCAATGCCGGTATCGGTGACGGTAATACGGTAAAACCGCGGCTGGTGATGATCGACACCAATGGTGACAGTAATGGCGCCGCGATCGGTAAACTTAATGGCATTGCCTAGCAGGTTAAATAACACCTGCCGGACCCGGTTGGGGTCGCCCATAATCAGTGGCGGCATGTTTTGCTCAACATGCCCATTGAGTACAACCCCTTTTTCTCCAGCTTGTAAGCGGTAGAGTGACAGCACATCACTCATCAGTATGTTCACATCATAGCTAATATCCTCAATACTCATTTTGCCCGCTTCAATTTTTGAGTAATCGAGAATATCGTTGATAACCGTTAATAGCGCTTTGCCTGAGGTGCGTATGGTTTCGTTGTAGCTGCGCTGTTGGTCATTGAGTGGGGTTTCACTCAATAATTCGGACATGCCGAGCACACCATTCATGGGGGTTCTTATTTCGTGGCTCATTTTTGCCAGGAAATCACTTTTTGCCCGGCTCTGTGCAATCGCTCGGCCTTCTTCCTCACGTATTTTGTTGATGCGGCTGGCAAGCGCTATGGATAATAGCGATAGCTCAATTAACTGGCCTATGGCTTGTACATTATAAATAATAATTTTTGTTGAAATAACCGATAAAATTTCCAGGTGGGTGATGGCCCAACCTATTAGATAGAAACACCAGGACACGAAAAAGTTGCGTGCATCAATACTCCCCTGTCGCCACAGCGATAAGCTGATAAACCACAAAAATAAACACAGCACAATTGACATAAGTAAAGTGATTACCAGCATTACTGCCTGCAGCGGGTTACCAAAAGCCAATAGCTGTGTAAAGAACGAGGCCGCAAAAAACCAAGCCAGGACGACAATAAAACGGTCGGCTTTAGGGCTTTGATTTTTGATGTGCAGAAAACTACGGGCAAACAAAATAATGAAAAGATAGGATAAGGTATTCAAGCCGGAAGATAGGGGGGCGTTGAATTCTGGGCTGTTAGGCCACCAGTGCAAAAAAGCAAAGCCACGGCTGACATAGGCTAAGAGCAGCGAGGTAAGACAGTAGATAACATAAAATAAATAACTGCGGTCTTTAGTGAAGATATAAATTAATAGGTTGTAAATCAGCATCAAGCTGATAGCGCCAAAGAAAAACCAAAAAAACGACTCATCTACATCGGTATGCTGATAAAAGCTGTCGCGATCCCACAGCGTAATATAAGAGACTAGTAATTGTTGCATGCTGCGTTGATTTTGCAGCACCACTATGCGTTGGGAGTTAGCCTCTAGCGTTATGGGTACTAAAATATTACGGCTGCGAATTGGTTTTTTACTGACCGGGTGGTCCATGCCCAGCTGGTAGTTGTTTTCTACCCGGCCACGGTTAATAACAAAAACATCAACGTGCTGAATATAGGGGATGGGTATTTCTAGAATGAGCTCTTTGGTGCTAGTGCCAGGGTTGTCCAGTTCGACTATAAACCAAGCATTTTGGTAGCCCGAATTGTAATTACCTTCTTCAATTAATGAGCGGGTAAATTTTTTATCGTTAATGAGGGCCAGCACATCGTCAATCGAGGCGCCGTTTTTGACTGCGCTAAATTGCTGGAGGTTATCACCAATAAAATGATTGCCAGTGACCTCGCGCACATCGATAGGTTTTAAACTGTCGGCTAAACTTGCCGGTGCAGCTAAAAAGCACAGCAGCAGTGCTAACACGGTGAAATAACGGCGAATATTCAAGTCCATTAATCATTCTCTAAGCGCCACTAAACAACGCGAATACATTTATTGCGCTAAAGAGCGTATTGTTATTACAGTCATAACTCTCGTACTACATTACGCGATATTGGCAAGCTCATCACAATAAGCGCTTTTTATGGGCCAATTCACTATCCCTACCCCTCAAACAGTATGGAAACCACATCCCTAAGCGTCAAGTTGGAATCACAGCCTGTGGGGCAATAAGCTTGAACCAGTCGGAAAGATCCGGGGTCAGGTCTTTGATTTATGATTCGGAATCAAAGGAGCAGAGTAATTGATTTTGATTTTTTGGGCCCCTTATGTAGTCGCCTGATTGTTACCAGAACTAACGGCGAGCCGTAGCGAAGCGGAGACAACGCCCGCACGGGCGGCCCGAAGGGTGAGAGTTTTATCCGAATATTACACAGAGGACTATTTGACTCAAATAAGCTAGGGCTTATTTTGCCCTGCGGGCGACCTGAAGGTTGTCCAAATTGCAGCGCAATTTGTGAGTGAACAAAGATTGAGTAGAGCCTGCTCCGCAAACGGCTGATACCAGAAAATTTCTAACTCCCAAGTATTTTCATCGGCAAGCTCAATATAGGATTCTCTGAATCCGCAAAATTCATAATCACCGCGACATGCCCGGCAACGACCAAAACATACCACACCGCCGAGAATGTTTGACCGTAGCGATCCAGCGGAATTAAATGGGAAAAATGCCGTTGCTGCCATTCAAAGATAACTTCGAGTGCGCCAACAAACAAAAAGAATACCAGTAGCGCCAGGCCAAAGGTATATGCCAAGCCAAGCCCCAGGGCTATGCCCGCCATACAGACGGATAAACCTACCCAGGAGCGCATGGAAAAGCTGATGCTCTTGAGTACGTGGCCACCATCTAAAGGCAAAATAGGCAGTAAATTAAACAGGTTTAATAAGGCGCTAAGTACTGCGGCCCCGGCAAATAGTTCTAAGTCAGTTAGCCAATAAATCAGCAAACAAGCCAGCGACATAAATAGGCCAAAACAAGGCCCCATAATAGAGATAACCACATCTTGCCAGCGGGTATTGATCTTATCGTCGGATACTGCCAGGCCGCCAACAAAGGGAATTAAGTAAATGCCTTTGGTTTTAATCCCAAAATATTGCATAGCTCTGACATGACCATATTCATGAATGACCAGGCAGGCCACTATGACCAAGGCAAATTCAACGGTGAACAGCCAGGCATAACCGGCTACGGATGCCCCGGCTAACACGGCTTTTATCACCTTGGCACTTTTAAAGAGCTTAAAGACCAGCGCCGCCAAACCCATAAAACTGCGTGTTGATTTTTCTTTGACTAGATGTGCCGAGGGGACTAATGGGAACTCACCCGTTGCTTGCTGATGCTGATTTATCCATAACTGATAACTAACCGTCTGATCTTTGGCTTGCAGATTTAAACTGACTTCTTCGCTGTTGTTTGCTTGCTGTAATTGAAATCTATGTACGATTTCACTGACGGTGATGCCTGTTAAATCGACCTGACTCACTAGCTTATCGTCCCAGTACAAACACTGTGTGCCCTCACCATCGTTTTCAAGTTTTAAGGTTTTGCCAAATAGTTCGAGGTTTAACAACAGGTTTTCTCGCAAAGTCATATTTAAGCCGCTTAGTTTACCCGAGTTCAGGCTTGCAATTAAAGGGGTCAAAGCCCTTTAATCGGAGGGCTGCCCTATACGTTTCACGGGTCAGGCTTAGCGCAGCGAATAAAGAAGAAGTAGCTCGCCGCTGGGTTATCCCGTCACCCACACATTTCGCCACAATCTTTCACAATTCATATCAAAACCCGCCACAGCATTACCACTTTTTCGTTGTTCAATAAGTCCCGTCAAGCAAGAAAGGTTTATTTAACAACTGAAAGAGGAATCATTATGAAAATGTCTACATTCTTACCTGTATTAAGTTTATGTGCTGCGGTTTCAACAGCGGCGGTGGCTGATGCTGACAACACTAGCAGCGAGGCTAAACGATTGGGCGTGGTGACGGGCAGTATTGTGGTGGGTGTTGCTAGTTTGGGGCCATTAGGTGCGGTGCCGGGAATATTGGCTGGGGCTTGGTTGGACCAGGAAATTATGGCGGCGGACCGGGTGGAGGTAATGGAGTCTGAGTTGTTGCAGGCCAATACTCGTATTCGCAGCATGGGTGAGCAGTTAGCAGCGGCACAACTGTCAACGCAGGAGTATGCACGCATTGCGCTGGAGCAATTACAGCTGGAGTTGTTGTTCAAAACCAATAACAGCGCATTGACTGAGCATGGTGTGCAGCGCTTAACTTTTTTGGCGAATTTTTTGTCAGAAAATCCGGAAATTCAGATTCGTTTGGATGGCTATGCGGATCCCCGGGGTGACGCAGTACATAACCTGGCTTTGTCTGAGCAGCGAGCGGCTTCGGTGTTGGAGCATTTAGTGACCCATGGAGTGGCGCGCAACCGGATTGAAACTTATTCCCATGGGGCTGCGCAATCGGTGTCAGTGGCTGGCGATTACGATAGTTATGCGCTGGATCGCGTGGTGAAGATTCAACTTTCCCAGCAAAATAAAGCGGCTTTCGCCGGCATTATGATTGCTGATTAAAATTTAAAAGGAGGTGATGAGTGCCCGGTTAAGCCGGGCTTTTTTATGCGGGTAGTTTTTAGCTGGCGGGATATTAATGTATCGGTAGTAGCATGGTAAACACCACGCCACTGTGGTCATCACGATTAGTGGCGTTAATTGTGCCGCCATGGAAGTTAACAATCAGGCTAACAATATATAAACCCAGACCTAGGTGAGTGCTTTGGCTATCGTTGGTTTCACGCAGTGATACCATATTGTCAAATAACTGGTTTTTCATTGTCTCGGGTAATAGCGGTCCATCATTACTAACCGCTAATTGCAGCGTATTTTTACTCTGACTGGTGCGGATAGAAATATCCCCGTTGGGCGGGCAATAGCTGGTGGCATTTTCAATAAGTTTGTCGAGCATTTGTACTATTAAATCAGGAACAATATCCATGTTCAGTGATGCAGTGTTATCGGAGTTTTCAAAACTAATATGATGGTGTGGGTATAAGTCGCTATAGGCGGCGCTTAGGTCGGTTAATAATAAAATAATATCGGTAGGTTCGGGTTCTGAGTGTTTAATGCTTTCTTCTACGCGATTAGCTTCACTCATTGCGGTTAGGATTGTGCCTAAACGTTGGGCACCTTCTTTGGCGCGTTGCTGATAGGTGCGGCTGGGGGTATTCAATGGTTGTGATTCAAGATTGTCCAATGAGGAATGAATAATCGCCAAAGGTGTGCGCAGTTCGTGGGATAGTTTTCTAGAAAGCGTTTGCAGGTAGTCAGTGTACTCGCCCAGGCGTTTCATCAGTTCACTATAGTTGCGGGTTAATACACCAATTTCATCATTGGCATTGCTATGGGGATATTGGCTTGATAGTTTTCCTCTGTCATCCAGCGCATTTTGAGTGGCTTTACTTAATTGGCGGATTCGCCAAGAGAGCCAGCTGGCATAGGCGAGTAGTGATAAGGTGGCGCTCCCCATAATAATAATGCTGAATGAAAACAATCGGCTAAAGGCTTGGTCAGTTAAGGTGGCGGTTTGTTCGCTGCTTTGTTCGGCAATTAAGATAGCCGCAATTGCGCCGTTGATAAAAATGGGCTCGGCATTGGTCAAAAAATGTTGGTTGGTTCGCAACGGATCGTTATACCACATGGTGCTGCTTTGCCCGGTTAGTGCTTTTTTAAACTCTTGGCGCGCAGAATAATTAACGTGGTCCTGATACGTCGTTTGTTGCTGATGACGTTCGGCCAATAATTTGCGATATAATTTTTGTAATAGCCAGTGGCTGTTTGATTGTGAACGGGTTTCAAGGGTGCCCGTGGAAGCAATCAGCCAGCCCTGTGGATTCACTAACCTGAGCCGTTGCCCGGGTAAGGTATAAGTATTTACTACGGCCTTGATGGCGTTGGATTGGTAAATCAATGGGGGTACTGGTGCATTGTCGCGATAGGGCCCTAGCCGAGTGCTGCCGTTAGCAGAGTCGTCAATACTGTAAAAACTTAAACGCCCATTGACTAATGCCAGTGGCATTGAAATTTCTAATTGGTAGCTATTGGGCTCATCAATCAAAGCGGCTTTAATAGATGATTCACGATAGGTGTTAGGGAAGGGATTAAAATAACGGGCGGTGATATCACCAGGGGCTTGTGCGGCGAAAATATATTCTTTGTTATTGCCGGTGACTAATATAAGGCGATCACCATTAGAGGCGAGTGAGCGCGTAGGGTTATTAAAAATCATTTCGCTATTGTTAATTTCAAAAAATAACATCAGTTGGTTTTGGTAAACCATGCAGCGGTAGCGAATGAGCGTATCATTGCTGTCAGGCCATAGTGTCCAAGGTATATCAGGCCAGTTATCGGCATAGCCATCTGCTTCAATGAGATATTCGTTGGGATGGCAATAAAAATCCGGGGCTAAGGACGAGAGAGTGTTATTGATCGCTGGGTTGTCTTCGGTAGTACCTTCAATGCGCTCAAATTTGTTAGCGGCTTCGAGACTTAAACTGCCGGGGTTTTGCGCCAGTGCTTTGGCAATGACTTGCGTTGACGCTTGTAGTGTTCGCTCCTGTCCTGACCTCAGCGAGGCATCGATGTCTTGCAAGTACTGGCAACCTGACCAAGGGATGCTAAGCAATAATAGACTTACAACAAATAGCTGTTTGTTTAAGGTCATCATTGCACTTGCCAGCGATAGCCTAAGCCGTAAGCGGTGTTGATGGCGCAAAACTGATCATCAATACTTTGAAATTTTTTGCGGATGCGTTTGATGTGCGAGGTAATAGTGTTGTCATCCAGCACCACTTTTGCAGCTTCCATTAATTGCTCGCGGCTTTTTACTTGGCCCGGGTGGCGTGCCAGTGTATGAATAATCCAAAATTCGGTGACGGTGATATCCAGCGCTTGTTGCTGCCATTGGATGCGCATCTGTTCAATATTGATGCTTAGATCTCCGGTATTAATCACTTCTTCTGCCAAGGTGGGGTTGCCAAGGGCATCTACGCGGCGAAACAGAGCTACTATTCTGGCCAACATATGGTGCAGGCCAATGTCTTTGGTTAGGTAATCATCAGCACCTAAGCGCAGCCCCGAAATTTTATCAAATTCATTTTCTCGGGCGGTTAAAAATACAATGGGCAAGGTTTTTGAGCGGCTGCGAAGGTCCCGGCATAATTCAAAGCCGCCTTCAATTTCGTCTTCTAAGCCCACGTCAATCACCGCTAAGTCGGGCAGTTTGTGTGCAAAGCCGGCCATGGCAGCGGCGCGGTTGGGATAGATGCTGACCGAATAGCCCTGTTGTTCAAAGGCGTCACGATAATTTTGCGCGATATGTATTTCGTCTTCCACGATGGCAATGTGTTTAGGCATCGATAATCCTTGCTCGGTAGTGTGGTGGTCGCTTGGTTGAATTGTAACGCAGAAAACACGTTTTAAAACCAATGCCACAATTTGCCATAATTGATCATCGCAATTGCATTATTGGCCTATAAAAAAGCCAAACCAAAGCGGTTTACTACTCCCTGCTAATGCCAGCTAGGGAGAAAACCAATGTTTAAATTAAAACGACGTACTCATCCGGTTTTTATAGAGGATGACGATTGGACAACAAAATCGCGTAAACCTTTGCGGTTGCGGTTCATTTTATTGTTATTAGTTGTGCTGTTCGGCGGCTGGGCTTGGCATAGTAGCCAAGCAGATGCCTTGGATGAGTTTGGCGGAGGGCAATTATTGAGCGCGTCACCAGCCGCTGGTGAGGCACAGGCGTTGGTTAATATTGCCAATAAAACGGCGATCAAAGTCAGTGGTATGGTTGCCCATGTTGCTGTTGAGCAGCGGTTTATTAATAAGCAGGATGACTGGTTGGAGGCGGTTTATGTGTTTCCTCTACCCGATAAAGCCGCCGTACATCGTATGCGGATCAAGATTGGCGACCGAGTTATTAGTGGTCATATTAAAGAAAAATCCGAGGCCAAGGCTATTTACCAACAGGCCAAGGCAGAAGGAAAAAAGGCCGCTCTCGTCAAACAGTATCGCCCCAATCTATTTAAAACCACGGTGGCTAATATTCCTCCCGGTGAAACCATTGTGGTTGAGCTGGATTATATTGAGCCGGTAGATTATCAGCACGGGGAATTTCAGCTGCGGTTCCCACTAGCTATTACGCCGCGTTATTTACCGGTGGTGCATCAGGCTGACGATCATCAGCAGATGGAAACACTGATGATGGATTATTTGGGCTGGTCGTTACCGCAAGTGGACAGCTTTGCGCTTAAGCACACGGCAACGGAGCTGACGGTAGAGTTAGATATGGGGTTGGCTTTACAGCGTATCAATAGTGCTTATCACAGCATTCAGATTACGCCGCAAAAGAATAATCTTTATCAAATAAAACTTGATCAAAATAGCGCGCTACTGCAACAGGATTTTGTGCTGCGCTGGCAGACCCAAGTAGGGCAAGCCCCTGAAGCTGCAATTTTTAAGGAGCGGGTGGATGGCAAGGATTTTGTACAACTTATGTTACTTCCGCCGCCGCTCTCTGCAAGCGATGAATATCTGCCACGCGAAGTGATTTACGTGATTGATACCTCTGGCTCCATGCAGGGGCCCTCTATTATTCAGGCTAGGAATAGCTTGTTATTAGCGATAGATAAACTGAATGCGCAAGATCGTTTCAATATTTTTTCTTTTAATAATAAAACGTCACATTTATTTACTGGTGCGGTGGCGGCTAATCAGGAGAATTTGTTAAGAGCTAAGCATTATGTCAATAACTTAAAAGCTGACGGTGGCACGGAAATGATGCCAGCTTTGCGGCAGTCTTTAGCGGAGAGTTTTGGCGATGAGCGAGTGAGACAAATTATTTTTATCACCGACGGTGCGGTCAGTAATGAGGCTGAGCTGTTTAAAGTCATTCATCAGCGCTTAGGTGATAGCCGTTTGTTTACGGTTGGCATTGGTGCTGCACCCAATTCATTTTTTATGCGCAAGGCCGCTCAATTTGGTCGCGGCACTTTTACCCATATTGGCAATGTTAATGAAGTGCAGGTGAGCATGACGCAGCTGTTAAATAAACTCAATGCGCCGGTGATGAGTGATATTCAAGTCAGCTGGCCCAAGGATAGTGGTGCAGACCAATACCCACAAAAAATACCTGACCTCTATGCTGGTGAGCCCTTACAGCTAAGTGCGGCTTTGCAGCAGCTACCCCGTGAAATTACAGTGAGTGGCAAGCAGGCCGGTAAACACTGGGAAAAAACACTGACATTAGCCGCACAGGCCAACCATCAAGGTATTTCCACGCTGTGGGCGAGAGAAAAAATTCAGCATTTATTAGATAAAAAAATCACGGGATGGCCAGAGCAAGAGGTGCGGCAATCAGTGCTTGATATTGCCTTAAGCCACCAATTGATGTCCCCCTACACTAGCTTTGTTGCTGTTGAAGCAGACCTGCAGGAGCCTCTGAATACGCCTGAAATGAAAACTATTGCTATCCCCAAAACATCTACCCGCGCCATGTTGAGCTTGCTTTGGGGCTTGGGTTTATTCGGGTTTTTTCTAGTGATAAAAATATGTTTGAGCAGAGACGAAGATTATGAGTAGCTACGGCCGCCGTTGCCAACATAAAAACTGGCGATTTTATTTGTTGGCCTGCTTATTTTTTTCGGCAACATTCGCTATTGCTGATGGCTTGCTGATTGTTATGAAGGCGCAGTTAGCGCAACAATTAATAGGTTATGCCTGGGAGCAAAGCCTGCGCACTGGCTTAAATGTTAAGCCGTGGCCGTGGGCCGATACCTGGCCGGTTGCAAAATTGCAATCTGAACAACTAGCTAATGACCTTTATATATTAAAAGGGGCTCAGGGTAATGCGCTGGCTTTTGGCCCCGGTTGGCTTGATGAGAGTGTGCAGCCCAATCAACCCGGCACAAAAATTGTTGCTGCCCATCGCGATACTCATTTTAGATTTTTACATCGGCTAAAAAATAATGATGTGTTAACACTAATAAACAAACAGGGATTAAGTGCGCGTTACCTTGTGGAAAGTACTGAAGTTATGGACAGCGTTAACGAACAGTTAGTGGTTGATAAGCAGCTTGAGCAATTATTGTTGATAACCTGTTATCCCTTTGATGCTATCGAAGCGGGAGGACCCCAGCGCTATATTGTGAGGGCGATGCCCGAAAAGTTAAATAATGATGAGGAACGATGATGGCTGCCACAATCACCCTGTATAAATCGATATCGCCGTTGCTGCTTGCGCATTTAATCAACGTGGATTGGCGTTATTTTGTCCCTGAGTCTGTCGATCAAAAATTATTTGTCCCGAAGTTACACCGTCCCTTTGCAGAAATGTTGGCCAGGCAGCTTGAGGTGGCAAATTATGGAGCAGGTTATGTAGTGCAGTTTAAAGTACAGCGGCAGTTTTTACGGCGTTATAATGTAACTTCTGTAGCTTATAAAGAGTATGAGGAATATTGCATACCGATTGAAGACTTAGCCGAGATGAATCGTTTTATTGTAGGTAGGGCTAGGTTGGTTTCACGGTTTTCAAGTAATTTGCCGCGTAATCAAAAAAATGGTCAAGAGACAGTCATCAATAAGTCCAGCATGCATACAGCTACGCTCAGGGAAGCAGAGCTGCATTGATGTAATTAAAGGGGTCAGAGCCCTTTTTCTTCCTGATAACACCATCAATCCATGGAGCTTCCTATGAAAATATTACGCCAGTTATTGTTTTTACTGTGTACGCTTCTCATCATACCTGTGTCGGCAATTTAGTGGCGCCTGTCCTCGGTGACGGATCAGCGTATATCTTCAACCACTACAGTCCCTCGGCGGCGGCTTTGTCCGGTGGCACCAGCACTTGGTTTATGTGTGCTTTCAACCTGACTATCACCTACCTTCGAGGCCTGAACAGCTGGCAGGATCAGCGTAGGTTTTGGCACAGGCGTTTTTGGTTTTACAAGTTTTTCTGGAGTCTTGGCGGTATTTTTCACCACATGAACAATATCCGTATCATCAAATCTTGCCGCAGAAACATAACAGCTTGCGCTAATCATTACGACAACCACACTGGCTTTAAAGATTTTCATTTTCATTTTGATATCCATTTTAATGTTGAACATCTTGTTTCGATAGTTCTGTGTCGTAAGCCTATCTAAAATGGTTCAAAAATAAAAACGGGGCCGGACCTTACATCGTGCATTCCCTCATCTAAACTGTTTTAAATAATGGGGCGGAGTCCTTTTCGGCAATAAAGATGCCGGTGGGATTATTTTTTTAACATATACCGAAGCATTACTACGTCCCGGAAAATGTTCACCAGCTCAATAAAGTGGGGCAGGCTATGTTAGAAATCAGTACGCGCACTAAGGAGTTAGCAAACGGCCCCTGCTTGATAGCGGTGAACGTCTTGCGTATAGCAAGGGTTATTTGTTGAGAGGAGCGTAGGGTTTCTGAAAAATCATCACATGTTGTTGCGGTAAATAGTTATCTGTTTTTATCCACGTTAAACCTACTGCCTGCATTTCTTTTTTTGCCTGTTTTTCGGTCATCTTATGCAGCCGTTTTATCGGTACGTTTCGGTCTTCACCTCGATATTCGACTAGCGCGACCCGGCCCCCCGGTTTTAATCCGGTGACGACACCTTGCATGACTTCTTTTGGATAAGAAAATTCATGGTAGGCATCAACCATTAAAACGATATCAGTTGAGTCGTGAGGAATATTGGGTTGGGTTTCTGTAGCGATTATGGTTTCTATATTACTGATGTTTTGGGTTGCTTTGCGCTGTTCAATAATGTCGAGCATTTCACCTTGGATGTCTACAGCCAATACTTTTCCCTGGGGTACTTGGGTTGCCATCGGGAAGCTGAAATAACCAGTGCCTGCGCCCAAGTCGACCACGACATCGGTTGGTTTTAAGCCCATGTTGCTTAATAATAAATCCGTTCGTTCTTCTTGTTCGCGGCTTGGTCGTTCTAACCAACCTGCGCCTAAGTGGCCCATGACATGGGAGATCTCACGACCCATATAATATTTGCCAATACCATCAGAACTGATACGACCTTGTTGATAGGCTTGTTCATTTTGTTGGTTGCCTGCTTCAGCTCCAATAGGAATAAGCAGGCAGGCAAGGGTGAGAAGGCCATTGATAATCATGGATAAACCTCGATAGATGCGATGCTGACTATACGTTTGTCGATTATTATCGGATGTTGTTTTAAATGACTACTGTTGACTCAAAGGGGTCAATTAAAGGGCTCTGACCCCTTTTACATGTTAGATACTATTTTTGATAATTAATTTGAACCGTTCATTGCCAGCCTTCGACAGAGTTAGTACATAAACACTTTAAAAGGGCTAAATCATGAAAAATTCAGCATCATTACTTGTAAAAACTTGTTTATTATCAGCAACGTTGGCTTTTACTGTTACAGCACACAGCGCTGCTTTTATGAAGCTGGGCGACATTAAGGGCGAATCCAGAGCCACTGCCGAGCAGCCAGCGAGTGAGCAAAAGATTCAAACTACTCGCGGCGGTCAGGCGATGTTATTGCCTGCTGTACAGAGTGCTCGTGAAGCGGCCAGAAGAGGGAAGAACACCCCTAAGCCTAGCAGTGATCATAGTGCCGGAGATGAGCATGAGATTACATACGATATTGCTGCCGGCGTTTGATTACTAGTTTGTTGGTTAATTCACTATTTGTTTGTTTAGATGAAAGGTGCCGGGGCCAGTTATAAAAAGGTTCCGGGGCCTGTTCTAATAGTTAACACCCGAATCAAAGGGGTTGACCCTTTTTACAAATACCCCGCTTGTCTCACCAACGACTGATAAGCAAATAACAATTGGCAACTATTGCCACCACTTTTTATTCTTATCAGTGGGTTGCGGGTAAGAGTACTGGGGCGCTAGATCAGGTAGCCCGGGTGTACCGTCGACAAATTAGACATTCGGGTTTTGAAATTTCTGCCCCTAAGTGACTATGTTATGTGGGCTGAGGGCAGCTAGCGGTAATTTTCACGCTGCAGTCAAGCAAAGTGTGTCGGATTAATATACAGGTTTTCTATTAATCGCATTAAATTTCTCTCTAAGCCTTTGTTGTAAATCGATATTTTTTTATTGGCACGCCAAATGCTTATTGGGATGTATTACATTAAATCTATCGGATAAAAGAAGTAATAGGATTATGAAAATGAAAGCATTAGTGCCAGCGATGGGCCTTACCGTTGCAGCGATTCTAGCCTCCCCAGTTCATGCTGGTATCATCTCCAGCGTAGCGTACGGCGCGGCTAATGCTGCCCAGGCGGAACAGGATTTTTTCAACCTCAGCACGGCTTATATTACTGAAACTTTCGACGGCAGCCTGACTGCTTCTGGCAGTATCGGTTCTAATTACGGTTCGAACGATCAAAGTCGTTGGCTTGATGCCGCTGATTCTTTTCAGACCAGCGTTGGGACGTTTTCGATGACCGCTCCAGAGGTGGGTGCTGGCGGGATGATGTACAATCTTCCAAGTTGATGCTGGAAGACAGCAGTACCGGTGAGTTTGGTCGTCAGACTAGCTACGGCTCGCGCTGGCTTGATAGTAATGATGCCGACAGCGTGACTTGGGCGATTGGCGGCACTCTCGCTGCTAATGCCTTTGGTTTCTATCTTTCAGACGCTAACGATCAGGGCGCCTCTCTGAGGTTGATCTTTGATGACGGTAGTACCTATATTGAGCAATTGAATAGCGATCTGGCCAATGGCAATTTGCTCTATGCCTCTTTCATATCTGACCAGTTGATTACGGGTGCAACACTGATCTTCGATAATGGCACTTACGAAAACGATGGTTGGGGTATTGATAACGTAACAATCGCGCAAGTACCTGAGCCAGGTACCATAGCCTTATTGGGGCTTGGTTTAGCGGGCTTGTTTATCCAGCGTCGTCGCCAGGCTTGATGTATAAAAAGTAAGTCATACTTACTTAAAAAAGGGGCAACACTGATGTGTTGCCCCTTTTTTATTGCCGCTTTGTTATTCATGTTACTGCTGATGGTTTTTTAGCATCGCTTTTGCTGCTTGGTATTTTCGGTTAAGGTCTGAGGGCTGTTTCGTTCCTTATACCTGTGAGTCGATGTAAATATGCTACCGCGGTCAGTTCTATTTTTGATATTCATGTTCAGTGTTTCTTCAGCTGACAGCAGTACCAGTCAGTTTTGCTTTTCAATGGCAAAAACCTATAACGAGCAGTTATATTGTGAAATCCAAGCTAGTGGCATAGGATCCAGCTTGCCCAGCTTTAATCAATTCCAAAACAATACGGCCTTAACACAATCGTTATTACTGAAGCCCTACGCGAGAAAATTAGGGCTAACAATAAAAATTCCGACTAAAAAAACTACGCCCCCCGTAATTGCTCGTTCGCACAGTGCTGCGGATAACCATGATGGTCTTAGCGACTGCAGTTTCCACAAAGCAGTAATTAGCTGCAACAAAAAGCAATATCACTTTTTAGGTAATCAGCGCAATGAATCCTTAGGCGCTGGTGTACTTGACGCTGATAACAGGATGCAATTGCCTGCTTTTGATAAGGGTGATGTGGATAGTTACTTAGTTAAAGCATATGAGCATTATTTGAATAAGATGATTGAGATTGGATTGGCCGGTGCTACTTTACACTATGGGAATTTCGAATATATTTTTTATGATTTGCGCGCCCAGGATATAGATTTTACCCAGCGGTTTGAAACGATGTATCGGTATTTGAAGAAGGATAAACGCAATATCAATGTCATGAAATCGGTGGCACCTTCTGACCTGACGGCTAAAGAGTGTTTTTTACTGAATAAATTTTTGGTGTGTAGTCGCGGTCGTTACAATTATATTTATAGGGCTTGATCGCACGAGTGTCCGGGATAAATGCTTGGTTTAAAATAGCAGTACGAAACGAGTAGAACCCGGATAGAGACTGAGTTTTTATTAGTCATTGCCGGCTTGATCGGAAATCCAGAGCTACGGAGTGATGAGTGGGGCGTTTTTAATTAAGCGCAGAAAAAATTAAGGGTTTTGCACCTTGTAGTTCTGGATGATTCGCTAACTCACCCTAAAGGGCCGCACCTTCGTGCGTTCAACGCACTGCGTGCTTTTGTCCCGATCGGAGTCGGGGATGACTTTGAAGGGGGGAGTCGGGGATGACTGCGGAGGTGAGAGTCGGGGACGACGAGTTAAATTGTCCGGTGTGTATTGTGCATGGCATGATGCGGTGGTATCGGTCGATTGCTTGCTATAGCCAATACACTTGGCAATATAAAATTTTTTCTTAGTCACCAAGGATCCAGCCACCACCATCGTCTTAATAATAACAAAGCAGCAATAACTATGAACATGGCAATCCATGACAGCCGATAACGACGACTTCATTAGACGTGCTCAGCGCGGTGACCGCGAGGCCTTCGCTCGGGTGGTCGAGGAGTACTATGGGCTAATGTTCGGGGTGGCGAGTAAGTTTTGTGGTAACCGCAGTGATGCCGAGGATGTTACGCAGCTGGCCTGTATCAAGCTGGGTCGGTCGATAGGCCAGTTTCGCTTTGAGTCGGCGTTTTCTAGCTGGCTTTATCGGCTGGTGATTAACTGTGCCAAGGATTTTGTCAAAACCCAAAAGCCGTTAACGCTAGAGGATCCTCCGGAATTGTCGGTTAGCAGCGAGGCGGAGCCCGCCGTATTACTGCGTCAGGTATTAACGCTGGTCGACAGTATGGGGGAGGGGTTTCGGGCGGCGGTGACGCTGGTGATGGGGGAAGGGCTTACCCATGCGGAGGCGGCAGTCATTCTGGAGGTAAAGGAATCTACGGTGTCATGGCGCTTACATGAAGTGCGCAAACGATTACAGGCCAATTCTCAGCTGGAGGGTGGCGTATGAACGATGATGATTTAAAAGATTTATTCAAGCAAACCGACGCTACGCCTGACCCTGCGGCAAAGGCCAAGGCGCTGGCGGCGGCTATGCAGGCCTTTGATGAGGCGGGTGTTGATCACGATGCGGATCAGACTCAGGCTGAGAAAGCTCATGTTGATAAAGAAAAGTCGGCCACCGCCCAAGGATCTGCCGAGGTGCATCGTCTTACTCCCAACACAAGCACTGTTGGGAGCAAAACTATGAATACTACACATGTCGAAAACACATCATCTCGTTGGGTTTATGCTGGCTTGTCTAGCGCTGCGCTGCTGGTCTTGGCGGTTTCACTGGCTTATCAGATGCCAGATCCAGATAACTTTATGCTGGATGATGCCGTAAAGGACCTAGCCAGGAGTGAGCCGGCATTATCGCCAATCGCTAAAACCCAGCCGCAGTCATTTGCTATTGAGGAAGTTGTAGTTACGGCAGCCAAGCGTGAGCGTGTAGCGGCCGAGTTTGCCTCTGCTGCGCGCGTGGCCCCGCAAGCCTCTGTTGAGCGACTAAGCAATGGGTTTGTGCTGCCTACAGCTGATGTGTTGCCCCTAAAGGTTATCAGGATGTGGGCCGTGATCAGTTTGAAACGATTGACGCTAACCCGGTGAAGCGCGTTAGTGAGGAGCCGGTATCCACTTTTTCTATTGATGTGGATACCAGTTCTTACAGTTTTGTGCGTCGACAATTGAATCAGGGCGTGCTGCCACAAAAGGCGGCGGTACGGCGGAGGAGATGATTAATTATTTCTCTTATGACTATCCCTTGCCCGGCAGTGATGACCAGCCATTCAGTACGTCGTTGACGGTGATTGATTCGCCCTGGAAAGCGGGCAATAAGTTGATTCATATTGGTATTCAGGGTTATGAGTTAACTGGCCCGCAGCCACGGTCTAATCTGGTGTTTTTGTTGGATGTGTCGGGCTCGATGAACAGCGCGGACAAATTACCGTTGGTGAAACAATCGATGGGGTTATTGCTCAGCCAATTGCAGCCTGAAGATACGGTTAGCATTGTGGTGTATGCGGGGGCGGCGGGGACTGTTTTAGAACCCACGGCGGTAAAAGACAAACAGAAAATACTGGCGGCGATGAATCAACTCAGTGCCGGTGGCTCAACGGCCGGTGCTGAAGGCATCCAGCTGGCTTATCAATTAGCCGAAAGCCAGTTTGTGGAAGATGGGGTTAACCGGATTATTCTGGCGACGGATGGTGACTTTAATGTGGGTATTAATAATCGTGAGGAGCTAAAAGGGTTTGTAGAGCGTAAACGTGAATCAGGTATTTATTTATCTGTGCTCGGTTTTGGTCAGGGGAACTATCATGACGATATCATGCAGGCGCTGGCACAAAACGGCAATGGTGTTGCTGCTTATATTGATACCTTAAGCGAAGCACAAAAGGTATTAGTGCATGAAGCCACGTCTACGTTATTTCCGATTGCTAAAGATGTGAAAATTCAGCTGGAGTTTAATCCGGCTACTGTTGCTGAGTATCGCCTGATTGGTTATGAAACGCGGGCACTGGCTGAACAAGACTTTAATAATGATGCGGTAGATGCCGGTGATATTGGCGCTGGTCATTCGGTAACGGCCATTTATGAAATCACTCCAGTAGGGAGTGACAGTGGTGTTTATTCGCCATCACGCTATCAAGCGGCTGATAAATCTGAGGCGAATGGTGAGGAATATGGGTTCTTGAAACTGCGTTATAAGCTACCCAGCCAGGATAAGTCGCAATTAATCAGCCAGCCGATTGCAAGGAATGCGAAAAGCACTCAAGCCTTAACCCGCGAAGCACAATTTGCCACTTCGGTAGCGGCTTTGCGCAATTACTGAAGGGTGATAAACATATTGGCCAGTGGACTTATCAAGATGCGCTGACGATGGCGCAAGACAATAAAGGCAAGGATCTTTATGGCTATCGTACCGAGTTGGTACAGTTAATTCGTAAAGCGGAAATGGCTGAGGCGATGTGATTGTTTTAAAAACCGTCATCAAAAAGTGGGAATTAAAGGGGCTGGCTCGTTTGAATAATCGTCTACCCCATAATCAATTATCCACGTTATATTTAATAAAGGGCTCTGACCCCTTATAATAAAGGGGTCAGAGCCCTTAAATTAACCCTTAAAATATTGTATTGAAGGCTAGTATATTATCGGTGTTCCTTGATACGCCCCGGCAACTTTGAAACAACCCAAGTAACAGGAGTCTTCCATGGATTTTCACCGCACCCCGGACCACTGTTTTGAAAACCTGCCTGACTATGCTTTTGAGCCACATTATCTGATGGTTGATGATACCGAAGGCGGTGAACTGCGCCTGCACTATCTTGATGAGGGGCCTGCTAGCGCTGCCCCGTTGTTATTAATGCATGGCGAACCCTCCTGGTGTTATCTCTATCGCAAAATGATCCCCATTCTTGTTGCCGCCGGACACCGGGTAATTGCCCCGGACCTGATCGGTTTTGGTCGTTCCGATAAGCCTGCGTCACGCAGCGACTATAGCTACCAGCGCCATGTCGATTGGATACAGTCATTACTCGATCAGTTGGGCCTCAACCACATCACTCTGGTCTGTCAAGATTGGGGTGGTTTGATTGGCCTGCGTTTAGTGGCTGAAAACGTTGAGCTCTTTGACCGAGTGGTGGCGGCCAATACCATGTTACCCACTGGCGATCACGATCCCGGGAAGCTTTTTCAAACTGGAAAAAATTCTCCCAAGACGTGCCAGAATTTCCAGCGGGAGGCATTATTAAAGGCGGAACAGTGACTGAGCTTTCTCAAGCTGTTATCGATGCCTACGATGCTCCCTATCCGGATGAAACTTATAAAGAGGGCGCTCGCCAATTTCCCTTGTTAGTACCCGTTACATCCGACGATCCCGCAGCAGAAAAAAACCGTGCCGCTTGGGAAACTCTGAAACAATGGCATAAACCTTTTTTAACTGCATTTAGTGATTCTGACCCCATCACAGCCGGAGGTGCCAAGCTGATGCAGGCATTGATACCCGGTACCAATGGCCAGGCGCATACCATTATTGTTAATGGCGGTCATTTTTTGCAAGAGGATCAGGGAGAGAAATTGGCGGAAGTGGTAGTGGCGTTTGTTGGGGAATAAGTATCAATTGAGGCATTTTAAAATATATAATTTGATTAATTAAAGGGGTCAGAGCCCTTTACTCACTTGAAAGTTTATCCGTTTCGAATTAAAAGGGCTCTGACCCCTTTAATTTATAGGCCACATGGTTATCTCATGATTATAAAATTGGCGGTTATTATGCTCACAGTATTTATTGCTTTGATAGTTGGCTTTAATGTGTGGGGGGCAGCAACTCAGGGGTCTTTAGATCCCGCAGTCAACGCTGAAAGAGATGCTGGCGCCAATCGCGTAGTTATGGTGTTTGGTGCTTCAGGTTCTGCCGGTGGCGGCTTATTAAAAGCGGCTATTGAGGATGCTGAAGTCGAAAAAGTGTATGTCGTTACCCGCCGGTCAACAGATTATATTGCTACTGCCGAAGCCAGCGATAAAGTCCAGGTGATCATGCATCAAGACTTTACTGATTATTCCCAACTCGGTAGTGAACTCGGTGAAGTTAGCACGGTGCTCTGGGCGCTGGGCACGTCTTCCCTACAAGTCGATGAAGCCACTTATACGTTGATTCATGTGGATTTCCCCGCTGCTTTTGTGAAGGCTTGGTTATCCGCGCGCAGAGCGGCAGGCAACATTTATTCCCCGATGGCGTATCATTTTATTGCTGGCATGGGCACTGAAGACAGCAACGCGCCCTGGGCGCATGACAAGCGCAAAACCGAACGGGATGTGGCAGCAATGGCCGAGGGTACAGGCTTGCGCACATTTAGTTACCGCTCGGCTTATATACGACCAGTCAATGAAACAACGCATGTTGGCCATCATATTACTGAAGCTTTGCTACGCCCCGGCAAGTTGGTTACCAGCTCAAAAGAGCTAGGGCAGGCTATGTTAGAAATCAGTGCACGCACTAAGGAGTTGCCCAACGGTACGCTGCTTGATAACGGTGATAGTCTGGCGTATAGCGATGCTTATCTGTTTAAAGGCGAGTAGGTAATACCGAGCAATAAAGGGCTCTGACCCCTTTAAATACTAAATTCAAGCATTATTACGCTATGAAAAAAACATTGTTTTTTGTTATTTTGTTCGCTGTCGGTGCGGCTATTTATTTTCTGCAACTTCCCTCCGCTGTTGAACCTGTCGTCGATACCGTGGCTACTCAACATGGCTTGCCGTGGCAGATAGAGTTAAGGGATGGGAGCAGTCGCGTGTTTGGTATCACGCTGGGGGTTAGTACGTTGGCGGATGCGACTACGGTTATCAATCGTGATTTTGAGTTGGCTATTCTAGCCAAGCATAAGCAGGTGGGTGCGTTGGAGATTTTTTATCGCGACTTTATGGCTGGTCAGCTGCAAGGAAAGTTAATACTGGTGGTTGATGTTGACGATGCGTTGCTGACGTCATTGATAGACGGGGCTGCCAGTGGTGAGATGCTGGATAACGGCACGAAAAAATTTCAGCTTGCTGAGCAGCAATTAGCAAGCGTTCAGCAATTGCTTATTCGGAGTATTACTTTTGCGCCAACCGCCAGGCTTGATCGGGAGATGATTGAACAGCGTTTTGGGGTTGCGCCTTTTACGGAGGCTGCTAATGAGAGCGTGAACCACTATCTTTACCCTGAGCTTGGGCTGGATATTCTTATTGATGATAATGGTAAGGACTTATTAGAATATGTGGCGCCTAAAAAGTTTGGTCTGCCATAGGTTTAATGTTTGATTATATTGCTATTGTCAGGAATAAATCAGAAACACCCCAGATAAGTTGAAGTGATCCCCGATCAAGTCGGGAATGACGAGAGTGAGTAGCCCTGAATTATTCGCTGCGCTGAGTTTACCCCGAAAAGCGTTTGGGTACTCCCTGTGACCGCCTTGAAAAGAGCGGGTGTTTAGCCCATTAAATCGTGGGTAAATTTATATTTTTTAAAGGCTATATCTTGTTAACCCCTATCTCTGTTATCGTGGTGGATAACTGCAATCGATCTAGTTTACCTGTCTTGTTGTATGTACTCAGAACCCTCTGCTGTCGTTCTAAAAACTTCTATTTCTGTTTTTCAAAATTTATCAAAAGGTGTGTTTATGCAAAATTTAACTGCAGTGGGCAACAATATTGTTAACGAGATAGCGTCTCGTTATAGGCTCAGCCAAGGTGCTGTCATTCATATGCTGGTTGCTGTTAACAACGGTGGTTGTTCAATGGCGCAGTTTAACTGCCCGGAACTGGGTGGCTCGGGGCAGTGGATGCGTGGTGGTATGACGATGGTGGGGGATATGTTTAATAATGGGTTGAAAGCCACTGTTGATAATCTGTGTAATGAATTGGCGAATGCGCTGGCCAATAACCAGATGTTTCCTGTGATACCCGCTGGCACGCCCGGTAGTTCGCAGTGGTGGCCGGGAAATTTAGGTAGTCCATCCAGTAGTGGCTCGCAAAATAATATTCGCTATGCGGTGTTTCCGAATCGTTTAGCTATTGAGTTGAATGGCCAGGTGTCGGTGTACGATACGCTGAATAATAATATTGGAGGTGTTAGTCAGCAGCAGGGCGGTAATACCTCACTGACGTTTAGTAGCCAGTTTGGCACGATTGCGGTGAGTAGCCTGCCATTAATTTCTGGCCCCGGTCTTGCGCCGGCACCACAAACTAATTTTGCCGAGCCAGCTCCTAGCCCTGCACCTGAGCCCCAGCGGCAAGCCCCTGCAAATACTTCGTCAGTGAATAACCAGAGCCCGGCTAATTCGCAGGAAATTATCAGTTTAATTGAAAAGTTAGCGCAGTTGCGTGACGCTAATGCATTAACTGAAGATGAGTTTAATACTAAGAAAAGTGAACTGCTGTCGCGTCTTTAGGTTTTGCCGTATTAATAACTAACAGGGGAAAACAGCACCTGCATAATTGCTAATTTTTAAGGCTGCACTTAATTCTGAGTCTCAAACACCAAAAGCAGTGCACAAAAAAGCCGGTTGCGGATTACAACCGGCTTAATCAAATACCGTTAACGTTTTTACGGCGGAAAAAATTGTAACTGCTCTTTAAATTTATTTTTGCCTTTTATTACTTTTCTGTAGAGGTGATAAAGCCGACAGAGGTTGGCGATTATTATTACCAGGTGACACTCATACCAGTGCAATTCAAGCCGCTGCCAATGCCCAATAAGGCGACATGGTCACCAGCGCTCAGCCTGCCAGCTTCTTCTGCCATTTTCAGAGTAATGGGTAGTGCCGCTGGTCCAATATTCCCCATGGTTTCAACATTGAGAAAAATTTTCTCACGTGACAGCCCCAAAGTTTTGCCGAGTAACTTGATATGCGGAATACTCACTTGGTGCGGTATATAAATATCAATGGATTCATCACTCCAGTTAGCCAGCGTTTGTTTGCATAGCTCCCATGCGTCGGTGGCTAGTTCAACGCCAGCGACTAATAGTTCATGGGGTTGGGTGATCATGCTGTCTCTTTGGCCAAGGCACAAACGATTGTACTGAGTGGCGGCAAGGCTTACTGAGCCATTAATAATATGCCCGGAATTTGAATTATCTTTGTGGGTCAGGAGCATGGCAACTGCCCCGGAGCCTAGTGTCAGCGTGGCAAAATTATCCCTGAAACCTTCCATGGTTAGATTGGGGTCCTGCAATAATTCGATGGTGGGTTCTACTGGGTCGCGTGCGCTTTCGCCGTTAACCACCAGTCCATACTTTATCTGTCCGGCTTCCAGCATCATCATGATATTGTTGATGCCGTCAACAAATCCCAGGCAGGCGTTGCCTATGTCAAAATTTCTACAGTGCGGTGATAGCCCGAGATTGCCATGCACCAGGCAGGCGATGGACGGTTCAATGTAATCCTTGCTCACTGAGGTATTAATGATGCAGCCAATGTCTGCAGGATCAATACCGGATTCTTCAATGACTTTGCGTGCCGCTTGTGTGGCCACATCGCTTGGCGCTGTACCCGGGTCCCAGAAGCGCCTTTCCGATATACCGGTGAGTCGTTCAAGGTTGCCCAACGGGATACCAAATTTTTCTAAATTGGCAGCGATCTGCTCTTCAAGACTTAAGGAGGTAATAATGTGAGGCGGTAATTCATAGGCTATGGCTTCTATGACGACATTGCTTGGCATTGTAGGGCGCTCTTGTTATCGATCAGAATGGTATTGGTACGTTATTGCTTTAGTTTGTTGTGACTGACGTTGTCAGTGAACCCATGTCGTTCATATAATTTTCTATAGGGTTGGGTGTGTTGCCTAACGTGGCTGGCATTGTGGGTATTATGCTGCGCGAACACAAGTGCTCATGCCCGCGGCAATGTTGCGCGCCCAAGGATGCCCACCACTCGCCTGACCAGCCACTTGGGCGTGGCGCGCGAGAATATACTCGTTAGGTGGTTTCTGACCCCGGGGATTACGATGGCATCGCCTTTCAAGCAGGCCCGAAACGCCTGGCGGGCCACCGCATTGGGATCGCCCACTACCCAATTGGGTATGCTGCGTAAGTTTCTATTTTTTTGCTTGGCCCCTGACATCATCCCGGTCGCAGTTAAGCCCGGGCAGAGCACAGTGACGGTGACGCCACTGCCTCTGACTTCTTCCATAAGGGCTTCAGACAGCGAAAGCACATACGCTTTACTGGCAGCATAGACAGCAACACTAGGAAGTGGTTGGCAGGCGCCAAGTGAAGCAACATTAAGTATTTTGCCTGCGCCGCGTGCCACCATAGGGGGGAGTAAATACGACAGCATGGCGGTGTGTGCGGCCACATTGAGTTGGAGTATACGCTGGTGATCATCGGCAGACATGTTCACAAAGGCGCCATGCTCCAGCGTGCCGGCACAATTCACCAGTATGTCGATCTGTTTACCTTCGGCGATCAAACCCTCGCAAAGAAATTTCACGCTGCCCGGAGCGGCTAGATCGCAGGGGCGTACAGTCACTTCAATGGTGTATTCGTGAGACAGTTGAGCGGCGAGCGCCTCGAGTTTATCGGCGCTACGGGCAACCAGTATCACATCGTAGTTATGCTGAGCAGAGACTAAAGCCAATCCCTTGCCGATGCCCGACCAGGCGCCTGTAATTAAAACGGTTTCGCGTGTCTTTTTCATGAGGGTACTTGTTGTCAGTAAACTGCTTTAAATACTATAAGGTAGTTGCTTATAGAGTGAAGTGGTAATTTTTATTAGTGGTAAAACTGCTGCTGACTCTGTTGCTTATGCATTTCTATCGTTAGCCCCAAGTATTGTTATCCATGAAAACCGAATTCGAAAATCTTAATGTAACAACGCCCGTGCCTAAGAAGCCGTTACCACAATCAATGAAAAAGGGGGCTGTCATTTAGTGCGCTGAAGTGTTAATCGCGAATAAAGAACATTGAAAAACCCAAGGGGTATTTTTGGAGGAAAGGGGTTAGAAAAAATAACTAAGAGCTGGTTAAGCTGTAGGGTAAATAGCAGGATATTGTTGAGTCGGTGAGCAGTGGGGACAGATTAAACTTATCATTTTAGTGAGTAGGTAGTGAGTTTGTTCATGAGGCATCTGGGCAGTATTAGTGGCTTGGTTTAGAGTAGTGCCTACATTCAGGCACCGGTATCCTGTTGCTGCGCCTTCTCTGTCGCTAGATTATTTAGAAGCGCACTTATTTCTTCAATTTTAATAGGCTTGGTCAATACTCTGGACATGCCAATGTTCAGGCAGCGTGCTTTGGTTTCTATCATCGCATGGGCTGTTAGTGCGCAAATATTGGCCGCTGGGTAATTGTGTTCGACTGCTAGCGTCAGTATTTTTTCGGTGGCTTCAAAGCCGTCGACGACGGGCATTTCACAATCCATAAAAATAATGTCGTATTGCCCTTGTTGCTCGAGGTAACAGTCGATAGCTTCTTGTCCGTTATTAGCAAAATCAGCATGAATATCAAGGGTTTTTAATATGCCATCAATCACTTTTTTGTTGACTACATTATCTTCTGCCACTAATACCTTCAGGTGAGAGGCACGGGGAGTGGCATTGATTGTTTGTTGTATACGTTTGCTGTTGCTGCGTGGAGAGAATAAGTGAGTCAGGGTATTCAGTAACAATTCAACGCCGGCAGGTTGAGTCATATGTGCTGCTTGAGGCCATTGGCCATCACTGATTAAAATATAATTGTCGGTAAAGCTGTCGACTATCACTATAGGTGTTTTTAATTTAATGGCTTTGTTAAGCCATTGTTCAATCCTGGGTCCCATGCTGTTGCTGACCAAAAGTGCATCGTACTGTAAAAAGTCTATGTCATCGGGCTGTGAGTCAAAGGGTAGGTAGGTATGCGTTATATGCCAATCGGTAAAATGATCTGTCATATAGGTCAAATATTTGGGTGATGAAAAAAGCAGCCCTAGTTTTTTGCCATCGAGCTGTTTAATTTTTTCCAGTTGTTGTTGGTGGCGTTTTTGATCAATTATAAATTCGGCCGAGAATGAAAATTCTGAACCGCTACCCAAAGTGCTTTTTGCCTGTATGGTTCCGTTCATTAATTCTACCAGGTTTTTGCAGATGGCCAAGCCAAGGCCGGTGCCACCAAAGCGGCGGGTAGTGGATTGATCTGCCTGGGTGTAGGGGGTAAATAAGGTTTGGAGTTTGTCTTTATGGATGCCAATGCCGGTATCAGTGATGACAAAATTAAGGGTGATATGATTATCGTTCTGTGCTAATTGGTTTACGTGTAAATCGACATGTCCTCGCTCAGTAAATTTATAGGCATTACTCATCAGATTGTTAAGAATTTGTTGTAGCCGTGACGAGTCACCGATTAAATGATAGGGAATACTGCTGTCGACGTGCATACCCATTTCTATCGGTTTATCTTTGTAAGTGTGAGAAAAAGTTGTTGATGTGTAGACCAGTAACTGATCAAGGCTGAAAGGAATATGTTCCAGCTCTAGCTTGCCAGCTTCGACTTTGGAAATATCCAAAATATCATTGATGATGTTGAGTAAGGTCTTTCCGGAATTTAACAGGATATCGACATAGTTAGATTGGTTGGAGTCCAGCTTGGTTTGATGTAATAGTTGTGCCATCCCCAATACACCATTAATAGGTGTGCGGATTTCGTGGCTCATATTGGCTAAAAATTCACTTTTCGCGCTATTCCTCGCTTCTGCCAATAGCGCTTTATTACTGAGTTCTTCTTCCCGTTCAGTAGAGTTTCGAAGTTTGTTATTGAGCGCCATGGTAACGAAAAATGCCAATGCAAATGTACCGATATAGGCAAAAGTTCGTGAATATAAATTAAATGAAAAAATGATGTTTTGTGAAGCCAGAATCGTATAGATAACGGTTAATGAATAGGAAAGTATGGCTAACACATAAAAGCCGGAGCTTGGTTGCCCTTGCCGGTAGGCTTTGATGCCAACGGTTAGTAGAGTAAGTATTATCAAGCTGGCAAGGATGGAAAAAGGCTTGTTGATATAATTAGGGCCTGCCGCGAAGTTTAAAAATATCACACCCAGTAAAGACAAAATTAGTAATGACACCATGTGGTTAAGCCATGGCATGCTGCGTTTAAGATCAAAGAAGTACCGGCAAAATAACAGGCTTGTTATATTGAGCAGGGCAGTAATAGCCACGTGGAAATTTAAAGAAATATAGGTGGCGTCGCCGGTAAGCTGCTGAATGTAGCCATCATAAAACATGACATTTGCTACTGTGCTAAGCAAAAAGCAACTAAAAATAATTGATTGTTTCCGGTCAAGGAAATAGTGTGCTGTCACCAATATGTAGATCAGCATGCCTAAAATAGAGCCGATAATAGAGGTGGAAATAACCGTTTGTATGATGGCTGATTTAAAAAATTCACCAGAGGGCTGCAGGGTCGGGTTGACTAACACGTCTCGAAAACCTTTGATACGAAAGTAGACGGGGATCAGGTTTTGTTGAGAGGAAAAAATAGTAAAGGCCGTTAATCTAAATTTTAGATCGCGTATGTCATAGGGTCTTGCTAAACCTGCTTGGGAAGCAATCCATTGATTGTCACGTAAATAGTAGAGATCAATTTCTTCATACAGCACTTCAGAAAAGTTTATGACAGCCTGTGCCTGGGTAACCTTGTTGTCGATTTCCAGTCTATACCACACATCTTTACCTAATGCGGGTAGCGAAACACGTGTAATCGGGGTGAATTGATCGGCGTTGGCTGCGACTTGTTCAATGCTGAGTGTTTGCTTAGGTACCCATACGCTTAGGTGGGGTTGTAGCAGAAAAGCATCTTTATTATTGAAGGGGGCGGGTTGTTGGGCGCAGACATTAAAGGGCAGCGAGATCAATAGACATAAAGCCAATAATAAAAACTGTATTTGCATCATAAAAGTGCCGGTATTACCTATGGGCTTTATTGGTTCAGTGAGCATCCCTTCAAATAGGCTAAAAGCTGCGATAGTAAAACAGCGACTGTTGAATATATAGCATTAAATCAGCGGTAGTGTTTAAAAAATGTACCTTAGGGGGCAAAAAATGCACGGTATTAAAGCGTAGGTCTGTTAATTGGATGGGGCATTATGGTGGAAAAAGTCATGATTGTATTTTTTCGTCAGTGGGGGCAGGGCACTTAAGTTTATTTATATTGTGTTTCTTTGGGTTTCAATCGCTATGAACTGCTGTTAATTATGTGAGTAGGCTATTCGACGACACGCTTTACTATTTCAAGCTGACTTCATATTTCCATTTATTGTAAAGTTGGCATTACCACTGACGGGGCTCACTGTAAAACCCCTGAAGCAAATTGGTATTGACTCGCCATGACTTGCTCGGTTTATTCTCTAGCTACAAAAATACCAGACGTATTCACCGCACGGTACTGTAAAATGCAGTTTAAATTGTTGCTCCGGTTCCAGGTTATTAATCACCTGAATGTGCTGGCTTCTATGCGACTGAGCTCTTTGTTGAGCAGCATAGTAGTAGTCTATAAATTTGTTAAGACGGTGGGTGATTTAACTCAGCTGCTGGGTTATTATCCTGTTGAAGCCGATGTTGGCGTCCTGTGCTTAACATTCTTCAGCGACGCCATGGCGTATTAATAATCAATAATAAGGCCCAACGATGAAAGGTAATGAGGTTTCCGTCAACGTATTTGAACCTGCGTCTATTCACTTTGCTAACACCGGACAGCGGCTTTTTATTCGCTACTTAATGGCAGTGCTGATCGATCTGGTGGTTTTGAATTTATTTGCTGAGTTCTCCAGTAAAGTGACAATTACTGCATTTTCGGTTTCGCTGTTGGCGGCTATTTTATTGCAGGCATTGTTGAAGGCTACTATGGCTTTGGAGCACTATGTAGCCGGTTTTTTTAAAGCTCGACCTGGCGGCGTGATGACTTTTTTGCGCTTTTTTAGTGCCTGGTTAATTTTGTTTGGTTCTAAATTCGTCATTCTCGAAGCGATTACGTTCGTGTTTGGCGATGATGTTAGTTTTAGCGGCGCCTTTAATGGCGTTGTGGTTTTGATTCTGGTTATTGTAGCAATGCTGGCGGCTGAAGAATTAATCGTGCGGATTTATCGCCGGCTGGCATGATGCATGATTAAATATTGATCTCATCCTGTTTAAATTGGGTGACTTTCTTAAATAGGAAATAGAGTTATGCTGACAGAAGATTCTGCACTGCGCCGATTGATTACCCACGACTTGGTTGAAGCTTTAATACGCGTCGGCTTGATTGCTGTGTTGCTCATTTTATGTGTGCGTGCTTTTGCGCCCTTTGCCAATCTAGTGGCGTGGTCGTTGATACTTGCTATTGCGCTGGCGCCCATTCATCGAAAGTTAATGTCGCAGCTGGGCGGCGGTGAAGGCCGTGCGGCCACGGTGATGGTGATTATGGGGCTGCTGTTGTTAGGGGGCCAACGCTGGTGTTGGGTTTGTCTTTGACGGATCATTTGGGCGATCTGCAAAATCTGTTGAGTGGCAATATAAAAATCAGGCCACCTAAGCCTGAAGTGGCTGAATGGCCGGTTATCGGTCAGCAAGTTTTCCAGCAGTGGAGTGAGGTGTCGGCGAATACGGCGGAGTATCTAAAAAATCATCGTGAATCGGTGATTGCTGCTTCAAAAACGATTTTAGGATTGGCAGGGACGGCAACCGTCGATGTATTAATATTTGTTGCGGCTTTTATTATTACTGGCGTGATGTTGGCTTACACCCAAGAAGCCGATGTTACCTTTGAGCGTATTTTTATCCGCTTCACCACGGCAGAGAAGGGGCCAAGGTTAAGAAAATTATCCATTGCCACTATTCGTTCCGTGGCCGTTGGGGTGATTGGTGTGGCTTTCATACAGGCGTTGATTTTAGGGGTTGGCTTGTTGTTGGCAGATATTCCTGCCGCAGGCTTGTTGGCACTACTCATATTTTTTATCGGTATATTACAACTCCCTGCGTTGATCGTGACTATACCTGCGGTGATGTATCTATGGTCAATGGATTTCTCGACTACCCATAATACGATCTTTACGGTGTGGTTGATCGTCGGTGGCTTCTCCGATCAAATACTGAAACCACTGTTGCTAGGGCGCGGTGTGGATGCACCAATGGTGATCATCCTGATAGGTGCATTGGGCGGGATGATTTCTGGTGGTTTGATTGGTCTGTTCGTTGGCGGTGTGACGCTGGCGCTGGGTTATAAAATTTTCATGGAGTGGGTCAATGAACCGGATGGTGTGGCTGGGCTGATCGACGACGTCAACGTTGAAACAGGGTCCGAGAACTCTTGATAGGCGAAAAGGCAACGACTGTGTGGCGGATTTGTCGACAGGGATTTTTATTGCCAGTAGTGGCACTTTTTTTTAGCGGTTGCGCCACGCTGGGGCCAGACTACCAGGAACCGGAAGTAGATTGGTTGCAGCAATGGCAGCCGGATTTATACGGCCAGCGTACTGCCGCCGATACACCTTCGATGGCGTTGAACTTTTGGTGGCGGCAATTCAATGACCCGGCACTTAATGCCCTGATTGCCGCAGCCCAGCAGGAAAGCCCCGGCGCCAAGCTCGCGGGTTTGCGGGTATTGGAAAGCCGTGCAGTATTGGGTATTGCCGACAGCACGCGCTACCCGCAATTACAGCAACTCGGCGCAGATGCCAGTTAAAGTGATCAAAGTGATAGCACCATCAACAGGGATAAAAGTTTTACCCGTTACTCTGCGGATCTCACTATTGGTTGGGAGTTGGATTTTTGGGGGCGATTTCGACGTGGTATCGAGTCAGCGGACGCCGCATTTTTTGCGTCGCTGGCCAATCAACAGGATGTGCAGGTGTTACTCAGCGCGCAGATGGCTGACCTCTATTTTAATTACTGCACCACGCTACAACGCATTGCTATCGCCAATCGTAATGCCGAAATTCAGCGTCGCAGCTTGGAAATTACGCAAAAAATATTTCGTGCTGGTCAAGGCTCCGAGCTTGATTTACAGCAGGCAAAAACCCAGTACCTGGCGACGCTATCCACGATTCCCGGTTTGGAAGCAAACCTGATCGCGCTGCGTAATGGCATTGCTGTTTTGTTAGGGCGGATGCCTGGTGACATTATGGAATTGCAGGGCATCAGTGGCAACTTGCCGATGACTGAAAATATTGCCGTGAGTGAAGTCCCCGCCAAGTTGTTATTGCGTCGTCCCGATGTGCGTGTCGCTGCCTGGCAGGTGGCGGCGCAATCTGCACAGATTGGTGTTGCTGAAGCGGATTTCTATCCGGCGATTTCGCTGTTCGGTAGTCTGGGTTGGACGCAATCCTCGTTAGGGGATGAAGGCGATACGGTGAGCTTGATTGCGGGGCCGTCATTGACATGGAATATTTTTGATTACGGTCGCATTCGCAATAATGTGCGTTTACAGGATGCACGCTTGCAGCAGGCTATTGAAGCCTTTCAAATTAAAGTGTCACAGGCGGCAGGCGAAATTGATACCGCTGCAGTGGTGGTGGTCAAGACCACTGAACAGAACCGTTTTTTGCACGACTCAGTGGTCTCAGCTGAGCGCAGTTTGGTACTGGCGACGACTCGCTATCAGGAAGGCTATTCTGATTTTCAACGGGTGCTGGATGCCCAGCGGGTATTGTTTTCGCAGCAGGAGCGGGAACTGCTTAATCGCGGCGCTCACCTCAGTGCGGTGGTAGATTTGTATCGGGCGCTAGGCGGTGGCTGGCAGGCTGCCACTGCGGTGCCGGAACTGGTGCCACAATCGACCCGGGATACTATGCAGGAACGCACAAACTGGGGCGGTATATTCGACGAAACTTTGCCGATAATGCCTGCCCCGATGCTTGAAAATAATAAGACTGAACCGTAAGAGAGGTAAAAGTGACAGACCCACAAAACGCATCCGGGAGCATTAATGCCGACACCGCTGATGGCGGCGAGCAGGCGGTTAAGAAAGGTGGCCTGATCGTACTCGGGGTCATTGTGTTGAGCTTATTGTGTTACTTGACCGCCGACCGTTACACGCCAATGACCAGTCAGGCGAGGGTTGAGGGTTATGTCATCGGCGTGGCCCCGGAGGTCAGCGGCCGAATCACGGAAGTCTGGGTTAGTAATAATCAGGAAGTCAATGCAGGGGATAAGTTGTTTCAAATGGATGCCTCGCAATATGAGATTGCGCTGAATAAAGCAAACTCCGATCTTGAAAATGCTCGTCGTCAGGTGGGCGCTGGTGGTGCTACCGTTGACGCAGCACGCGCTAATTTACTGGCGGCGCAGGCTAATGAGCGCAAGGCGCGGCAGGATGCTGAGCGTTTGCAGCGGTTGTACACCGAGGACTCTGGCACTATTTCTGTACGGCGGCTGGAAATCGCTCAGGCGACACTGGAACAATCCAGTGCGGCTGTGACTGCTGCCAATGCTGATATTCAACGGACTATCCAACAAATGGGCGGCGATGAGATCGACAGCAATACCATTTTGAAAACAGCGCTAACGGCGGTCAGCAAAGCCGAGCTGGATCTCTCTAACACGTTGGTTAAATCGCCTTCACGGGGTGTGGTCACCGACTTGCAGGCGGATGTCGGGCAGTATGCCCGTGCCGGGTCATCGGTGCTGACCTTGATACCGATTCACGATGTATGGATTAGTGCCGCGCTTACCGAGAATAATCTCGGTCATCTAACGGTTAGCACGCCGGTGGAGTTGTTGTTTGATTCTATGCCGGGTGAAGTCTTTGACGGCCAGATCCGCAGTATTGGCTTGGGTGTAAGTGCGGGCTACGAAGCGGCGCCAGGCGCGTTGCCGAGTATTAAAAATGATCGCGACTGGTTACGTCAGGCGCAGCGTTTTCCAGTGATTGTGTCCTTTGATACCGAGCAGGATGAACGGCTGGCAGCGCAGTTACGCATCGGCGGACAGGTTACTGTGATTGCCTACAGTGAAGAGAGTGGTTTGTTACGCTGGCTGGGTAAGCTGTATATTCGCTTTTGTAGTTTGATGTCTTATGCCTACTGATGCAGCTGTCAGTTTGGCAGCAGGTCGGGTTGGGGTCGTCGGGCCGGTGTTGCCTTTAGCGGCAAGGCGTTGCTTTCGATTCGCTGCCGTTGTTGCGCTGTCCGTCGTTATTGCTTACGGCCTGGCATTACCTTTGCCCTTTTTTGCCCTTTATTTGCCGTACTACTGGGCGTGTCGCCCACGCCACCGCCGGCATTGAAAGGATTGGTCGGGCTGATGCTGGGTGTATTGTTAACGCTTGGTACCGGTTTGATTTTGACGCCATTGCTACAGCACTATGCTTTTAGCATGGTGCTGGTGATGGCGGTCGGTTTGTACGGTGCCACACTACTCGGGGTGGCGCAGGGCAAGGCGTTGATTGGTCTGTTGCTGACTATCGGCCTGACTTTGATTCCGGCAGCAGGTTTAGTCAGCTATGGGTTGGCGGTGGATTTGATCCTCGCTTTGATTACCGGCATTGTCATTGCGGTTATTTGCCAGTGGCTGGTGTACCCGTTCTTCCCGGAGTCATCGCCGCTAGCAGCGGAGGCCGCAGAGGCTGCGGTAATATCCGACCCGCAGCAATCACGCTGGATCGCACTGCGCACTGTGCTGATTGTATTGCCACCGGTGATGGCGGCATTCACTAATCCTGCGCTCTATTTGGCAACCATCGTTAAAACGACGCTGCTGGCGCAACAGGGTTCACGACTCAGCGCCAAGGCGGCGGGTTACGAGCTCATCGGCTCCACTTTTTTGGCAGGTTGTTTTGCTATTTTGTTGTGGTTTGGTCTGAAGTTATGGCCCTCGTTATGGATGTTTTTTCTGTGGATGTTGTTGTTGGGGGTTTATATCGCCGCCAAGTTGTATGGGGTAGTTGCCAGCAAATATGAGCCCTCCTATTGGCAGAATGTTATTGTTACCGTAGTGATTTTGCTGGGGCCTGCCGTGGAGGACAGTGCCAACGGCAAAGATGTCTATCAGGCTTTTGCGGTGCGTTTTATGTTATTTATCGCGGTAACGCTTTATGCCTGGCTGGCGATTTGGGTGCTGGAGTATTGTCGGAGCCGGCTCCATGCACGGCGACTATCACGGGCAGGTGAGGGGTAAACCATTATGTTATTGAATTTGTTGATTGGTTTGTCGACGATGTCGGTATGCTTATTACTGCAATCGATTTTGTTGGTCCATGCCATTCGCTATTATTCTCATCACCAACAACAAATTAGTTCTCCTTCTTCCTGGTCGACCCTGATGGTGCTGAGCACCGTGATGTTGCTATTGGTTATTGGTAATGTATTACAGCTGGTGATTTGGGCCGTGGTTTTTGTGTTGTTGGGAGAGTTTTCGAACCTGGCTGATGCTGTTTATCATTCCGCTGTAAATTTCGCTACTCTGGGTTACGGCGATATCGTCATGTCAGAAAAACACCGCTTACTCGGTCCCATTGAGGCGATAAACGGTGTCATTATGATTGGTGTATCCACGGCCTCATTGATGTCTACTTTCCAGGACATACTCAAACATATCGTACAGACAAAACAGGATGTGGGTGCTTAGGGAATCCCCGTAAATATTAATGTGCCTGCGCATACAGCCTTTCAGCGTCAGGTATCAACCGGGTGTAGCAAATTCAGCTGCATTGTTTTTCCTATCCAGGTGGGCGCCGCACTACATAGATAGCGATAGATAGTACAGGTACAGCGCCATGAATTTAATCATGAAAACCGAATTCGAAAACCTGCAAAATAATAACGCACATGCTTATGAAACCGATACTAATTCCGATAAGCAAGTGGTTAAAATTTATTGCGGTGATGTGTTGATTGCGAAAAAAATTAAATTAAAAAAATCCATTCGGTATTTTGGGGTAAAGAATTACCAACAATATTTAACGCCATAAAATCGCATGGTGTAATCAGAGGCTAGAGGCTAGAGGCTAGATACTAGATGTGGGATGCTGGTGGTGTGAGGGTCAGTTCTAACATTTAACATCCAGATGCTAGAGATTAGAACTGACTCTGTTTTTATTAGTTAACTTTTGCCTTGCCGACGACGATGGGTAGGTCCAAGTAAGTTTTAATACCTGGGCCGGCTGCACAGACGACAGGGATGCTGTTGACACAGTGCATGGCGGTGGCAACCATGCCGGGGTTGCGTTTTTGTACTTCCGCCCAATCCATATCCCGAGTGGGGTGGATGCCATGGGTGGTGATGTAAACCGGCGGGTCGGCATCAACGGTCATGGCAAAGCACTCGCCGCGATCGGCGATGACTTTGGCGTCAAACCAGTCGGTTTCAATATTATCGGTGCCCATATACCAATTGGTTTCTGCTTTGATCACCGGCTCGCCATTGACCAGCCCTTGCCAGCGAAAGCGTTGGGCGGCGATTAAGCCCGGTTCAATAATTCCCATCGGTGTATCAATAGGGGCGGTTGCCAGTGCAACCTCGTGAGTCGCCAGCAGTGGGCCATCGAGCGTAAAGCCCATGGCATCGGCGATCATGGTGACTGATTGGCCAAAACCGGCACCTAAAAACTGCAACATAAAACTGTCCTTGGCCTGCTCCGGGGTTTTGCCGAATAACATAATCTCATGCAACACATCCGGTGCGCCGTAGGTCCGGCAATCTGAATATTCTTCACAGCTCACGTAGGTGACATCGCGGGAAAACCCCGACATGATCAGCGGCCATTTTTCAGTGACGCCGCCAGGGTGGATGCCGGTGCCGTGTAAAGTGGTATTGCCTTGTTTGCAGGCAGCTTCAATAGCGGTGGTGTTCAGGTGTTTGGGATAAAACCAACCCAGCGGTGTGACGACATTAATACCTGCTTGCAGGAAGCGCACGATTTCTTCTTCGATGGGCATTAAGGGACTGTAGAGGATGCAGTCGGGTTGCAGGGCTATCAGCGTATCAATATCGTTAGTGGCCTTGATACCGGTAATCAGATCAGGGCGCTGTGCTAGCTCTCCTGCATCTTTACCGACTTTTTCTTTGCTGTGCACCCACACGCCGACCAGTTCCAAATCGGGATGGGAGACAATCCCTTCAATGGCTGCGCGTCCTAAATTGCCGGTGGCCCATTGCACTACACGATACGTCATAATCAGTTGCCTGGCTGAGGAATGAGTTTTGATTATAGGGAGGTGGTAACAGATAAAAAGTGAACATTTCGCAAGAAAAGTGCGTGTGGCAGTCTGTTGTGTTCGTCACGGAGTTACGCGGTTACAATGACGGTTACCAAATTGAGTGATAACGAGATAACGATGAAAGTATGCGGTGTTGAAATAACGACGAATGAAGTGTTTATTTGTTTGTTGAGTCATGATCATGGGGTGTTTACGGTGCCTGACTGTCGCCAGCGCAGTATCACCTCAACCAAAAACCCTGATACGGCAGCTATACGTGGGTTTTATGCGGGCTTTAACAAGTTGATGGAGGATTATAGTGTGGATGAGGTGGTGATTATTGAGCGACCACTGAAAGGTAAATTGGCTGGTAGTACGCTGGGATTCAAATTAGAAACCGCTATTCAATTGATTGAGATGCCAGTATCCATTATCACCCCGTCGACGATTAAAGAGCAGCTGAAGCGCAACAGAATTAACATCCCCTTTGAAGGCTTGGGTTTAAAGAAATTTCAGCAGCAGGCGTTTAATGCGGCTTATGCCTACCAGAGTCAGTTGCTTTTTCAGAACAAATAATGTTTTTGTCCTTTGGTAGATTACTATGAATAGAAAAAAGAAAATCAATCAGGTGTTAACTAAAAAAATGAAAGCCGCTAAGAAAAAGCGGCAGCCTAAAAATGCCGAGCGTTATATATCCAAAGCGGAAAGGGCGAAGTTGGAAGACAATAACTAACAGGACGGTTACCGTGGGCTATCCGGGGTTTAAGTTATGAGTAAAAAATCAGGCAGTAATTACGACAAGGTTCGTGCCGAGCAAATTGAATACAACGCCAAGCGTGCCAAAGGCTATCGCGAACAGGCGTTAAAGCTTTACCCCTGGATTTGCGGACGCTGTGCGCGTGAGTTTACTCGCGCCGGTTTGTCGGAGTTGACGGTGCATCATGTTGATCATAATCACGATAACAACCCAACAGATGGCAGTAACTGGGAGTTGCTGTGTCTTTACTGTCATGATGAGGAACACACCAAGTTTGAGAATTTAGTCCGCTATGGCAGTAGCAAGGATTCTGCACCCGCTGCGGCAACTTATAATCCTTTTGCGGATCTTAAAGATAAAATGAAAGAGGGGTGATTAAAGGGGTCAGAGCCCTTTTACCCTAGCCTCCAGCGTTAGAAAAATATACTCTTTACCCTCTGTAAAGTTTCAAGGATGAAACGATGCCAAGAAAGCCAAGATATTTTCTGCCGAACGTTCCTGTTCATGTTGTCCAGCGTGGGCATTCCAGGTCTCCAGTATTTTTTGAAGCACAAGACTACGCTACCTATTCTTATTGGGTTAAAGAGGCTGCTCTTCGCTATGAAATAGATGTACACGCTTTTGTGCTGATGACAAACCATGTCCATTTACTTATGACGCCTAAGCTTTCAGGCTCGGTGAGTAAATTTATGCAGTATGTAGGTAGGCGTTATGTTCCTTATTTTAATCATAAATACGGTAAGTCGGGCTCGATATGGGAGGGGCGCTTTAAAGCCAGCTTGGTTCAGGATGATCGATATTTGTTAACGGTTATGCGATATATTGAGCTTAACCCTGTACGTGCATTAATGGTTGAGCTCCCATCGCAGTACAGGTGGTCAAGCTATGTTCATAATATTGCTGTGCGTGAAATAAGCTTCGTAAAGTATCATTCTGTTTATATGAATCTTGGTGCTAATCAAGATGAACGTGTAACGGCATATAAGGATTTATTCAAGTCGCATATAGATAAGGAGGTTATGTTGAACATTGGTCGAGCTTGGCAAACGGGTACTCCCTTAGTGAATGATGACTTTAAGCGTACGGTTGAAGAGCAGCTTGGTAAGAAGGTAGGGCATGATAGAAGAGGGAGGCCTGGTAAAAGGGCTCTGACCCCTTAATTAAAATAATTTGAACCCTTTTACAGATTCTGTCGACTTAGGTATGAAATCATTAATCACAGGATCAATTCCATGAAAACGTTAAATTTATTAGTCTCTGCCATGTTATTAACTACTTTTACGATGGGTACTTTGGCGGCATCTCCAAACGGCCCTAAGCCCAAGTGTAAAATGGGTGAAATCCCCGTATTGAAAAGTGGCTCCTGGGTATGCGCTGAACCTGGTATTCAAGCACAGACCAACGCTCAAGAAGGCCGGGCTTCAACTGCCAAAGTTAGCCGAGCGACGCCGCCTCCAGCACGGGCTATGCCTGATCTATCTATCGCTAATATGTTGAAGCTGCAATCGCCGGCTGCCAATATTGATGCCTTTAAGGTATATGTTAAAAATACCGGCTCAATGAAAAGCGCTCCGTGCAAAATGTCTTTGAGTAGCACAAACGGCGGTGGTGAATTGTCTGTTGAATCTATCCCTGCCAATAGCGGCAAGTGGGTTGAAGTGAGCTTTGCTGCTTTTAAAGATGGATCACGCATTAAATTGGTTGTGGATTCACAGAAAAAAGTGACTGAAAGCGACGAAAAAAATAATACTTATGCCTTTAACTGGTAACACCCTGATGTAACGATTAAACCTGCGGCCGCTTTCTGCGACTGCAGGTTTAATGTTAATAGGCTAAAGCGTATAGGCATGCCCCTTGCTTTATCAGCTACCTTTTTGATTCATCCTTCCCGCAGGTATAACTCAGTAATAGCTTCATTATGTCGAGAGTAAAAGGGCTCTGACCCCTTAATCAGTTCATTGATTCATCCACTCCACATCCCTTTGCGTATAACTCAATAGTAGCCACATTTTGGCTAGCAATAGTGGGAGTTCGCGATGCCAGTTTTATTTACTAAGCAATTGCTTCGATTATTAATGGTTAGCGCGTTGCTGTTGACGGGAGCGCCGCTTATGAGTCTGGAACAACCTGGTTATACGGTGTTATATCAACAGGATGGGATTGAATTTCGTGAGTATGAATCGTATCTGGTGACGGCTACTTTTATCGAGAATGAAGAGGATTACAAAGCCGCAGCGAATGAAGGTTTTAAGCGGCTGTTTCGTTATATCACTGGTGATAATGCCAATCAGACCGATATTGCGATGACTGCTCCGGTACAACAAAGCCGTGGTGGTGAATCTATGTCGATGACGATGCCCGTGCAAAATATCCGCAGTGGCAATGGTTATAGCGTTTCTTTTGTTTTGCCTACGAAATACACTCTGGAAACTGCACCGGTACCCTTGGACCCCCGAGTTCAAACAGTTGAAATACCGGGTAAGACAGTGGCGGTAATTAGCTATTCCGGGCGCTGGACTGACAAAAACTTTCAACGTTATCAGCGTGAGCTATTAGCTGGCTTGCAAGCACAAAATATTGATACTCAAGGTGAGGTGGTCAGTGCTTTTTACAATTCGCCTTTCACTTTACCAATGTTTCGTCGCAATGAGGTCATGGTTACCGTTGCCGACTTGCCGGAAATAGTGCAAGCAGAGAAGGCCTCAATTTTGAGCGTTTATTAAAGATTGTGTTTAACGTTCTTACAGCTAAGGAAGGTGTTTTATTTACGTTGAGTTAATCCGCTCCTTGTTTTTTATTGACTTAATCTGCCGGGCTAACAGTGTTGCGAGTATCAGACCAGTGATAGCAATTGCGCTCATCAAGAAAAAATAATGACCAAAGCCGACTGCGCCAGGATTGGTGTCGAGCACGCGGCCAGTGATTGCGGCGAAGAAAATATCAGGGGTAAAACCAAGCAATGAAATCAAACCCACTGCGCTGCCAGTCATCTGCCGTTGCAGTTGGGCTTCTTCAATCAAACTAAAATAAATACCGCGCAGGGCGTAAACCGCAATGCAGCTCAGTAACACATTGCCGATAAGCAGTTGCAAGGGGATATTAGTCAGAGGCTGCATACCCAATATAAAAATACCAGAGCCGCTACTGCAAACAATAACATCACTAGCCGACTGCTGTGCCAGCGGTCTGCCCATAGACCGGCGGCGATTGCGGCTACCGGGCGGGTGTAACTTGCCAGTGTGGTAAGGCGTGCTGCTTCTACTTCGTTCATGCCGAGTACAGCAACCGCATAGACGCCATAATTATCCAGCGCTTTGTAACCGCAATAAGCGCAGACTACGACACCTGCTTGCAGCCAGACGCTGGGTTCGCTGACAATATGTCGCCAGTTGTGAGTGACTGATACGGTGTTTTTTTCAGCGCTGCCAGTTGATTCCGGCAGGGCGAACCACACCAGCGCTGCAGTGATTAAACTGGCTGCGGTGTAAAAGGCGATGACACCCTGCAAGGCGGCAACTGAACTATTACTGCTTGCAAGTTGTTGACTGAGTATCAGTACTGCGACAGTGGCAAACACGCTGGCGACAAGTCCGCGGCCACCATCAAGCATGCCGAAGGCGATACCCTGAGTATCGTTGCCGCCCCAGTCGCGGGTAGCTTTGATCAGCGCCGCCCAGAATAACAAAATGCTGGTGAGGCCCCAGAAACCGAACAACCAATACAGCGCGTTGCGTGTCGGCAGGGTGTAGAGATAGAGTCCGCCCAGTGCGGTAGCGAGTAATGACACTGTCATTAAGCCGCGTGCCGAATAGCGGTCGGCAATGGCGCCACCGGGGAAATAAGCAAGTAAAGCCACTACACCGTACAAGGCAAAAATGTCACCCAGCTGGGTATTAGTTAGGCCAAATACTTCCAGCATGGTGGGACGAAAAAAACGGGGGATATGAAAGGGCAGGCTAAAAATAATTTCACCGGCGATAATTAAAATCGCCAGCGTGGCAAAACGTTGAAAAGTGTTGCCGTTAAGGGCAGTCATTTTGACGAGGGTTTAGTCCGGGTTAACGCTGAGGTAATGCACACTGAACAGCGCGTCATCGTCAAGCCAGCTGCGCTTGATAGTAAAACCGGCGGCTTCGCTGAGCGCGGTAAAACTCTCTAGAGTATATTTGTATGAGTTTTCGGTATGCAAAGTTTCACCTTTATCAAAAGCGATAGCATTGCCATTGACATTAACGGTTTGCGCATGATCGCTTACCAGATGCATCTCGATGCGCTGTAAGGTCTGATTATAAAAAGCCCGATGAGAAAATTGCTGATCAGAAAAGTTACTGTTGATCAGTTTGTTCATGGAATTAAGAATATTCAAATTGAATTCTGCAGTAACACCTTGGGCGTCGTTGTAGGCGGCGTTAAGCAGGTGTTCTTCTTTGTGCAGGTCAACGCCTATTAGTACGCCGCCATCGTTGCCAATCCACTGCCTCAGCCCCGCCAGAAATTTCTCTGCCGCCGCCGGGTCCATATTGCCAATGGTTGAGCCGGGATAAAAAATAACGCGCTGGCCTTCGGGCAGGGTGGTGCGTGTTTGCCAACTATCGGCAAAGTCTGCGCAGATTGCCTGAATTTTCAGCCAGGGAAATTCGCGTCCCAGTTTTACCGCTGAGCGGTATAGAAACTCCGCAGAGATATCCAGAGGCACATAGGCGGAAGGTCTAAGTGTATCGAGTAATAGCCGGATTTTTTCACTGCTGCCGCTGCCTGGTTCAATCAACACACAGCCTTGCCCGCAATGCGCAGCAATATCATTGGCGTTGTCGCTGAGAATCTGGCGCTCAGTGCGGGTGGGATAATATTCCGGTAGTTGCGTAATCTGCTCAAATAATTGTGAGCCGTGAGCATCGTAAAAATATTTGGGATCCACGCGTTTTTGATTGAGTTGCAGGCCTGCGATCACTTCGGCAACGCTATCGGTGGTGGCGGGTTGCTGATCCTCAAAATACACATTGGTGGTTGCTGTGGCAGTGGCTGGCATTGTTCACTCCTGAGTGTGGTCGGTTGGGATAAGGTCTTTGGCAAGTCGCAGCCCGCTGCATTGCCAGCGGTCCTGTGGATAAAAAAAGTTGCGATAACTGGGGCGAGAGTGGCCACTTTGAGTTAGCGCAGAACTGCCCCGCAATACCCACTGGTTACACATAAATTTACCGTTGTATTCACCAATGGCGCCCTGGCTCGGCTGAAAACCTGGATAGGGGCGGTAAGCGGATCCGGTCCACTGCCAGCAGTCGCCATACAGTTGCAGTAGTGGTACGTCACCGCTGGCTATGCTGGCTTGCAGTTTGTTGGGGTTGAAATCGGGTGGCACAAAATCCTGCTGATTAGCGGCATACTCCCATTCTATTTCGGTGGGTAATCTGGCGCCTACCCAGCTGGCGTAAGCATCGGCTTCGTAGCCACTGAGGTGACTAACAGGTTGTTCGGGGTGGCGTGGCCGTAATCCATTCAGGGTGAATTGCAGGGCGCCCCCTTCGGCATCCTGCCAGTAGAGTGGTCGTTGCCACTGCTGTTGCTGTACCGTGGCCCAGCCATCCGCCAGCCAATATTCTGGTCGCTGGTAGCCGCCGTCGTCGATGAACCTTTGAAATTCGGCGTTAGTCACTAGCCGGTTGGCCAGTGCGAAGGGCGCCACAAAAGCCTGGTGCAGTGGGCTTTCATTATCAAAGGCAAACCCTGCGCCGCTATCAGTAGGCGTATCAACCCGATGGTTATTAAGCCGCCGCTAAATTCGCGCCATTGAAATTTCGCTGGTTGTGCGCTTTGATTGGTTTCTGCGGCATGGCTATAGGTCGGGTACAGCGGGTTGGCGGACAGCGAATACAATAAGTCGGTATAAAGTAGTTCCTGATGTTGTTGTTCGTGCTCGATACCCAGCCGGGTGCGTCGCTGGATAGCGTTACTTTCGGGATGAGTGTTATCGGTTAATAAACGCATCATTGCTTGATCAACATGGGACCGATAGCCCATTACTTCGTCCACCGTGGGGCGCGATAGCAAACCGCGCTGCGGCCGCGGGAATTGTTCGCCAATACCGTTGTAATAAGAATTGAATAACACGGCAAATTGGCGATTGGGTGAACGGTAACCGTCAACATAGGGTTGCAATAGAAAGGTTTCGTAAAACCAGCTGGTATGAGCCAGATGCCACTTGGGTGGGCTGACAAAGTCTGCGGCTTGCAATCCGTAATCTTCAATCACCAGTGGTTCGCAAATGGATAGAGATTGCCGCCGGCTCTGCTGGTAATGCTCTGCGAGACTAAGGTTTGTCATTGACAGTATTCCTGCGTCAGTCTTGATTATTGTGTTCAATACAGCGACCGCCAATATCGATAGCCGTCGCTGAAATTCGTGAGAGTAATTGGCCTCCTGCTGGTGAGCATTGCTCAGCCTCAAGGCGTTCAAAGCGAGGTGAGAAGTATGCTGCCAGCACGCGCATTGCCGATCCCGTGGCGATATCTTCATCGACACCGTATTGCGGCGCGAAATAGCGTAGCTGTATCTCGGCTGCGCGCTGTTTTGCGTGCTGAACGGAGGTGCAAATCAGTGCTCGTTGGCTAGCGGCAGTTAGCTTATGGCCGGGAGCTGTCAGTGTTTTTAAAGGGACGTTTGCAGGCCACTCAACAACCAGGTATCCCTGATCATCACCGATGACGGCGGCAGCTAGTGGGGCTGGTTGATTCGGGAAGACAGTGCTTACCCAGTCGGGTACCGGGTAGCTATTGACGGCAAGGCGGTTGAAACGCAGCCAGGTTTGCTCCGCTTCAGACCAGCTTTGGACCTCACTGTCATTCATTAGGAGCGTCAGTTGTGAGCTATTTAGCTGGCGTTGCCAGTAATAGGCCGCCGCTAGCAAGCCGTGGCCACAACAGTGGATCAGTTGACCGCAAGCGGTAAAGCAGCGCACGGCGATGGCAGTATTGGTTTGATGCACGACCGGCCAGCTTTGGCATTGGCTTAAAGCATCAATCGGGGCGGGAGGGTGTGGCGGTTGATGTTGATCGACTAGCAGCAGGCAGGGGTTGCCGTGCAGATGTTGATTGACTCCGCTACCGGTAAAAGCAGTAATCAGCAGGTGATTACTGCTGGAATGAATGTCCCGTTGGTTTCGTCCCTGGATGGCTACTTTCCTCATCATTGTTAAATCACTATTCACTGTTATTAGCTTAGCTTAGTGTCAATGAATAATCATATCGGCTTATCCTATGATTACGTGCCATAGGCTGAAAGGGATGACTGTCGGGCGGTTTTGATCATTATCAGCGTTTGTTGCGTAGTATCCTTAGCCAGCATTGGTTGGTCAGTATAACGACAATCCAAAGGAGAACAGTATGAAAGCATTGTGGCATGGGGCTGTTATTGCCGAATCCGAAGACACGGTTGTAGTAGATGGCAATCACTATTTCCCCATTAATAGCTTGCGGAAGGAACTCATCACAGCGAGTTCTCACACCAGCGCATGTCCCTGGAAAGGCACTGCCCATTATTACAGTCTGGTGGTCGATGGCGAAACTAATCAGGATGCGGCTTGGTATTACCCAACGCCGAAACCGGCAGCATCCGAAATTCAGGATCGAGTGGCATTTTGGCGGGGGTTGAAGTGGTGGCCTAGGCTGGTATGAGCTGCAGGGATCAATTGGATCCCTTTGTTTTTTTGTACAGCATATTAAACTTGAAATACTGGCGTCATCAGCGTGTTACACCAACCTTACTGCGATCAAGTGAAGTGGGTCGGTTGATTTAAATCGCCATAGCGTTTAATAAACTGTTAGCATTAATTTTGACTCGCTTGGCTAATATGGTCTCGAGCACTTCTTTATTCTCGCCTGGAAATACTATGTACCACCATCGTCTCGTCATCTCCTACAAGGGCAGCAGCTATTATGGCTGGCAAGACTTGGGTGCGAGCGAACAAAAGCCGACGGTGCAGGCCAGTATCCACGAGGTACTGAAAAAAATCTGTAAATACCAGCACTGTACTATTGCTGCTGCCAGTCGCACGGATGCGGGGGTTCATGCGCAGGGGCAGGTGGTGAAGGTTTCTATCGCATTAGATATTGATTCAGAAAAGCTGTTGCTGGGGATGAATTCGCTATTGCCTGCTGATATTCGTATTCTGCATTGCGAACCTTGCGCGGCTGAGTTTAATGCCAATAAGGATAGCAAGAGCAAAGAGTATCATTATTATTTTTGTGCCGACCCCATTTATAACCCTGTGCTCAATGACATCATTGCGCATGCCCCGCTGATAGTAAGGCATCAACTGCCGAGCCGCTTGATATAGAACTCATGCAGCGCGCCTGCAAGCTCTTTATCGGTGAGCATGATTTTTATAGCTTTGCTAAACGGGATGCCAATATAAGCTCTACCGTTCGCCGGGTGTTTAGCTGTGAAATAGTGCAATCATCCCCTTCTGTTTTCGGCGAAGACATTTATTATCTGAAAATTTTAGGGGATGGGTTTTTAAAACAAATGGTTCGTTATATTGCCGGTGCATTATTTTCACTAGGGAGAAAGCAGCTTAGCTTAAGTGATATCACTGACGCCTTACAGAGCCGGCAAGAGCAAAAAATCAGTGCCAGTGCCAAGTCGCGAGGACTGCATTTGATTAATATTTCGTATTAGCAATAAAGTGGATAGCGATTATTTACCACTAACATAATAACGAACAAGGTATAGCAGGATGACAAAACACACCACAGAAATGACGGTATTGGTGACGCCGGATATGAGTAACTTCGGTGGCAAAATGCACGGTGGCGAATTACTTAAATTGTTAGATCAAGTGGCTTACACCTGCGCCATGCGCTATTGCGGAAATTATGTGGTGACGCTCTCGGTGGATAATGTCGTGTTCAAACAAGCGGTAGCGATTGGCGAGTTGCTCTCGTTTCGCGCGTCAGTGAATTACACCGGGCGAACGTCTATGGAAATTGGTATTCAGGTAGTGGCTGAAAATCTGGAACTCGGTACTGTGCGCCATACTAACTCTTGTTACTTTACGATGGTGGCGGTGAATAAAGAGGGCAAGTCTGTTGCCGTAACGCCGTTCGTGCCTACCACCGATGATGAAAAGCGGCGCTGGGGGGAGGCTGAGTCCAGGCGTGAATTAAAAAAGGGGAAGTGAGTAATCTAGATTTATGAAGTCTAAATACGTTCGTCATTCCCGAGCAGAGCCTGCCCTCGAACGATTGAATCGGGGACGACTTCCGTTTTTTTAGTGCTCAGATTTATTCCGGATCGAATTGTGCGTACGCACATCAAACCTTGCACTCATACCCATAATAACTGGCAATGGCCAAGCCGCTGGCGACACTGGTGAAGGTGTCGTGTTGTACGACTTTATTGGGGAATATATTGTCCAATAATTCGACCACTGCGGCGATACGCGATGAGCCACCGGTGCGTACCACGAAATCAATGGTATTAGGGTCGACTTGAGTATTTTCAAACAAGTTGTCAATACAGGTTTGTAACGCCGCCATGACTTCGGCGATGATGCTATTCAGTTGCGTGCGAGAAAGCGGCACGCTCATATTGAGTTCAGGAATATCCAGTACGGTGGTTTCGGCATCGGAGAGTGCAATTTTTGCAGCTTTGATATTTTGAAAAATGCTGTAGCTATAGTTGTGTTGGATGACTTCCTGTAAACGCTGCAGTTTTTCTTTTTCGGCGCCGTCTTGTGAGAGGTATTCAGCAATTTTTCCCGTGTATTGGTTTTGATTTAACGTGTGGGTTATCGTCCAGTTCAACAGTGCGGTTTCATACAGGTCAAAGGGGAAGGGGGTTGTGACTAATGCACCGTCAACGGTTCGCGACCATTCAACGCCTTTACCTAATGCCGGGAAGATTAATTTTTCAAATAAAAGTTGATCAATATAGTCACCACCTAACGCAACACCTTCGGTGCCCAACACCTCAAATTGGTTTTTTTGATAGTGCACCAAACATAAATCCAATGTGCCGCCACCAAAGTCGACGGTTAACACAGTGCTGCCATCATTGATGTTTTGTTTTTGCACGAAGCTTAAACAGGCTGCCACTGGCTCCGGGTAGAACGTAACCTTACCGAGTTGGGCGTAGCTGCAACCTTCCTGGATACGATCAGTAGCCAGCATATTTTTACCCGCATCGCTGCCTTCAAATTCTACCGGGCGGCCCAGATAAATGCCTTTAGCTACATTGCCTACATTTTGTGTGATAGCTTTGCGAAAGGACAATAAAATCGGGGTGATCAATGCGACTAGCCGATAAGGCCGATCAAAAACCATGAGTCGTAAAATAGTGTCTTTACCTAGCAGACGTTTAATGCCCAGAAATAAACGTCCGGGTAAACCGTAATCTTCTGCCGCGCCGTAGATTAATTGATTGGCACCGCCTTCACCTTCGCCGCCCTCGCTAAAAACGCCACTGGGGTCAGCTTCAACTTCAGCAATCACTTTAGCGGTAATCTCTACCCGGCGGTCGGCGTTTTCATCGACATAGGACTGGATGGCGGCAGAGCCGGTTAATGCCTGGAAGTCGCGGTCCAGATGAATAGCGGTGGGCACTGTCTGGGCGTTGGCTTCGATGGCTATCATCCGTACTTCGGTGCCATCAAAGACCGCTATTGCGGAGTTGGATGTGCCGAAATCGATGCCTATACCTTTCATAGTGACCCACTTGAATAATTGAATTATATGTCGTTATCTAAGGCTCGAGCTGTGCGTGGCGTGCGAGGTTTTTGTGCCTTGGATTTTGAAAGTTGGCGATTAGGCCATAGCTGTAATTCATAGTCCAATATTTTTGCACATTGTGAGTGGAGGGGGGCTTGGTTCAAGTATATTCATGACCGTAGTGGTAAGTGGCTGGGTGCAATGGCTTATCCCATCTTCCCCATAATCAATAAATTTCGCGGACTTACCACGCTCTCACAAAATTGATAAACCCCCACCTCATAGCCATGCTCTTGCAAATACAGGGCACGGTCTAATACTAACCATAACTCCAAGGGGCGGTTAAATAGTCGGCGCAATAAATCCAGGCGGATGATTTGCTGATGTTTTTCTTTGCCTCGTTGCAAATAATCGTCGTAGTCAATCGCGCTGGGAAGTTCGATATCCCGGGCGGTTGCGGCCCACTGGCAAAAGCGGGGAAAATCCTGACGCAACAGTTTACTATTACTGGAGGGGACGTTGAGGTATTCATCAACACCGCGTAATTCACGCTGCAGTAAATCAAAGCCTAGACGCCAATAGCGTTCCTGTTCGCGCAATGCCCGTTCGCCGCGCCTTGCGGTTACAGGGTCTTGTACGGCCAGGTGCAATGCTTGCCGGTTTAGTATCAGAGTGGTTTTTTGCGCGGCTTTGGACAGCGGTTGATAAACCTCGGCAGTAATTTTGTGGTAGCAGCAGGGTGACAGGGCGACACCTTTGGCGTGGCTGACAGTGGCGTGTTTAAGCAATTGTACATGTAATTCGCCGCAGGCATGGAGGCCGATATGGATGTTGGCACTATCGTCGCAGGGGGGGGCGGCGGTTGCATAACGTCGTGATGATGGTAGTGAATATCAAGCTGCTGTTTGCTTGCCAGCTCTCTACCATCTCTGACTAATGTTTTATCCCATTCGAGGCAGTGTACAGGCTGATGCTGGCTGCGCTGCACCATGCGACTTAAATGACCTTTGCCAGCACACCAATCGACAAGTGGCGAATCAGCACGGGGCAGCGCGCTGGCAAAGGCGGTAATCTGTTCCCATTTGCGGCCGCTGATACCGATGCTGTCGAAGCGGGTTGTGGTCAGTGGTGTCGCTGTAGTGATGGGCAGCGGCTCGAAAGCGAATAGTTGCTCGCACAGTGTTGCTTCCAGCTCGTGAAACCAGCCTATGCGGCGTTGCTGATTATTATGCAGCTCAAGGGCTTTGTCGGTGCTTAAGGCTAATAGCGCTTCTTTTAAATGAGGGTGGCTGTGAAACCAGGGTAAATCATCATTGATAAAGGGTTGAGGCCCCCACAGATTTTGGCTAGCCGCCAGCACTGCGTCGAGTTGCCTGAACGCGGCGTTAAGCTCTGTGTTGATTGGCTGGTGAGGCATAAAGGAATATTGATTAAGGCTGGACGGGGGAGTTTAGCAATTTGGTGGCTTGGCTGCAGCTTAATTAGCCCTTCGTCGTTTCCGAAGGATTTTTATCGGGGAAATAACGCGAAGTGCTGAATGCATTCGTCATTCCTGCAGTAGTAACGGCGCCTGAATAAACAAGTCCTTCTGACTGCTACGCAAAAGCGAGTAAACTAGCCGCAGCCGATAACCCTATAAATGACCATCAGGATCTCACCATGATTAATACGTTGGATGATATTAAACACAAAGCGCGGGTTTACGCTGCCGAGCGCGATTGGGAGCAATTTCATACGCCGAAAAATTTAGCGATGGCGTTAAGTGTTGAAGCCTCTGAGTTGGTGGAGCATTTTCAGTGGTTGAGTCAAGAGCAATCTGCCTCGCTGCCAGAGCACACACTCGCCGCAGTGGCGGATGAAATAGCCGATGTGCAAGTGTATCTAGTGATGCTGGCGGATAAGTTAGGTGTCGATATATTGCCCGCTGTTGCCGGTAAAATGCTTAAGAATGAAATGAAATACCCTGCCGAAAAAGTCCGTGGTAGTGCCAGGAAATATACTGAATATGAGTGAATCCCTGGACCGCAATTTTGATGATCTGGCGGAGCGTTTTGCGCGCCGGGTTTATGGAGGCTTAAAGGGAGATATTCGGCTGGCGGTATTGTGGAGAGATTTACAGCCGGTGATTGCTGAATTGTCAACAGCGCGTCAACGACCGCTGCGTATTCTTGATGTGGGTGGAGGTTTAGGTCAGCTGGCAATTCGCCTGGCAGAGCAGGGACATAAAGTCACATTCAATGATTTATCACCGGTTATGCTTGCGGCTGCAAGAGCGCGCGCCAGTGAATTATCCGTTGAGCAAAACATGGAATGGATTAGTGCGCCCTATCAAGTGCTGCCGCAGCAGCTACAAAATAATAATCAGACAGTGGAGTTTGATCTGGTTTTATCTCACGCTTTGCTAGAGTGGTTAGAGAAGCCGGAACGTTTTATTCCCACTATCAAACCAATGTTAGCTAGTGATGGATATTTGTCACTGTGTTTTTATAACCCTGCCGCCAAAATTTATCGCAATCTTATTCGCGGAAATTTTAATTGGCTGCAACAAGATTCGTACATCTCTGATCAGGGTAGTTTGACACCGAATAACCCTAGCACTATTGAGCAGGTCAGGCAGTGGCTGGCTGATGCCAATTTATCTATTACATCCGAAAGCGGTTTGCGGGTGTTTCATGACTACGTGGTGGATAAGCGCGGTGGGCATCAATCAGCTGAGCAGGTGTTGGCGATGGAATTGGCTTATTCGGAACAGCAACCGTTTAAATGGTTGGGGCGCTATTTGCATGTATTGGCAAGGAAGTAATTCAGGGTTGATTTATATCATAGAAATTTTATATTAAAGGCTTACCTTGAAGTTATAGGCTTTATTGAATTACCAACGTTTCACGGAGGTTATTGTCATGTTAGAGAAATTGAAAGAATCAATTGATAAATCACAGCAGCAGTTAGCGCATGTTGTCGGTAAACTAGAGGATCAGTTTGAAGATGTCAGCGAGGATGTTGAAAAATTGTGGCAACAAACCCAACCTAAACTTCATGATTTAAAATCATCACTGGCTGATGCTGCGAAATCACTGCATACCCAAACCGACGAGGCGCGCTTGCAGGCGCATTTGGCAACCATGGATGCTGCGGATCAATGGAGTTACCTAAGTGAAACCGTTAGCGAGTTGGCCCGCCACGCGCAGAGCAAAGGCCAGCACGAGTTGCAGCATGCCAATTTGCAAGCTCATCTTGCTAAAATGGACGCGCGGGATTTTGTTAACCAGCAGGGAAAAACCATTCGGCAGGATTATCAGCAAGCCCGTGATAAATTGGAACAGGCCAGTCACAAGGCTGCTGATAGTATGGAGCGCAGTTTTGCCAATATTGGTCAGGGCTGGGTTGGGCCGTATGTGTAATGTATGGTCAGAAATATACTAACTGGATGCTAGATGCTAGATGCTAGATGCTAGATGCTAGATGCTAGATGCTAGATGCTAGATGCTAGAGGCTAGAAGCTAGAGGCGATAATGATTGTGCTATGAAAGGTAGTGGATGCTGTATGGGTAATGCTGGCGTTGCTGGATGAGTTCCAATAACCGAAACAACACACTGTTCCAAAATATTTTTTTTGTGACGCAGGAGTGCGCACTTAATCAAAATTTAAGTGCGCACTCTGCTACCGCAGTGCTATTGAGGTTTTAGTAAGTTCAGGCCCTTTTGCGACCTGCACCTACCAGGCCTAACAGCGCAGAACCAAATAACCAGGCTGCAGCTGGTACCGGTACTTCATTGACTTGGCTTAGGTTCAATGTGTAATCATAAGTGCTGCCAATCGAGAAGCCGGCTTCACCGCCTACTGCGATAGTGTAGACACCGTTTTGAGTCAGTAAGATATCTAACAGTGATGCACTGTTCCCAGCTGTAGGGAAAAATGTATTAGTAGTTGCTAGCAACGTATTGTTAGCGAAATTACCGGCGTGATCAAAGCCACTGTAAAGCAATTCCAATTCAGTGACTTCACCGAGGTACAGGCTGATACCGGCATCCAACAAGTAGCCATTGCTGTTTATGGGATCGACGGTAATATTCAGTGTTTGTCCGGCAATACCATCGAGTGTCCAAAAGTTTACTTCATCACCATTGTAAGGGTTGTCCTGTACCCAGGCAGTGTTGCTAGTGGTTTGGCCCATAAAAATGCCACCACCCGTGATATTAGCAATGGCCAAAGTAGCATTGGCAGCGGGGGCCAACAAAATAGTGGTTAGTACAGACATAACTATTTTCATAATAATTCTCCAAAAAAATAAACTAGCGATAGTTGCGGGTAATACTCACAGTGGTATCGCTAGTGGATTGATTACAATCAGGAATGTTTAAATCATTGCCGGTTTTTAAAGTGCGCCTTTATTCCAGGGGCCGGTAATAGCAAAGGTAATGCCGGGTGTCTGGATGTTGACGAACAACCATTCGTTATGGAAATCAGCGCCAGCCCACTCCTGTCCGACGTAGTTGCCAGGGTTAACGTTGTCAATAATGTTACCGCTGGCATTGAGTTCGAAGTCGGCATGAGCAATATCACCGGCGCTCAGGTTGATAACATTTTCGGCAAAAATAAATGAACCGCCAGTAGGTGTCAGGCCGCGTAAGCGACAGGGCGAACCGCCGTCTTCACACATAAGAATGCCACCGCGTGGGCTGACTGCGATGTTGTCAGGATTGTCGGCAGTGGTATTGCCGATATCGCTGGAGCCAGTTGATTCAAAAATCATCGTTAGAGTTTCACGACGAGGGTCATACACATAAACCTGACCTTGACGGGCAGCACCACCATCAGTCGATACGAAGAAAATTTTGCCGCTGTCATACCAACAGCCTTCACCACGTGAAAAAGAAGCGCGACCTGGTGCGGAATTAAATACGCGGCCATCCAGTGCCTCAGGATCATCAGCAAGTACCCACTCTACATCCCAGCTGGTGCCGTTAGCGAAGCTTGGGTAGCTGGAACCATCGCCGAAAACAAAGTCATCGATACCGACTACTTTTAAGGCATAGAGAGAACCGCCAGCTGAGGGATTGTTGGGCTGATTTGGACGGAACTGGTAAAACGCAGAAGGTCTGGCATCTTCGGTTTCGTAGATATAATCGCTTACCGGATCTACCGCACAAGCTTCGTGAGAAAAGCGGCCCATTGCTTTAATTGGTTGCGCTGTAGCCGCACCAAATCCAGGTATATCGAATACCCAGCCGTGATTGTAGCCATTGTTAGTCGCTGTAGTTTCTTCACAAGTTAACCATGAACCCCAGGGCGTTTTACCGCCAGCACAATTCCGAATAGTGCCGGTTAAGCTGGCATAAGATGCGATCCACTGCCCGCTTAAGGCGTCGAAAATCAAGTTAGAAGTTCCGCCGGCAACAGCAGGATTATATTCGGCAGGACAGTTCATGCGGATGCTGCTATTGGTTAGCTCATGGTTGCGTACTAAAGCAATACGGCTACCTTTTGATGCCACTACCCCCATTCCGTCATGGCCGCCGGGTGTTAAGTTGCCATCAACCATAGGCTGTCCGCGCCAGCCAAACGTTTTGTAAGAAAATCCTTCAGGTAGTGCAATTAATGGCAAGCCGGTAGTGTCATCATTAACCGGAGCGATTGGACCGTAGTCATCAGTGTAAGCAACTTGCGCTGAGGCTTTGCTCGCCATGGCAGTTAATGAGATTGCTGCGGCACCACTAACGCCACCTTTAACGAAATCACGACGGGAAACGACGGGTTCTGTTGCTCCATCGGTAGATAGCAATTCCTCTATAGAAGTGTTGTTCATTTTTTTTCTCCAATGTTTAAAGTTATTAAGCTATTAACGGTCAATTCTTTTGTGCCGTGCACAAATACACTTTATTCATTGAATAAGAATTTTTGATAACAGTCAGTTGACAATAAAATGAAGTTTTTATGTGGAAGTAATGAACAGAAAATGGCCGTTGCTGCGGTAAATGTTTTTTACGTTACTAGTTTGTGCTACTCATGGTTTTACTGAGATTTTCGGTTGCTTTTTTTCCATTATTCTAATCAGTAAAATGGCGACTTCATAAAGTATTAGTACCGGCATGCCTAATGCAATTTGTGATATCAAGTCTGGAGGAGTAATGAGTGCGGCAACGGCAAAGGTAATGACGATGGCATAGCGGCGTTTTTCGGTAAGAAATTGTGCGTCTATTAACCCAGTCTTGGCTAGCAATATCAACGCAACAGGTAGTTCAAAGCTCAGGCCGAATGCAAGGATTAATTGAATAACTAAACTAAGGTATTCACTGACCCTTGGTTCCAGTTCTACAGCCATTGCTGAGTCGCCGGCCAGAGTTTCGAAACCTAGAAAAAACTGCCAGGCTAGTGGGAAGACGACAAAGTAAGCCAGTGAGGCACCTAGTACAAATAGTATGGGTGTCAGCCAAAAGAAAATTTGAAGCGACTTTTGTTCATGGTTGTATAGCCCTGGAGCGAGAAATTTCCATATTTGGTTGAGGAAAAAGGGCGCGGTAAAAAAGAATGCAGTAAAAAATGACAACTTTAAGTAAGTGAAAAAAGCTTCGTGCAAGCCAGTGAAAATCATTCTTCTATGTTGGTTTTCACCAAAAACCTCAAGTAAAGGGCGCAATAGAAAGGCGTATATATCCTGAGCAAATAAATAGGCTGCACCAAAAACGATGGCAAAAAATACAAAGCATAGTAGCAGGCGTTTGCGTAATTCAACTAGATGGGTGAGTAGTGGGGCAGTATTGTTTACAGGGTTGTTATGTTTCATGTCGTTATCGTTATTATTGGAGGTGAGCTCGCTATCTATGTTCATGACTTGAATCTATTGTTGGCAGAGCATCATCAACTGGCTTAGGCGATCGAAGATGGCTGTGCTTCAGCGGGTTGATTTAATTGATCCTGTTTAATTTTATCAACGGCAGCATTAAACTCCTGTTCAATTCTTTCTACCGCTTCTCGATCTCTAAGAGGTTCATCTATCTTAAGGCTTGTTTTAATATGCTCGGGGAGTAATTCAAAATAATCGGGCTGACCATTATTCGGTCGAGGATTGTCGGTTTGGTCTATTTCTACTTCCAGCTTTCGTACTGAGAGCATAACGTCCTGATAGATGCGGCGCATTTTTCCACGCAGGGTTCCCATGCCGCGGGCGAGCGCGGGTAGGTCTTTGGGGCCGATAACAATAAGCGATAGCGCACAAGAAATAATATTTCTGCCCAGCCAAGATCCAGCATTATTAGCGCTCGGCTTTAGTGATACTGCTTTCATCCAGTTTTGGCTCGTCACTGGAGGTGGCTTCTTCATCTATTTCCCGCATGCCGGTTTTAAAGTTTTTTATCCCTAAAGCCAAGTCTGACATCAACTGCGGCACTTTTCCTCGGCCAAATAACAATACAAATAGAACGACTACTATTAGCACCTGCCAAAAACTGAGACTCATCGCATTATCCCCTGACCGTATGAACGGAATATTTATTTAATCATCGAGCTTGATTGTCATGTTGTCGCTAGACAAGAATAAACTTAACCTACTGCTATGACAGAAATGTGAAGGTTTTGAGTTTTTGATAGGTTTTGGGTATCTGGAAATGTAGGCCTGTGTGATTGCTGTTCGCTAATGAGGTTTGGTGGGTATTCATACATAGCGGCGTTCAACCTGAGCTGCTCTTTTTGTTCAGGAGTGGCAGTTTTCTTAATTAAGTTGTTGGAGTTAGCTGCTTTTTTAATCAGCCTCATTCTATGCAGCTGCCGGTCTTAAGGGACTTTGTCATAGTGGCTTGTTTTCTGTATGAAGGGGCGCTTCCTCATTAGGGCCTAGCTGCGCAGGAAGATCTAATTCTTTAACCTGTGGTTTGTTACAGGTATGATGATCTGACTAAAAAATAAATTTCTCAGGATTAACCAACAGCCCCTATGCAGGAGCAGTGTTATTAACGCATAGGACTGTTTCACATCATCGTGACTACTATCAGGAAGACCCCTAATGGATCAATCAATTAGCTTATTAACCAGCCCTTTATTGTGGATTGCACTCATCGTGCTATACACGCTAAAGAAAGGTATTCATTTTGTCCTCAAAACAGGGGTTATGTTATTTACACGCTAGGCAAGTATGATAAGACCTTATCCGCCGGATTGAATTTTATTGTCCCATTTGTACAAGCGGTAGCCGCAGACCGAAATTTAAAAGAACAATCTCTTGATATCTCCTCGCAAACCGCTATTACAAGGGACAATATTTCTTTGTCCATTGATGGCATTCTTTTTATGAAAGTGACTGATGCTGGTGCAGCAACTAACAATGTGACTGATTACAAAACAGCGGTGACGCAATTAGCGATGACGACAATGCGTAATGCCATCGGCTCAATGGAGTTGGATGATTGTTTCCAAAGCCGTGATTTGATTAACGCTAAAATCTTAACGGCAATGACTGAAGCGACAGCGCCCTGGGGTGTGATGGTCACCCGCTATGAGATTAAGGATATTGATCCACCGCAGAGTATCCGGGAGGATATGGAAAAACAAATGACTGCGGAGCGTGAAAAGCGCTCGGTTATTTTGACTGCGGAGGGGGTCAAGATTTCGGCAATCACTAAAGCTGAAGGTCTTAAACAGGCTAGAGTATTGGATGCAGAAGGCGCTAAGGCTGAACAAGTGTTAGCGGCTGAGGCGCGTAAAGAATCTCAAATCCTCGATGCGACGGGTAAAGCAGAGGCCATTCGGTTAGTTGCAGAGGCAGATGCTAATGCCCTTGCCACGATTGGTAAGTATGCGATTACTGAAGAAGGTAAATCAGCAGTGACGCTTACCTTGGCACAGGATGCGATTAAAGCTCATCAGGCCATTGCCAGTGAAAGTACGGTGGTGCTGACGGATGGTAAAACTGCTGACAATATTGCTAACACTGTCGCTCAGGCAATTGCAGTATCAAGCAGCCTAAAGCTTCCGGGTAATGGCGCAGGGGTGTAATTAAGATGGATATCGTGCAACATTTTTCCAATCATCATGATCAGTTATATTACCTGATCGCCGGCCTCAGTTTTGTTGTTGAGTTGACAGTGATCGGCTTGGGTGGCCCGCTTTTATTTTTTGCGATAGCCACGTTAGTTACTGGGTATTGGTGAGTGCTGGTGTTATTAGTGGTTGGGAAGCTGAGTTATTTACCTGCGGTGTTTTGACTGGTTTAGCTGCCTTGTTGCTATGGCGGCCGCTAAAGCAGTTTCAAAACTCAGGCGGTGGTCCTGACACCAGCAGCGATATGATCGGGCAACAGGTGCCGGTGAGTACCGCGGTTACCCATGCGGTGGGTGGTACTATTCGGCATTCGGGAATTAATTGGAATGCCCGGTTGTCTAATGGTGCCGCTGTTGAGAGTATTGCGGTTGGCGAGATTTGTGTGATTGTTGGTGTTGAAGGTAATGTGATGTTGGTTGAGCCCTTTGGTAAGTAGTCCGTGTAACATGGAGTAATAATTTTCTCTATTGAGAGGAAGTATGAAAAGAACGATTTTAAAACGAAGGTGGGAATTTAAAACCTCTGAACAGGTTAATTATTCAAGAATTAACGGTTATCTTTCGTGCATGGAGGTTTTAAATAATGGGCCTGGCCATTTATGTTTGTATGAGTTGTCTCCAGTTGCCCTGAACGGCAATCGACGCGAGTCTTTGATTGCACACCTGAATAAGATCACTCATTTGGATATCAGCGACAATATGTGTAGCTGGGATTGGGAGGTGAGATTAGTTAAAGCTGATAACCCGGTGGAAAAATTATCGGCTGTTATCGATCAGTTCTTTTTTGGACAACAGCATTCGCCGACCTTGGTTGATAGCAAATACAAAACCCATTTTTTAGATGTATTAATGGAAGAGATGAACTATGTGCCGATTAAGTTTTATGAAGCTATTAGTTCAACGGATGAAACCTGGCATGAAATCTGGTGGAATGATTATTTGATTGATGCCGGTGGGGAATTATTCCACCTGCATTTTGGTGCCACTAATTAAGACTTAGCGTAGTAGGAAATTATGGAAGTTAAATCAATAGAGTTACAGCTTAAAGATAAACTGATTAGTTTATCTGCGGCAACTACCAGAGCGGATTTGATAGCAATGTTGGGTGAGCCAGATGAAGTTGAAGGGGCTAGCGATACTGCCAAAAACGGTACGGTGTTGGTGTATGTTGATGCCGAGTTTCATTTTTTAGGTGATGCGGCCACGGATAAGCTGGCACTGATTTATCAGGAAATGGAAATTGGTGGTGAGCGCTATCCAGAGTACTCAATCAAATTAAAATAAATACTAGCGACGCTGACGATTACCTTGAGGCGCTAATTAATAAGGATTACCTGTGGCGCTAAAACCTACGATTTATAAAGCTAATATAGCTCTGTCGGATATGGACAGGGAGTTATATGACACGCTATCCCTAACGATTGCTCAGCATCCTTCCGAAACGCTGGAGCGGATGATGGTGCGGGTGTTGGCGTTTTGTTTAAATGCGCGAGCAGGATTGCAGTTCACCAAGGGTTTGAGTACGCCTGATGAACCCGATATTGTGGCGCGGGAGCTGGATGATCAATTTGCCTTGTGGATTGATGTCGGTGAGCCGTTGCCGGAAAGAATAAAAAAAGCCACGCGCATTGCGAAAATAGTCAAAGTCTACAGTTTTAATTCTAAATCGTCGGTCTGGTGGCAGCAAAATCAGCAGAAGTTTCGTGATTTAAATGTAGCAGTTTTTCAATTGCCTTGGGAAGAGGTGCAGGCGCTGGCAGGATTGGTACAGCGGACGATGGATTTCTCGCTGACAGTCACTGAGGGTACCGTGTATGTCTCTGGTGATGTTCTTGGTTGCGAGTTGCAGCTGGTTCAACTGCAATAAAGTTTGGTTGTAGCCATTTTATTAGTTGTTATAGCACAGGCTTTTATTTGAGATAGCGTTACATTTATCATAGTAAATCTGGCGTCTTATTTGCGAGATGCCATGTGTTTATCATCAAAAGTTTAGCTGTATTCAATAAATTTTGTGTAGCAATAAAGTAAAATCGTTGCTATTGACACTGAAGGAATATCAGATAGTTGCTTTGTTTTGGTAATACTTCGGGTTGTCGATTGGTCTGTCGAGAGTTTTTACATAATCTGTTTGACTTGAAGTCGAGCTAAGAAGCATACTCTATTATGAAGCTGGGTTGGATGAATTTATAATAGACCGGCATAATTATAATAATGTAAAGGAGTGCATCCTTATGCTAATGAAATCTCTAGCTCTAGCTCTAGCTGGTATATCACTCTCAACTCAAGCAGCTATTGTCGATCTAGGTAATATTACTCGCGATACGGCTTCAGGTCTGGATTGGCTGGATCTTACGGCCACAGCTGGTTTGTCTTATACGGATGTGCTTTTACAAATGGACGTTGGTGGTGATTATGAAGGTTGGCGGTACGCTTCTGCAGCGGAGTTTGATCAACTTGTCGTTAGTTTTGGATACGCTCGCATAAATACTGAATGTACTTATGCTGTGCAGCACTGTGATGAGACTCTATCAGGTGAAAACAATTTAATTGAAGACATGATAAATACTTTAGGCGATACACAAAATTTTGCCTATGATCAACAGGAGAACGCGGAAGATATATCATCAACAGGCTCTGGATTTTCACTAGGACTTTTAAGTGATAACTTTTTTTACCCTCAACTAAGTAATGCGCGCACCTTGGCTTTGATACATGATGGAGAAACCATTGATCGTGCTAGCAGCCTTCCTTTTGCCGATCTGGATGATGCTGTTGTCACCGCTTACACTTTTGCATTGACGGCATCTAGTGATGATCGGTTTGGTAGTTTTCTTGTTAGACCGTCTGAAGTGCCTATTCCCGCAGCTGCCTGGTTATTTAGTTCCGCCTTGATTGGCTTAGCTGGAGTGAAGCGCATTAGATAATTATCTAATACACTGCGTTTGATATTCTTTAAATGGCATAATTTTTTACACGCTGTGCGTACATTAAATATAAGAACATAAATGGGAGCATTAGTATGCTGAAGTCCCCACTAGCCTTGATTGGCTTGTTATTTTTATCAATAATCTCGAACGCTGCCATTATTCCGGTCAGTATTACCACAACAGGCAGCTTTAGCAGCGACATGCCTAACTTTGTTGGCGAAACATCTTCGGGTACCGGGTCAGGGTATTATGATAGTGTTAGCGGTTTGCTCGAGTATGACTTCCAGGCCACATCTACCTCGGATGTAGAGCTTTATCAATTTACTCTTTTCGGAAGCAGTTCTATTGATACGTTCGCCGGTACTGGCAGCTTTATTACTACAGACTGTACGGTACAGCTGGACCTATATGGTTTTGGTGTCTGCGAATATAACCCTATTGGAGTTTCCAGCCCCATATACCCCATCAGCTCATCCGCGATTGATGAGCAGGGCAACGGCGTGATGTTAACGAGTGTCACCCGATATACATTCCTGGATGGCTCCCCGATACCTGCACCTTATAGTATGGATATCAACTTTACTTACAATGTAGTCAGCATACCGGTGCCCGCAGCTGCATGGTTATTCTCTTCGGCATTAATTGGTTTAGTTGGCACTAAGCGTAAAAACTAACAGCCGCCGATGCGGCTAGTGATGTTTATCTATCGGTTTATCTTCAAGATACTCATCACATAACGCGACCAATTTTGCCATTTCATAAGGCTTACCTACAAAGCCCTGCATACCGGCTTGCAGACACTGCTGCTTGCGTTCCAGCCTTCAGTAAAATTAGTTTACATATAAACTAAAATCGCTGATATTTAGCCATCAAAGGCATTTATAAATTTCTTTATAGATAATTTAAATCCAGTTGATGTTGTTTTTTTCTTTTTTGTATCACTAATATGGAATTGTGTTATGTAGCTAAATTATTTTGGTGACAACACGATTAGATATTTAGCTTAACAGCCCTGCGCTTTACAGCATTTGAAATCTATGAGATTCTACTGAACATCTAATAAAAATAATGTTCACATGGAGTACGTGGTCATGGATACTTTTTCTTCACTGCGAAGGGTTACCTTAGCACTTGCCATTTTGATATCTTCTTCAACAGTTTTAGCCGAACTTCCGGAACGCTGGGAGATTAGTCGCTTAGGCTATTACGATAGTGCCCATACTAGTACTACTGGCAGACAATACACTTCTTATACGGCAATGATTGACAGTGGTCAGGTAGTGGGCAATAGCTATCGTTACAGTGGTACCAGTATTACCGGATATACAACTTGGATACATGATTCAGGCATCAATACTCGTATAGGGTTGTATGGCACCGGGTATGTACGTGACGATGGAAGCCAATTTAGTTACATTAAGTACCTTGCTACAGACGGCACCGCATCTGGAACCAGCAACCGGTACAGTGGTATGGAAAGTCTGGGGACCAGTGCCTGGTACTACAACGGCAGTACTACTGTTCAAGCCGGCTTCACTGACGCGGTTCATACCCGCAGCAGTGACGGCTATCAAAACAGTACCTTTATTCCCTATGGCGCTAATACCACAGCTGCAGGGCATAGCACCCGTTACAGCGCGAGTTCAGTCGAATCCGGCCAGACTGGCTGGCGAGTCATTAACGACGTTACCTATCGTATCGGTTTATATGATGCGGCATATACAACAAGCAGTGGATATCAATCTACAACGATTAATGGATCCAATGCTGCGGGGCAGTTGGTTGGTACGAGTGAAATGAGCGGGACTTACAGCACTATGCGTGGTCGCTCCGCCTGGATTGCCAATGGCGCAGTTACCACGCGTATTGGTCTAATCGATGCCGAGCACACTGATTTTTATGGCGTTCAGAACGCCAGCTTCCGAGGTATGAGTGATAGCGGCTTTGTTATCGGCTACAGCGATCGTATAGATGGCGGGCAGTCAGGTTGGGTATATAACGGCTCAAGTACGCGTCGAGTTGGACTGACTGGCAGTGACTTTGTTAGCTACTCAGGTAGCATGGAAACAACCATTTCTCGCCTTAGTGAATCAGGTTATGTGGCGGGATCCAGCTATCAGCACGGCACTAATTGGGGTAACGCCGCCTGGGTCTATAACGGCGTTAATACTCAGAAAATTGGTCTCTATAATGGCGTTCACCGTAGTAGTGTAGGCACACAGTATGTTAATGCCAGTGAACTGAATGAGCGCGGTGATGTAATCGGAACATCCAGTCGTTATGCCGGTAATAGTAATAACGGTGTCTCTGCCTGGATATATACGGGCGGCTTTACACGGCAGCTGGGCTTTACTGGTACGGGTTATCAGCGCAATGATGGCTATCAATACCACTACTTGGACGCACTGAACGACAACGGTCAGGTAGTTGGTGCCAGTTCGCGCTACAGTGGTGCTGATAATATCGGTTTAAGTGCCTGGTTCTATGACAACGGCATCACTACGCGGCTCGGGCTTAGCGGCGCGGCATACACATCCGACAGTGGTAACCAAATGTCCCGGGTCAAAGACCTGAATGAACAAGGGCAGGCGGTTGGCTTCAGTAATTTTTATGAGGGCGAATCCTTTCATGGTCGTTCCAGCTGGCTGTACGACCACGACAGCGGAGAGCAACGCGATATTGGCTTGAGCGGTGAAGACTACACTCGCAATGATGGTTACCATGAAACTTATGCCGACCAACTAAATGAGAATGGACAAGTCGTGGGTACTACACGCCGCTTTGTTGGAGACAGTGTCAATAGCGGTGAGGTTTCCTGGTTATACGATTTCGAGCTGGATGAAACGTTTGAGTTTAACCTCTCAGAAAGTGATACCGGTACTGCCGATAGTGACGTAATGTATTTTGACGAGAGTGGGCTGGTGCTTGGTCGTTATGCCCTTTATGACGGCGCTACATATATGGGCGCTCGGGCCTTTTACTTTACAATTGAAGATGGTCTATGGGATCTCGGGGAGTTGCTGGGTCTTAGCGGTGTTGATATCGCCGATCATGGCTGGGAAAGTCTGGCGAGTGCGATCCATTCTGGAGATCTTGGTCATATTCTCGGTTATATTGATGGATATAGTTACGCCGGAGGCCAGTCAATGTACTTGATGACGCCCGCAGAAGTTCCGGTTCCAGCTACCGCATGGCTGTTGGGTTCAGCACTTGTTGGTTTGGTGGGCGTCAAACGCAAAAGTAATGGCTAAAATTAATATCAAAGCTCTTTGTTCGGCAATAGGGGTAATTTTTTCTTCGGTTTATGGCTACGCTTCTTCTTCAGTTGAAGAATAGCGATGCAATTACCGGTTGGCATCACGGCACATTACTACATTCTTGAAATTTTAATGTTAGTAATATCAGAAGTCTGGTATGAATGTGCTTGCAAGCTTTACGATTTAGTCTGATCAGGCTATCTAGTGCTGTCAGGTCAAGTTGGCTACATTTCACATTAGCTATTTTGGTTTGCCAGCTATAATTGAATCATTTGATAGAGAGCTATACGGGTGAATGATTGGGCGAAAAAGTATTTATATTTAGCTTTCCGTTTTATCTTCAAGATACTCATCACATAACGCGATCAATTTTGCCATTTCATAAGGCTTACCTACAAAGCCCTGCATACCGGCTTGCAGACACTGCTGCTTGCGTTCCAGCTGTACGTCAGCAGTGAGGGCGATAATAGGCAGCTTGCATCCCTGAGCGCGTAAGGCGCGGGTGGTATCCAGTCCATTCATAATAGGCATTTGTACATCCATCAGGATCATGGCAAAGGTGCTAATGCCGTTGTTCTCTATTGATGAAGTGTATGCTTCGATCGCTTCTTTACCATTGTTGACAACAATAGATGTTAAACCGAGCAGAGTGAGTTTTTTACGAATGATCTGTTGATTGATGACGTTATCTTCTGCCACCAGCACGGTTCGTAGATAGTTTCTATTCAGGTCCGTTAAGGGCGCTGATTCTGGCTTGGAGTCAGGGATGGATTGCGTTACCGCAAGTGCTAGCTCGAAGGTAGAGCCAAGGTCTGGCTGGCTATTAATACGGATGGTGCCGTTCATTAAATCTGCCAGCGCTTTACTGATAGATAATCCTAAGCCAGTGCCGCCAAAACTGCGAGTGATGGAGGAGTCCGCTTGGGTAAACATATCAAATATAGTGTGTTGTTGTTCGGCAGTCATACCAATGCCGGTGTCTGATACTGTTAGCAGCCACTGTAATTGATTGTTTTCTGCGGGTTGTAGCGAACTTTTTATCTCGACTTGACCACCAGTATTGGTAAATTTTATAGCGTTAGAAACCAGATTGGTTAAAATCTGCTGGATGCGAGTAGGGTCACCGACGACTCTGGTATCTTCAGTTGGAATGTCGAGCGTAAAGCGGATGGACTTATTATTGGCGCCGACTTTAAATAATTGATAAACACTAGTGACTAGTTCTTTAGGACTAAAATCAACCGTTTCAAGCGCGAGTTTACCGGCGTCAATTTTCGAAAAATCCAGTACGTCATTAATAATTCGCAGCAAACTTTTAGCGGAGTCTATCACCAGTGTTGCCAGTTCCCGTTGCTCGCTATCCAGCTGGGTAGTCATCAATAATTCCTGAGCACCGAGAATGCCGTGAATCGGTGTGCGAATTTCATGACTCATCACAGCGAGGAATTCGGATTTGGCTTGTGCTGCCAGGTCGGATTGTTCTTTTTGCCGCTGCAGGTTTTCTTGTATAGCTTTATAAAAACTGATGTCGCGAACAATAGCCTGAATTACCTTTTCACCTTTCCATACTGTCGGGCTGAGTAATACATCGGTATAAAAGGGTTCGCCGGTTGTGCGTTGATGTACCCACTCAAATCGCTTATGCCCCTTATCCAGAGCTTCCTGTATATTTTTTTTGGCCAACTCCATAGAGTTAGTGCCGCAGGGTTGTTTGTCGGGGAGAGGTCGCCGGGATGTTTGGTGCAGAATTGCTCCATCGTTGGACAGGCAAATATTTTTAGTGTGGCAGGGTTGCAATAAACGAATTTATTTTCGCCAAGCAGCATCATTGCATCGCCACTCAGTTCAAACAATCGCTTAAAGTTTTTATCCTCAAAGATGGCCACGTTTTCCACTCCCTTTGTGCTAGCACGAATAGTAACGCTTAGTGGAAATGGTCGACAAGCGTTGTTTTGATTTAAGCTGTTAGGATGAACGGGTGCTGGTAAAAGGGTAATGGATTAGCAGTGAATCTCACAATTGGGTTTGGCGGTATTTTATACGGAGTTTAAAGCGGCGAAGTGCGTTGGATTCGGTAGGAATCAGGTGGGAAAAGCCCGGCTTGATGGCTATCAATTGCCGGGCAGCTGTATTTAAAATCATCGTTGGCGAATATCAAACTTTAGAGACTTCCTCTGCTTGAAACCCCTTCGCGCCCTGACTAAGCGCAAATTCAACTAGATCACCTTCGTTCAGTGTTTTATAGCCATCACCTTGAATTGAACGAAAATGTACAAAGACATCATCCCCTTCTTCTTGAGTAATAAAACCAAACCCCTTGGCATTATTGAACCACTTTACCGTTCCCGTGACGCGCTCTGACATCTTAATTGAACCTCTTTAATGCTGGTTTATTATTGATTATTTTGTTGAGATAAGTTGCCGGTGCTATTGCCACTCTACGGCGGCATATAGCATCGGCAGAGGAGTATCGTTCGTTACCGAATGATAGTTCCCGGGGGAGAACAGTCAGCTTAAGCGCTGTACTGCGGGCACAAACCCAGCTATTGACAATTACTTGTCGGGGCGTGAGTTTGATGCTTTTCTTGCGGCGATTAGGTTGGAATTTGCACGCAACAAAATCGTTCGGTTCGCGATGAACTGATCGGGAGGTTGCTGCCATTACTGGATTGCAAAAAATTTTTGCCAACCATAGCCTGTTGTTATTATTGCTATTGATGGTTACCACTACTTACTACATCGAGCGATTAAAATTATTGTTGCGTCGATACTAACGCTAGATAGTCGTCGATGTCTACATTTCCACTAAAAAAAATATTGAGGAAGCGAGCAGTGTGTGAGCTACTCGCTGTTAATCAGTTTTAGTGGTTGCTAATGGTAGTTACATAGATTGAATTTGCTTGAGCTGCTCAGTGAGTTTATCCAGTGACTGTTGCTGCTTGGCTTGTTTCTCACGCTCTTTTTCAACCACGTCGGCAGGGGCTTTATCCATAAATTTGGGTTGTTGAGTTTACCGTCGATGCGGGCGAGATCTTTTTGCAGTTTTTCAATTTCTTTACCGAGGCGAGCGGTTTCTGCTTCAGTGTCAATAAGGCCTGCCATCGGTACCAGCATTTCCATATTGCCTACCAGTGAGGTAGCGGCCATCGGTGCATCACTGCCAGCCTCTAACCAGGTCACGCTTTCCAGCTTGGCTAGCGTGGTAAGGAATTGTTGATTGTCGTCCAAGCGCCGTTGGTCTTCGCTGTCGCCATTTTTTATCAACAGTGGAATGCTTTTAGCCGGTGAAATATTCATTTCTCCGCGTATATTACGTACGCCAACGATGACACCTTTTACCCATTCAATATCGGTATCGGCTTGCGGGTCGATGTAATCCGGGTTGATCTCTGGGTAGGGCTGCAACATGATGGTCGGCCCTTGCTTGCCTGCTAGCGGTGCTACTCGCTGCCAAATTTCTTCGGTAATAAACGGCATGAAGGGGTGCAGCAAGCGCAGGGTGGTTTCGAGTACCCGGATTAAGGTGCGACGGGTGCCTTTTTTCAATGCGGCTGGCGAGTTGTCATCCCACAGGACCGGTTTGGAAAGCTCCAGATACCAGTCGCAGTACTCGTTCCAGATAAATTCATACAGCGCCTGTGCGGCGAGATCAAAGCGGTATTGCTCCAACGCCTTGGCGACTTCCTGCTCGGTATGCTGCAAGCGGGAAATAATCCAGCGGTCAGCCAGGCTTAATTGATGATCGGTGCTGCCGTCCTGACCACACTCATGCTCTTCGGTATTCATCAGCACGTAGCGTGCAGCATTCCAGATTTTGTTACAAAAGTTGCGATAGCCATCGATGCGGCCCATGTCGAACTTTATGTCGCGGCCAGTGGATGCCAGCGAGTAGTAAGTAAAGCGCAATGCATCAGTCCCGTACGCTTCAATGCCGTCAGGGAATTGCTTGCGGGTAGATTTTTCAATCTTTTTCGCCATTTGTGGCTGCATCATACCGCTGGTGCGTTTGCTGACCAGTTCTTCCAGCTGGATACCATCAATCAAATCGATCGGGTCGAGTACATTGCCCTTGGATTTGGACATTTTCTGGCCTTCGGCGTCACGCACCAGACCGTGTACATAGACTTGCTTAAATGGCACTTCGCGTTTGAAATGTAAGGTCATCATAATCATTCTGGCAACCCAGAAGAAAATGATATCGAAGCCGGTAACCAAAACGCTGGTGGGGTGGAAGGCTTTCAGTTCTTCGGTTTCTTCCGGCCAGCCTAGGGTAGAAAAAGTCCATAAGGCGGAGGAAAACCAGGTATCGAGTACGTCGTTGTCCTGCTGTAAAGCGATGTCACCCAGGTTGTGTTTGGCGCGCACTTCGGCTTCATCGCGGCCGACATACACATTGCCCTGATCGTCATACCAGGCGGGGATGCGGTGACCCCACCACAGTTGCCGGGAGATACACCAATCCTGAATGTCACGCATCCAGGAAAAGTAAATGTTTTCGTATTGCTTGGGGACAAATTCGATGTCGCCATTTTCTACGGCTGCAATGGCGGGCTTAGCGAGTGTTTTAGCATCGACATACCATTGATCGGTGAGATAAGGCTCAACCACGACGCCAGAGCGGTCGCCAATCGGTAACTGCAAGGTGTGGTCGTCGATTTTGTCTAACAAGCCCAGTGCGTCGAGATCGGCGACGACTTGCTTGCGGCAAACGTAACGGTCCATGCCTTGATAGGCGGCGGGCACGTTTTGGTTCATGGCGGCGTTATCGTCGAGGATGTTGATCATCGCCAGATCGTGACGCTTGCCCATGTCATAATCATTGAAGTCGTGAGCGGGAGTGATTTTTACACAGCCGGTACCAAACTCGCGGTCGACATAGTCGTCGCCAATGATGGGGATTTCGCGGTCAGTTAGCGGCAGTTTGATCATTTTGCCGATCAAATGTTGGTAGCGCTCATCTTCAGGGTGAACAGCCACTGCGCTATCACCGAGCATGGTTTCAGGGCGAGTGGTGGCAACGATGAGTGAACCAGAACCATCACTTAGTGGGTAGCGGAAATGCCAGAGGTGGCCGGCTTTTTCTTCGTTAACGACTTCCAGGTCAGAGATGGCTGTATGTAATACCGGGTCCCAATTGACCAGACGGGTACCACGGTAAATCAGTTTTTTCATACAGGCGTACGAATACTTCCTGTACCGCATGGGATAAACCTTCGTCCATGGTGAAGCGTTCGCGGGACCAGTCTGTTGATGCGCCCATACGACGCAGTTGACGAGTAATAGTGCCGCCGCTTTGTTCTTTCCATTCCCAGACTTTTTCGATGAACTTGTCGCGACCCAGTTCATGACGATTAATGCCCTGCGCTTCCAGTTGCCGTTCGACCACCATTTGGGTGGCGATACCGGCGTGGTCGGTGCCCACTTGCCAGAGCGTGTTATCGCCTTTCATGCGGTGGTAGCGGATTAACACATCCATAATGGTTTCCTGGAAACCATGGCCCATATGCAGGCTGCCGGTGACATTGGGCGGCGGGATCATAATGCTATAAGGATTGCCTTCGCCGCTGGGGGCAAAATACCCGTTGGCTTCCCATTGTTGATACCACTTAGTTTCAATGTCAGAGGGTTGGAATGTTTTATCCATTGTTGCTGGCTACTTCTTGTTGAGTGATGTGTGGATGCGGCAGTGCTATGCAGGAGGCTGTCGCAAAGGGGCGTCAGTATACAGTAGTTAGGCGCGGGCAGGAAAACCCTGCGCCGCATTTATCTTCTTTTGATCGGATGGTAATGCGTGTTTATTTATCGAGGTGCCTGGCTGCCAGTTGTTGGATGATCTCAACGGAACACTGTGATAAGCGCTGGCGTAATTGATCCTCGATAGTGGGTATCAACTCATCGACAATCTCCTGAATCAGCAGCTCTACATCCATAGAGTTAGTGATGGCGGGGCGCTGGCTGGCGATGCCACTTTCTCCGGGGTCGGGGTTTTTACTTCGTTAATTTCCGCTGTCAGTACTTCAGGTTTAATGCGTTCAGTTGCTGTTCGTTCAGGTACGGTGTTTTCAGTGAGTGGCTCGGGCTGTGGTATTTCAAGCTCGGCGGAATCCAGTTCCGAAAGCGCGGAGAGTTCCGGGAACAGGTCTTCCTGCTCTTCTTGATATGCTTCGCTCTCGGGAGTCAGTGCAGCGACAGTAGCTCCGGCAACCAGTGTCTGTAGAACCGGGGCAGTGATAGGTCCGGTGCTTGATCGGTAACATCATCGTTGACCTCTTCACTATCAGCAACAGTGTCGGTGGCAATATCTTCATCGAAATCACCGATATCAGCGCTGGTGGCCAGTTCGTCATCATTATCGAAGATGGAATTTAAATCTAACAGGCGATCGCTCGGTTTATCATCTGCTGCTACAGGCTGTGCCGCGGGTTGCCCATCAACGACATCATCTAACGTTGGAATATCAAGCGGTAAATCGCTGGCTTTGGGATCATCATCCAACAGTCCTTTGATGGATTGCAATTCATCCAGAAGTGCTTCTTTAGGGGATTTTCTGGATGGAAAGACTGGGTCGTTGCTGCTCATAATGGTGGCTCTTTATGGGTCTCGGTATTCTTTTGTTATTGGTTTAATGGGTTGGTCTTAAATCATGGGATTCCAGTTGGTAACCCCGGTTTCGGTAAAAGCGGAAGCTGTTGCGTGTGGCCTCCGTTATGGCTGGTGTTTGTACGACAATTTCTGCTACGCGATCAAATCGACTAAAAAATTCCGGCACGTCATTGGATAAGTTGATCAGTAAATCGTTGTGCTGGGCGGCGGATTGGTCGGCGTCGCCAAAGCCAATCTGTATCGATTGTGGTGTGGGAGATTCGCTGTTGGCTTGTTTCAGCCCGTGCGGTATAAAACTACTGCTACGCCAGCTCCACAGCAGCTGATCTAAAGCGTTAGCCTGTGCATTGTCATCGGTGTGTACATAAATTTGATGACCTAGCTTAAAGGCTTTCTCCACCAACCGACAGGCGAACAAATGGCGCTGTTCGATGTCGTCGGCGGAGAGGATATAAAAATCAACCTTGGTCATAGTGTTAGGCTAGCGTGTATTTGCACATTTGTCTCATGATAGTAATTTACTAAAACCTACCGGCTTTTGTTGATCAGGTATTGCGTCAGTAAACCTACCGGACGTCCAGTGGCACCTTTATCGCCCCCGATACCCACGCTGTGCCAGCAATGTCCAAATGTGCCCAGCGCATTTTTTTGGTGAAACGCGAGAGGAAACAGGCGGCTGTGATACTGCCGCCTTCCGGCCCACCAATGTTGGCGATATCAGCAAAGTTACTGTTAAGTTGTGGTTGGTAGTCATCCCACAAGGGCATATGCCAGGCGCGATCACCCGCTTGAATACCGGCGCTTAATAGTTCTTCGGCAAAATCATCCTCGTTGCTGTAGAGGCCGCTGGCATGCTTGCCTAATGCCACTACGCAGGCACCGGTGAGGGTGGCAATATCGATGATGGATTGCGGTTTAAAGCGTTCGGCATAGGTTAGGGCGTCACATAACACCAGGCGTCCCTCGGCATCGGTGTTTAGCACTTCAATGGTTTGCCCGGACATACTGGTGACTACGTCACCGGGCTTGGTGGCTGAGCCATTAAGTAAATTTTCAGCAGCGGCAATGACCGCCACTACGTTAATTTTTAAGCCTAATTCGGCGACTGAATTCATGGTACCGACGACGGATGCGGCGCCACACATGTCATATTTCATTTCATCCATTTTGGCGCCGGTTTTTGATACTGATACCGCCGCTGTCAAAGGTAATGCCCTTGCCCACGAGTACATGGGGACGCTGGGTTTTGGCTGCGCCCTTGTATTCCATGATGATAAGTTTGGCGGGTTGGTCAGTACCGGCGGTGACTGAAAGCAATGAGCCCATGCCCAGCTCGCGCATTTTCTTTTCTTCAATCACTGAAACGCTCAGTTTGGGATATTTACGGCCAAGCCCTTTGGCTTGCTTGGCTAAATAGGTCGGCGTACAAATATTGGCCGGTAGGTTACCCAGTTCCTTGGCGGTGTTCATTCCTTGAGCAATAGCTTTGGCTTGAGCAATGGCGTTACGAATGTCGGCATTGGGGCCGCATTATAAGTGATTCGTTTCAAGCTGGCAGCGGGTTTGGCTTTGCTTAGTGTTTTGCTGTAGCGATAACTATTGCTACCGGCGGTCAGTGCGAATTGTGCAGCCATCCAGGCGGTATCCTGATCAGCAACGGTAAGCTCTTCAAGTAACACGCTGGCGTTGGTAATGTGGCTGCGTTCCAGTGTGCTTAAACAAGCTGTGACCAGTTTTTTAAAATCGGTTGCCGATAGTGCTTTGCCATTACCGCAACCCAGTAACAGTAACCGCTCGGCTTTGATGCCGGTAACAGCAGGTAATAGTAATGTGGTACCAAGTTCACCCTTGCCGTCACCACGGCTGACCATCCGTTGGATGATACCGCCTGCCGCTTTATCGATTTGTTTGGCCGTTTTGGATAATTGGCTGCCAGCGCTTTTGCTTTTAGCTGTGGTGCTAGCGCTAAAGATGGGTACCACCAGACAAGGGCTGCTAATTGATTCTGGCGCGGCAAGGGCTTTGGCGACAACATCCATAAGGTGTTCCTTTTGATTATTTAAGTCAGGATAAAATTAACGACATCAGCAACGGTTTGATAGATAATAACCTTATTCAAGCCGCGTGTGTTGCGTGTTCGGGTAACGCTAGTGTAATAGGTCACGATGGTGCTTGAAAGCGTAAACAACTAAAAAAATGATGACTTTTACTTCTACCTTCATTCCGGGAAATATTCAGCAGTGATTTTGTTCCGTTATCTAACCAAGGAAATTCTGGTCAGCATGTTTGCGGTCAGTGTGACCTTGTTAGTGATTGTAATGAGTGGTCGCTTTGTAAAATATTTGGCGCAGGCTGCAGCTGGTGAGCTCGCCCCTGATGTTGTGCTTACTATTATGATGTATCGGGTACCCAGCTTTTTGGAGTTGGTGCTGCCGCTGGGTTTATTTATCGGTATTCTATTGGCCTATGGCCGGCTCTATGTCGAAAGTGAAATGACGGTGATGTCGGCCTGTGGCATGTCAACCAAGCGGCTGGCGTTGTTTACCCTTGCCCCCTCAATTCTGGTTGCCGCGGTAGTGGGTTATATGAGCCTTTATGCCAGCCCAATCGGTATGGGTAAGGCGCAGGATATTTTTAAAGATGCAGATAACGCTAGTGGTTTGGAATTGTTGGTAGCAGGTCGGTTCCGGATTGACGAAAAAGAGGGGCGGGTCAGTTATATCGAACAGCTGAATAATCGTGAAAATACTATGCGCGAAGTATTTTCCGCCTCGCAGACGGGTGACAAGAACGGTGAGCAATTATCGATTGTATTCGCTGAGAAAGCCGCTATTGAGATAGATGAAGCAACTCTGGGGCGTTATCTGGTGCTGGAAAATGGCTATCAGTATATTGGTGCGCCGGGACAACTGAATTTTCGGGTGACACATTTTGAAAAGTTTGGTCAGTTGGTCAAAGAGCCGGAGCGTCAACGCAGCAGTTATAAGCGCACCGACGCACGCACCACTGAGCAATTATTAACGTCGGACAAGCTGGAAGATAAGGCGACCTTGCAGTGGCGTATTTCGCTGATTATTTTAGTGCCTATCATTGCATTGATTGCACAAGCGCTTAGCAAAACCAATCACCGTAAAGGTCGCTACGTAAAAATGCTGCCGGCCTTTTTGATTTATATTTTTTATTTAGTCGGGCTTAATGCCGCTCGTGACGCGATTGAAAAACAACAATTACCGCTTGAGCTAGGTATGTGGTGGGTACACGGGGTGTTTCTGCTGATAGCGTTGCTGCTACTGTTTGGTCAGGATGCTTATCGACGCCTACGTAACTTAAATTCTCCGCCGGTGAGAACTGCATGATGGGTTGGCAAGGTGATGCGTAAGTTAAGCCGTTATTTATCGACTGTTATTTTTTCCAGTATCACGCTGGTATTGTTGTTGTTATTGGGCCTGGATTTAATTGCTGCATTGATTGATGAAACCGATAAGCTGGATGACCGATACACTTTTTTAAATGCCCTGCAGTTTGTGTTGCTCTCGGTACCTGGCAATGTCTTTGATTTTTTACCTTTTGCCGCGTTGGTGGGTTGTCTGGCCGGTTTGGGGGCATTGGCGAATAATAGCGAGCTAGTGGTTATTCGTAGCGCCGGTGTTTCTACCGCGAGGGTTGTGTGGATGGTAATGCGGCCTGCACTGGTGCTCATGTTAATAGGGATGGCGGTAAGTGAATACATTGCGCCCAGAACCGAAAGTATTGCACAAAGCCAGCGGGCTATCGCTTTGCGTGATGCGGGAAGTGTCGTCAGTGAAGATGGCTTGTGGCATCGCGAAGCCAATCAATTTATGCATTTTAATGTGGTGCAGCCTAATGGCGTGTTATACGGCGTAACCATTTTTCAATTTAATCAACAGCGACAATTACAGACAGCACTCTATGCTGAACGCGCTATATATCAGTCGGGGCAGTGGTTGCTGGAGGATTTGGTTGAAACGCGTTTCACTGCCGGGCAGTTAAGCAAAGTAACCGATAGGTCGAGGTCTTGGCAGACTAAACTGTCGCCTGAGCTGTTGAATATATTGGTGCTTGATCCCATTGATTTATCGATTGAAGGTTTGTATCAGTACGCGGGGTATTTGGACGGGCAGGGCTTAAATAGCGGTAGTTATCGGTTGGCCTTCTGGAAAAAAGTATTGCAACCCTTATCGACAGTGTCATTAGTATTAATTGCAATTTCTTTTATTTTTGGTCCATTGCGGGAAGTTACGATGGGCTATCGTATTTTTATCGGTGTGTTGATAGGCATTATCTTTCGCACCGCGCAGGATATGCTGGCGCCAGCTAGTCTGGTGTACGGGTTTCAGCCCATCTATGCATCGTTGGTACCGATTTTAGTTTGCTCGGTGGTCGGTTGCTGGTTTTTGCGTAAGGCCAATTAAGGTTTCTAGCCGCTATTTTTTGGTTTTTTTGGGTAGCACTACCATCCGTGATTTTGACCAGCGATCGTGCCAGCTATAGCCATTTTTGTCGATCCATATCCACCAATACCCGGCCCCTAAGCACATTAAAGAAATACCGGCGCAGCCTAAGCGCAACAGGCACTGCCGCCAGCTGATCCGGTTACCTTCAAGGTCTTCTATTTGTAAGCGCCAGGCCTGCATGCCCAGAGTTTGACCGTTTTTATGCCAGAACCAGCAAAAAAAACTGCAATAAATGACCAGTATATAAATTTGAAAGGGCCAACCATCAACCAGCGTCGGTAATTCATGCACTACATCTTCGTTGTTGATGGTTTGCTGTGGGTTGCTTGGGAGAAACACTGTTGGAATGGTCGCGGCGAATAACACGGCAAATACCAAAAGGGCATCGTAAATCATGGCGATCAGGCGGCGGATCACGCCGGCGGTAGGTAAAGCTGCAGCAGTTGTAGACATAAAGTGGCGTATTATTTGTGTGATTAGAAGGCGGCTACTGAAAGTGGCGCCATTCTAGCAGATCAACGCGGGGGAGCAATCAACAGGGTAGTAGGGTGCTTGTAAGAGCGGCGATTTAGAATTCGTATTTGATACCGAGCTTCACCTTGTCACCGGATACGCGCAGTCGATAATCAATTTGCGATAGGGTATCGATAACCATTGTATCTTCGTCGTCACCGCTTAGCGTGGACGCTTTACCGTACTTGGACTTGTACCAGGCTTTTAATCCTCTGCGTAGGATTTTACCTGCAGCATTACCGCCTTCCGAGGACCGGTAGTCTGCTTTATATTGCTCCATCCATAAATAATTAAAGGCCAAATCATTTTCACTGTCGGTATTGGTGACTACCAGATCGCTATGCAGGTGAGCTGGCAATACCCGGTTTAGCAAGCGTTGTTGTGGGCTGGTAATTGCAGCACTGCTATTGATGTTGTTGATGTATTGATAGTGGAGGTTACTGCCAGAGTCAGCCAGCGTGTTGCTGCTCAGTAGGCAGGCAAGCGCAGTGCCTAAAAAAAGAAGAGCCAATGATATCCGCTGGTGATCAGTATCACGTCGAACGGTATTTTGGGTGTTCTGCTGAGTTGTTGCGAGTGTATATTGTCGATACATCTTAACCCCCTCGAGCTCACTGCTTGACTACCAAGGTAGAGATTTACCGGCTGCTTGAATAGTTAAAATTCACACTTTCTAACAGGTTGTGACTGAGTTGGTTGTTTTAGCCGGCATTTTTTGGGTTTTTATACCTATATAGTCTATAAACCAGAAAATATAGGCAGTAAGGTTTGCTCCCGATAAGCTAGCCAGTATTAGCATTAAGTATTATTAATGCTCTGGAAAACTGACGTTTATAACAGTTAATGATAATGTTCGCCTCTGTTGGCGCAGTCATCTGTTGGTCAACGACGGTAAATAACATAACAAACGGGGTTTGCATGCGCATTCTTTTAATCGAAGACGATAGTAGTGTTGCGGATTACATTATCAAGGGCTTGAAACAAAGCGGGTATACCGTTGATCATTCCGGTGATGGTAAGCAAGGGCTGTTTTTAGCCAGTAGTGAAAATTACGATGTCATGGTGATAGATCGGATGCTGCCCAATGTGGATGGTCTGACGATTATTCAAACGCTTAGAGCTTCTGATAACAAAACGCCGGTTTTGATCCTCAGTGCGTTAGGTGAAGTGGATGACCGCGTGAAAGGCTTAAAGGCTGGCGGGGATGATTATCTGGTTAAACCTTTCGCCTTCGCTGAATTGTTAGCCCGGATTGAAGCGATTCTTCGTCGGCAGCAATCCAGTACTACCCAAACCAAGTTGAAGGTTGCTGATCTGGAAATGGATTTGCTTGCTCATAAAGTGGTGCGCAATGGCGAGGGCTTTAATCTGCAGCCCAGAGAATACAAATTGCTTGAATACTTAATGAAGCATGCTGGGCAAGTAGTGACGCGTACCATGTTGCTGGAAAATGTCTGGGAATATCACTTTGATCCACAAACCAACGTTATCGATGTGCATATCAGTCGCCTGCGACAAAAAATTGATAAAGGTTTTGATAAGCAGTTGCTTTCCACCGTGCGTGGTGCCGGCTATATGTTGCATGATCCTGACGCCGCTTAAGGCGTCAGTTACTTTCTATGATTATTAACAAAGTTCTCGCCAGTTACACATTTCGATTTATGTCGATTTATGTGGCTTGCCTTAGTGTTGCCAGCCTGGTTGTTCTAACCCTGGTGTACGCTACTATCTCCTATGATTATTTTGCTGAACTTTCAGATTCAATCACCAACGAATTAAAAGAGTTGCGTGCTGTTTACGAGCAGGGTGGAGCTGCCGAAGTAGATACTTTGGTGGATGAAAAAATTCGTAAAGAGTATCGCAGTCGGTTTTTTTATTTGGTGGTGGATAAGGATTATAAAAAAATTGCTGGCAATCTCGATGAATGGCCTGAATTTAAACAATACGGTGAAGGTTGGCTCAGTTTTCAGCTGGACATATTAGCTTGGGATGGGGAGGCCATTGATGTTGGTTTTGTCGCCCGCACTGAACAACTAGATAACGGTTCACAGGTATTAGTCGCCCGTCATTACGATGACATTATCTATTATGCGAATTTGGTTGGCGGTGCATTGGTTCGCAGCATGGTGGTAACGATTGTATTGGGCGCAATTGGTGGTGCGATTTTGGCGGGCATCAATGTTAAACAACTGGATACCGTGAATAAAACACTGCAACGAATTATGTCCGGTGATTTATCTGAGCGTATCGGAACGAATAATCAGCGCGGTGAAATGCGGGAGCTTATTTTTAGTATCAATAGAATGCTGGACCGCATTCAAACCTTGATGGCCGGTGTGCGGCAGGTTTCCGATAATATTGCACACGATTTGCGTACGCCGCTGACACGCTTGCGTAATCATCTGACGCAATTACACGGTCAAATTGATCATGAGAATGAAGAGACCGTGCAGCATTTAATTGAAGAAGCCGATAGTTTGCTGTCGACATTTAATGCGCTATTGCGGATTGCACGCGTAGAGTCCGGTTCTCGCCGCGAAGGATTTGCGATGCTGGATTTAAAAGTGATTATGCTCGATGTGGTGGAGTTATATGAACCTTTAGCGTTGGATAAAGCCATTACCATGACAGAGTCATTAGCGGATGGTATGCAGTTGCATGGTGACCGTGATTTATTATTCCAGGCTTGCGCAAACCTTATTGATAATGCGATTAAATACACGCCAGAGCAGGGTAATATTCATATTCAATTGGAACATATCGAAGATCAGGATTCTTTGGGTTGTGCGCTAATTTCAGTTGCCGATAGTGGCGCGGGAATTCCTGGTAAAGATAAAGCAAAAGTATTTCGTCGCTTTTTCCGGGTTGAGACCAGTCGTAGCGAGCAACCGGGTAACGGCTTGGGTTTAAGTTTAGTGTCTGCGGTTGTGAAGTTGCACGACGGGGATATTAGTCTGTTCGATAATGATCCCGGTTTGCGAGTTGAAATGACGTTGCCTTTATCGCGGGCTTGATTGTTTATTTAAACGTTCAATTTTTAAGGGCAGTACTAAGCGAGTAGCGTTAAGCTAGATAATCCAGTGTTTATGCGCATTCCTGACGCGATCGGGGACAAAAGCACGAAGTGCGTTGAGCGCCTGTTATATTTAAGGCAGCCCTGTAAGGTATACCCAAAACGCTTCACGGGGCAGGCTCAGCGGAGCAAATCATTCAGCATCTGGGCTGCGAATCATTTAGTCATTGGCAATACTTAAATGCGTTGTATCAGGTGCCGGTGGCGGTTCCGGTTTGGTCTGGCCTTCCAGTATATCCGCGCCAGGTTCTGCCATGCTGATGGCGCTGGTATCGGGATTAAGTGGCGGTAAGTCTGAAGGTATCTGTTCCAGCTCACTACCTGCAGGAGCCAGGGTGATGTCATCAATATCTAGTGGTAACGGCGGCGGTGAATCCGGTTTTTCAACCAGTAAATCTTCGCCTACAGTGGCGACGGAGATGTGGCTGGTATCAGGCGGGGGTGGCGGGGGTGCGGTAGGAATCGCTTCCGGCTCCATGAAAGCTGATACCATTTTTATTGCACTGGTATCGACATTATTTTCTACTGGTTGTGACTTTTCGCTTTGCTTTAATACATCACTGCCGACCGCTGCCAGCGACCAATCCTCTTCGGCTTGAGGCTGGGTGGTTGACTCGGTCTGGGCCTGAACAGGTGCTGCTGGAGTCGCTGATGCAGTGTTAGCTGCGGCCGCGGCTTGCTGGGTTTTAACGGCGACTAATAATCCAGCTTGGTGCAGCGCAGCCTTATATTTTAATGCGCCCGCTTTATCGACGCCGCGTTTTAATGCTTGCGGCTTGCCAGTAAATAATTTGGCCATTTTTTCTGGTGTACTTTTAAACAGTTTGGCGACATTGATCTTGGCTGTTTCAACATCAGTGCCTTCAACGAGTTGGCCGGTAAAGTAAATGTCGTAAAGGGGGTGGTCCATTGCAAGCCTGCTTATCAGCGTGTTTTTAATAGTATAGAAGATATTTAATAGCTTATGGTATAGCGCCTGGAATTCAACTTGAACGGGCGAAATGCTAGTATTCACCGGGTTAGCGATAGCCTAACTATGATCCAGCTCACAAAAAACTGCAGAAAGAACCCAACGTTGTATGAATGCTGAAACTGTCCCCACACGCTTTGCCAATTCACTGCTTAATCTAGTGCTAGAGCGCGGCTATGATTATTCCGGCATGCTGACTGTCGCAGGGATTGATTTCGACCCCCGTAAACCCCGACAGAGTGACTATCGGCAGGAAATTACGGCAATGCAGTACAGTAAGCTGTATCAGCAGGTCTTAAGTCTGTTGCAGGACGAAACCTTCGGTTTGAGCTTTGGTCAGGGGGTGACGCCAGGCGCATTCAGGATGATGTGCTACTGCATTTTGGGTTGCGAGAACTTAGGGGTGGCCATTAAACGGACCTGTGAGTTTTATCGCACCTTTTTTGATGCTGATGCGCAGATTACCATGAGTCTTGATCAGGAGTTAGTGATTGTAGGGTATCGCGGTTCGCCGGCTAAAAATGGTATTGCTACGGATGCAATGCCGGAGGTGGAAGCAACGGATGCTTATAGCCTTTCGGTGTGGCACCGTTTTTTTTGTTGGCTTACCGGCCGCTCAATGAAGCTGAGTACCGTACATTTTCGAGGTGCGGCACCGGCCACAGAAGAAAAAATAGAAAAATACCAGCAATTATTTAATTGCCCCATTCATTATGGGCAGCAGCGTGATGAAATTATCTTTGCTGCATCCTATCTGACAAGTCCGTTGGTGCACACTGAGCAATCATTAAAAGATTTTCTGCGTACTGCGCCTTATCAATTAATGGTAATCAATCCGGATGCCAGCACCAGTAGTCTGGTGACGCGGGTAAGGGCATTGATTGGTCATGATTTTAGCCAGGGTTTTCCCAGTTTTGAAAAAATTACAGACTCGCTAAATATGTCAGCACCCACATTGCGGCGCAAGTTAAAAAAGGAAGGCACCACTTTTCAGCAATTAAAAGATGAGTGTCGACGTGACGCTTCCCTGGCCTATTTATCCAATCCGGATTTATCGATCAATGCGGTGGCTGCATTGATGGGGTTTACTGACCCCAGTGCTTTTCATCGCTCATTTAAAAAATGGACCGCGATGACGCCTGGTGAATTCAGGCAGCAAGAACACAGTGAATCAACGCGGGATTAACTAAGCTCCATGAGTTCATCAGGTATTGGCAGCGCTTGTTTTAACGGAATCAATACTATTCCAGCACTGCTGTCACGCGGTGAAAATATGCCACTGGCCATTGACCGTAAATGTTATTGTGTTTCAGTGGCTTGCGGTTAAATTAGATACCCTGAAATGAGCCTGTGTGGATGATGCCTTAGCTTCACATGCGCAGCTTTAAAAAGACGCATAAATATCAGTCAAGTCGCGAAGTCGTCGCGCCAGTAACCTAGGTAGGAAAAACATGGCAACAACAGCATATATTTACGATGCGATTCGTACGCCCCGTGGCAAGGGTAAAGTCGGTGGCGGTTTGTATGAAGTTAAACCGATTGATCTGGTCGCGGGTTTAATGGAAGCGATGAAAGAGCGCAACGATTTGGATACCTCCAGAGTAGAGGATTTAATTATTGCGACGGGTGAGCCGGTAAATGAGCAGGGACAAAATATTGCCAAGACTGCAGTGACGTACTCCAGTTGGGATAACATTACTACTGGTACCCAAATTCATCGCTACTGTGCCGGTGGTTTGGATGCGGTTAATATGGCTGCTGCGAAAGTGCTTGCCGGTTTTGAATCGATGGTGGCCGCTGGTGGCGTTGAGTCAATGTCCCGGCTTGGAATTGGCGCTTCCGGTGCAGCGCAAGGCGATGCCTGGGTTGCTATGAAAACCTATGGTATTTCCCAGGGCTTGGGTGCTGATATGGTCGCGACGATGGATGGTTTCAGCCGTGAAGATGTAGACCGTTATGCGGTTATGTCGCAGCAGCGTGCTGCCCATGCCGAGCAAAATGGTTATTTCAAATCACAGGTTCCGGTGGTTGATATCAATGGTGTCACTATTTTGGATAGAAACGAATTAATTCGTCCCACCTCAATGGATAATCTCACCAAGTTAAATCCTTCCTTCAAAATGTTTAATGATTTTGGTCATGGCGATATCGCCCGTTTGCGCTATCCCGAATTGCAGGAAATTATCAATGTACATACGCCGGGTAATTCTTCCGGTGTGGTTGATGGCGCTGGCTTGGTGCTGGTAGGTAATGAGCAGGCTGGTAAAGATACCGGGTTGGCCCCGAGAGCGCGCATTGTCGCTTGTGCTTTAACCGGCACTGAGCCAACGATAATGTTAGATGGTCCGGTGCCTGCAACGCTGAAAGTGTTGAAGCAGGCTGGAATGACCGCGGATGATATTGATTTATTTGAGCTCAACGAAGCGTTTGCATCAGTCGTGTTGCGCTTTCAGCAGCGCATGGGAGTCGCCGATGACCGTATCAATGTCAATGGTGGTGCGATTGCGATGGGTCATCCTATTGGTGCTACCGGTGCGATGATTTTAGGGACGTTATTGGATGAGCTGGAGCGTCGCGATTTACAGCGTGGCTTGATCACACTCTGTGCCGGCGGTGGTATCGGTATCGCCACCATTATTGAGCGTGTGTAAGCACTAATTGAATTAATCACGGAACAAGTTGGCAACGCTAATGGCGTTAAAGATTTTTCCGACAACCAGTAAAGCGAGTAAGACAATGGGATATATCCGTTTAGAAAAAGACAGTGACGGCATTGTAGAACTAATTTTTGATCAGCCTGGAAAATCAGTGAATACCATGGGCGTTGAATACGATGAAGCTATGCAAAAAGCCATCGTAGAATTGCAGGCAATGGTGGCTGCAGGTGGTGTCATTGGGGTTTATGTACGCAGTGGTAAAAAGGATCAATTTTTTGCCGGTGGCGACATCACTGAAATGTTAGCCATGGATTTAAATTGTTCGGTTGAGGAAAAGACCGACATGTACAACGGTATTATGAAAACCAAAGCACCGTTGCGCTTATTGGAAACTTTGGGGGTGCCCGTTGCGGTCGGTATTAATGGCCCGGCATTGGGTGGTGGTTATGAAATTGCTTTGGCTTGTCACTATCGAGTGGCGGTTAAAGGTGTTCAGGTCGGCTTGCCTGAGGGCATGATTGGTTTAATGCCGGGTGCAGGTGGTGTTGTCCGTTTAACGCGGTTGTTAGGCATGCAGGAAGCGATTGGTTTAATTAGTCAAGGCCGTCGTTTGAAGGCTGAAAAAGCTTTGGAAAAAGGCATGTTGGATGAACTGGTTGACTCCGAAGAAGCCTTGGCGGCAGCAGCAAAAGCCTGGATTAAAGCTAATCCGGAAGCAAAGCAGCCATGGGATACTGATGGCTACCAGCTGCCAGGTGGCGCCCATGATGATCCGGCTAATCAGGGCTTAACCTACTTTGGCCCGGTTAATGTGGTGGCGCAGACAAAAGGTTTAATGCCTGCTCAAGAAGCTATTTTTGCCTGTGTGATTGATAGCGTTAAGGTTGATTTTGATACGGCACAAAAAATTGAAGGACGGTATTTTTTAAGTCTGCTATTGGACCAAACCTCGCGCAATATGATGACGGCTTTTTTTGTGCAGATGGAAGCGTTGAATAAAGGTGCTAGCCGCCCGGATGGCTTTGCAAAATCAACGGTTAAAAAATTGGGAATACTGGGTGCTGGTCAAATGGGCGCAGGTATCGCGGTAATGGCCGCGCAGAAAGGTATTGAGGTGGTGCTCAAAGATATCAGCCAGGAAAATGCTGACAAAGGTATCGCTTATGTAAAAGCCAGCTACGCAAAGAATAAACGGGTGAGTGATGAGCAGGCGGAGCAATACTTGGCGCGAATTAAGGCGACTGCAGATTACGCTGATATTGCAGGCTGCGACATTGTTATAGAAGCGGTGTTTGAGGATCGGGGGTTAAGGCTGCAGTGACGAAAGAGTGTGAAGCACTGTTGGCGGAAAGCGCAGTATTTGCCTCTAATACCTCGGCACTTCCGATTACTGAATTGGCTGAGGCTAGTGGCAATAAAGCCAACTTTATTGGTATGCACTTTTTCTCGCCGGCAGAGAGAATGCCGTTAGTAGAGATCATCAAAGGTAGAGAAACTTCTGATGAAACCTTGGCTAAGGCCTTTGATTTAGCGCAACAATTAGGCAAAACGCCCATTGTCGTCAATGATGCACCAGGTTTTTTTACTACCCGGACTATTGCATCGACGATAACCCAGGGGGCGGAGATGGTTTGTGAGGGTGTTAACCCGGTATTAATCGAATCAGCTGCCCGTGATAACGGTTCTCCGGTTGGGCCCTTGGCGGCAATCGATGAGATTAGTCAGGAAACGGCCTATAAAAATGGTCAGCAAGCCAAGGCTGATGCCGAGTCACAAGGTAAGGTCTTTGCTGAAACGGCGGCTGGCACACTGGTTGGTCGTATGGTTAATGAGTTTGGCCGCAAAGGAAAAGTACACGGCGGGGTTACTATGAATATCCCGAAGGCGGTAAAAAGTTCATCTGGCCCGGTTTGAAGGAGCTCTTCGCAGCTGATGGCTATGTCAATATGTCTTATCAAGACATTAAAGATCGCTTGTTGTTCTGCCAGTGTTTGGAAGCGGTTCGTGCGATGCAGGAAGGCGTTATCGATAGTGTCGGCGATGCAAATATCGGTTCAATAATGGGTATTGGCTTTCCCGCGCAGACCGGTGGTGTGTTTCAGGCGATTAACGCTTATGGGCTTAGCGCTTTTGTTGCGCGTAGCAAAGAGTTAGCGGCCAAGTATGGAGAGGTATTCGAGCCGCCGCAGCTATTGATTGATCGGGCAGCCAGTGGCGAGTTATTTGTGTAATTATTTGCTGGTAGTTTAATCAATAAAGGCGATATTTTCGGATGTCGCCTTTTTTTTATCGCTCTATTCCCGGTAGAGGTTTTATCCTGAAAATTCTGGTCTACACTAGTACTCATATACCACTAAACCCTGCGAACATGGAATGAGCGTTAACCAGTCCACTTCCTATAAAAATTTACCCAGTGCCGTCACTCTTTTCCGCTTGTCGGAACCGATAGATATTCGTCTGCCTGCTGATCAGCAGGTGCAGATTATTATGTCCCAAGCTCAGCTAGCAGAGTTCTATATCGTAGATGGTGCGATGAGTAGCGGTGACCCAGAACGCATGCGTGGTCTAAGTATGCAGCAAATTGCCAGTTATGCTGAGCTTGGCGATGTGGATTTACATAATGAGCGTCTGCGAAAACGGTTACATGATTTTGTGATAGCGGATTACATTCTTGAAGATTTATCGACTGAATGGGTTGTGGCAGGCGAGCGACTCCATTTCAAGAGTTCTTATCATGGTTTTGTTGAATCCGGGTTGTTGCGAGCTGTCTTATTAATACACCGAGACCAAAGTGTTAGCCGTATGCAGGAGCAGTTAGTGTCGAATATTGCCCAAACCTTGGCCGCAGAGTCTGGTGAATCTTTTTTTATTCATCTTGCAAAAAAACTGGCAGAAACTTTGGGTTTGGATTACTCCGCGGTTGCAGAGTCTACTCCGGAACAGGGTGATGGCATGGTTAATATGCTTGCCTTTTATGGCGGCGCTGTTAAGTATGAGCACATCGAAAATACTTTTTGCTTGAAAGATACACCAGGCTACGAGGTATTGGGCGGGATTGCTAAAGTATATCGTTCAGGTGTGGCGGATATGTTTCCTAAGGATGAGTTTTTAAGTCGCTTAGGCATCGAAAGTTATATCGCGGTACCCATTATCGGCGAGAAATATCAACAGTTAGGTTTGATTTCATTAATGCACAGCAGTGAAATCCCAAATATTGATTTAGCCCGTTCAGTATTAAATATTTTTGCCATTCGTGCCTCTGCAGAAATAGGCCGGCGTAGAATTGAGGAAGAAAAAAATAAAACCGAGCAGCAGCGGCAAATGTTTATCGAAAATAATTCTAGCGGCATGTTTGTAGTTGATGTGGTACCACCAATGCCGGTGACGCTATCGGTTCCTAAGCAGGTGCAGTGGTTGGCAGAGTATAGCAAGATAGTGGATTGTAATATTGCCTTTACTGATTTACTCGGAAAAAATGGCAAGGCTGAATTGGTGGGGGGCGGTATATTAGGTGATATTCAATATGATTACGCCACTCAGGCTAGAGACTTTATTGCCGAAAATTATCTGTTTCGTGATCATGTAGTTCACTTGTCTACTGAGCAGGCAAGTGATCTTTGGGTATCGACAAATTTATCCAGTGTCGTAGTTGATAATCAGTTAACTCGAATTTTTGGTGTAATGACGGATGTAAGTGACCGCGTTCGCCATACACGTGACATGGAATACCGCGCCAATCATGATGGCTTAACCGGATTACCCAATAGAAGCTATTTTGTTGAGCAATTGGAAAAGGTAATAGCAGTATCTTCTACTAATAATCAGCATGCATTATTTTTATTGGATCTTGACGGTTTCAAGGAAGTGAATGATACCCTGGGTCATGAAACTGGCGATTATTTGTTAAAGCAAATAGGCCCGCGATTAGAACCTGTTTTGGTTGGTCATAATACTACGCTGGCCCGTCTGGGCGGCGACGAATTTGCGGTTTTAATTGAGGACTATGAATCGGTTGACGCAATAACTGCGTTGGCTTCAGCATTAATGCAGGAAATTAAATCACCGTTCACTATTAACGAGTTAGAGCTAGTAGTGGGTGGAAGTGTAGGGATAGCGCTATACCCAACCAACAGTGACTCTGTATCCTCATTGATGCGTTGTGCGGATGTGGCAATGTATCAAGCAAAGCAGCAATCAAGAGACCACTGCTTATATAACAGTGCCAGTGATCATTATTCGGTGCGCCGGCTGTCATTGATGATGGATATTCGTCAGGCTATTAGTAATGACGAGCTGCGTTTATTTTATCAGCCAGTGATTGATTTGCAGACCAATGAAGTAGTGGGCTTCGAAGCGCTGGTACGTTGGATGCACCCACAGCTAGGTCTCTTGCCCCCTGTCGAGTTTATACCGCTAATTGAATTGACTGATATGATTATGCCGGTAACCTGGTGGGTGGTTGAAACGGCTATCCAGCAATTAGCTGAATGGCAAAAAATGGGATGGCAATATTCTATTGCGGTGAATGTTTCTACCCGTAATTTAATTGATGTTGGCTTTGTCAGTTTTATTGATAATTGCCTGCAGCGCTATCAGGTAGATGGCTCAAAGTTGGAAATAGAAATTACCGAAAGCACCTTGATGGCGGACCCGGATAAAGCGCGTCAAGTGTTGCAATCCATTGCCGCCTTGGGCGCACCTATATCCATTGATGATTATGGAACTGGTTATTCATCCTTGGCGTATTTAAGAAGCTTGCCAATCAATACCTTAAAAATTGACCGTACTTTTATCAGTCAGATGATGGCACATAATGAAGATCAAATTATTGTCAATTCAACGGTGCAGCTGGCTCATAATTTGGGTTTGAATGTGACTGCTGAAGGCATTGAAGATTTGCAAATCATTGATACTTTAAAGCAATTGGGTTGCGATAAAGGACAGGGCTATTTTTATTGTAAGCCGGTACCTGTTGATGAGCTGGAAGTATGGCTGTCGTTATATAATCGTCAGAGCGTGTTAAGCAAGGCGCAATAAGCGTTGCTATTAAGAATCTAGCACTATTCTGAAATTTAAATTAGCTATTGGATTTTTTATGAGTGTCCAGTCTGACATTGAATCAAAACTGTCTTCCTCGCTGTCACCTTTGTTTTTAGATGTGCTCAATGAAAGTCATATGCACAGCGTCCCTCCAAATTCAGAAACTCATTTCAAAGTCGTTGTAGTGTCCGCGGAATTTGATAGCAAGCGCAGCGTTGCCCGTCACCAAATGATTTATAAGGTGTTGGCCGATGAACTGGCTGGCCCGGTGCATGCGTTAGCGCTGCATACTTATACAGCCGATGAGTGGCAGCAGCGTAATAATTTGGCGCCTGATTCACCTGACTGTTTAGGTGGCAGTAAAGCTGACTAGTACGGCTTAAATTACCATTCTTTTATCATTGCTCTGGCGGATTGTTTTTTAATGCTCATCCGTTACTCTTGCTTGGTTAATTTTTTGATTGATGTTATCTGCGATGTGATAACCGTTGCTGCGAGGTGGGTATGAGTTTGCAAGAAAATCGGGTGGTCGTGGTGACTGGCGCAAGTCGTGGTGCTGGCAAAGGCATTGCCCTGGCGCTCGGTGGCTTAGGTGCCACCGTTTATGTAACCGGGCGCACAATCAACGAAGGTGATGCTGATTTACCCGGCACTGTGGCTGCCACTGCGGATGAGATTAGTCGCCGCGGTGGTAACGGTATCGCTGTGGTTTGTGATCATGGCGATGATCGGCAAGTACAGGCACTCTTCGCCCGGGTTGAACGTGAGCAGGGCCGGTTGGATATTCTGGTTAATAATGCTTTGCTGGTGCCAGAGGGTTTGGTTGATCACGGTCCGTTCTGGCAAAAGCCGTTAGCGCTGCAAGATATTTTAAATGTGGGTATGCGATCCAGTTATGTTGCCAGTTATTACGCTGCGCCGTTGCTGGTCAAGAACGGTGAGGGTTTAGTGGTTAATACATCATCGTTTGGGGGACGTTGCTATATGCATGGTCCGGCTTATGGCGCTGGTAAAGCAGCGGTGGATAAAATGGCCCATGATATGGCGGTTGATTTTAAACCCTATAATGTGGCGGTCATCTCTTTATGGATGGGCTTGCTTAAAACCGAGCGGACCCAGCGCGTGTTTGATGCTGAACCTGAACTTTATGCCGATATGGAAGCCGGTGCCGAGTCTCCGGAGTTTTCTGGGTTGGTCATTGATGCATTGGCTAAAGACCCTCAGCGCATGCAGCGCAGCGGTAAGATTTGGGTGGGTGCTGAGTTAGGTAGTGAGTATGGTGTGGTGGATATCAATGGTAAGCAGCCGCCATCGCACCGGTCGATGTTAGGTGACCCAACCAGTTATAACCCGGCTGTTATTGAATAAACCGATTTTGGTGAGGGGTTTATTCAGCAGTAATGGTTGCATATCACTTATATGGGGGATGCTGGCATTCGCTTTGGGTTATATTCTTGCTGCTATGAGAGTAAGTGTTCCCTTAGTCACGTGGAGTTGAGTATGTCAGATCAATACAGTTTAGCGTCTTCCAGAGCAAAAGATCTTATCGCCAAAGCCGAAGCCTTGCAGCCAGTTTTGGCCGAGCGAGCCGCTCGTTGTGCACAAATTCGTCGCATTCCCGATGAAACTATTCAGGATTTTCAGGATGCAGGCTTTTTTAAAATTCTGCAGCCAGAGCAGTGGGGCGGCTACGCTATGGACCCGCAGGTATTTTATGCGGTGCAGTTAAAAATTTCTGAAGCCTGTATGTCGAGTGGTTGGGTGCTAGGTGTAGTGGCAGTCCACAATTGGCAGCTTGCTTTGTTCGATAATCAAGCGGCACAGGATGTATGGTCGGAAGATCCGACAACATTAATTTCTTCTTCCTATGCGCCTGTTGGCAAAGTAGAAAAAGTCGACGGCGGCTACAAGTTGAGTGGCCAATGGGGTTTTTCCAGTGGTTCAGAACATTGTGAATGGGTGTTCCTGGGAGCAGTGGTGCCGGAAGAAGGCGCTCCTTTCGATATGTCCAATTATCGAACGTTTATGGTGCCGAAAGCGGACTACGAAATTATTGATACCTGGCATGTAGTTGGTTTGCAGGGAACAGGTAGCCAGGATATTAAAGTGGTTGATGCTTTCGTGCCTGAATATCGTACTCATAAATTGTTTGATGGTTTTAACTGTGAAAATCCGGGGAATGCGGTGAATAAAGCACCGGTCTTTCGCTTACCCTTTGGTCAGGTGTTTGTACGCGCCGTTTGCACAGGCTCATTAGGTGCACTTGAAGGTGAGTTGGGGGCATTTATTGAAGTCGCTAAAACTCGCCAGGTTGGCCCTGCCAAAATGAAAGATGATCCATTTGCCCGCAAAATTGCCGCGGAAGTGCGTTCGGCCATTGATGAAATGAAAAGCACCATGTATCGCAATTTTGATGAGATGATGGCGGTGGCTGCGCAAGGCAGTAAAATAGATTTAGAGGATCGCGCGCGGTATCGTTATGATTCGGCGTTAGTCGCTGACCGCTGTGTAGAATTGTCTGGCAAAATGCTAAAAGCCAGTGGTTCAAAAGGTATTTTTCTGGGTAATCAGGTATTGGCCAAGCACTTGGATATTCTTGCCAGTCAGGCGCATGTGGCGAATAACACCAATATTTATAGTAACAATTTGGGTGGCATGATATTTGGTGACGCCAACATCGATTTAAATATGTAGGCACCACTTTTTCAGGCCGCTCTGGTTGGCCTCTTTCGCCTATTTAAAGGTTGATTTTATACGTTAGAATCAACCTTTTTTGATTGTCTGAGTCGCAGAAGGTCGCTGTCTGTAGTTTGAAAATTAACGGCAGCTTGGCCCATAGTTTTAATTAGGAGAGTAGCATGGCATTAATATCCGGGATGCCCGAAGGTCAGTACGCCGATTTACCCAACGGGCAGCGCATGCACTATCAAGATCTGGGGCCACGTGATGGTGTGGTTGCTGTGTTTTTGCATGGCAGCGGCAGTGGTGCCAGCGGTCATAGTAATTTCAAAGCGAATTACCCGGTATTGGTGGAGCAAGGTTATCGGGTGATCGTGCCGGACTTATTGGGTTATGGTTATTCAGCTAAACCTACCGATGTGGATTATCACCTTGATTTATTTGTTGAGTGTATCAAGCAAACACTGGATGTCATCGGTGTAGAAAATTTCACTTTGATCGGCAATTCACTTGGTGGCGCTATCGCGCTACGTTTCGCCCTGGATTATCCCGCACAGACTGAAAAATTAGTGCTGATGGCCCCCGGAGGCATTGAAGAACAGGCAAATTATTTTACCATGCCGGGCATGCAAATGATGAAAGAGGTGTTCACTTCAGCCGACCCGGTAACGCCGGCAAAGATGCGCAGCTTTTTTGAAACCGCTTTTTTAGTTGACCCCGGTTGTTTGGACGAGCAGACAGTGCAAGAGCGCTGGGAGTCCATGCAAACGCAAAACCCTCATGTTGTCAAAACCATGGTGGTGCCAAATATGGAGCATGAATTAAAAAACTTGCAGTGTCCGGTGCTAGTGTTTTGGGGGATGAATGAAAATATGATGCCCGAGACCGGAATTATGAAATTGGCTAAGAATTGCAGTAACAGTCGGGTGATTTTAGTATCAGAGTGTGGCCACTGGGTAATGATGGAGCATGCAGCAATGTTTAATCGCATGACCTTGGACTTTTTGGCGAATGGCTAACGCTATGTCCGAAAAATAGAATGAGAAATACTAGCAATGATGAATAAAGCAAAAATTAATCAGCTGGGCGATGAGCTCTATCAAGCGCTGCGCTCGCAAACTACGTTAAAGCCGTTTACTGAGCGCGAGCCTGATATCGAGATTGATGATTCTTATCATATCTCATTGCGCATGGTCAGCCGCCGGGTCAGCGATGATGGCGAAAAAATTGTCGGTAAAAAAATTGGTGTGACCAGTGCTGCGGTGCAAGAAATGCTCGGTGTTTTTCAACCTGACTTTGGTTTTTTGACTGATGCGATGGAATATCCCGATGGCGCTGAAATACCCATTGCGGGTAATTTAATCCAGCCCCGGGCTGAAGCTGAAATTGGTTTTCGCCTGAAAAAAGATTTAGTGGGTCCCGGCGTTACCGAGCAAGATGTTCTCGACGCTACCGAAAGCATTATCCCCTGCTTTGAAATTGTTGATTCCCGGATCGATGACTGGAAAATAAAAATTGAAGACACTATCGCCGATAACGCTTCCTGCGGTGTTTATGTGCTGGGTCAGCAGACCGCTGATCCGCGTGATCATGATCTACCGAATTTAAAAATCACGGTCACTAAAAATGGTCAGCCTTTAAGTGAAGGTCTGGGCAGTGCGGTACAAGGTAATCCCTTAACTGCGGTGGCTTGGTTGGCTAATACCTTAGGTGAGTACGATATTCCCTTTAAGGCCGGTGAAGTTATTTTATCCGGCTCGTTGGTGCCGTTAGAGCCAGTGGTGGCGGGTGACGTCATGCAGTTAGAGTTGCATGGCATTGGCACCGCCAGCGTCAAATTTGTTTAGCTTTTAGTGACCGGCATTGTGTGCTTGTCGCCGTTGATTGAAAAGGAACTACCATGAGTAAAAAAATTAAAGCTGCCATCATTGGTCCCGGCAATATCGGTACTGACTTGTTGATGAAGGCGATGCGATCAGATGTGATTGAGCCGGTGTGGATGGTGGGGGTTATCCCTGATTCGCCAGGCTTGGCCAGAGCGAAAGAGCTGGGTTGAAAATTACTGCCGATGGTGTTGACGGTATGATACCGACGATGAAAGCGGACGGTGTACAAATTTGTTTTGATGCTACATCGGCGTATGTGCACGCGGAAAATTCACGCAAAGTAAACGAGCAAGGGGCGGTGATGATTGATCTGACTCCCGCAGCGATAGGCCCGTTTTGTATTCCGCCAGTGAATTTAGAGCAGGCAGTCGCAGCCAAAGCGATGAATGTAAATATGGTGACCTGTGGTGGTCAGGCGACGATTCCTTTAGTCGCGGCGGTGAGTCGGGTGCAGGAAGTCACTTATGGTGAAATCGTGGCGACGGTTTCTTCCAAATCAGCGGGTCCAGGTACCCGTAAAAATATCGATGAATTTACCCGTACGACTGCCAGCGGCATTGAAAAAGTTGGCGGTGCCGGTGAGGGTAAGGCCATTATCATTATTAATCCTGCTGAGCCCCCGTTGATCATGCGCGATACGGTGCATTGCTTAACGGCGACAGAGCCAGATCAGGCGGCGATCACCCAATCGATTCACGACATGATTAAAGAAGTTCAAAAATACGTGCCTGGCTATACCTTGAAAAACGGCCCGGTGTTTGACGGTAATAGGGTGTCTATCTATATGGAAGTTGAAGGGTTGGGAGATTTCCTGCCGAAGTATGCGGGTAACCTGGACATCATGACTGCCGCCGGTTTACGTACGGCAGAAATGTATGCAGAAGAAATTTTGGCCGGCCGCTTTGTGCCAACAGCAGCTTAGTTCACCCCGTTTGGGTAGCCGCTAAAACCACATATTGAGTTGCTGTCTTCTAATCGGGGCAGCAGAGCAACATAGGAAAATGTTATGAATTTAAAAGGTAGAAAAGTCACTCTTCACGATATGTGTTTGCGCGATGGTATGCATCCCAAGCAGCATCAAATAACCGTTGAAGAAATGATCACGGTTGCCAAGGCGATGGACGATGCTGGCATGCCGATGATTGAGGTCACTCATGGTGATGGTTTGGGTGGGCGTTCAGTTAACTACGGTTTTCCCGCAGCCAGTGATGAAGAATATTTACGCGCCGTCTGTGGTGTGGTTAAAAACACCAAAGTCTCCGCCTTGTTATTGCCGGGCATCGGCACCGTTGACCATTTAAAAATGGCTGCTGATTGTGGCATCGATACCATTCGTATTGCCAGCCACTGTACTGAGGCAGATGTCACCGAACAGCATATCGGTATGGCGGCGGCAATGGGGTTGGATACCGTTGGCTTTTTAATGATGGTGCATATGACTTCCCCAGAAGCATTGTTAGAGCAATTGAAGCTGATGGAATCTTATGGTGCTAACTGTGTGTATATCACCGACTCTGCGGGCTACTTGTTGCCGCAACAAGTAACCGAATATGTGGCACTGGCGCGTAAAGAGCTAAAGCCGGAAACCGAACTGGGTTTTCATGGCCACCACAATTTAAGTCTTGGTGTATGGAATACAGTAGCGGCCATTGAGGCTGGCGCTAATCGTGTTGATGGGTCGGTTGCGGGCTTGGGCGCCGGTGCTGGTAACACACCGCTGGAAGTATTGGCAGCAGTGTTGGACCGTATGGGTGTAGAAACCGGCGTCGACTTATTTAAAGTGATGGATATTGCTGAAGATATTATTGTACCGATGATGGATCAACTGGTGCGAGTTGACCGTGATGCGCTAACGCTGGGCTACGCAGGGGTCTATTCCTCTTTCCTGTTATTTGCCAAACGTGCAGCTGCCAAATACGGTCTGTCCTCACGGGAAATTTTAATGGAGTTGGGGCGTCGCCGCACGGTTGGTGGCCAGGAGGATATGATCGAGGATTTGGCTTTGGATATGGCCAGAGCCGCAGGCAAAATTAAGTAGTCTTCTTCTTTACCTGCTGAAAAAAAGCCGCAACAAGTTGCGGCTTTTTTAGTCGGGTATTAGAAGTACGAATAATTACATTGGGGGGTCGACGCGATCTTTAGTTGAGCTATTGACCCGATACCATCCCGCGATGGAGTAGCGGTCTTGCTTTGCCGGAAGTACTTCGTGAGGAAATTCTTCACTGAGAAACAGCACCAGAGTTGCCATCGTCGGGGCGACTGTAATGGTCTCATTGCCTGCATAAATGAGCAGTTCCCCACCGTCTCCTTGTTGCCAGTCAGGGTTCAAATAAACTACTAGCGAGAGTACCCGGTTAGATTGCCCTACAAAAGCATCGACATGGCGTTGGTAAAAATGCCCTGGTGCGTAGTGCGCAAAGTGGCTTTCAAAGGAAAACAATCCCAGAAACAGCTGCCGATTTAAATATTCTTTTAGTTGCTCGGCCCAGTCCAGCCAGCGCTGGCTGACACTGTGTTTACCCGTAATCCAGCAAATATCGTCATTGCGAACAGTATTATCCTGAGTATGAAAGTGATCGCGGCCGATACCCGCCAGTTGAAAGGCAGTGGCATCCAGCTGATGTAAGTAGTTTAAAAGGTCTTGTGCTAAATCCAGAGGAAGTGAGAGTGAGTTTATGCTGTAACCCTGCTGCTGCAGGTCGAAAGCGACTTGAGCAAAAAAGGTCTCGTTATCTGCGATTAAATGAGCGGTGTTATCAGTGGCGGTGGCGTGCATTCAGGGTTTGCTGTACATTGGCAAAAGGTCGCGCATTGTACACGGTTCTGGCAAAAAGCCAGCACCAATTTTAATCCTGGCAATAGTTTATCTGCTTAATTCCGAGGTGTTACTTTGCCGAATGAATATTGGCGGTGATAAATATTTACCTGAACCCGCCGTTGGTATTCGAATTATAATCAGGAGTAGTATTATGAAAATAATGATAGGTTTAACTGCATTATTAGCTGCGGTTGCTATGCCGGTATTGGCCATTGATTTTGATAAGTTGGCCGAGTCTGTTGATAAAGAAAAAGCTGTACAGTCGGTTGATACCGAGCAGTTAAAGGGCGCGGTTAAAGAGGGAGAGGTCGACTATAAAAAGGCCTACGATGCTGTCGATAAGAAACAGGCGGCTGAAGCGGTGGATGTGGACAAAGTTAAGGCTGCATTGATGAAGTAGCTGAGCTGGCTGTTAATCTTGTGGATAATTATGCGCTGTTAAATCAGCGTGATCGTTCCGGATACTTTTTTAGCCTAAGTCCAATAAATCGTACTGTTTAAGGAAATAAATTTCGGGATCATCCGTCCGGCAGAGTTTCTGCGATAATAGCCACGACTGCCATTTTTGCGGTTGCAGTTTATTTCAGAATCAGTATTTGATAGAGGGTAATCTATGAAGCGGCAAATGAAGGTGGCTATCGGCTCGCTGCTGGTGATTCTCGTAATCATCTTTGGCGTATTGCGGTTGGTACAAAGTTTGATCGATACAGGTGTGGCCAACTATTCACCGCCGCCAGTGACCATTTCAGCAGAGTCCGTGAAAACTGAAAATTGGGACATTTACATAAAGTCGGTTGGTTCTATTACTGCTGTAAACGGTGTCGATATTACCTCTGAAGTTGGCGGTCTGATACAGGAAATTTACTTTGCCTCAGGTATCGATGTCACTGAAGATCAGGTGTTGGTGCAATTGGATGACACCGTCGAGAAGGCGAACTTACGTAGCTATGCTGCGCAACTAAAATTAGCCAAAATAAACTTTGATCGAGATAAGCGTTTATTATCAAGCAACGCCATTTCCAAAACCGATTTTGATACGGTTGAGGCAAAAATGATTGATGCCGAAGCGCAAGTTGATCGGACCAAAGCCTTAATTCAACAGAAAAAAATCCGCGCGCCGTTTTCTGGCCGTTTAGGTATTCGTCAATTAAATGTTGGTGATTTCGTTAAGACTGGCGATCCGTTAGTAACCTTGCAGTCATTGGATTATTTACATGTCGATTTCTATGTGCCCGAGCAGTATTTTCCCAAGCTGGTTTTAGGTCAACGGGTGCATTTTACCGTGCAGGCATTTCCTGATCGGATTTTCGATGCAAAAGTATCCGCAATCAATGCCAAAGTGGATCAAAATACGCGTAATATTCAGGTTCGGGCGACGTTTAATAATGATGCACAAGAACTGTTACCAGGTATGTTTACCAATATTCAGGTGGTATTAGAACAGCAAAAATCGTTGGTTACTGTGCCGCAAACAGCTATTAGTTATAGCTTGTACGGTGATTCTGTTTTTGTTGTGGTGGAGGAGTCCAGTGCGACAGGTGATGTAATCAAACGGGTTGACCGGCGTTACATCAAAATATTAGAGAGGCGTGATCAACGTGTGGCTATTGTTGATGGGCTGGAAGCTGGCGAGTTAGTGGTATCCAGTGGTGACCTGAAATTAAATAACGGGTCTAAAGTGAATATTGATAATTCAGTTGAGCTATAGCTATGGATGAATCAATGCGCTTTACCGATATATTTATCCGGCGGCCGGTGCTAGCGATAGTACTGAGTTTGTTTCTATTACTAATCGGGTTAAAAGCCTTTACTTCGTTACAGTTACGTCAGTATCCCGAAATTGTATATCCCACGATTAATATTACTACGGCTTATCCTGGTGCCAGCGCCAGTTTGATTAAGGGCTTTATCACCACTCCAATCCTCAATGCCATTACCAGTGTAGAAGGCATTGATTATGTTACTGCCCAAAGCAATGAAAGTGTTTCTTCGGTCACTGTGTATCTAAATCAGGATTATCCTGTCGATACTGCGCTGCTGGACCTGACCACTAAAATCAATAAGATCAGAAGTGAGTTGCCAACGGAGTCAGAAGCTCCGCTTGTTGAAAAAATGGAGGGCTTAGGCTCGGATACGCTGCAGTATATCGCTTTTTCAAGCGCTACCATGAGCGAGGAACAAATCACTGATTACTTGAGTAAAGTGGTGTTGCCACAACTTAGCACTGTCGAAGGGATGGGGCGGCTGATATTCGTGGTAAGCGCTCTTTTGCGATGCGGGTGTGGTTGGATGCAGAGAAAATGGCTGCCCATAAAATTACTGCCAATGATATTAATACTGCGTTACGTGAAGCTAATTTCCAGAGCGCTGCCGGTAAAACGTATGACGAATTAGTAGTTTTTAATGTTACGGCTAAAACCGGCTTGTCTACGCCCACCCAGTTTGAAAATATTATTATCAAAAGTGAGCATACTTCATTGGTGCGCTTAAGCGATGTTGCCACAGTGGCGATGGGGCTGAAAATTATAATGAGGCGATTCGTTTTGAAGGTTTGCGGACGGTTTTTGTCAGGACCCGCGCTGCGGCTGCGGCCAACCCCTTGGTGGTTGCTGAACAAGTACGCCAACTGGTTCCACTGTTGCAACAGCAACTGCCGCCACCTATTACCATGAACCTGGTCTTTGATAACACAGTCGCGATCGATGAGTCGATCAATGAGGTGGTTGTTACATTGATAGAAGCCAGCTTGATTGTGGTAGTGATCATTTTTATCTTTCTGGGTTCAATGCGTTCGGTGATTATTCCTGTGGTGACAATCCCGTTATCATTGGTCGGCGTACTGACAGTGATGTTGTTATTGGGATTTTCAGTAAACCTGTTAACGTTGTTGGCGATGGTGCTGGCGATAGGTTTAGTGGTTGATGATGCGATTGTGGTCGTGGAAAATATCCAGCGCCATATCGAGGCGGGCGTGAGGCCGTTTGAAGCAGCATTGGAGGGAGCCAGAGAAATTGCGTTTCCGGTTATCGCGATGACAATTACTTTGGCTGCCGTGTACGGGCCGATTGGGTTTTTAGGTGGTTTGACCGGCGCCTTGTTTACTGAATTTGCATTTACTCTGGCTGGCGCGGTGATCGTTTCCGGCGTTATCGCGTTAACCTTATCGCCGATGATGTGCTCTCAATTATTGACTATGGAAACCTCTGAGCAAGGCTTGGTAAAAAAGTTGGATGATTTTTTTGAGCGATTAAAGCTTCGTTATCAGGAAACCCTGCACAGTGCACTTAGCTATCGATCGGTAGCGTTAGTGATCTCAGTGGGAATATTGGGCAGTATTGGTTTTTTATACCAGTCTATTCCTCAAGAGTTGGCGCCGATTGAAGATGATGGCGTTGTTTATATATCGGGTGCGGCGCCGCTTTCGGCAAATTTACAGTATGTGGAGAAGTTTGCCGAGAAAGTGGAAACCTTATCACTGGCTATTCCCGAACGTGATCGTAGTTTTATCTGGATGCAACAAAACAGTTTATTCTCATTGGTCTTATTAAAGCCATGGGGTGAACGGGAGCGCTCTAGTAAAGAGATAAGTGAAGAGTTACGCCAAACGCTGGGAGCTTCAGTGGCAGGCATGAACTTATATACGTTTAATTTTCCTTCTTTGCCTGGTGCACCAGCAGGTTTGCCCATGCAGTTTGTGTTAACGTCCACTGTGTCGGAAGAATTAATTTTTCAAGTAGCAAATAATATTAAGCAGGAGATGCAGCGTTCAGGAAAATTTGTTTTCGTTAATCAGGAATTAAAGTTCAATAAGCCGGAGCTGGTGCTGGATATCGATAGAGATCGGGCGGGTGAGCTGGGTATTTCAATGAAAGATATCGGCACTGCATTGTCTACACTACTTGGTGAAGGTAACGTCGGACGGTTTAGTATTGAGGATCGTAGTTATAAGGTGATACCCCAGGCGCAACAAAGTCTGCGTGTTAGTCCGGAAAGTCTTCAGAATTACTATGTGCGTACTGTGACCGGTGAAATGGTGCCGCTCACTACCATAGTTAGCCAGCGGGTAATTGCCAGTCCGAATAAACTAACCCAGTTTCAGCAGTTAAATTCGACAACGATCGGAGCCATGTTGGCGCCCGGGGTGACCATGGGGGATGCTATTGAGGCAGTGGAGTTAATTGCTGCTGCAAACTTGCCTGAAGGTTTCTCTCACGACTACATGGGTCAGTCACGTCAATTTATGAAAGAGGGTAATGCATTATTGGTGACGTTCCTGTTTTCATTTTTATTAATTTACCTGGTGCTGGCTGCCCAATTCGAAAGTTTTCGTGATCCGTTGATTGTATTGGTGAGTGTACCTATGTCGATTTTTGGTGCTTTGGTGCCAATGACATTATTAAGTTCATTGAACGGGATAATGCCCGGCACTTTTGACTACGCCTCATTAAATATCTATACCCAGATTGGTTTGGTGACGTTGATCGGCTTAATCAGTAAACATGGTATTTTAATCGTCGATTTTGCTAATAAGTTGCAGATGCAAGGCCTGGATCCGGCAGAGGCGGTAGAGCGTGCAGCAGTAATGCGCTTGCGTCCAATACTGATGACTACTGCGGCGATGGTATTCGGCGTGCTGCCGTTGCTGTTGGCCTCTGGCGCGGGTGCAGAAAGCCGTAAAAGTATTGGTTTGGTGATCACGGCCGGGATGTCTATTGGCACTTTATTTACCTTGTACATAGTGCCGTGTTTATACACTTATATCGCTCGCTCCCGTGGTGCTGAGCCGCATTTTGTCGGGGTTGTTGAGGAGACAGGTTTGGTAACTGTTGATGGGCGCCAGGCTGATTGGGTGGGTAGGGACTAGCTAAACGTTTTACAGTTCGAGCAGCAGGCGAAAACCAATATCGTCAGATTGGGTATCGGCTTTGATTGTTTTAATACTGTCGCTACTAATCTCTTTATCGGGATCTTTATGTGAGCCGCCTGCGACGAGTGCTGTTTCGCAGCTGTTATCGACATTGGTACTGCTGCATTCATCTAGCCATTCGGCCACATTACCTGCGGTATCAAATAAGCCATAGGGATTAGCAGGGTAGGTACCTACTGGCGCAGTGGACGAGCTAAAAAATTTACTGAACTCGCTATTACAGCCTTTGCGGCAGTTAGCCTTGTCTTTGCTGCGTTCTTGTCCCCACCAATAGGCGCTATCGCTACCGGCTTTACTGGCGTGTTGCCACTCCGCCTGGTTGGGTAATCGATATTTCTCACCGGTTTGTTCGCTCAACCATTTTGCATAAGCTTTAGCCTGAGTAAAGTTTACTGAGACTACAGGTCTATTCTCCCGTCCCCAACCCGCATCATCCGGTAGTGTCTGCTCGGTGTGCTGAGCATATTGATCGTACTGGGCAAAGGTTATTTCGTGCTGGCTAAGCGCTATCGCTAAATCGTTCGTGCGAGTCTGTACCACCATCGCCGGGCCGTCACCGCCGCTGGCGAGCTTGTCTTGTATGACTGTGCCTGCGGCTAACAAGCGCCGGGTGGGTTGTAAATTTACTTCGCGCTGAACATTTTTGTCGGCAATTTTTATCCAAAATGTCTCCGGAAAATAATGCTTGGCGCTCACTTTGATGTGGTAGTTGCCAGGGTTAAGTAAAATACCGTCGCGGTAGCGTGGTTTGATATTAAGAATTCGAACAATGGCATCGTCGGGTTGAGTGTCCACCGTTAATGCAAATTCCGGCATGGGTTCAGGTTCGGTAGTTACTTCGGCGATGATGTCTGTTTCCGTGGATGGTTCAGTATCGCTGTCAGCGTCTTCTGATATTTTTGTATCCATTGTTGTCGACTCAGCGGCATCAATCGGCGCTGCTTCGTTAACAGCGGCGATGGCTGCTGGGGGGATGGGCTGTTGATGTGGGGCGGGCCAGAAATAGAATGCGCCGGCACTGATCGCTATGACTATTAAGCAAGGGATGACAATGCGAGACCAGCGAAAGCCGACCGCAGCTTGTTCGATCGTATCCTGAATAAGCGGTAGATCTGCGTAATGCTCGGGCAATTCTTCACTATCGTCATTAAGTATAAAAGAGTCTAGATCCTGCTGCTGCTTTTCACTGAGCTGAACCGTTTGGCTGGTGAATTTGTTCTTACTCAGTAGCAATCGTTGTACCGATACGGTTACAGCGGTGGTCAGTGTATTGAAAAGGGCCCCGATAAGACCAAGCATTTGCAGCGTAGTAGAGCCCGATTGAGTCAGCTGCTTGGTGCCTTGGGTCAGTGACTTTTCCAGCTCATCCAGAGCAGTGATAACCTCGGCACCGGTCTGGAAGCGATTGGCTGCTTTTTTATCCATCATTTTTTCAATGATGTTCTGGAAAGATTTATGCTCGGCTGGCAGCTTTGGTATAGCCGAGGTCATGTGTTTTACCGCAATAGCTACCGGATCATCACCGCTAAAGGGTACTTGCCCAGTAAGCATCTCATAAAATACTACCCCTAAACTGTAGATATCTGCGCGGCCATCAATCTCTTTGCCTTGGGCTTGCTCAGGGCTCATATAGTTGGGCGTGCCCAGCACCGAGCCAAAGTTGGTCATCTTGACGCTGCCTTTGAGTGCCTTGGCGATACCAAAGTCACACAGTACTGCTGAATCATCCTCGCGAAACAGGATGTTGTCGGGTTTTACATCGCGATGAACATAGCCGCGCTCGTGGGCATAGTTGAGGGCGGAGGCCATTTCGCGGATGATGCGGATAGCTTGTTCAACACTGACGCCTTGATCCAGACGATCCTGCAACGGCATGCCGGGCAAGAAATCCATCGCAATATAGTTATAGTGTTTGTGGTTACCAACGTCATAAATTGACACGATATTGGGGTGGGAGAGTTTACCGACAATTTTGGCTTCACGATAAAAGCGGGTGCTGAAACTGGGGTCGCTGTTGAGGTTGGGCGACATGACCTTGATGGCTACTTCGCGGTCGACACTTTGTTGTATCGCCAGATAAACCGTCGACATGCCGCCTTGGCGAATTTTTCGCAAAATGCGATAACCCGGTATAGCCATTAGCTAAGCCTCCAGCCACTGATGTTCAGGGCGGGGCAGGGCACCACTAAAAACTATCGATTAGGTTATTTGTCATCAATGAATTGTATAAATGTTAAAAAACCGTCTATTTTTATCAGCAACAAAGTGATTCAGTTAGCCTTTCCGCTTGTTGCTAAAGAATGCTAGCTATCAGCTTAGTACAAATCACAGTAATATTTTTATCTGAGCCAGTAGAATTTTGTGGGCTGGTTGGCATTTTGGTAGATAAGCTGCCAGCGGGGCCGTGGTGCAGGGTATATTGCGCTACTGTCCTCTTTGGATACCAGTGATAGACTCCTTAAGAGAGGACGGATGTACAAATTACAGAGTAAAGATCAACCAGAGCGCAGTATCTGGCTAGTCGGTGAAAAATTGACCTTGGGCAGCGATAAAAGCAATGACCTGGTGATTAATAGTCTCGGGGTCGATGCTTTTCATGCTGAGATCAAAATAGAGCCTAATTGTTTACTATTAACTAGCCAGCCCGGTACTTGCTATGTCAATGGCTTGCCTGTGGATGGCGTTTATGAACTGGCAGCCAATGATGAGATTCGAGTCGGCAAAGAGCGCCTGTTGATCATCGACCCAAAGCAACAGCCGGCCCCTGTGAAGCCCCGCGCGGCCGATAAACCCAAAGCAGATTGGGTGTTAGTCCCCGACCATGCCAAGTTAAAACAACGGGATTTTTCCATTGATAAGCCCGTGACTGTCGGTCGTTCAAAAGACTGTGAATTTGCTATCCCCTACAAATTACTGTCCCGCGAGCATGCCAAACTCAGCGTTGAGAACGGGCAGCTACTACTGATCGATTTGGGCTCGGCGAATGGCTGTTACGTCAATGGTGAACGTGTCGATCAAGCTAAATTAAAGCATGGCGATAAGGTGGCATTTGCCAAATTGGCTTTCACTGTAGAAGGCCCGGTGCCTGATGAGCCAAAAAAGGCCAATAGCGCTGAGCAAATGAATAAAACCATTATCAGACCTGCGGTTAATCTGGGTGGGATTGTCGAGCGCAGCTCGGTAGAGAGTGCTGATAATTTCGATTCATCTGTCGACATGGACGAGTCTGATTTTGACCACACTACCGTGATACTGTCCCCTGAAAAGAGTAAACAGCGCTGGTTATTTGTAGCGGGGGCGTGGCCATCGTGTTGGTGCTAACCGCGTGGTGGCTACTGCAACAAGCGTAAGTCAGACCGGCTAACTCTTACCATTTAGTTACCTCTGTAATTATCCTATTGTCCTTCTGTCAGTTGGCGATACTATGTTGCTATCGTTCTATTAATTAGTTATCACGTATAACTGATCGCAAAGGATCACATTGTGCACCACCAGCTTGATGACTGTATTTTTTGCCAAATAGCGCAGGGCAATGCGCCCGCGTCTAAAATACATGAAGACGAATTAACCCTAACGATGTTGGATATTTTTCCGGCGACTCCGGGGCATGTGCTCATTATTAGCAAAGCGCATTTTGATGATATTTTTACTGCTAGCCCTCAGGTATTGGCACAGATAGCGATAAATTCCTCGAAGATTGCCAAGGCCTTGCAAGCGGTGACCCAGGCTGATGGTTTGGGCATTTATCAGCTAAATAAAGCGGCGGCTGGGCAGACGGTTTTTCATTACCATATGCATCTTATTCCACAATTTACCAATCAAAATATTGGTATTCATTCCAAGCAGGCTGCTGACCCTCAGCAGTTGGAAGCTATGGCGCAGCAATTACGGCAGGCGCTAAATGAGTGATTTTTAGCGTTACATGGCAATTATCGACCATCAATATAATGAATAAAAAAGGTTCACTATGAAATATCAACAGCGGGATATGACAGGCCAGTGTTGTTTACTGACCGGCGCCACCAGCGGTATAGGCAAAGCAACAGCGATGGGGCTGGTGAAGCAGGGAGCTAGCCTTACTATTATTTGCCGTAACCGAGAGAAGGGAGAAGCGTTGGTCACAGAGCTGTCCGCACAGGCTTGCGAGCCAGTAACGTTAATCGTTGCCGATTTATCTTCGCAGGCGGATATTCGCCGAGCTGCAGCACAATATCTTGATTCGGGTAAACCCTTACATCTGCTCATTAATAATGCGGGTGTAGTGAATACCACTCGCAAAGAAACAGTTGATGGTATTGAAGATACTTTTGCGGTGAACCATTTGGCCTATTTTTTATTAACTAATTTACTGTTGCCAATAATTGAAGAGAGTGCGCCTGCTCGCATTATTAACGTCGCCTCCGGTGCCTATACGTTTGTTAAAAATATGGGGCTGGATGATCTCAACGCAAAGGGCTCTTATAAAACGTTTAAAGTTTACGGTCGTTCAAAACTCGGTAATATTCTATTTACTCGAGAGCTATCCAAGCGTATGCGATCAAAGAATATAACTGTTAACTGTTTGCATCCGGGCGCGGTTAGTACCAGCTTGGGTACTCAAAACGGGATTATGGGCAAGCTGTTGCCTTTTTTATTAAAACCGTTTTTTCGCACACCAGAGCAGGGTGCAGAAACCAGCTTGTATTTAGCGCTGGCAGACCAGCTAGGTAATACCAGTGGTCGCTATTACAGTAATTGCAAAGAAGTGAAGCTTAAGTCTTGGGCGCAGGATGATGCAGAAGCTGCCGAGCTATGGCAGATAAGCGCGCAGATGACCGGTTTAAAATAAGATTTTTAAAACAATTTTTAGCACTAAAAGGTACAGATTATGGTAATGCCCACGGATATCAAAGTAATAGACTTGATGTTAAATGTCCCCGGCGATGATAACTCACAATGGTACGAGTTTATGAAGCCATTGTTGATGGATGAACAGAGTCGGCAGATGTTTAAAATGCCGGCGCAGTATATGTTTAAGGATATCCCGGATACGGGTAAAAAAGCAGATTACATTGCCTATACCGTTGAACAAATGGATAAACATAATATTCAGCTGGCGATGCTGGGCATTGATGATCACAATGAAGTAGCTAAAGAAGCCTTGAAACGGTTTCCCGATCGGTTTGTCTGTTCTTATGAAGCTAACCCTAATAAGGGTATGGATGAAGTGCGTAAAATTCAGCGCCTGCATGCTGAATTTGATATTAAAGCAGTGTCCGGATTTCCCTCAGGCTTATGCCCGCAGGTGCCCATCAACGATAAAAAATGGTATCCCATTTATAGTAAGTGTGTGGAACTGGATTTACCTTTTTGTGTCTGTGTCGGCGTGCCAGGACCAAGGTTACCGTTAGCGCCGCAGAAAGTTGAGTTATTGGATGAAGTTTGTTGGTTTTTCCCTGAACTAAAAGTTGTGATGCGCCACGGTGCGGAACCTTGGGAGAATCTGGCGTGGAAACTCATGTTGAAATACCCTAACCTGTATTACTCTACCACTGCCTTTGCGCCTAAGTATTACCCTGAAGAAATTGTACACTTCGCTAATACCCGTGGCGCCGATCAGGTGCTTTATGCGGGATATTTTCCAATGGGCTTGTCTTTGGATCGAATCTTTAAAGAATTAAAAGATGTGCCCTTTAAGGATGATGTGTGGCCCAAGTTTTTACGGGAGAATGCGATTAAAGTATTCAAGTTGGAAGCAGCAGTTAAGGAATCTTCTTGATGGACTATATCAGCATTGCAGAGGCCATCCCTTTACCTGGCTTGCGACTGGTGTTAACTGCCGGGGCTCCCAACCCCTGGGGAGAGTCAGCTAAAGCGATTTTACAATTAAAAAATATTGATTTTACTGCGGTTGCCCAAGAGGCCGCGGGTGAAAATGCTGACTTGCAGCAATGGACCGGCCAAACCTCAGCGCCAGTGGCGGTGTTTAATGATGAAACTGCGCGCACCCAGTCAGTCGATATTATATTTCTCGCAGAGCGAATTAATCCTGAGCCGGCATTAATTCCTGCCGAGCCTGTCGTGCGCAGTCAAATGTTCGGTTTGATCAGAGAAATAATTGGCGAGCAGGGATTCGCCTGGAATCGACGGCTGCTCATGTTACACCCGATGATGCAGCATCCCGAAGGTAAGCAATTTGTTAGCCGTTTGGCTGAAAAGTATGGTTATAGTGCCGCCAATGCTGAACAAGCCGCTCAAAAGTGTGTGGATATTCTTGCGCTATTATCGGAGCAGTTACTGAGCCAGCAACGGCAAGGTAGCCGGTATTTTCTGGGTGATAGCTTAACTGCTCTGGATGTATATTGGGCAAATTTTGCCGCAATGTTAAAGCCATTGCCACCGGAACAAAGTGCTATGGATGCGGGTATGCGCCATGCCTACGAAACCTTAGACCCTGTTATTGCTGAAAACTATGATCCGATACTGCTACAGCATCGTGATTTTATCTATCAACAACATTTAACCCTACCGCTGGATTTTTAATGAGGCTCCCATGACTTTATCGTTACAGGAAATGTCCGATCGCTTTGAAATACAAGATTTGCTTTATCATTACGCTGATATTATTGACCAGAAAAAATTTGATCAATTGCGTGATGTCTTCACCGAGGATGCCTTTATTGACTATAGTGTCTACGGCGGCGCCAAGGGTAACAGGGAGGAGATTATTGCCTTTTTAAAAGAGGCGATGACTATTTTCCCCAATACTCACCATATGAACGCCAATGTACAAATTACGGTTGATGGTGATGTTGGTACCGGGCGGGTGATGTGTTTTAATCCGCAGGAAATGAATTTGGGTGAGACCACTGAAACTTTTATGCTGGGCCTATGGTATGTTGATAAATACCAGCGCACTGAAGCCGGTTGGCGAATGAGTGAGCGGGTTGAAGAAAAGTGTTGGAAGTTTAACGTGCCGGATTTTATGAATATCTAATTAAGTGAGTGGGGTAAACCATGAATATTGTAAAACTTATAATAACTTGTGTCGGCGTGATGGGATTAATTCATCCGGTGTTGGCGGAAATGCCGCGCAGCAGTGCGCCGGAACAGGCTAAGGTTTATATTATCAGCCTGCTGACGGTGCAGTAATCGACTCTCGCACGTTTACCGTCAAGTTTGGATTAAGTGGCATGGGAGTTGCCCCGGCAGGGGTGGATACGCCGAATACCGGTCACCATCACTTATTGGTCGATAGCAAATCGCTGCCAGCAGCAAATCAGCCTATGGGTGGTGATGTAAAACACTTTGGCGGTGGGCAAACGGAGACGGAGTTGACGTTGGAGCCGGGCACTCATACCTTGCAACTAATTCTCGGGGATAAAAATCATGTGCCGCATAACCCTGTGGTAGTCTCTAAAAAAATTACTATCACGGTTAAATAGGAAGTACTGAAGACGTGTCTGAAGAACTGAAGCTATATGGTTTTGATTGTCCTTTTGTCGAGCGCACCAGGTTGTTGCTAGCGTTAAAGCAGCTGGATTACGAATATACGCGTATGCAGGATTTCAACCCAGCGCCTGATTGGTTTTTAGCATTAAACCCACTAGGGAAAGTGCCCGTATTGATTCATCGTGAGCAAGCGATCTATGAATCAGCCATTATTAATGAGTATCTTGAAGATTGTTTTCCCAAGCCTACGGCCTTCTCTAAAGACCCCGCTGCAAAAGCCCTAGCCAGAATTCTTATTGATTACTGCGGTAAAAGTTTTGTGCCAGCGATGTTTGGCCTATTGATGAATCGTGAGCAAGCTAATGCTGAAGCCGTGATGACTGCTAGTTTAGAGAGTTGGCGTTGGTTAAATACTTTTTTAGTTCAGCATAACCGCAAGGGGATTTTGCTTTAGGTGATACCTTTGGCATGGCCGATTTAAGTTACTTGCCATTTTTTACCCGGTATAGCGCTGTTGCCTACTTCCGACATTTTGAATTACCTGCGACGAGTGAATTCAGTCGCGTGCGCCGCTGGCGTGATGCTTGTTGTGATCATCCTCTCCGCTTTATCGCTGATGATGCCAGAGCAACATGTGATTAAGTTGTACTATAGCCATTCGCAAGGTTGGGGGGCTGGGCGCTTACCACCCAAGGGGATGGAAAATTCCCTTGACCCATCTATTCCTTATGATGAAAGACCCATGCCACCCAGACCCGATAAGCAATACTGGTTAAGTTAACACAGCTAAGTTTTTCTGTTAGCTGCCAATTTTAAACCTTGTAGCAAGGCGTTGCGCATCTCTCTTGGGTCGATAATTTCATCGTAAGCCATGGTGTCGCCAGTTGACCATGAACCCGACACTTCAGCTTCAGCTAATTGTTTGGCAGTTTCTGTATCGACGTTGGCGGCGTTACCCCCCCTAAAGCCGGAATGCCCCCTAGCGTAATACCGGGTAATGCCAGCGTGAGTGTTTGCTTGTCAAAGGGGTTCATAGCCATTAACGAACTGCCAAAACCAAACGCTTTGCGTAAGGTAACGTGTAGTTTTGGCGAGCTTAGTTTGGCCTGAGCTTGATACATTTTTGCCGCGGATTTTAAGGTGCCATCCCGCTCTGCTTTAGTGCCGGACATAATGCCGGGGTTGTCGGCTAGAAACAGTACCGGTAGCTGAAAGTTACCAGCAAGGGTGAGAAAATGAGTAGCTTTATCAGCTGCCTCGTGGGTAATCGAGCCAGCATAAACCATTGGTTGATTGGCCACTATCGCGATGGCATGGCCACCTAATCGAGCCAAGCCAGTGACCATTGATTTACCAAAGCCGGGTTGAAATTCTAAAAACGCCTTAGCGTCTACTAGTTCGTCAATCACTTTGTGAATGTCATAGGGTTGCTGGGTATTCCGTGGAATAATCGATAAAATAGTCATTAACGCACGTGGGTTTTGGTCAGTAGTATGGGGGAGAACAGGGGGCGATTGCTGGTTGTTTTGTGGTAAATAACCTAGGTATTCCTGAATCAATTGACAGGCTGTTTGCTCATCCTTAACCACATTATGAGCGACGCCGGAGATGCTGGCATGCATCGCCGCAGAGCCTAATTCTTCTTTGCTAACCTGTTCGCCCATAGCGGCAGCTACCAGTGGTGGGCCAGCCGAGAAAAGAGTAGCTTGTTCCAGCATGACGACAAAATCCATCATGACTCCGCTTAAAGCGCCATGCCCTGCAGAGGAGCCAAACACTAAGGCGATGGTGGGTACTTTGCCGATAAGTTGCGCTAATTCAATTAAGTCACTGGGGGCATAAGGGTGGCGTTCCAGAGAGTTACTACTCGTGCTCCCGCCCCATCTAACATTAATATATAGGGGACTTTTTCCTGTGCGGCCAAGCGTGCCAAGCGTACTCGTTTGGCGTTGGTGCCGTGACCTATAGAGCCACCTTTACTGGTGAAATCTTCGGCGGCAATTACGACACTACGGCCGTTGATACTCGCAAGGCCGCCTATTAGCGCGTCGGCGGCTACGGTGGCTTCACCGTTATAGCTCATGCCGCCGACCAGCGTGCCTAATTCCATAAAGCTATTTTTATCTACTAACAGCTCGATGAGTTGGCGGGCATTTAGCCTGCCACTATTACTGCGTTTGCTCAGTTTATCCTGTCCGCCCATGGCTTGCGCAGTCGATTTTCGATGTTGAAATTCTACTATGAGATCTTGCCATTCAGCGGGAATTTTCTCGTCGCTCATTAATAGTTCACCAGTATTATTGTTCTGCGAGATAGTCTTCACGAATTTGTTTTTTTAAAATTTTTCCAGAGGCATTGCGCGGTAAGGGTTGCTCGCTGAAAATGACACTGCCGGGGACTTTGAAGCCCGCCATTCGCTCTTTCACAAATAGTTTAATTTCATCGGCGCTGCATTTAGAGCCAGGTTTGCAAGTGATGGCTGCAGTAACCTGTTCACCATGAACTGAATCAGGCACGCTGAATACGGCTACTTCCCAAACGGCAGGGTGATCATAAAGGCAGTTTTCAACTTCAACGGCTGAAATATTTTCTCCGCCGCGAATAATAATGTCTTTGGCTCTGTCGACTAAAAAAATAAAATTGTCGGTATCTACATACCCAATATCGCCTGTTCGCAGCCAGCCGTTGACAAATGTGTCTGCAGTAGCTTGTGGATTATTCCAATAACCTTGTGCGACTGTTGCGCTTCGGGTCCAGATTTCCCAGTGCTACCTGGTGCTAATTCGTTGCCCTCTTCGTCGCAGGTTTTAACATCGACGATGGGTGAAATAATTCCTGACGTTTTTGGTTTGTGATAAAACGGCTCGCCGGTACAGGTGGCGCAGGTGGCATTGTTTTCTGTCATGCCATAACCCGTTCCGGGGTAAGCAGCAGTCATTTTTTTATTGACCAGCTCAGTAAAGCGGTCAGGTGTGGCGGCGCCACCACTACCTAGCGCAAATAAGCTGGAGGTATCATATTTTTCATAATCGGGATGGTCTAATACATCCATGACCATAGTGGGTGCGGCACTAAGGGTAGTGATTTTTTCCCGCTCAATGATTTTTAATGCTTCTGTGGCATCCCATTTATGCATCATTACTATTTTTCGACCGCCGCGCAGTGAGAGTAAAAACATGGCGTATAAACCGGATACATGAAAGAGCGGTACTGCCAGTAAGGCGTTGGGTGGATTGCCGCTACTCATCATGGTTTCAATCGCTTTGGGGTTTACCATGGCGGAGCTAATGGCGGAAAATTCAAAGTTGTATAAGGTTTGAATAATATTGCGGTGACTACTTAGTGCGCCTTTGGGTTTACCAGTAGTACCGGAGGTATAAAGAATCTGGATGGGGTCTTCGCCGCCAACATCAAAGGCCGGTAGCGCCACGTTGTCAGCGTTAGCTAAAAATTGTTCCAGTGTTTCAGCTTGCGGATTGTCAAGCGGTTGTTCGCTACGAACAACGACTGCTTTGATTGAGAGTGTAGCGAGATCGTCAGCGATAAAATCATAGCGTTGTTGGTCACAAAAAACGACAGTAGCGCCGGCGTCGCTTAAACCGTACGCCAGCTCATCTTTTTGTCCCCAGCTATTAAGGGGTACCACAATAGCACCTAAAGAAACTACTGCGGCATAACTTGTCATCCATTCCGGGAAGTTACGCATGGCAATGGCAATGCGGTCGCCTGGTTTTACTTGATAACGATTGACTAATTGATAGCCAATACTATCGACTTGCTGAAAGAAGCGATTGAAACTCCATTCATCGCCGTTGTAATTGATAAATACTGCGTCACCATGCGCGCGGGCAACATCCAGTAGGGCTTTTACACTATTTGGAGTCTGCTCATAAACCCGATAGCTTTGGCCCGAGAGTTCCCGCTCTACAATGTGGTAAGGCGCGCCTGCCTGGGTGAGTTGAGTAATCGAGGTATTAATGGATTCAATAAGTGATGTCATAAGTTTAGGTGTTTGGGAAGAGAATTGATGATGCAACGTATGTTGCGCGGAGTAGCTATTATAGGGGCAAGGTAGAAGCGGTAAAATTAAAATAAATGTAATTCAAACAGGTGATGTTCCGCTTGTCAGCAACTGTTATCGTGTTGATGATCATCCGGATTATAGTGATCCCGGTAAGTAAATGCGCAATCAGGAGTTCGACATGTCATTTTTCCCCCATCGTTTTGATAATAAAGTGGTACTCATTACCGGTGCGGCCTCCGGCATAGGTCGGGCCAGTGCTGTGCGTATTGCGCAGGAGGGGGGCAGGGTAATGCTGGCGGATATTGATGAAGCCGGTATGGAGGCAACGGCAACACTCATTGCTAATCCTGAGCAGGTAGCCATGACTCGGTTGGATGTCACCAGCGCTGAGCAGTGCCGGCAAGCGGTAACCAGCACTATAAGCCAGTGGGGACGGTTGGATGTATTGTGCAATATCGCTGGTATTGCGATGGCAAAACATTTTCAAGCAGTGACTGAGGATGATTGGCACCGCATGCGCAGTATCAATCTGGATAGTGTATTTTTTATGAGCCAGGCAGCGATTGCACATTTGATTGAGAGTAATGGCAATATCGTTAATATGGCTTCCTCAGCGGCGTTAGTCGGACAAATTTATAATGCAGGTTATTGTGCGACAAAAGGTGCGGTGGTGATGTTATCAAAATCGATGGCGGTGGAGTTTGCTGATCGTGGTGTGCGGGTTAATGCAATTTGTCCGGGGGCGTGCAAACACCGTTAGTAGAGAAGTTTGTCATGCCGGAGGAGGCTAATATCGATATGTTTATGCGGATGATGCCATTAATGGATATGGCGCAGGCGGAGGAGATTGCAGCATCAGTGGCGTATCTGGCTTCGGATGAAGCCAGATATATTACGGGAACTACCTTGGCGATCGACGGCGGTCAGACGGCCAATTAATGCTTGCTGATAATTCAGGCAGCATTACTTTGTGGATCGGCTGTTTTGTTCCAGGATTCTGGCAAGTAATTGATACCAAGTGCGGCAACTGATTTGCGTAATACTTTTTCCAGATCAAGGATGCCGTCATAGCCAAGAGCTGCGGTATATTCAGCAATCACTTCATCGACGATTTCCATGCTGTCATTGACCAGCGTTGTGCCCATTTCAGTGAGTTCGATGATTTTGGCGCGTTTGTCACTCTCATCAACATGGCGTTTTACGTAGCCGACACGTTCCATTTCTTTCACCAGCTTGCCCATCGCTTGTTGGGTGATGCCGGCGCGTTCGGCCAGTTCGGTGAGTCTGACGGCTTCAAAACCCAGATTGGAAAATAATGAGGAGTGGGAACGGCGTATTTTGGTATGACCGCGCTGGTGGCATTTTTGCAGGGTTCTGCGTTCAAAATCTTTAGCGAGCTCTACCAGTAGTCTGCTGAGATTATTAGATAGTTTATAGGCGGCATCAATTTTAGGTAATGAAGTCATAAGCAGCACTCAGTTGTGATTATTTTTAGCATGCAGCCCAATCTTTGACGGCATGAGTATAAATACGTAGTGAATAGGTATTTATACGTATACGTTAGTACATTAACCAATGATTACAACAAAGTCGAGTTTTGTTATAACAATATTTTATTAGCAGCTAATTGGTAAGCTATTGATATGAAAGATAAAAATGACTCAGGGCTACAGGAGCTACTCAGCAAGCAGGCTATTTATGAGTTGCAGTGTCGTTATTGTCGGGGCATTGATCGCATGGATCAGGCACTGGTCCGTAGCTGTTATCACCCGGATGCCACTGATGAGCACGGTAGTTTTAGTGGTGGGGTAGAGGATTAACTCCAGTGGTGTTGGCGGTTATTGAATAAATATTCGATGAGTATGCACTATGTGGCCAACTGCCTGGTTGAGCTAAAAGACAATAGGGCTGTGGCTGAAACTTATGGTACTGCGGTGCATCAGGGTTTGACTGATCAGCCCGAAACCAATTTAACCGTAGGTTTTCGTTTTATCGATACTTTAGAATGTCGCGCCGGTGAATGGAAAATCCTGCATCGGGTGGCGACCACCGAGTGGGTCAAAAGGAATTTACCCGAGCAGCAGTGGCCAATCCCTGCTCAATTGCGTCGCGGTAGTCGCGATCGACAAGACCCCATTTATAAAGCATGGGATTAAACGCCTGTGGCAATAGCCTTAATTTAGTAGAGACAAGCTATGACTGACCCCGCCAAAACAATGGTAAGCCCCTATATTGATTATCTGGGTATTAAAATTATTCATATGGAGAATGGTATCGCTGAAATGGAATTGGAGCTGACAGATGATTTTAAAAACAGCGGTGGTATGGCTCATGGAGGAGTGTTAGCCAGTTTGGCGGATAGCGCAGCGGGCTCGGCAGCCTTCACCATTGTGCCTGCCAATCAAATTGCAGTCACCACGGATTTCACTATGACCTGTTTGCGTTCAACGGTTAGTGGCACTTTGTATGCGCGGGCAGAAATGATTCATACCGGTAAGCGCTTTATGCGTGCTGAGGTGAAAATTCGCAGCGCCAGGGATTTGTTGGTTACGGCTGGCGTCTCTTTTATGGTAGTGGAGCGGCGCTAAATTATGTTAGCTCTGATGCGGGTTACAGTAATCTTTAAAGTCCGTTGATTTGTTCAAAGCCATAGTTTTTGAATGTCTGGCGCAAATTATCCGGTACTGAGCCGTTTTCAGTGAGCAGCGCAATATCGCCAGCAGGTGTTGCCGACGTCTGGCTTTTTTGCGTGCTAGCTTCAGTGGCAGCAGTTTGGCGTAATTGCAGTACCCGCCGGGCAATCGCCTCACCGGAATCAATCCAGTATTTAATGTGTGGTAGCGCTGTAGCTAGTTCATTTTTGACCAGTGGGAAATGCGTGCAGGCGAGTACCACAGTATCGGCCTGCGGCCAGAGCGGGTGTTGGGCAAAAGGTTCTAACACTTGCTGATAAGCGGCAAGCGCAATCTTTTCCCCCGCTAATTTTTGTTCGACCAGTTGCACGAGTTTATTGGTTCCCAGGCGGATAACGTCGCAATCTATGGCAAAGTCATTAATTAGTTCGTCGGTGTAATCCCGGGCAATGGTGCCCGGGGTGGCTAGTAGGCCGATGACTTTGGATTCGCTGTGAAGAGCCGCAGGTTTGATAGCGGGTACCACTCCGACAATAGGCATGCTGAATTGCGCGCGTAAATGCGGTAGTACCAACGTGCTGGCGGAGTTACAGGCAATGACCACTATATCCGGTTGCTGTTGTGCAATGGCTTTAGCAACGACCTCAAGCACCCGATTAATGAGCACTGATTCATCAAGCAAGCCGTAGGGGTGCATGGCATTATCAGCGAGGTAGCAAATAGATGCCTGCGGTAATTGCTGGCGGAGATGCCCAATAATACTGAGCCCACCGACACCGGAATCAAACACCAGAATGTGATCGTTAGAAGCCTGCATTTTTTTATATTAAATTAGAAAGTGTAGGTGCAGCTATGATAGCGATTAGTTTTCGAATGTCCTAATTAGAATGTCATTGGCTGAATTAGACTGGATGCCAACCGGTAATTATTTTCGTGTAGAATCACCGGCTTATTTATCATCAGAACTTTTTTGTCACCAGCTTATTAATTGACCAGCAGGAAATAGTAGAACTCATGCGCGTAATTACAGTTAACACCAACGGAATCCGTTCAGCCGCTAAAAAAGGTTTTTTTGAATGGTTGGCTACGCAAGATGCGGATGTCGTCTGTATTCAGGAGACTAAAGCCCAGCTTGATCAGTTAACTGACCCGGTTTTTCATCCGGTAGGCTATCACTGTTACTACTTTGATGCTGAAAAAAAAGGGTACAGCGGTACAGCGTTATTTTGTAAAAAGGAGCCTAAAAAAATTACCAGGGGCTTGGGTTTTGATATCGCTGATACCCAGGGACGTTATATTCAGGCGGATTTTGATGGCGTCAGCGTGGCGTCGATTTATTTTCCTTCAGGTTCCAGTGGCGATGAAGCACAGGCGCGAAAGGAGGTGTTTATGGAGCACATCATGGCGCATTTCAAAGCCGCCCGCAGGAAGCGTAGGGAGTTTATCTTTTGTGCGGATTGGAATATTTGTCATAAGGAAATCGATCTGAAGAATTGGCGTGGCAATCGCAAAAACTCCGGTTTTTTACCTCACGAGCGGGCATGGTTGGATACCTTATTTGATGAGGTTGGCTATGTAGATGCCTTCCGGGTCATTAATCAGCAGGAGGAACAGTACACCTGGTGGTCAAACCGTGGGCAGGCATGGGCGAAAAATGTGGGGTGGCGTTTGGATTATCATGTCATAAGCCCAGGGTTGGTGGATAAAATCCAATCGGCCTCAATTTATAAAGATGAGCGCTTTTCAGATCATTCGCCGTTTATCATGGATTACGATACTGACTATTAAGCTGGAGATTGTTTTCAGCGGCAATGATGGCTGTCCATAGTTGCCACTGCCAGCCAATCCAGTTACAGTAGCCGCCGTTTTATCAGTCAATAATTAAAGGTACCCCAATGAATTTTATTTCCTCCGCCCATGCTCAAGCCGCCGGCCAAGCCGCTCCTGAAGCCGGCATTATGCAGCTGGTTTTGATGGTGGGTTTGTTTGTGATGTTTTACTTTATCGCCATTCGTCCACAGCGCAAGCGTCAAAAGGAACACGCCGAGCTGGTCAGTAACCTGGCTAAGTCTGATGAGGTAGTAACCAATAGCGGCATACTGGGTAAAATCACCAAGCTGGATGAAAACTATGTGGTGTTACAAGTGGCTGATAATGTGGAATTGAAATTCCAGCGTGCGGCGATTCATGCGGTACTGCCTAAAGGTACTTTGAAGTCTATCTAAGGCTTCCCGGTGTCGTTTGATGCCCATAGATATATCGATGCCATCGCTTAGCGATGGCTTTTTTTTGTCTCCTCTTCCCCATTTTCTCAATTTTCCCGTTAGACTCGATGCTTTCAACTGAAAGGTTTTGCTAATGACGGTCACATATCCCCCCCGAATTTCACTGGCTCAAACGCCAACCCCGTTACAGTTGCTGGAACGCTTATCTGCAGAGATTGGCGGTCCGCGTATCTGGGTCAAACGAGATGATATGACGGGTAGTGCTGTCAGCGGTAACAAAATACGCAAACTTGAGTTTACTTTAGCCAAGGCACTTGCCGATGGCTGCGACACGATTATTACTTGTGGCGGGGTGCAGTCCAATCACTGCCGGACTACGGCGATACTCTGTGCGCAACTGGGGTTGCAGTGTCATCTCATCTTGCGTGGTGCTGACAATGAGCCTGTGGATGGCAACTTGTTATTGGATCGATTGGTTAATGCGCAGATCAGTTACTACAGCAATGCCGAATATCAGCGCCGTGGCGACGAAATTTATCAGCACTGGATTGAGCACTATGCCGCTCAGGGGCGTAAAGCGATGGCGGTGCCGGTGGGCGCCAGTGATGGTATCGGTTTGTGGGGGTATATTGCCTGTTGTGAAGAATTAAAAACGGATTTTGCCAATGCCAATATTCAGCCGAAACATATTATTTCGGCAACCGGTTCTGGTGGCACCCAGGGTGGTTTGACCGCGGGTAGTGCCTTATTTAATTTAGGGGCGCAGGTACACGGGATTAATGTTTGTGATGACGAACAGTACTTTCTGAATAAAGTGCATCAGGATCTGTTGCAGTGGCAGCAGTGGTATGCCGGGTTATTACCCGCTGATTTTAGTATCGAGCAGTTAGCAGTGAGTGTTATTGATGGCTATGTGGGCCGCGGCTATGCGCAAGCATCGGCAGAGGTTTTCGCCACTATTAAACATGTCGCGCAACTGGAGGGACTAATATTAGATCCGGTTTATACCGGTAAAGCCTTTGACGGAATGATTGATCAAATTCGTCAGGGACGTTTTGCTGATAGTGAAGACATTGTGTTTGTGCATACCGGTGGTATACTCGGTTTATTCGCGCAACGCGAGCAGTTATTTTAAACGAAAAATAAAAAGAGTTTTTTATGGATGCGCTCAGTGCTTTAGTTGGAGATGTAAATAAAATCGTTTGGGGCCCCTATATGCTGGTGCTGATTTTGGGCACTGGTTTGTATTTGATGGTCGGGCTGAAATTTATGCCCTTGCGCAATATCGGTAAAGCTTTTCGATTATTATTTCAGGGTCGTCAAGGTAATGCCGACCAAGGTCAAATTTCCCCCTTTAATGCTTTGATGACATCGCTCTCGGCCACTATTGGTACCGGTAATATCGCGGGCGTGGCGACGGCCATCAGTATTGGCGGGCCGGGCGCGTTATTCTGGATGTGGTGTACTGCGTTAATTGGTATGGCGACAAAATATGCCGAAGCAGTGATGGCGGTGAATTATCGCGAGATTGATGCCGACGGCAATTATGCTGGTGGTCCGATGTATTACATCAAAAATGGTTTGGGCAAAAACTGGAAATGGTTGGCAGCAGCGTTTGCTTTTTTCGCGGCAATTGCCGGTTTTGGTATTGGCAATACTGTGCAGGCTAATTCTGTCGCAGATGCGTTGCAGTCTACTTTCTCGGTGCCGTCGTGGCTGACAGGTTTGGTGTTGTTGGTATTGGTGGGCTTGGTGTTGTTGGGTGGCGTTAAGCGGATTGCCTCCGTAGCCGGATTGTTAATCCCCTTTATGGCAGTGAGCTATTTGCTGTTGGGGCTGGTGGTGTTGTTATTAAATTTTGCCGATATTCCTGCCGCGATTATGTTAATTGTAGAAAGCGCGTTTACCGGTACTGCCGCCCAGGGTGGTTTTGTCGGCGCAGGTGTGATGATGGCGGTACAGTTTGGTGTGGCACGGGGGGTGTTTTCTAACGAGGCAGGTATGGGGAGCGCGCCCATTGCACACGCGGCAGCACAAACCAACGATCCGGTAAAACAGGGCACGATTGCTATGCTGGGTACCTTTATTGATACCCTGGTTGTGTGCTCGGTAACCGGTTTGGCGATTGTATTAAGTGGTTTATGGACGACTGGTGAAGGCGGTGCCTCGTTAACTGCCGCCGCCTTTGCTAGCCAAATTCCCTATGGTGATGTGTTGGTGTCAATTAGTCTGTGCCTGTTTGCCTTCACCACTATTTTAGGCTGGAGCTATTATGGCGAACGGGCCTCGGTGTATTTATTCGGGACGTCGGCGTTAATTCCATTCCGGGTGTTATGGGTATTGGCCATTCCGCTCGGCGCAATGGCGCAACTGGGTTTTATCTGGTTGCTGGCCGACACACTCAATGCCTTGATGGCGATTCCCAATCTGATTGCGTTGTTATTACTTAGCCCGGTAATTTTTAAATTAACCAAACTGGGTATTAAAGAGGAGTGAGCTCGGCTGGCCCTGGCGATTAAGAGATAGCTAATGTAGGGATAATGCTATGCCAAGCTGGTTATTATTTGTATAGTGCGGATCGATGTGATTTTTCAGCTGGTAATAATCTATGGCTTCAGGTTTCGGTAATAAATTAGTCATTGCGATTTCTTCGCGGGCACTGTTCAATCTTGATGACAGTCATCGTGTCTATCAGGAGCAAGGGCTGGAGGCTTATGCCCGTTATCAGATTGAAAATGAAGATAAAATTCTCGACCCGGGTGAAGCATTTCCTATGGTGCAGAAGTTACTCCGTATCAATGAGCGCTTGGAAGGGGATCCACGGGTAGAAGTGATTCTGCTGTCCCGCAATAGTGCTGACACCGGTTTACGTATATTCAATTCGATCGAGCACTATGGTCTAAGTATTACCCGAGCTGCTTTTAGTGGCGGTGAAAGCCCTTATCGCTATGTGTCAGCGTTTGGTTGCCATTTGTTTTTATCAACCGAGCCAGAGGATGTTCGTTCCGCCTTGGCTAACGGGGTTGCTGCAGCAACGCTTATTTCCTCGGCCTCCAGACATGCAGATGATTCCCCGTTGAAGCTTGCATTTGATGGCGATGCAGTATTGTTTTCTGATGAGTCTGAACAAATCTTCAAGCAGAAAGGCTTGGATGCTTTCACCGAGAATGAACGTAATTCCGCGAAGCTGCCTATGACGGGGGTCCTTTCAGAGCATTTTTGGCAGCTCTACATGGTTTGCAATCCGAGTTTTCATCGGAGCAAGCACCGATTCGTACGGCATTGGTGACAGCTCGTTCCGCGCCAGCCCATGAGCGGGTCATTAGAACATTACGTGCATGGAATGTCCGAATTGATGAGTCTTTATTTCTCGGCGGTTTACCTAAAGGGGATTTTCTCAAAGCCTACGGCGCTGATGTATTTTTTGATGATCAAAAAACACACATCGATTCAGCTACCAGCTATGATGTGACGGCCGGCCATGTACCTCATGGTATTGCCAATACATAGTTGCTTAATACCGGATTGTCACAATAAAGTTTATAAATCCGACTTTAGTCACAAATCCCACTCCCTGAGCGGACGCGGCTGAATTTGCTGCTAAGCTAATCACTATGTTTATCTGTTAGAAGCTCTTGTGTACTCAGGCGCTAACGTTGTGATTCAGGTGTGGTTGTTAATGATTCAAACAATACTATTTGCTACAGATATGGGATTGCATACCCACTATCTCTTGCATCACGTCAATTCGCTGGCGGAGCAGTATGACGCCAGAGTCATCGTGGTCCATGTGATGGAGCCGCCAGGCCATTTGGGTGATGCTATGGTGCAGAGTTATCTCAGTGATGATAGCCGTAAAGAATTTAAGCAAGAGGGTATCAGCCGTATTATCGATGGTGTCAAAGGCCGGATTGTTGATGTGCTGGAAGAAGAGTTTATTGATGGCCAGCAGGGTTTGTCGAAAATAAGAGATGTCCGTGTTATTCCCGGAAAGCCGGTAGAAGTGATCTTGCGAGAGGCGGCAGAATGCAGCGCTGATATGATTATTCTCGGCAGTCACGGTGTCGATACGACCACGCCAAATATGCTGGGGTCGGTGACTTCCAGGATTTTACAAATGTCACGGGTGCCGGTTTATATGGTGCCTCTGATACGCAATTTTATGGCGAAAGCGGCGGTAGGCTAGTCGCGGTTGGCTATTATTTTTCGCCAGATTTTAGCAAGCATGTGTTAACAATGCTTATTCCATTCTGGGTTTTCTTGATTGATTCTAGCTTTTGTTAGGCTAAATTAGTTATATAGACTATTGTGTTTATAGGGCTTGACGATGAGACTAATTTAACCCTAAAAAACCACGTTAAGTATCCCTCGTAAGTTATTGATATAAATTGATTTTAATCATTATTCTTTAGGCTGGAGTGCACGCTATGAAGTTGCAACAATTACGTTATATTTGGGAGGTTGCCCACCATGATCTCAATGTTTCTGCTACCGCCCAAAGCCTCTACACTTCGCAGCCAGGGATCAGTAAGCAAATTCGTCTGTTGGAAGATGAGCTGGGTGTAGAAATATTTCCCGTAGCGGCAAACACCTGACTAGGGTAACGCCTGCCGGTGAGGCTATTTTAAAAACCGTGGGTGAAATTCTACGTAAAGTGGAAAGCATCAAGCAGGTTGCCCAGGAATTCAGCAATGAGCGCAAGGGCAGTTTGTCGATAGCCACCACCCATACTCAGGCGCGTTACGCCTTACCTAATACCATTCAAACTTTTATTGAGCAATATCCCGAAGTCTCGCTGCATATGCATCAAGGTACGCCGATGCAAATCTCGGAACTGGCTGCAGATGGCACGGTGGATTTTGCCATCGCTACCGAAGCGCTGGAATTGTTTAGCGATTTAATTATGATGCCTTGTTATAAATGGGATAGAGCGATTATTGTGCCCAAATCCCATGCCTTGGCGCAGAAGTCCGAGCTGACATTGGAAGATATTGCAGCTCACCCGATTGTCACTTATGTGTTCGGTTTTACCGGTCGCTCCAAATTGGATGAAGCATTCATCGAGAAAGGCTTGGCCCCCAAAGTCGTATTTACCGCTGCTGATGCTGATGTTATCAAAACCTATGTGCGTCTAGGTTTGGGTATTGGTATTGTGGCTAAAATGGCTTATGACCCGGCTTTGGATAGTGATTTGGTTGCGTTGGATGCCAGTCATTTATTTGAATCCAGTATTACTAAAATTGGCTTCCGCCGCGGCACATTTTTACGTGGCTTTATGTTTGATTTTATCGAAAATTTTGCGCCGCACCTTACTCGACAAGTGGTTGAAGAGGCCTATCAACGGCATACCAAGCAAGAGCTGGATGAATTATTTGCCCATATTGAGTTGCCGGTTTATTAAACGCTTGTCTGTTTCCTGCCCTGGCATGTTGTCATTTGGCTCATGCTTGGCACTTAGCTCTCCCGTGATTTTGTAATATTTATGCCTATTGCTGGCCGGCACTATTTGGCGTTATAAAATTGTGCGACAGTTTGCTTGGCTATCTGTACAATGCGCGCCCTATGACTGCCTTAACGCTATTAATTATCTACTGTCTTTTAATTTCACTGGTTTCTTTGCTAGGTGGTTGGCTGCCTACACGGCTAAAAATGACTCATACCCGCACCCAGTTGCTGATGAGTTTTGTCGCGGGGCTAATGTTGGGAATTGCCTTTTACCATTTATTGCCACATGCCATTTACACCTTGCCAGAAGCGGGAGGCGTTGATCAGGCAGTCTGGTGGCTGATGGTGGGTTTGCTGTTTATGTTTGTGTTACTGAGAATGTTTCATTTTCATCAGCATGGGCATAAGCAAGAAGAATGTCAGCATGATCATGGCGGTCCGGGTCATCAAGTAAATCGTTTGAGTTGGATTGGAGTGGCTCTGGGTTTGGGCTTGCACACCATTATTGATGGTGTGGCGTTAGGTGCAGCAGTGCAGGCGGGTATAGGCGAAGACGCAGGGGTGTTTGGTTTGGTCGGGCTGGGGGTGTTTGTCGCAGTAGCCTTACATAAACCCTTGGATGCCATGTCGATTGCGTCGTTATTAATGGCCAGTCACGCTAGCGCGAAAACCCGAATGTGGGTGATTGGGTTATTTTCGTTATTGTGTCCACTGGGCGCGATGTTGTTTTTTCTGGGGGTGGCCCAGTTTGGGCAGCAATCCAGTACGGCGGTAGGCATTGCATTGGCATTTTCAGCCGGTGTGTTTATTTGTATCTCGCTGAGTGATTTGTTGCCTGAAGTGCAGTTTCACTCTCATGATCGCTTAAAACTAACGCTAGCGTTATTGCTCGGTATTACTGCTGCTTATGGTATCGGTATGTTGGAGCCTGCTCACGGCCATCATGAAGATGAGGAGAGTCATCATGCGCTGTTCACTATTGAAGTCAGTGCAGATCGAAGCTAGTTCTGCACAAGCATTGCTTGCCTGCTTAAATCCCTGTAGATTGTCGCGCTTTTAGTATTCTGTCTTTTTTATATTGGAGCCTTGCTGTGGAAATCGCCTGTCTTGACCTGGAGGGGGTATTGATCCCTGAAATCTGGATAAACTTTGCCGAGAAAACGGGCATTGAAGAGCTGAAAGCGACCACTCGTGATATTCCTGACTACGATGTGCTGATGAAACAGCGCCTGCGTTTGTTAGATGAGCATGGCTATGGCTTACCTGATATTCAGCAAGTTATTGCAACACTTGAGCCAATGGAGGGCGCGCGCGAGTTTTTGGATTGGTTGCGTGAGCGCTTTCAGGTGGTGATTCTATCGGATACCTTTTACGAATTTGGTATGCCCTTTATGAAGCAGTTGGGTTACCCTGCTTTGCTATGTCATAAGTTGGAAGTCAATGCCGACGGTAAGGTGGTTGATTACAAATTGCGTCAGGCCAATCCCAAGCGGCAGGCGGTGATTGGTTTTCACTCCATGTATTACCGCACCATTGCTGCTGGTGATTCATATAACGATACCACGATGTTGGCGGAAGCTCATGCCGGTATTTTGTTTAAGGCACCGGACAATGTGATCGCCGAATTCCCGCAGTTTCCTGCCGTACATACCTACGAAGACCTCAAAAAAGAATTTATCAAGGCGAGTGAGCGAGATTTAAGCCTGTAAATTTATTGCTCTATGCGAGTGCCGCCAGTAGTTTTTCTACCTTGGTCAGGCACTCTTGGTACTCCGACTCGCACTCTGAATCGGCCACAATACCGCCGCCAGCCCAGCAGTGAATTTTATTCTGTTCGCAGACCATGGTGCGGATGGCGATATTGGTATCCATTTGTCCGTCACAGCTGATATAGCCTATGGCACCGCAGTATGCTGAGCGACGATGCGGTTCCAGTTCTTCAATAATTTGCATCGCCCTGACTTTGGGGGCGCCGGTAATGGAGCCGCCAGGAAAGCAGCTGGCTAATAGGTCAATAGCGGTATTGCCCTTTTTCAATTGCCCGCTGATTGTGCTGACCAAATGATGGACGGTTTCGAAACTCTGTAATTCAAACAGCTCATCCACTTGAATGCTGCCGTGTTTACAGGTTTTTCCCAAATCATTGCGCAGCAAATCCACAATCATCAAGTTTTCCGCTCGGTCTTTCGCGCTATTCAGTAGTTGCTGGGCAAGTTGTTGATCTTGCTCGGGGGTGCGGCCGCGACCAATGGTGCCCTTGATGGGGGAGGTGCTAACACGTTGATTGGCAAGGTGCAGGAAACGCTCTGGTGACACGCTGAGAATCGCTTGGTTTTTGGTTTGAATATACGCTGAAAAAGGGGCTGCGGCAGTACTCCTGAGCCGCTGGTAGGCTTGCCATGGGCTGCCTTCAAAGTCGGCGCTAAAGCGTTGGGCCAGATTGATTTGATAGCAATCACCGGCACTAATATAGCGCTGAATGGTTTCGAAGGCTTGTCGATAGTCAGTCTTGCTGAGGTTGGCGGTGAATGCAGATTCAAGTTGAAAGTCTACAGTGTCAGGTCTGCCCTCATTGCTATTCAGGCGCTGCCTTATATCGGTTAGCACTTTAAGGTCAGTATGGGGATGGGCGACTAGCACTGCTCGTCGTTTACGGTGATCAACCACGACTGCCCAGCTATAAATTCCCACGCTGGCATCTGCCAACGTTGAATCTTGTATAGCAAATGCCGGTATTTCTTCCAGTTGACGGCTGAGGTCATAGCCAAAAAAACCTAAAGCACCTCCAGTGAAGGGGAGGTGGTAGTCGTTATTAATCGCCGGTAAATGCTGCTGCAGCGAGTGCTGCAATTCATCAAAGAACGTGGTTTTGCTACTTGCAGGAGATGTACTTGAGCTGGTTTCACAGAGTGCGACCGGGGCGGCGCTGAAAATATCATAGCGACCGCGGGCTGAAAAAGGGGCTGCGCTATCCAAATAAACCGGCTGCTCCAAATCCAGTAACCGTGCAAATAGAGGTGCCGAATCTGCGCAGTAGGGCAGTTCCTCGATGGTTAATGGCTGCATAAAGCGATATCTCACCGGCCGCGATTGGCTCGGTTTAATAGGTGGTTAAAAGAGGCCAGATTGTAAGCGCTAAATGGCCTTCAAAGCCAGCCAAATTGCGGCCATAAGCTATTGATAATGTTTGCTTTTGCATTGACATAATACGCTTATCCCATTATGGTATCCGCCCGTTTAATGGGGCTGGTTTGGCAGGTTTTTGTGGTTGCTGGAAGTAGTTACCGAACGGCTGCAAGCATATAAAAATGCTGACTTTTTAGGGCGGCGATAAAATCAGGCAGTATCAGATAGTAGGTAGTATATGGCACTACAACGTCCGTTAATATCTGCTTACTCAGTAAAAAACTGTTCTGAGGGGAGTCGCTGAGTATTCGTCCCACCCAGTCACTTGATCGTGCCAATTGGCGATTAATTGATTTAATACTCCCCGATGGTTTTAAAGGAACGCTATTGCTTTCGATAGCGCTAAAGCTTTTAGGCTTGTGGTTTACAGTCACCGACTGACTACAAGGCATTAACAGGAAACATTGAGACAGTATTTATTATGACTAATAATTCCCAAGTTGCGCCTTCATTGGACAATCCCTTCGCTGAAACCCTGGACAGAGAATTTGTTGTTCCGGGACAAATTAACTATAAGCCCGGTCTGTACGAGGAAACCCTGAAAGCAGGTCAGGCGTTAATTGATCGTCCGCGCACTGCTGCGGGTGTAGTCAGTACAGAGAAGCAGCATGCCAAGAATCGGATGACTGTATGGGAGCGTCTAGAGGTACTTGCAGATGCTGGCACCGAACCCACTATATTATTTCAAAATTGGGGTCCCAACCTGGATGGGGCTTCATTGGTAACTGCAGTAGTTAAAATAAACGGACGTGATGTCGCCGTTTATGGTCATGACTTTACTGTGCGTGCTGGCTCAATGGATGCCACTAACGGTAAAAAGCTGGCGCGTTTATTTGAGTTGGCTGCCAAGCGCAAGATTCCGTTAGTCGGTATGAACGATAGTGCCGGCGCCTATGTGCCTGCCGGTGTCGGTGGTCTTGATGGCTACGCCGAAGCGTTTACTGGTTTGCGCCGCATTAGCGGTGTGGTGCCGTCAATTATGTGTATGTTTGGCTTTAATGCAGGGGGTGGCTCTTACTTGCCGCGCCAGGGCAGTTTCGTAATTCAGCCCAATGACACCTTTTTTGGTTTGACTGGTCCCGGTGTTGTTAAATCGGTATTAGGTGAAGATGTTACCCCTGATGAGCTAGGTGGTCCGGGTGTTCACAGTCAAACAGGGTGACCGATTTTGTGGTGCCCGATGAAGTTTCTGCTTTGCAAAAAGTAAAACAGTTATTAAATTACCTGCCAGCCAATAACGCTGAATTGGCGCCGTTCCAGCCAACGTCTGATCCTATTGATCGCAAGACCTGGGATATTGATATCCTGTTAAAGAAAGCCTTCAATTCTCCTACCGGTTTTAATACGCCATTGGATATCAGTATTTTGATCCAGCAACTGTGCGATCACGGTGATTATTTTGAAATTCAACCCGAGCGCGCGCGCAACACGATTTGTGCGTTAGGTCGCATGGGTGGCAACGTGATTGGTTTTGTGGCGAACAATTCGGCGGTTGGCTCAGGTCAGATCGATATTGATGCGGCCTATAAAAATGCGCGGTTTATTCGCTTCTGTAATCTCTACAACATTCCCATAATTTTTATGGAAGATACTACGGGTTTCTTGCCTGGTCGCGATCAGGAGAGCAACGGTATTGTGCAGGCAGGCCGTGCCATGCTGGATGCGATTGTTGATTTGCGTACGCCGCGCTTCCTGTTGCTGGTACGCAACGCTTTCGGAGGTGCTTACGCTTCTTACAACAACTATCCTACCGGTGCCGATTTTGTTATTGCGTTGCCAACTACCCGCGCTGCGGTAATGGGGCCAGCCGGTGTTGAATTTGTTTATAAAGATGAATTGCGAGCTATTCGCGGTGCAGTGCCTGGTCGTATCGCTGCAGCTATTGAAGAAAATACCAGTAATGGTATGTCTGCCACTGAAGCAAAAACCGCAGCTGAAACTGCTGTCACCAATTGGGCAAAGCAGGAAGAAGCGGCATTGGCTTTGCGTTATGAAAGAGAATTAATGAACCCCAATGAGGCTTTAAGTCTGGGGTCAATTTCACAAATAGTTATGCCTAGCGATCTGCGCAAGGTGTTAGCGGAAAATATGGCGTTCCATCTGGAACATTACACAGCAGAGCCGTTGAACGCCGTTCAGCGAGAGTTCTTCTGATAGCCATAGTGACTTGCTCCGTTCGAGCCAAATAAGCTAACACTAACAACAGCATTTAAAAAAGGGTTCTTTAAAGTGAAAACAAGTAATGATTACTACATGAATAATCCAGCGATACATCGCGACCGTCTATTGAGCAAGTCTGATAGTGCGTGGGTGCGGAGCTTTAATTGTGAAGACATGAAGCCACTAATCATCTGTCGTGGACCGATTCGCAAAGAAGCAATGGATGTGTTTGATGAGATGGGCATTCATGGTTACGGTATTTTGTTATCTGAAAAAGATTCTATTACCTACACCAATGCTTTGGCACCTGAATTACGTAAGTTAACTGACCCCGATCGTGTACACCGTGTGCCTGATTATACTGGAGCTACCAAAGAAGAGCGCGAAGAGCGGATTCAGCAGATTATCAATATTGCGCATAGCAATGGTTATGATTCTATTTTCGCGGGCTATGGTTTTATGTCTGAAGATGCGCAGATGGTTGAGTCCATGGAGCGTGCAGGCCTTAACTTTATTGGTCCGGGATCATTTACCCAGCGCTCTGCTGGCATGAAAGATCAGGCAAAACGTACTGCCTTGGAAACTGGCGTATCGGTTACACCAGGTGTTAACAACGCTACTAGTCTGGCGTTGTTTGCCAAATATGGCAAAGACGGTCTTGAGCAATGTGCCAAAGATAATAATCTGGACGTTGATTTTGCTGCCTGCAAGGACGAAGAAGAAAAAGCGTTAGCTTTATTGGCTGCATCGTATCGAGCCGGCATCGATATTATCGTCGCCGCAGATATTGGTCTGGCGCTGCAAGTTGAAGCCAAGCGCATGCTGGCTGAAAAACCGAATAATCGCTTTCGTTTAAAAGCCATTGCCGGTGGTGGTGGTAAAGGCCAACGTATTTTGCAATCAGCTAATTCTTATAAAGGCGCTACGCTCGAAGAAAAAGTAGAAAAAGCTGCTGCTAAAGTACCTTCATTGGTGTTGGAATGTCTGATCGAATTAAAAACCAATGGCGTTGGTGATAATAAAAACGTGTTGATTGAAATGAATATTGATACGACTCGACACCAGGAAATTCAGGTAGTAGGTAATGGCGAGTGGTGTATGACCATGGGTGGTCGTGACTGCTCTTTGCAAATGCATGAACAAAAATTGCTTGAAGTGTCGGTTACTGAAGAAGAATTGGCGACTGCTATTGCGACTGCTGAAACAGCGGGTAGGGCGGCAGAAGTTACACAGCTACAAAAGGATTTGGAAATCCTTAGAAAAATGGAACACGAGGGCGCAGTTTTTGGTAAGGCAGTAAAATTAGATTCAGTAGGTACTTTTGAATGTATCGTTGACGGTGAAGCACATTACTTCATGGAAATGAATACGCGAATTCAGGTAGAGCACCGCGTTACTGAATTGTGTTACAAGCTGAAATTTGTTAACCCTGATGACAGTGCTGATTATTTTATTGCGGAATCACTGGTTGAAGTCATGGTGTTGATTGCGCGCCACAATAAACGCTTGCCACTGCCAGAGCGCCTGCCGCGTGAGCCGGCTTCTGTTGAAGCGCGTTTGAATGCAACCAACCATGCATTGCAACCGCACGCCGGCGGTATTATCGAACGTTGGTCTAACTGTATCGAAGGTGAGATTCGTGATGATCAGGGTATTAGTATGCACAACCCTGATACCGATGTGTTTATGAAGTATCATCTGGCTGGTGCTTACGATTCAAATATTGCGTTGCTATTAACCACTGGCGATACTCGTTTGGATAGCTATCAACGTCTGGCAGAAATTATCCGTCGGACAAATTTACGGGGTAAAGACTTAGCCACCAATTTAGAGTTCCACTATGGTTTAGTTAATTGGTTTATTGGTAACAATATAAATGCCCGTCCAAGCACACGTTTTATTGTGCCTTATTTAACAGCAGTAGGTCAGTTGAAAAATGCGGCCAATGATATTGATTTAAAATTTGCCTATAACAAAATTCGTGGTGATGCTCTGGATTCATGTGATGCGGATCATAAGGCGGCAATGGTTAATGCGCTGGATCGTAAAGCGGGTTTATTGCTGCGTCCACTAAATGAACTGTTTGCTGATCCTCATGTAATGGCAGGGTGGTTGAGTATCAATCAACATAATTTTTCTTTCGAAAATGGCAGGGTTCAGTGGTTAAAAATCCAATTGAAGTGTTGGCCGATTTATATCATTTTTTGCATATGGATTACGTGCCAGGTAAGCCTGCGGCCAATATGATTTGGGGCACGATAATGAATTGCTGCAAAGTGCTGTCGATTTTTATTGCACCTTAAAAGATAAATTGGGCGTATCAAGTTTTGCCGATATCAAAACTAAATTGGCCGGTGCGGCACCCACTGGCATATCTAAGGAACAATGGGTAGGGGTACAAGCCGCCCATGCTGGTTATCAGTTGGGTAGTGAAATTCTTTCGGTACTGCCTTGCTTGGCACAGGCAACAGGTTTCTTTGAGTTGCGTGTTAATGATGACTTGACTA